>NZ_JBVKCG010000002.1:235445-679642 GCF_055634995.1 Streptomyces sp. NPDC111744
GGGCGACACCGGCTCCTTCCGGGTCATGACGCCCGGCGCCACGGGTACGTTCCCGATGCCGGACGACACGGGCGCCTTCCCGACCGCGGCCCCCACGAACACCGGCGCCTTCCCGACCGCAGCGCCCGCCATGCCGGCGGCGGCCGCTTCGGCTCCGATGGACACCGGCCCCTTCCAGGGCACGATGCCGGCCGCGACCGCCGCCTACGTCAGCGCGCCCCCGGCCGCCGCGGAGACCGTTCATCCCGCTTATCCCGCCGCCGCGTACGCCATGCCGTCGGGCGACTGGGGCACCGGCGCCTTCCCCGCGGCGCCCGCCGCCGACATGGGCGCCTACGCCGCCGGATCGCAGCCCGCGGCCGCCGCCTACACCACCGCCCCTGCGGCGACGCCCACGGCAGTGCTGCCCACGGCGGTGACGGATCCTCCCTGGGCGATGATGGCGTCCTCCGCAGCGACGACCGCGCCCCCCGTGACCATGGCCACCGCCGCCCCGGCCGCTCCGGCTCCGCTCCCCCCGGCAGCCCCGGTAGTCACCGCGCCCATCCCGACCGCACCCCCGATGATCACCGCCCCGCTCCCCACCACGCCCCCAGTCACCACCGCAGCCACCTTCGCCCCCGGAGCCGTCGCCGACACCGGTTCCCTCCTCGTGCCCGGCTCCGCCGCCGAGCCCGGGAAGGCCATGAAGGCGGTGGCGTTCGCCCGGGCACAGATCGGACGGCCCTGTGTCTGGGGGGCGACCGGACCGGAGTCGTACGACTGCTCCAGCCTGACCCAGGCCGCCTGGCGTGCCGCCGGGGTGTCGCTGCCGCGCAGCGCGCAGGAGCAGACCTTCGCCGGCACCCCGGTGCCCCTGTCCGCCATCGAACCGGGTGACCTGGTCTTCTTCTTCGACAACGCCAGCCACGTCGGGGTCTACGCGGGCAACGGCATGATGATCCACGCGCCGAGCCCGGGGGCGTCCATCCGCGAGGAGTCGATCTACAACGCCGGGGAGCCGGCGATCCACCGGGTGGTCCGCCCGGCCTGATCCCCGGCCGTCGAGGTCGTCGGGTCGTCGGGGTCAGACCCTCCGCCGCCGCGTGCGCCAGCTCTCGTGGTGGTCCAGGAGGGTCTCCTCGACGGGCCGGTAGGTGAGGCCCAGCTCGTGGACGCTGCGGCTGTTGTCGACGCGGAAGCGGATGCCGAGGTGCTTGCGTATGTAGTCCTGGGTGAGGCCGAAGTACGGGCCCAGGATGCGTACCGGCCAGTGCGGAAGCGCGGTGCGCGGCAGGCGCGGATCCCAGGGGCGCCGCGTGCGGATGATCCGGGACATCTCGTGGAAGGACGTCATGGTCTCGTTGGCCACGATGTAACGGCCCCTGGCCGCCGGGTTCTCGGCCGCCGCGATGTGCGCGTCGGCCACGTCGCGGACGTCCGCGGTGGTGAAACTGAAGTCCGGGGCGCCGTAGCAGAAGTAGCCCTTGAACAGCTCGTCCAGCAGGAACAGGCTGCCGGACTCGGAGGCGGGCGTGAGCGAAGGGCCCAGGATCAGGCCGGGGTTGACGGAGACCATGCGCCAGCGGTCCTGGGCGGCCTCGGCGTCCCAGGCGGCGCGTTCGGCGACCGTCTTGGCGTAGTGGTAGGGGTTGCCGGCCACCGTGCTGGTGGTGTTGAAGTACTGCTCCGTGAGGATCTCGCCGGCCATCCCGCGGACGTCGCAGTAGTCGCCGAAGATCGCGCCCACGGTGGAGGTGAAGACCAGGGTCGCCACCTCCGGGATGCGCTCCACGCTCGCGAGCACGTTGCGGGTGCCGAGCAACGCCGGGTCCACGACGTCCCGTTGGCCGTCCTTGATCCGCTCCGGCATCAGGAACGGCGAGGCCACGTGGAAGACGGTCGCACAGCCGCGGAACGCCTCGTCGAAGGAGCCGTCCTTGAGCAAGTCGGCCTCGAACAGGGCGAGTCGGCCGGGGAAGGTCTCCTGGAGTTCCCACAGCGGCCGGACCTTGGCGACGTCGGAGGCACTGCGGACGGTCGCGTGGACCCGGTAGCCCCGCTCCAGCAGCCTGCGCACCAGATGGCTGCCGACGAATCCGCTGCCGCCGGTCACCGCGACGGTCGTCTCCCCGCGTGCGTCCACGCTGTCACCCCTCGCCGTCCGGCCACCGCGCCTCGGTACGCCGCAGAGGACAGGGTGGTGCATGCCCGGGGCGCCCGCCAAGCACGAGGGGGAGGGCTGTACCGTCTCCGGGGCATAAGCCGGCTCCGACACAGGTCATAAGGTCGCCTTATGAGGTCATAGACCGGACCCGTGTACTAACTTAGGACTGCCTTAGTTTAGGCTTCCCGTTCGAGATCGAATGTCCTCACTCGAAGGGAACCTGATCATGCCGCGCCCCCTGCGGGTAGCCATCGTCGGAGCCGGCCCCGCCGGGATCTATGCCGCCGACGCCCTGCTCAAGTCCGCGGTGGCCGCCGAGCCCGGCGTGTCCATCGACCTCTTCGAGCGGATGCCCGCCCCCTTCGGCCTGATCCGTTACGGCGTCGCCCCCGACCACCCGCGCATCAAGGGCATCATCACGGCCCTGCACCAGGTGCTCGACAAGCCGCAGATCAGGCTCTTCGGCAATGTGGACTACCCGACCGACATCAGCCTCGACGACCTGCGCACCTTCTACGACGCCGTGATCTTCTCCACCGGCGCGACGGCCGACCGGGAGCTGCGCATACCCGGCATCGAGCTGGACGGATCCTACGGCGCCGCCGACTTCGTCTCCTGGTACGACGGCCACCCCGACGTGCCGCGCACCTGGCCGCTTCACGCCGAGAAGGTCGCCGTCCTCGGTGTCGGCAACGTGGCCCTGGACGTGGCCCGCATCCTCGCCAAGACCGCCGACGAGCTGCTGCCGACCGAGATCCCGCCGAACGTGTACGAGGGCCTGAAGGCCAACAAGGCGCTCGAGGTGCACGTCTTCGGCCGTCGCGGCCCGGCGCAGGCGAAGTTCTCCCCGATGGAGCTGCGGGAGCTGGACCACTCTCCCAACATCGAGGTCATCGTCGACCCCGAGGACATCGACTACGACGAGGGCTCGATCGAGACCCGGCGCGGCAACAAGCAGGCCGACATGGTCGCCAAGACGCTGGAGAACTGGGCGATCCGCGATGTCGGCAACCGCCCGCACAAGCTCTTCCTGCACTTCTTCGAGTCCCCGTCGGAGATCCTCGGCGAGGACGGCAAGGTCATCGGTCTGCGCACCGAGCGCACCGCCCTGGACGGCACCGGCAACGTCAAGGGCACCGGCGAGTTCAAGGACTGGGACCTCGGTGCGGTCTACCGCGCCGTCGGCTACCTCTCCGACAAGCTGCCCAAGCTGCCCTGGGACATCGACTCGGGCACCGTCCCGGACGAGGGCGGCCGGGTCATCGAGGAGACCGGCAAACACCTCCAGTCGACCTACGTCACCGGCTGGATCCGGCGCGGCCCGGTCGGCCTGATCGGCCACACCAAGGGCGACGCCAACGAGACGGTGTCGAACCTGCTGGACGACCACGCCAACGGCAGGCTGCACACCCCCGCGTCGCCTGCGCCGGAGGCCGTGGACGCCTTCCTCGCCGAGCGCAACGTCCGCTTCACCACCTGGGAGGGCTGGTACAGGCTGGACGCCGCCGAGCGGGCGCTGGGCGAGCCGCACGGCCGTGAGCGCGTGAAGCTCGTCGAGCGCGAGGACATGCTCCGGGAGAGCGGCGCCTGACGCGACACCGACCTGCTCGAAGAAGGGGCCGACGGACGCCGTCGGCCCCCTCTCGTGTTCACCGTCAGCCTGGCGAACGGGGCCCGCCCCTGAGCGGATGGGCGGGCGGGCCCCGTTCACCGCACCATTGTCCGGGGTATGCCTGATCGGGGGCACGGGTGAACCGGCGTCGTACGACGCACACGGCGCACACCCCGGGTGCGGGACGCGTTCCCCGTGCGCGGGCGGCCCCCGCCCGCCGGGACAGGTTCCCGGGCGGTGATACTGGAAGGCACACCCGCTCCCATCAGCAGATTGGCCCATGTCGAACTCCGCCACCGACCGTGCCGTCCTTCCGCCGACCGTCTGGGCCGCCCGCGGCCGCCACACGGGCCCTGACTCCGAGAAGGTGATCCGCCGGATCCTGCGCCGCCGCAAGGAGACCGGCGCCCTCGACGACTTCGTCGAACCCGCCGTGCCCGAGGACTCCGACCGGCGGGTCTTCGAGGCCCGCTGGCGCGTCGGCGACGGCACGGTGACGGCGCGCGCCCGGCTGACCCTCGTATCACGGCAGGCCGGGCTGGAGTGGCAGCTGGTCGCCGAGGCCGAGCGGCCCTGGGACGAGGCCTGGCCCTCCCCGGCGACGATGTTCTGGCCCGACGGCGACGAGGCCGGTGACGGCGGCGAGGCCGCCTGGGACTACCATCCGGCCGTCGCGGGCCTGCGGCTGCGCACGGTCAATCCGCTGCCCGCCGACGACAAGGAGATGCGCCGAGTGCTGCGCGACGCCGCGAAGGACGCCTGGTGCGTCAACCTCGTGGTGCACGAGGCGATGACGCCCGACGCGCTCGGCCGGCTGCCGCTGGTCCGGCAGCTGCCGCCCGGCCTCGCCCACCGTGTCGTGGAGCACCGGGCCACACCCCAGCAGTTCCGTGCCGTCAACTGGGCGGTACGGGACCTCGGCGTCGAGGTGCCGCGCGGCGGTGCCGTCCTGCTGCCCCCGGACCCGGCTCCGTCCGGCTACGACCCGCGGGAGTACGCGGTGCGCAGCGTCTTCCTGGACGGCTCGGAGCCCGCCGAGCTGGTCGCCGCCCTGATCCGGTTCGCCGCGCTGCCCAAGCCCGCGCCGCAGGGCGCCGAGGAGGCGCTGGCCGATCTGCGCGACAACTGGACCCTGATGACGCTGGAGGAGGAACTGGCACGCGAACGCGAGCGGGTCGCCCAGTACGCCGAGGCCCTGGAGGCCATGACCAGGTCCCGCGACCTGTACCGGGAGGCCGCCGAGCGGGCCGACGAGGCACTCGCCGCGCTCCGCGACACACCCGCCCCCGCCGCGCTCGCGCCCCAACCCGCGTCCCCCTTCCAGCAGTTGACCCGCGTGTTCAAGGGGCTGCGGCCGCCGAAGGAGAATGCCGAGCCGGCGGCCATGGCGGAGGACCAAACCGGGAAGACGGACCAGTGAGGAACCCCGGGCCGGACCGGGGCCGGACGACAGGACAGCCATGGACACCACCACGACCGTGCTCGTGATCTGCGCGATCGTCGCGGCGGCCCTGCTCGCCGGGGCGGTCACCGTACTCGTACGGCTGGTCCGCACCCGGAGCACCCTGCGCCGGGCCGGGCTGCCGACCGGACCGCGCTGGGTGTTCTGGGGCGCCGTCCTGTATCTGGTGCTGCCGACCGACCTGCTCCCCGACCCGATCTACCTGGACGACATCGGCGTCCTCCTGCTGGCCCTGCGCACGATGCGCGCGGCCCGGGTGCTGCCGACGGAGGATCCGGAACTCTGAGCCGCCCGGGCAGGACGGTCGCCCGGGTGCGTTCCGTGGGCGTCGTGGCGCATTCTTGCTGTGTCCCCACCGGCGGTGCAAGGACGAGGTAGGACCGGATGACTGGGAGCGGCGAGCACCTGGGCCGGGCGCGTGAACGGCTGACCGCGCTGCTGGTCGACGCCTCGACCAGTGCCCTGGGCGCGGCGGGCGGCCATGCCGCCGGGGTGTACCTGCGCTCCAACCCCCCGGGCCTGCTGCGGCTCGCCACGCTGGTGGGGCTGCCCGGCCCGCTGTTCCGACCCTGGTGGCGGCTGCACATGGACCGCCCGTACCCGGTCGCGGACGCCTACCGGCTCGGAGTGCGGGTGGTGCTGCCCAACGCCACCGAGATGGTGCGCCGCTACCCCCAGTTCGCGGCCGGTCTGCCGTTCCAGTTCGGGTCGGTGTACATGCCCGTGCCCGGGGCGGCGCCGGCTTTCGGGGTGCTCACGGTGCTGCGTCCGGCGGCCCCGGACACGGAGGACGAGCTGCCCGGCCTGGACCATCTGGAACGGCTGGCCGAGGACCTGGGGGCCGGGCTGCGCAAGCTGGTGGCCGAGGAGGGTGACGCGGCGGTCGCCTGGGAGGGCGAGCCGGTGTGCGTACGGCCGCCCGCGACACACCCCGGGACAGCCCGGGCCGGCCGTTTCACCTGGGATCCGGCCACCTCGGCGGTGCACGCGGACGACCGGCTGCATGCCTTGCTCGGCGTCGCCCCGGAGGACTTCCCCGTCACCGGCGCCGAACTGGCGGCGGCCGTCACGCCGGCCGACGCCCACCAGGTGCTGACCGCGCTGCGCGAGACCGCGGCGGGCCGGCCGCCGGATTCCCCGCTTCGGGTGTGGGCCGCCGACGGCGCCGCGCGCCTGCTGGAACTGTGGCCGCCGCCGGGTGCCGCGGACCCGACCCTGGTCTCCGGGATCGTCCTCGACCCGGGCCCCGCCGCGTCCGCCGACAAGGTGGTCGATCTGCTCCCCCTGGGCGTGTTCTGCCTGGACCGCTCGGGCCTGCTCCGCTACGTCAACCCGGCCGCCGCCCGCCTGACGGGCCGGCCGGCCGCCGAACTGCTCGGGCGACCCGTGTGGGAGGCCATGCCGTGGCTGAGCGGGCCGCCGTACGACGACCACTGGCGCGGTGCGCTGCTCGCCCCCGACCCGGTGCACTTCCAGGTCCGCCACGGGGACACCGGCGAAGGCGACTGGCTCGCTCTGTCCCTGCACCCCGGCCCCGACCTCATCACCGGCACGGTCGTCCCCGCCCACCGGATCGACCCGGCCGTACACCTGCCCAGTCCGCCGGAGCCGGGCGCGGCGGCCGGTCCGACACCCGCCGGGGGTGCCCCGACGGCTCCGCTGTACCGGCCGATCGCCCTGGCCATCGCGCTGACCGACGCGGTGACCGCACGGCAGGTGTCGGCGGTGGTGATGCAGGAACTGCTCCCGGCCTTCGGCGGCCGCCGGCTGGCCATCTACCTTCTCCAGGAACGGCATCTCTACCTGGCGTGGGAGTACGGCTTCCCGCCGGGCTTCCTCGCCCCCTTCGAGGGCGTGGGACTCGACGCCCATCTGCCCGGCGTGGAGACCCTCACCACCGGCAGACCGCTGTTCTTCGAGTCGATGCGGCGACTGGCGGACACCTACCCGGGCCTCGCCCTGGACGCCGCCGAGGGCGCCCGCGCCTTCCTGCCGCTGATCGCCTCCGGCCGCCCGGTCGGCTTCTGCATCCTCGGCTTCGACGTCGAGCGCGGCTTCACCACCGAGGAACGCACGGTCCTCACGGCGCTCGCGGGCCTGATCGCACACGCGATGGACAGGGCCCAGCGGTATGACACCGAGTCCGCCCTCGCCCGCGGGCTCCAGCAGGCGCTGCTGCCCCGCCGCCTGTCGGCCCACCCGCAGGTGGAGACCGCCGGCCGGTATCTGCCGGGCACCCAGGGTATGGACGTGGGCGGCGACTGGTACGACGTCGTCGAGGCCGGCGACGGACTGGCCCTGGTCATCGGGGACGTCCAGGGACACGGGGTGCAGGCGGCCGCCACCATGGGTCAACTGCGCAGTGCCGTAAGGGCGTTCGCGCTCGGTGACCGGCCGCCCGACGAGGTGCTGAGCGGCACGAACCGTCTGCTCATCGACCTCGACCCGGGCCAGTTCGCCAGTTGCTGCTATCTGCGCCTGGACCCCGCCACCGGGCTGGCCCGGGTCGCCCGGGCCGGTCATCCGCAGCCTCTGCTGCGCGCCCCGGACGGCCGCACCCACGTCCTGGAGATCGCCGGCGGAGTCGTGCTGGGTGTGGATCCGCGCGCCCGGTACCCGGTGACCGAGCTGGTGCTGGAGCCGGACGCGATCCTCGCCCTGTACACGGACGGGCTGGTGGAGCGGCCGGGCGAGGACATCGACGACGGCATCGCGGTGCTGCGGCTGGCCCTGGCCGAGGCCGGGTCGGCGCCGGGCCGGCGCAGCGGCCGCTGGCTGGCCGGGGTGGCCGACCGGCTCACCGCCACGGCCCGGCACGCCACCGACCGCCCCGACGACGTGGCGCTGCTGCTCGCCACCCGCCGCCCGGCCTCCGGGTAGCGCCGGTTAGGGCACAACGGGGTATGAAGCCGGTTACCTCTGGAGACCCTCTCGCCTCGCAGGGCCGGGCAGTGTAGACATGGGCTCATGGTCCGTCTGCCCGGCCGGTCCGACACTCGGCCGCCCCCTTCCGGGATTCCGCGCGCGCCGCTCGCAGAGCGGGAGCAGACGGCGACCCGGCCCGGGCATATGCGGTCCGGGCGGCGGTGGTCGGCGCGCAGCGGCCGCAGCGTGGCCGGACAGGTGTTCATGCTGCAGGTGGTGATCGTGCTGCTGCTCGTCGTGTCGGCGGTGGTGGCACAGGTCCTCCAGGTACGGCACGACAGCAGTACGGAGGCCCGCAACCGGTCCGTGGCCGTCGCCGAGTCCTTCGCCAACGCGCCCGGTACCGCCGCCGCGCTGCTGCTGCCGGACCCGACGGCCGCGCTCCAGCCGAAGGCCGAGGCGGCCCGCGAGGCGACCGGTGTGGACTTCATCGTCGTCATGAACACCGAGGGGATCCGCTACACGCACCCGAAGCCGGACCGCATCGGGAAGAAGTTCGTCGGGGACATCGGGCCCGCGCTGGCCGGCGGCACCGTCACCGAGGAGGTGAAGGGCACCCTCGGGGAGCTGGTGCAGGCCGTGGTCCCGGTCAAGGACACCGGCGGCAAGGTGGTGGGGCTGGTGGCGGCCGGCATCACCACCGCGCACGTGGGCGGCACCGCCGACCAGCAGCTGCCGCTGCTGCTGGCCTCGGCCGCTGCCGCACTGGCCCTGGCGACCGGGGGCACTGCGCTGGTCAGCCGCCGCCTCAGACGTCAGACCCACGGTCTCGGTCCGGATGAGATGACCCGCATGTACGAGCACCACGACGCGGTGCTGCACTCCGTGCGGGAGGGGGTGCTGATCGTCGGCGGCGACGGCCGGCTGATCCTCGCCAACGACGAGGCACAGCGTCTGCTGGACCTGCCCGCGGACGCCGAACGCCGCCGGGTCCGGGACCTCGGCCTGGACAGCGACGCCGCGGAGCTGATCGCCTCGGGGCGGATGGCCACCGACGAGGTGCACCTGGTCAAGGACCGGCTGCTGGCCGTCAACCAGCGCCCCATCGAGGTGCGCGGCGGGCCGCCCAGCAGTGTCATCACCCTGCGGGACTCCACCGAGCTGCGCGCCCTCTCCGGGCGCGCCGAGGTGGCCCGCGAGCGCCTGAACATGCTGTACGACGCCGGAGTGGGCATCGGTACCAGCCTGGATGTCACCCGCACCGCCGAGGAACTGGCGGAGCTGGCCGTGCCCCGGTTCGCGGACTACGCCGCCATCGACCTGTACGACGCGGTCCTCAAGGGCGAGGAGCCCAAGCCCGGGGACACGGTGCGCCGGGTGGCGTTCGCCGGGCTGCGCAAGGACACCCCCCTGTACCAGGTCGGCGAGCGGATCCGTTTCGTGCCGTCCTCGCCGCAGGCCCGCTGTCTGGCGACCGGTGAGTCCGTCGTGGAGCCGCGGCTCCGGGACGCGCCCGGCTGGCAGGCCCAGGACGTGGAACTCGCCGGCCGGATCCTGGAGTTCGGCATCCATTCGCTGATCACGGTGCCGCTGCGGGCCGGGAACCTGGTCCTGGGGGTGGCCAACTTCTGCCGTTCGGAGAAGCTCACGCCGTTCGACACGGAGGAACTGGCCCTCGCGGAGGAACTGGTGGCCCGGGCTGCCGTCTCCATCGACAACGCTCGCCGCTACACCCGCGAGCACAGCATGGCGGTGGCCCTCCAGCGCAGTCTGCTGCCGCGCAGCCTGCCCGAGCAGAGCGCCCTGGAGATCGCCTACCGCTATCTGCCGGCGCAGGCGGGCGTGGGCGGCGACTGGTTCGACGTGCTGCCGCTGTCCGGGGCCCGGGTGGCGCTGGTGGTCGGGGACGTCGTGGGGCACGGGTTGCACGCGGCGGCGACCATGGGGCGGCTGCGCACGGCCGTGCACAACTTCGCGGCGCTGGACATGACACCCGACGAACTGCTGAGCCTGCTGGACGAGCTGGTGGGCCGTATCGACCAGGACGAGACCCCCACGGACAGCACGGCCCCGGTCACGGGCGCGACCTGTCTGTACGCGATCTACGACCCGGTCTCCCGGCGCTGCACGGTGGCCCGGGCCGGTCATCCGCCGCCGGCGCTGCTCAGGCCGGACGGCACTGTGGAGTTCCCGGACGTGCCGACCGGTCCGCCGCTGGGAGTGGGCGGACTGCCCTTCGAGACGGCCGACCTGGAGCTGCCCGAGGGCAGCAGCCTGGTCCTGTACACCGACGGGCTGGTCGAGGACCGGCAGCGGGACATCGACGAGGGGCTCGAACTGCTCGCCGGTGCCCTGGAGACGGCGGCCGGCAGGACCCCCGAGGAGACCTGTGCTGCCGTCCTGGAGCGGTTGCCGGCCCGCCCCAGCGACGACGTGGCGCTGATCGTCGCCCGCACCCGGGCACTCGGCGCGGACCAGATCGCCGAGTGGCAGGTGCCGGCAGACCCGGCGGCCGTCTCCGAGGTGCGGTCCAAGGTGACCCGTCAGCTCGCGGACTGGGACCTGGACGAGCTGTCGTTCACCACCGAACTGATCCTCAGCGAGCTGGTCACCAACGCCATCCGCTATGGCCGCGCGCCCATCGGGGTACGACTGCTCCGCGACCGGACGCTGATCTGCGAGGTCTCCGACGCCAGCACCACCTCGCCGCATCTGCGGTACGCGGCCAGCACCGACGAGGGCGGCCGGGGGCTGTTCCTGGTCGCGCAGATGGCCGAGCGCTGGGGCACCCGGTACACGCCCGCCGGCAAGGTCATCTGGGCGGAGCAGCCGCTGCCCTGATCCACAAGACACACCCCCTCGCACAATTGTGTCGAGGACACGTCACCCCGCGGGTGATGGTCTCCGTTGTGTTCTCGCGCCGCAGTCGCCGCCCGAAGTCCGCCGAACTCGTCAAGGCCTGGGAGTGCCTGGACTCCGGGGATCTTCCCGCGGCGGTACGGCAGTTGCGGGCCGCCGGGGAGGACGTGTCGGTCGCCGGGCTCACCGCGACCGGGCGCGCGTCAACTCGGCCGGCCCGGTGCGCAGTTCACGTTTCGTGTGAACTCAGCCGAGCGCCCGGTCCAGGTTGAAGGCCGCGCTGATCAGGGAGAGATGGGTGAACGCCTGCGGGAAGTTGCCCTGTTGCTCGCCGGTGCGGCCGATCTCCTCGGCATACAGGCCGAGATGGTTGGCGTAGGTGAGCATCTTCTCGAAGGCGAGCCTGGCCTCGTCCACACGTCCGGCGCGCACCAGGGCCTCCACGTACCAGAAGGAGCAGATGGAGAAGGTGCCCTCGTCGCCGCGCAGCCCGTCGGGGCTGGCCTGCGGGTCGTAGCGGTAGACGAGGGAGTCGGAGACCAGGTCCTCGCCCAGCGCGTCCAGGGTGGAGAGCCACTTGGGATCGGTCGGCGCGATGAACTTGGCCAGGGGCATCATGAGGAGCGAGGCGTCCAAGACGTCCCCGCCCTCGTACTGGACGAAGGCGCCGCGCCGCTCCGACCAGCCGCGGTCCATGATCCGCCGGTAGATGGTGTCCCTGGCGCCCTGCCAGCGGACCAGGTCGGCGGGCAGGCCGCGCCGGTTCGCGAGGCGGATCGCCCGCTCGACGGCGACCCAGCACATCACCCGCGAGTAGAGGAAGTTCTTGCGGCCGCCACGGGTCTCCCAGACGCCCTCGTCGGGCTGGTCCCAGTTGTCGCAGACCCAGTCGACGAGACGGGTGACGTCGTCCCACTGGGCGCTGGAAATGGGCTGGGCCCACTTGTCGTAGAGGTAGATCGAGTCGATGAGGGCGCCGTAGATGTCCAGCTGGAGCTGGTCTGCCGCGGCGTTGCCGACACGTACCGGGGCGGATCCGCAGTGGCCCTCCAGATGCGGGAGCACGCGTTCGGGCAGGTCGGTGCGGCCGTCGATGCCGTACATGATCTGCAGCGGTCCCGAGGCGGCGCCGTCGCCGTGGCTGATGTAGGTGGTCAGGAACTTCATGAAGGCCTCGGCCTCGCCGGAGAAGCCGAGCCGTAGCAGGGCGTAGACGGCGAACGCGGCGTCGCGGATCCAGACGTAGCGGTAGTCCCAGTTGCGTTCGCCGCCGAACTGCTCCGGGAGGCTGGTGGTGGGAGCGGCCACGATCGCACCGGTGGGCGCGTAGGTGAGCAGCTTCAGGGTGAGCGCGGAGCGGTGCACCATCTCACGCCAGCGGCCCCGGTAGCGGGACCGGGACAGCCAGCGCCGCCAGTAGCGGACCGTGGCCTCGAACTGGCGCTCGGCCTCGGCGTGGGCGCAGCCACGCGGGGCGATGTGGTCGCCGACCTGGTCGAGGGCGAAGACCGCGGACTCGCCCTCGGCGAGTTTGAAGTCGGCGTGGGCGTCCGGGCCGTCGCTCTCCATGACCACCGTGGAGGTGAGCGCCAGGGAGATCACCTCGGACTCGAAGAGGGCGGTGCCGTCGAGCAGGCGCAGGGTGTGCGGGTCGGCGCCGTAGTTGAAGCGGGGTGCCACCAGGACCCGGAAGGGGACGGTGCCGCGCACACAGATCACCCGGCGGATGAGCCGGTGCCGCTCGCAGTCCCCGGACTCGCCGGTGACGGGCATGAAGTCCTGGACCTCGCCGACGCCCTCCTGGGTGAAGAACCGGGTGATCAGTACGTTGGTGTCCGGGAAGTAGAACTGCTTGGTCCGGGCCGGGACGGCCGGGGCCAGCGCGAAGCGACCGCCGCGCTCGGCGTCCAGCACGGCCGCGAAGACGCTGGGGGCGTCGAACGACGGACAGCAGTACCAGTCGATGGTGCCGTCGCTGCCGACCAGGGCCACAGTGCGCAGATCGCCGATCAGACCGTGCTCGGCGATCGGCAGGTAGCGAGGGCTACCGGACGCATTGTGACAGAACCGCTGTTCGATCATCGCTGCGGCCTCCCCGGAACGGATGTAAGGGCACAGTACATCTTAAAAAGGATAATTCCCTTCCCGTGCCGGGCACCGGGCCGGGAAGGGGCCCCTGGCCGCTCGGGATGCGGGGTGCGGCCGGGCGGGCAATTGTGAGAGTGTGCATCCCGCTCCGCGAAGGAGGGACCATGTCGACCACAGAACCCGAAGCGTCCCGGTCGTCCGACGACCGCGCCACCCCGGACTCCCTGCTGCACAGCGCCCCCGGCACCGGGGTGGCGCCCGAAGACCTGGTGATGGCGTCGGGCCGGGACGTCACCCCGGCCACGCTGGAATGGGCCAGGAAGAAGATGGAGCGCGAGGGGCCGAACTGCGTCGAGAGGCTCCTGCCCTGAGGAGAGACGGTTGACGCTGGACAGGCGCCGCCTCCTCGGACTGCTCGGATCGGCGGGCGTGGTGCCCGCCGTACACACGGCGCGGCCCGCTCCCGCCGTCGTCGTCACGTCCACGGGCGGCGACGGCGAGGATCACGAGCGGTTCATGAGAGCTGCGGTCGACCAGGCGCGCCGGAACCCTCGCTACCCCTTCGGCGCGGTGCTCGTGGGCTCGGGCCGGGTCCTGGGACGGGGGGTCAACACCTCGGCCGAGAACCCGACGGACCACGGGGAGATGGTCGCCATGGCGGACTATGTGCGCCGGGTCGGCAACCACGGGTGGGCCGCGACCAGCCTGTACTCGACCGGGGAGCCGTGTGCCATGTGCATGAGCGCCTGCGCCTGGGCCGGGGTGGGCCAGGTCGTCTGGGGCACCTCGATCGAGGGGCTCGGCCGCACCGGACTGGTCCAGATCGCCATCCCGGCGCGGGAAGTGGCCGCCGCGGCCAGGTCCTTCTACGCCCCGCGGCTGCGCGCGGGCGTGCTGGCCGGGACGACGGACGCGCTGTTCCGGCGGGCCCAGATCCTGCGCGGGAACCGGGCGGGCGGGGCGCCCTGAGCCGGCCGAGGTGCGCGGATGCCCAACGGCCCGGGTCCGTACCCGATTTCATACGAAGGTTGCCCGTTCACCCTTTCGAAGCGGGGCCGCGTGCTGACAGACTTCGCAGGGTGCCCGACTTCGACATGCTCGTCATCGGATCCGGACCCGGCGGCCAGAAGGCCGCCATCGCCGCGGCCAAGCTGGGCCGCCGGGTCGCCGTGGTCGACAGCCCCGAGATGGTCGGCGGTGTGTCCATCCACACCGGCACCATCCCCTCCAAGACCCTGCGCGAGGCGGTCCTCTACCTGACCGGTCTCACCCAGCGCGATCTCTACGGCCAGAGCTACCGGCTCAAGGAGGACATCACCGTCGCCGACCTGACCGCACGCACCCAGCACGTGGTCAGCCGCGAGGTGGACGTCATCCGCAACCAGCTCTCCCGCAACCACGTCACCCTCTGCTCCGGCACCGGCCGGTTCGTCGACCCGCACACCGTCGCCCTGCGCGAACCGAACGGCGACGAACGGCTGTTGAGCGCGGAGCACATCGTCATCGCCACCGGCACCCGGCCGGCCCGCCCGGACAGCGTCGCGTTCGACGGCCGCACCATCATGGATTCGGACAACGTGCTGTCGCTGGAGCGGGTGCCGCGCTCCATGGTGATCGTGGGTGCCGGTGTGATCGGCATGGAGTACGCCTCGATGTTCGCGGCGCTCGGCAGCAAGGTCACCGTGGTGGAGAAGCGCGCGGGCATGCTCGACATGTGCGACGTCGAAGTCGTCGAGTCGCTCAAGTACCACCTCAGGGACCTGGCCGTCACCTTTCGGTTCGGCGAGACCGTAGCCGCCGTCGAGCGGCACCCCCGGGGCACGCTGACCGTGCTGGAGAGCGGCAAGAAGATACCGGCGGACACGGTGATGTACTCGGCGGGCCGGCAGGGCCTGACCGACGGACTCGACCTGGACAAGGCGGGCCTGTCCGCGGACCGGCGTGGGCGGATCACGGTGGACGAGCATTACCGCACCGAGGTGCCGCACATCTACGCCGTCGGCGATGTCATCGGCTTCCCGGCGCTCGCCGCGACCTCCATGGAACAGGGCCGGGTCGCCGCGTACCACGCCTACGGGGAACCGGTTGGGCAGATGGACAACCTGCAGCCGATCGGGATCTACACCATCCCGGAGATCAGCTTCGTCGGCCGGACCGAGGACCAACTCACCGAGGAGTGCGTGCCGTTCGAGGTCGGGGTGGCCCGCTACCGGGAGCTGGCCCGGGGCCAGATCATCGGCGACTCGCACGGGATGCTCAAGCTCCTGGTCTCCCCCGGCGACCGGCGGCTGCTCGGTGTGCACTGCTTCGGTACCGGGGCGACAGAACTGATCCATATCGGTCAGTCGGTGATGGGCTGCGGCGGCACGGTCGACTACCTGGTGGATGCCGTGTTCAACTACCCGACGCTCGCGGAGTCTTACAAGGTCGCGGCCCTGGACGCCACCAACAAGCTGCGGCAGCTCGACCGGCTGGAGGACTGAGGGCGTTCAGGAACGGCTGCTGCCGGTGTGAGAGTTGGCCTCTTCAAGTGGCATATGTGATTACCGGTCGGTCAGCTTGAAAGGTCAAAGAGGGCCGCTATCATCACACCCACACACGCGGTGTGACCGTCTGCCGACTCTCGGCATGCGGCCCTCACCACCTCTTTCTTTCTTCTGGCCGGCCCCTGACCCGAGGCCATCCCTCTCCGGGTTCGAGGACGGTCGCGCACCCCCCACCCGTACCGCCGCGGGTCGCACTCCCGTGCGCCGTGCACGACCGGAAAGCAGCACAACCATGAGCAACATCAGGGGCAGAGGGCTTCAGGCCAACGCCCTCGGAACGTTCGACACCGTGGTGATGGCCGTAGCGGGCAGCGCACCGGCGTACTCGCTGGCCGCGACCACCGCGGTCCTGGTGGGGGCGGTGGGGTTGGCCAGTCCGGCCGCGCTGCTGTGGTGCGCGATACCGATGCTGGGCATCGCGCTGGCCTTCAGCTACCTGGGCCGGATCGACGTGAATGCGGGCGCGAGCTACTCCTGGGTGGGCCGCACCCTGCACCCCTTCCTCGGCTTCGTCAGCGGCTGGGCGCTGGTGGTGTCGGCGACCATCTTCATGGTGGCCGGTTCACTGCCCGCCGGCTCGATGACGCTGTCCCTGTTCGACGCGGGCCTCGCCGACAACGTGGCGCTGTCGACGGTGGTCGGGGCCGTCTGGTTCCTGGTCATGCTGGCGGTGGTGCTCGGCGGCGCCCGGCTCACGGTCCGCGCCCAGCTGCTGATGTCGGGCATCGAGCTGGCGATCCTGCTGCTGTTCGCGGTGCTGGCCCTCTTCCACACCGGTAACGCCCGCGCCTTCGACTGGTCGTGGCTCGGCTTCAGCCACTTCGACGGCGTCTCGGGCTTCGCCTCGGGCGCGCTGATCGCCGCGTTCTACTACTGGGGCTGGGACGTCACCAGCAACCTCAGCGAGGAGACCCGCAACTCCCGCCGCACGACCGGACTGGCGGGCCTGATCGGCGTCGGCATCGTCTTCGCCCTTTTCGAGGTGTTCACCATCGCCGTGAACGTCATCCTGTCCTCGGACCAGATCGCGAAGAACGACGCCAACGTGCTGGCCGTCCTCGGTGAGGAGATCTGGCCGGGCTGGGGCGGCAAGCTGCTGATCGTCGCCGTGATGCTGTCCACCATCGCCACCCTGGAGACGACCCTCATCCAGGTCACCCGCTCGCTGTTCGCCATGGGCCGCGACCGCACGATGCCGGCCGCGCTGGGCAGGGTGCACCGCACCTGGAACACCCCGTACGTGGCGATCGCCGTGGTCGGCGGAGTGGCGCTGGTGATGTTCATCGCCTCCAACGCGCTGGGCTCGGTGGGCGAGATCCTCTCCGACGCCATCTCGGCGATCGGCCTCCAGATCGCCGTCTACTACGGTCTCGCGGGCCTCGCCGTGGTCGTCGCCTACCGCAAGATGCTGTTCAGGTCCGCGGGCAACTTCCTGCTCGGCGGGGTGTGGCCGCTGCTCGGCGCGGTCTTCATGTTCTGGATCTTCGTCGAGTCGCTCGGTCAGCTGAGCACCGCGGCGATCGCGATCGGTATCGGCGGTCTGGCCGTCGGCCTGATCCCGATGCTCTGGTACTGGAAGCAGGGCAGCGACTACTACCGGCCTGCCACGCTGGACGCCACCCGCACGGTCGAGGCCGACTACGTGCTCGACGACCACACCCCCGCACAGGCCCAGGCTTACGAAGGCCTCCCCACGGATTTCTGAGGTACGAGCCCGATGGCGCGAGACCGATTCGCCCCCGACTTCGACCCGGACTGCGGGGACGCCGCCCTCACCTCGGCCCGTCAGGACATCGTCATCGGCCGCTGGCAGGGCCTGAGGGACCTGCTGCGGGCCACCGGCCCGGACTGGCTCGTCCGCGGGCACCGGGTGCGGCTGCTTGCGCAGGCCTGCGCGCGCAGTTCGACGGCGGAGTCCTGGCTGGCCACCGAGCCGCACGGCGCCGACGCGCTGGTACTGCGGGCGGCGACCGAGACGGCCCGGGCGTTCACCCTGGCCATCTCGGCGGGCCGGGGTGCCCCGATGGACCGGTCCAGGATCGACGCCGCCGTGCTGGCCTGCCTGGCGGCCGCGGAGGCCTACCCGCAGGATCCGACCCCCTGGGTCTCCCTGATCTCGGTGGCGCGCCTGTATCCGGCCGGGGTGCGCCGGCAGGAACTCGCCCGCTGGTGGGACGAGTTGCACCGGCGCGACCCGTACAACGTGGAGGGCCATCTCCAGGTGCTCCACTACTACTCCGCACGCTGGCACGGCACGCATGGCCTGATGTACGACTTCGCCCGGGACGCGGCCGGGGTCGCCCCGCCCGGCTGCCCGCTGCCGGTCCTGGTGCAGTACGCCCGCGTCGAGGAGTTCCGTTTCGCCCTGGACGGGGCGAAGGGACAGCAGACCTCGGTGGGTCACGGCCAGCACTGGAAGCACGACGGCGCGGTCAGCGACGTACGGCGCACCTGGGAGCGCTGGATCGCCCAGCGCGGCGAGGAGCCCGTCGCTCCCGGCGAACTGCGTGACCTCAACTACCTGACGCACGCGGCCTGTCAGGCGGGGGTCACGGACATCGCCTCGGCCCTGCTGCGGCTCCAGGGGCGGCGGGCGACCCGCACCCCGTGGTCGTACACCGGCGACGCGGAGAAGCAGATCCTCAAGTGGCGGGCGGATCTGAAGATCCGCGGCTGAGGGGGGCGGCCTACGCCTCGATCTGCTCGGCGGGCCGGGCGAGGCCCGTCGTCCACTTCTCCTCGATGCGGCCCGCCTTCCAGATCAGCAGGGCGATCACCCAGGTGGCGAAGAACAGGCCGACGATGACGAAGCCCACGGTGTTGAGGTCGAGGCCCGAGACCCAGTCCCAGAAGGCGCCGTGCAGGTCCAGCTTGTCGGCGAGGAGGCCGAGGAGCTCCACCGTGCCGATGATGAGGGCGACGGCGACGGACAGACCGGTGATGGTGAGGTTGTAGTAGACCTTGCGAACCGGCTTGGAGAACGCCCACTCGTAGGCGAAGTTCATGAACGATCCGTCGATGGTGTCGAGCAGCGACATACCGGCCGCGAACAGTACCGGCAGGGTCAGGATGGCGTACCAGGGCAGACCGGAGGCGGCGCCGGAGCCGGCCAGGACCAGCAGGGCGATCTCCGTGGCGGTGTCGAAGCCGAGGCCGAACAGCAGGCCCAGCGGGTACATCTGCCAGGGCTTGCTGACCGAGCCGGTGACCCGGCCGAGGAAGCGGTTCATGAAGCCGCGGCTGTTCAGCTGTGTCTCCAGGGCGGCCTCGTCGTAGGCGCCGGAGCGCATCTGCCGGAAGACCTTCCAGATGTCGGCCAGGATGACGAGGTTGATGCCGGCGATGAGGTAGAGGAAGGTCCCGGAGACTGTCGTACCGATGAGGCCGGTGACGTCGTGGAGGTGCGAGTCGTCGTCCTGGACGGGTCCGGCCAGGGTCTTCATGCCGAGCGAGAGCAGGAGGGCGAGGCCGAAGACGATGCTGGAGTGGCCGAGGGAGAACCAGAAGCCGACCGACAGCGGGCGCTGCCCCTCGCCCATCAGCTTGCGGGTGGTGTTGTCGATCGCCGCGATGTGGTCGGCGTCGAAGGCGTGCCGCATGCCCAGGGTGTACGCGGTGACGCCGATCCCGATGCCGAAGGACTCCTTGCCGACGCTGAAGTGCTGCGGCGCGACGATCCCGACCAGGGTGCCCCAGCCGATGACGTGCAGAGCGAGCACGAAGGAGGCCATCCCGCCGACCCTGATCCACTCCTGCCGTGTCATGGAGCCCCGGACACGGTGCCAGGCCGAGCGCTTGGTCTCGGCCTGGGCGGGGAGGGACGGAGCGGAACCAGGGGCGGCCGTCATCGGGAGGTGGCATCCTTCGGTCGAGCTTCGAGCAGCTGCCGTCGGCAGCCTTGTGCCATCATCCCGTACTTGCAATTCGTTCGCATTAAAGCCGGCGACAGACCTTTCCCATGAGAACCCCATGGGATGGTAAAGGGACGGTTGGGGTGATCACTCGGCCGTCAGGCGGGTCACAGCGCCCGGCGCCGGACCAGCACCCCGAGCACCAGCAGGCCGGGCAGCAGCGGCAGCCACATGGTCAGCAACCGGTAGCCGAGCACGGCTGAGGCGGCCGCGGCGGCCGGGGTTCCGGAGGCGGTCAGGGCGAAGGCGAGGGCCGCGTCGAGCGAGCCGAGGCCGCCCGGGGTGGGCAGCAGGGCGGCGGCGCCGCTGGCGGCGAGGTAGAGCAGCGCCACCCGGGCCGGGGACAGCGGGAGTTCGACGGCCTGGGTCACGGCGATGAGGACCAGGGCGTGCAGCCCGGCGAAGGTGACGGAGCCGCCCCACAGCGCGGCCGCGCGGACGGGGCGGGCGTGCAGGGCCCGGATGTCGGCGGCCACGGCGGTCACCGCACCCCGGCAGCGGGCCCACACCCGGACCCGGAGGAGGACGACGAGCAGTGCGGCCGCGGCGGTCACGGCGAGCAGCACGGCCACGGACACATGCGGGATCCGCAGCAGCCCCGGACAGGCCGGGGCGAGGACGGCGATCAGGACCAGGCGGACCACGGCACCGGCGGCGGCCTTGACCGCCAGGGCCGACGCACCACGGCCCGCCGGGAGTCCGCAGCGCATCAGGAAGCGCAGGTTCACCGCGCCCGCACCGAGCCCCGCGGGCAGCAGGTGGTTGGCGGCCGAGGCCGCGAACTGCGCGGCGACCAGGCGCCCGCCGGGCAGCCCTTGGGCGACCGCGCCCTGCTGGGCGAGGGCCGAGGCCACCCAGGTCCCGGCCGCCGCCAGGGCCGCCACGAGCAGCCAGCCCTGGTCGGCGACGGCGAGCCGGAGCGCCCCGTGTTCCACGGTCGGCCAGTGCCGCCGGAGCAGCCAGCCCGCACCGGTCAGCAGGGCGAGGCAGAGACCGGTCTGCCAGTAGACGCCTCGGCGGCCCGTGATGGGCGTGGCGTTCACGTTCGGGACCATCGAGGCACCCACCCCTGTTCCCTTACAGCTCGCAGGACCGTCCTTGAGCTCAGGGACAAACACTGACAAACTAAACAGAATTACTGGTGGAGGCCGCGCAGGTACGTCCATACGAACGGCAGCACTACGCGCTGTAAGGTTGTGCCATGGCTGGCACAGGGTCCCGCGGCAGGGCGGAGCGGCGCAGCGCCGGAGAGCTGGAGAGCGAAGTGCTGGCAGCCCTGTGGGCGACCGAACGCCCGTTGACCCCCGCCGAGATCCAGTCCGAGATCGGCGGGGGACTCGCGTACAACACGGTCCACACCATCCTCAAGCGGCTCTATGACAAAGGGCTGGTGCTGCGGGACGCCGACGGGCGACGCGGTGCCTACCGGCCGGCGAAGAACGCCGCCGAGCTGACCGCCGAGGCCATGCACGAGGCCCTGGACCGGGGGCCTGACCCGATCGCCGCCCTTCAGCAGTTCGTGTCCGGCCTGAGTGCGGAGGAGGAGCGGGCGCTGCGCAATCTGTTCGCCGGGGGCGGGACATGAGGTTCGACGTCTACACCCCGCTGCTGGTCTCCCTGCTGCTGCCGTCGGTCAGTGGGCTGATCGGCCGCCGGGTGGCCCCGGCGCTGGCCGCGCGTGTGCTGACCTCCGCCGCCGCACTGACCGCCGCTGCGACCACCTGGTCCCTGGTGCTGCTGACCGCCGCCCTGCTCGGTGACGCGCCGCCGGTGATCCGGGAGGCCCGCGAGGACGGCCGCCCGCTGACCGACCCGGTGCCCGAGGTGATCGGCGTCGCCGCCTGCCTCACGCTGGCCGTCGTGGTGTGGCGGGTGCAGCGGGCGGTGCGGGCCGAGCGCCGGACCCGGCGGGCGCTGCGCCGGCTGTGCGAGGGGCATCCCGGAGACACCGAGCTGGTGGTGGCCGCCTGCGAGGTGCCGCAGGCGTTCGCGATCCCGGGCCGGCCCGGCCGGATCCTGGTCACCTCGGCGATGCTGAGCGCGCTGGCACCGGCCGAGCGGCGGGTGCTGCTGGCCCATGAGCGGGCCCATCTGACACACCGGCACGGCCGTATGGTGACGGCGGCGACCCTCGCCGCGGCCGCCAACCCGCTGCTCGGCCCGGTCCGTGCGGCCGTGACCTTCCTGGTGGAGCGGTGGGCGGACGAGGAGGCGGCGACCGAGGTCGGGGACCGTGGGACCACCGCCCGGGCGCTGGCCCGGGCGGCGCTCAGCGCGGGCCGGGGCCGCCCGTCCTGCGCCCTGAACTTCACGGACCGCGCGGTCACCCGCCGGATCGCCGCCCTGCAGACCACTCCTCCCCCGCACCTGTGGCTCGCCGCGGCGGCCGTTCTCGCGCTGGGCGCTCTGGCGGCGCTGTTCGCGGTGGACGCGACAGGCGATCTGATCGGTCTGCTCTTCAACGCGCTCACGTGAAGTGCCACGTTTCTACGGGACCGGGGATCTGCGCGACCAGCCACGACGGCACCGCGGACGAACGATCTCGCATCTTCTCGGACTGCGCCGCAGGGCTGCGGATGCGTTGCAGAGTGCCGGTGGGTTGTGGCCGGTCGCGCAGTTCCCCGCGCCCCTTGCGGGGCGCTGCAGCTCACGCCGGTCGGGTCGGCGCCCGATGTGGCGGTTGTTGCGGTGTCGGTCCCGGGCGCACCGGGGGTACCGCGCGCACCGCAGGACCGTCCGTGCTGACCGTCAGCGGCTCCCCGTGGTGGTGGAGGGTGAGCGGCGGGCCGTCGAGGAGCGAGTACGTCGCCTTGTCGGCGCCGATCTCCACACGCAGTCTGCTGCCGCGCAGTTGCAGGGTGAAGGCGAGGCGGCGCAGCCGCTCGGGCAGCCGGGGCGCGAAGCGGGCGCCGTCGTCGTAGTGGCGCAACCCGCCGAAGCCCGCGACCAGTGCCATCCAGGTACCGGCGAGGGAGGCGATGTGCAGTCCGTCGCGGGTGTTGTGCTCCAGGTCGTCGAGGTCCATCAGCGCGGCCTCGGCCGTGTAGGCGTGGGCAAGGGTGAGGTGCCCGGCCTGGGCGGCGACGACGGCCTGGCAGCAGGCGGACAGGGAGGAGTCGCGTACGGTCAGCGGCTCGTAGTAGGCGAAGTTGCGGGCGATGTGCTCCTCGTCGAAGAACGCCCCGCAGGTGTACATCGCCAGCACCAGGTCGGCCTGTTTGACGACCTGTTTGCGGTAGAGGTCGAAGTAGGGGAAGTTCAGCAGCAGCGGGTACTGCTCGGGACTGGTGTTCGCGAAGTCCCACCGCTGGTAGCGGGTGAACCCGGCGTGCTGTTCGTGGACGCCCAGTTCGTGGTTGTAGGGGACGTGCACGGAGTCGGCGGCGTCCCGCCAGGCGGCGCTCTCCTCCGCGTCGACGCCGAGCGCCGCCGCCTGGCGCGGGTGGCGTTCGACGGCGTCGGCGGCGGCCAGCAGGTTCGCCCTCGCCATCAGGTTGGTGTACGTGTTGTCGTCGGCGACCGCGCTGTACTCGTCGGGGCCGGTGACGCCGTCGATGTGGAAGGCGCCGCGGCTGTCGTGGTGCCCCAGCGAACGCCACAGGCGGGCGGTCTCCACGAGCAGTTCGACACCGGTGTCCCGTTCGAAGTCCACATCGCCGGTGGCGGCGACATAGCGGACCACCGCGTCAGCGACGTCGGCGTTGACGTGGAAGGCCGCGGTGCCGGCCGGCCAGTACGCCGAGCCCTCCGAGCCCGCGATGGTCCGCCAGGGGAACGCGGCGCCGTCCAGTCCCAGCTGGGTGGCCCGCTCACGCGCGGCGGGCAGGGTGTTGTAGCGCCAGCGCAGCGCCTCGGCGACGGCGTCGGGGGCGGTGTGGGTGAGCACGGGCAGCACGAACATCTCCGTGTCCCAGAAGGCGTGCCCGTCGTATCCGGAGCCGGTCAGCCCCTTGGCGGGTATCGCGCGCTGTTCGGCGCGGGCCCCGGCCTGCAGCACATGGAAGAGGGCGAACCGGACGGCCTGCTGGACCTCCTCGTCACCGTCCACCTCCACGTCGGCGCGGGACCAGTAGTCGTCCAGGTAGCCGCGCTGTTCGTCGGCGAGGCCCGGCCAGCCCTCGTGCGCGGCGGCCGCGAGCGCCGCATCCACCTGGTCGGCCATGGCGGGCAGCGAACGCACCCCGGACCAGCCGTGGGCGACGAACTTCTCCACCCGCAGCCGCTCCCCCGGCTCCAGCACGGAGGTGACGGTCAGCCGGGCCACATCGATGTCGCTCTCGGCGTGCGTGGTGGTCCGCCCGGGACCCGCGACCGTGTGGTCGGCGGCGACCGCGACCCGCAGGCCGCTGCGCCGGGTGCGGTGCACCAGGCGCAGCCGGCGCCCGGCGGCGAAGCCGTCCTCCTGCTCCAGCGGTGACTCCAGGGCCGCGGCGGCACGCGGGTCGCCGTTCGCCCCGGGCAGCTGCTCGTTGGCGACCAGCTCGGACTGGATGACGATCCGGCAGCGCCGGTCGACGGCCTCCACCTCGTAGGCGACGGCGGCCACCGCGCGCTGGGTCAGCGACACCAGCCGGGTCGAGCGCACCCGCACGGTGGACCCGGCCGGCGAGGTCCACTCACAGGTCCGCTCCAGAACGCCCCGGCGCAGGTCCAGCACCCGCTCATGGGTGACGAGGCGGCCGTAGCGCAGGTCGAAGGGCTCGTCGTCGACCAGCAGCCGCAGGATCTTGCCGTTGGTGATGTTGATGACGGTCTGCCCGGACTCCGGATAGCCGTAGCCGGCCTCGGCATACGGCAGCGGATGCACCTCGTGCACGCCGTTGAGGTAACTGCCCGGCAGACCGTGCGGCTCGCCCTCGTCGAGGTTGCCGCGCCAGCCGACATGCCCGTTGGACAGCGCGAACACCGACTCGCTCTGCGCGAGCACATCGAGGTTGAGCTCGGTCTCGCGGACCGCCCATGACTCCACGGCGTACGACCGGTGGGTGATCACTCCTTGCCTCCCAGTTCGGCGAGGTCCTTCACGACGGTGTCCGCGCCGTGGGCGTACAGGGCGTCCGTCTGCCCGACGCGGTCCACGCCGACGACGTACCCGAAACGGCCGGCTCGACCCGCGTCCATGCCGGCGAGGGCGTCCTCGAAGACGGCGGCGTGGGCGGGCTCGACGCCGAGGTCGTGGGCGGCGGCAAGGAAGGTGTCGGGGTGCGGTTTGCCGGGCAGATGGCGCTCGGTGGCCACCACCCCGTCGATGCGGACGTCGAAGAAGTGCTCGGCGCCGATCGAGCGCAGCACGTCACGGCAGTTGGCGCTGGAGGAGACGATCGCGGTGCGCAGTCCCCGCGCGCGGACCGCCTCCAGGTAGCGCAGGGTGCCGTCGTAGGCCTCGACGCCGTCGGTGTGGATCTTCTCCAGGAGCAGTTCGTTCTTGCGGTTGCCGAGGCCGTGCACGGTGGCGGCGTCCGGCGGGTCGTCCGGGGTGCCCTCGGGCAGGTGGATGCCGCGGGAGTCGAGGAAGGCGCGGACCCCGTCGGCGCGGGGGCGCCCGTCGACGTATTCGTCGTAGTCGGCGACCGCGTCGAAGGGCCGCTGCCCGTCGTAGCCGCGCAGGAAGGCGTCGAAGGTCTCCTTCCAGGCCGCCGCGTGCACGACGGCCGTCTTGGTGACGACCCCGTCGAGATCGAAGAGGCAGGCCTGGATGGTGTCGGGCAGACCGAGTGCTGTCATGTCCGGCATCTTCCCCATCCGGAGGCTTCAAGGGGGTGGCACACACCACATCCCGGGTGCGATGTCACACTTTTTGCGTGCCGCTGACTTTCGACGACCTCCTCGACCGGGCCCGTTCACTCACCGGACGCGGTCCGCGCGCGATCCTGGGCATCGCGGGCGGCCCCGGTGCCGGCAAGACCGCGCTCGCCGAGCGTCTGGTGCGCGAGTTGAACGGCTCCGGCGAGCCGTGGGTGGCGCAGGTACCCATGGACGGCTTCCATCTGGCCGACGTCGAACTGGACCGGCTGGGCCTGCGGGACCGCAAGGGTGCGCCCGCGACCTTCGACGCCGCCGGGTACGCGGCGCTGCTGCGGCGGCTGCGCGAGGACACCGACGAGGTGGTGTACGCGCCGGGCTTCGAGCGGGTCCTTGAGCAGCCGCTGGCGGGCGCGATCCCGGTGCCGCCGACGGCCCGGCTGGTGGTGACGGAGGGCAACTACCTGCTGCTGACGGACGGCCCGTGGGCGCGGGTGCGGCCGGCCCTGGACGAGGTGTGGTTCTGCGAGATCGACGAGGCCGAGCGGATACGGCGGCTGGTCGCCCGGCACGAGGAGTTCGGCAAGGGGCACGAGCAGGCGGTGGCCTGGGTGGCGGGCACCGACCAGCGCAACGCCGACCTGGTCGCGGCGACCCGGGACCGGGCGGACCTGGTGGTGCCGGAGACGGCGCTGCCCGGGCCGTATGACGCGGACAGCCGTGGCCCCGGCTGGGGGGTGTCCGGCGGATCGGGTCGGCCGGGAGGGACTGCGCTTCTTGGCCGAGCCGAGAACCCGGCCGAAGGGGGAGCGTCGGCGACCGACGACAACTCAGCCGTGTGAACAACGCTGCGAGTCAATACACCTGGCAACTGGTGAGGGCGAGGCCGGGATCGCCGTGGGGGTCCTCGGTTTCGATGACGGCGGTGAAAGCCTCGGTGTGCACGGTCAGGTCGCCTTCGAACGACGGCGTGAAGTCTCCGCCGGGTCCGTACCGTACGGCGAACACATGCAGGTGCTGCGGTGCGCCCGGCGCCGGTTCGGCCTCGTACGCGGTGGAGGTGACCAGGTGGCGCCAGCCCTCGTCGGGGTTGCCGTAGCCGCGCGGGTCGGCGGCGAGGGCGAAGGCGGCCTGCTCCTGGGTGAGTTCGGCGCGGGCGTCGAAGTGGTCGGCGCCCTGCTGTGCGGGGTGGGTGAGGCGCAGCGCGCCCGCGGCGGCGATCTCGGCCTCGGCGACGCGGCGCACCCGGTCGCCGTCGTCCGCCGCGTACGGCAGCCCGGCCAGCAGGTACGGCCTCCCGTCGAGGCGCTCGACGGCCACCGTCACCCACAGGCGGGTGCCGTCCGTGACATACAGGGAGCGCACCTGGCGCAGCACGTGGTCGCGGCCCACGACCGGCTTGCTGACCAGCTTGGCGGCCAGGCCGTCGGCGCGGACGTCCCGGACCCGGACCACGCCCATCGGCCGGCAGTACAGGAAGCCGTCCAGGACCGGGCCGAAGCCGTGCTGCCGGTTCACCGCCGCCGGGAGGTGGTAGGTGCCGGCCGCCTCGATCAGTGACGGGGTCATCCGGTGGTCGAAGGCCACCGAGACCGTGCCCGCGCGGAGCTGGTGGCGGGCCGGGACCGCCGAGGGGGTGCGGTGCCAGGGGGTGGTGTCCTGGATCTGCCAGACCAGCATCCAGGCGAAGTGCCCGTCGACACCGCCGTTCGCCTTGACCGCGTGCCGGCCCCAGTTGGTGTCGCCCCGGTAGCGGCCCAGGTCGGCGCCGATCCGGGCGCCGAAGTAGCGCAGCCCAAGGACGGCTTCGAAGCCGGAGTGCTGTTCGCTGTAGCGGGGGCCGCCGTTGTCGAAGCCGCCGTTCGGCAGGCGGGCGTCGAGGTAGCGGGCGAGCGCGTCGCCGTCCTCCGCGAACATGGCCTCGTCGCTGATCCGGTGGGCCTGGGCGAGGAAGGACAGCGAGATCGGGCCGTAGTTGTTGTCGTAGGCGCCGCCGTGCTCGGGGGGCAGCAGGGCACCCCGGTCCAGGACGCGGTGGGCGCGGATCTCGTCGGCGTACAGGGCCAGCGCCCGCCCGCGGACCTGCTCGCCTTCCCCGGCGGGAAGATGGCGGGCCAGCATCAGCCCGCCGACCACGCACCCGATCGCCTGGTTGCCGGCTTCCTGCGGGTTGAAGAAGGTGGCCTCGGTCAGCCAGCGCCAGTACCCGCGTCCCAACTCCACCAACGCCATGCGCTGTTCGCCGTCGACCAGGCCGTCCGCGAGGTCGAGGATGTCGACGGCCTGGAGCAGCGCCCACACCGTGCTGGGCCAGTCCCCGATCGGGTGCGCGCCCGGCGCCAGGACGTAACGGGCGTACGGGAGACCGGAGTCACGGACCGTCAGGTTCGGGTAGCCGGGGTTGTCCTCGGTGTAGACGCGCTCGCGCAGATGGAAGGCGAGGCTGCGGTGCACGGCCTCCGGCAGCCGCGGGTCCTTGGCGCGCTGCCAGGCGAGGGCCAGCAGGGAGGTGACGCCGAGGGAGGTGTCGCCGATGTCGTCGTCGGTGTCGGGATGTTCGAGGCTGCCCTCGGGCGTGAGGCGGGCCAGGGCCTGCTCCACGACGTCGGCGAGGACCGCGTCGTACGCCTCGGGGGTGGACGGCAGGTCGTGCAGCGGGCCGAGCTGGCGGAGGAGGTGCACGGGTGGATCAGCCCTTCATGCCGGAGGTGGCCATGGCGTGGGTCGTCGGGGTCAGAGGACAGGTGCGGGGTGGCGGGCGCGCAGTGTGACGCTCAGTGTGTGAGGGCCGTGCCCACCGATGTAGACGCGGTTCCCGGTCGTCGCGTCTGTGCCGCCCACCACGGTGTGGTCCTGCCCCGGGTCGTACCGCAGTACGTCGCTCCGGTCCGGCCCGGCAAGCGGTTCGCCTGCCTCGACGCCGACCTCGACCCGGATCTCGTCGTCACCGGCCCGGTAGGTCGTCGACCCCCTCGTCAGGCACCAGCGTCCGTCGCCGATCGGTACTGCGCCCTCTGGCACGCCACCCGGCCGGAAGGTCAGTTCGAGGGCCCAGGGCACCCTCGGTCCGCTGATGTCGATCCGCAGGTCGGCGCCGTCCTCCCGCAGGTCCACCTCGACGCGGGTCGTGTGTGAGACCTCGTCCACAGGCCGGTCCGGGAAGGCCATCGCGGCCGAGAAGCGCCCCTCGTCCGCCATCCGGTAGGCGCCGTCGTCCCGCCTCCGGTCCGGCGGGAGCGGCTGGTAGTAGGCGGCCGTGAGGGTTTCGGTGAGCCGGTAGCGGTTGCCGGCGAGCTGTTGCATGCCGGCGGCGCGGAACGGGCCCAGGTCGAAGAAACCCCGCGAGAGACGGACCGCGTCGAGGACGGCGTCGCCGGCGAACAGGCGCATGAAGGTGGGATTGCAGGCGAGGCCCGAGCGGATGCGCCGGTGCTCGGGCACGTCGGAGCCGCCGTACACCACCGTGTGCGCGATGGCCGAGGCGCGTGCGGCGAGGCACGCGGTGGTGATGTACCGGTCGCGCGGAAGTGGCTCCGCGGCCGGGGCCGGCAGGGCGCGGCACAGGTCCGGGGTGAGGAGGGTCTCGGCGAGCAGGTCGGGGTCGTCGATGCCGCCGGCCGCCGCCAGCCGCGCCGCCCGGCTGAAGTCGCCCCGGCCGGTGCGGATCGCGAGCAGCCGGTAGTGCGGCAGATAGGGCGCCAGTGGGAACGGGTGGTTCTGGTCCTGCCGTCGCGAGTGGACGGTCTCCACCGTGCCGTCCGGCCTGATGAGGTCCAGGGTGGTGGCGAGATTGTGTTCGACGGCGTGCAGCAGGTCGGTGCGGCCGAGCACGTCGGCCAGCAGCAGCAGCGACGGGTTGGACACGTGGGCCGCGTAGTTGGCGCTCCGTTCCGAGTACAGGCCCTCCGCGTCGATGTCGACGCCCTCGGCGAGCCACTCCTCGACACGGTCGAGCAGCCGGTCGTCGGGGAACGACCGGTGCAGCCGGGCCAGCGCCGCGCACAGCTCCCAGCGGTGGTTCGGGGTGTGCACCCCACCGGTCAGGAGACTGCCGGAGGCGGCGCCGGCGATCTCGGCGAGCGCGGACGTGACGTCGCGCAGTTCGGGCCCCGCGCCGGCGGCGAGGACGTGCGCGTCGCACACGTCGTTGACGGTGAAGGCGGAGTCCGGCGGTGACTGCACGTTGTCGCCGCCGGTGAAGAAGCCGGTGCTGGTCTGCGCGGCCCGCAGGGCGCGGAGGTGGGTCATCGTGGCGGCGATGGCCTGCCTGCTGCCGTGCAGTTCCGAGTCGGGGGAACGGTATGCCGCGACCAGAGTCTTCACCCGCCGCGCCAGACCACGGTGCGGCACGCCGGCGGGTTCCTCGTCGGGGCCGGCCGCCAGCGGGGCGGCCAGCCGGTCGGCGGCACGGGCCACCGCGCGGACGAACTCGTGGTCGAGCGGGATGGGCACCGTCAGTCCTTCAGTCCGGCGTTGATGTCGGCGCTCATGACGTAGCGCTGGAAGACCAGGAAGACGACGATCAGCGGGATCATGGAGATGACCGATGCGCCGAGCAGGACCGACCAGTTGATGTTCTGCGCGCCGACGATGCTCTGGATGCCGATCTGCACGGTGAACTTGTTGGGGTCGTTCAGCATCAGCAGCGGCCAGATGTAGTCGTTCCACCGCCACTGGAAGGACAGGATGGCGAGGGTCAGCATGATGGGCCGGGAGAGCGGCACCATGATCCGCAGGAAGATCGACAGTTCGCGGGCGCCGTCGATGCGTGCCGCTTCCACGAGCTCGTCGGGAACCGTCAGGAAGAACTGGCGGAACATGAAGCATCCGGTCGCGGTGAGCACGGCCGGGAGGATGATGCCGGCGAACGAGTTGTAGAGGCCGAGGTTGCGGACCACCAGGAACTCCGGGGCGAGCATGACCTCGGACGGCAGCATCGTGGTGGCCAGGATGCAGATGAAGAACGCCTTGAGCCACCTGTTGTCGTACTTGGCCAGCGCGTACCCGGTGCAGCAGCTGGCTCCCACCGTGAGGATCGTCGTGATCACGCACACGATGGTCGTGTTGATGAAGTACTGGGAGAAGTTGGCACTGCGCCACGCCGTCAGGTAACCCGACAGGGTCGGGTTGTGCGGAACCAGGGTCAGCGGATAGGAGAACAGATCCCCGGCCGGTTTGAGGGAGCTGACGATGAACCACAGCACGGGCAACCCGTAGAGGCACGCCAGGATCCACAGCAGTGTCGTCGCGGACACCGCCCGCCGGAGCCCACCGCTGCCCGCGCTGCGCGGCCGCTTCTTGGAGACGGCTCGTCCCGGACCGGAGTCGACCGGACGGGGCATGTCTGTGGTTGTCATCGGTTCTCCACCCGTCGGTTGACGATCAGCTGGATGATCGCGACGGCCATCAGGATGAGCATGAGCACGAACGACGCGGCGCTCGCGTAGCCGATCTGGCCCCGTTGGAAGCCGGTCTGATAGATGTACTGGACAAGCAGGTTGTTCGACGTTCCGGGTCCGCCGTTGTTGAGGGAGACGAACAGCGGATATTCCTTCATCGCGTTGATCGTGTTGAGCAGGATGACGATGAACGAGGTGGGCGCGATGCTCGGCAGCGTGATGCTGATGAACTGGCGCCAGGGGCCGGCGCCGTCGAGCGAGGCCGCCTCGTAGTACGACACCGGCACGTTCTTGATCGCCGCGATGAACAACAGCATCGAGAAGCCCGTCCAGGCCCAGGATGCCGCCATCACCACCACCAGCAGCGACAGGTCCGCGTTCGACTGCCACGGAACCGCGTGCCCGCCGAGCTTCTCGATGACGTAGTTGACCAGTCCGAAGTTCTCACCGAACAGCCAACGCCACAGGACACCCACGACAATGGGCGACAGGAGCCACGGGATGAAGAACACGACGCGGGCGACCGGCGCGCCCTTGGCGTGCTTGCTCACCACCACGTTGGCGATGAGCAGCGAGAGCGCGAAGTTCAGCGGAACGAAGAGGACGGTGTACAGCAGCGTCCGGGCCAGCGCGTCGTAGAAGGTGGAGTCCCCGAACAGGTTGCGGTAGTTGTCCAGCCCGGTGAACTGGAACGCCCCCACGCCCGTGTAGTTCGTGAAGGAGTAGACGAGCCCGATCACCGCAGGCCAGGCGAAGAACAGCGCGAAGAGCACCACATTGGCCGCAATGAGGACGAGCGGCGCGATGGTGTAGGTGCTGCGTCGCCTGGGCGGGCTCCCGGACACGTCCGAGGCGCTTTTTGTCATCTTCCTGACTCCGTGCTGGTGGAATGGATTGCTGTGGGCTCACGCCATGAGCCCGGCATCAGGTGGGCGTCCAGGGCCGGGCGGCGGTGTCTCGACACCGCCGCCCGGCCCTGTGGCCTACGATCCGCCGCCGACCTGCTGGTTGTAGCCGTCCACGATGTTCTGCAGAGCCTTGTCGGCCGACTGCTGGCCGTTGATCGCCTTGCCGAGCTCCGTCTTGGTCGGGTCGGTGGTGAGGCTCTTGCCCTTCAGCACCCAGTTCGTCTGCGCGCCGTTGAAGTAACCCGAGATCGGGGCGTAGAGCGGGATCTCCTGGTTGTACAGCTTGAACGCCGCCTGCGCCGCGTCGGAGGTGAAGGGGTACTTCGGGGTCAGACCGCTCTCGACCGGGAGGAACCCGGAGGTCTCGACCAGCTCCGTGTACTGCTTCGGGTCGTACACCCAGGACATGAACTTCTTCGCGGCGGTGGCCGCGGCGCCGTTGTTGTTGAAGCCCACCATCATGCCGCCGCTGTTGACGTCACTGGCCTGCACCGGCTGGGCGGGAGTCGGGACGCTCGCCCAGTCGAACTTCTTGATGCTGTCCGCGAAGGCGGCGACCTGCCAGACACCGGACCAGTAGGCGACCACGTCACCGCTCTGGAACATGGCCGACGGGTCGGCGCCGCTGGTCCACACCGACTTCGGCATGGTCTTGTCGTCGTTCAGTCCGACGAAGTAGTTCACGGCCTTCTTGGTCGCGGCGTCCACCGAGAACTTGCCGGAGGAGTCCGCGTGGACGTACTTCCCGCCCATCTCGTACACCATGGCGCGGAGCCGGGACGGCGACTGGTCGAACGTCAGGGAGTACTTGGCGCCGGTCTTCTCCCGCACCTTGTTCGCCGCCGCGATGAACTCGGTCCAGGTCCAGGTCTTCGAGGGCGAGGTCGGGACGGAGACTCCGGCCTTCTTGAACAGCGTCTCGTTGATGAACAGGCCGGACGCGGTGACGTCCGAGGGGATGGACAGCACCTTCCCGGACGAGTCCTTGGCGAGGAAGTTGGCGTTGATGTTGTAGCTCTTGTCGTTGGCGATGGAGCTGAGGTCGATCAGCTTGTTCGACCAGATCGGGTCAAGGGCCGGCACGTCGGCGACGTCGGGCAGCGAGTTCGCCTGCGCGGCGTTGTGCAGCTTCGTCGGGTAGCCGTCGTAGGGGATGTTGACGAGTTTGACGTCGACGCCCGTTTCCTTCTTGTACTGCGCCACGAGCTTCTTCCAGCCAGCGTCCTGCCCCGGAACCGTGGAGATCCAGAACGTCAGCGACTTGGAGGTCCCGCCCGAGCCGGACCCCGACCCGCAGGCGGAGAGCAGCAGGGCACCTGCCGTGGCCACGGCAGCGAGGGGAACCAGGCGGCGCATACCGCCGCGGCCGAGTCGGCGGGAGCGCCGCACACCCACAGTGGTCATCTTCGATCCCATTTCGTTCGTAGGGACGGAGCACGGCGCCGACCGAGGCGGCACGGGTGCATTTTGAAGGAAAAGTCGCTTTCCGGGGGCGCGGCCTCGCCCGGCCGCATCGTCCACGCGGGGCGAGATCCCCGGCCGTCCTGGCCGTCACCGCACGGGCACGCCCTCGTGCGGTTGCCGTACGTCGTGTACGGGCTGGGAGGCTCACCCCAAGCCGGCGTCCCGGCCGACTTAGAAAGCGCTTGTCCGGACATTGGCAGACCGACTTGGAGGCCGTCAATCCTTCGCCTGCGCGCCTTCGGTCACGTTTTGGACTCCCTTGGCCACCGCGAGCCGGGCCGCGCCCACGACGGTACCGAGATCGCCGATCTGGCTGCTGACCACCTCGGTGGGCCAGCTCAGCCGCCCCAGTTCGGCCCGCACCCCGGGCAGGAGCTGGGGATCCGCGCCGGTGCTGCCGCCGAGCACGATCAGCCCCGGGTCCAGTACGGCGGCCACGGCGGCGGCCAGCCGGCCCACGTCGGCGGCGTGCCGGGCGACCAGGGCACGGGCGGGCTCCAGTCCCTCGGCGGCCAGCGCGAAGAGCCGGTCGGCGGTGCGGGGGCGCGGGCCGTCGGCGGCCCGCCAGGCCTGGGCGGCCCGGCGCAGCAGGGCCTGTGAGCCGACGTAGGCCTCCAGTGCCTCCTGGCGCGGCTCCCGGTCGTCGTCCCAGGGGTAGGGCAGCCTGGCGAGCTCACCGGCCGCCCCGTTGGCCCCGCGCAGCACCTGGCCGCCGATGACGATGCCAAGACCGATACCGACCCCGATCCGCAGATAGCCGAAGCTACGGCGGCCCCGGGCGGCGCCCTCGTGGAGTTCGGCGAGGGCGGCGCAGTTGACGTTGTTCTCCAGGTGGACGGGGACGCCCGGCGGCAGCGCGACGGACACCGCGTCGAAGACCGGTCCGGCCTTGGCGGTCGCCGGGCGCATCCCGCCGCCGGTGCGGTCGGGGGCGGTGACATCACCGACGGCGACCACGATGGCCCGCAGTGGGGCGCCGACGGGCAGCGCGGCCAGCGCCTCGCGGACCGCGTCGGCGGCCCGGGCCCGCGGGGTGGCCGCCTCGGCGAGCAGGGTGCCGTCCAGGGCGCAGCCGTGCACCCGGGTGCGGGCCGGGCCGAGGTCGACGGCGAGGACGGATCCGGAGGCGGGCCCGAGCCCGTAGACGACGGCGGAGCGGCCGGTGCCGCTGGACGCGGTACCGGAGCAGGCCGCCAGCCGTGCGCCCTCCAGTTCCGCGACGGCAGCGGAGACCGTCGGCTTGGACAGGCCCGCGAGGCTTGCGAGCTGCGGCCGGGTGGCGCTGCCGGCCCGGGCCAGCACGGCGAACACCGCGCCGGCGCTCTCGGTGAGGCGGGGGGCTTCAGTCACGACGTGTTCCACAGTTCCCCCATGGGTCAGGGGCCGCGCTCCCCGTGTGGCGGGATGCGGCGATGCGATGCCCTCGTGCCGCGCGGCCCCGCCCTGCGGCGGCGTCCCGTTGATCGACTGCGCGACAACTCTTGACGCACTGTACTTCGTTAGTTAACTTCCTAACGAAGTACACGGTACTCGCCTGCCGTGCCCCGAAAGAAGCCCGTCCCGGGGCTTCCCGATTCGCTCAACTCCTGTTCGGCCAGGCCCGGTTCGCCCGCCGTCGCAGCACAGTGCCAGGCTGTTCGGCGCTCTTCGCCGGACGACGAAAGAGGATCCGTGCAGGACGCTCCTTCTTCCCCGCTCGTGGTCGGTGTCGACGTGGGCGGCACCAAGACCCATCTCCGTGCGCTCGCCGGCGCGGACATGGTCGCCGATCACGTCCGTTCGAGCAGTGGCTGGCGGCCGCACGACCCGGCCGCCGCCGCCCGCTGGCTGACCGCGCTGGTCCACGAGGCCCTGCCGGCCGGCGCCCGCCCCGCCGCCCTCGCCGTCGGCGGGCACGCCTGTGAGACCCGCCGCCAGTGCGCCGCGATCACCGCCGCGCTGCGGGACTTCCACGAGACACCCGTCCTCGTCGTCGGCGACGCCGAACTCCTTGTCCCCGCCGCGGGCCTGGACAAGGGCGTCGGCCTGGTCGCCGGTACCGGTTCGGTGGCCGTAGGAGGGCACCCCGACGGGAGCCCCGTGCAGGTCGGCGGCTGGGGTGCGGTCCTCGGTGACGAAGGCGGCGCCGCCGGACTCGTGCGCGAGGCCGCCCGCGCCGTCTGGGCCGCGCACGACCGCGGCGAGGCACCCGACGCGCTCGCGACAGGGCTGACCGCCGCCTTCGGCGTGACCGAAGTACCCTCGCTCAACGCCGCGTTGGAGGGTGCCACCGACGTCTCCGCGGAGTGGGGTCGGCACGCTCCGGTGCTCTTCGCCGCCGCCGTGGCGGGCTCCGTCCTCGCCGAGGACGTGATAGCCCAGGGCGGTCGCGCCCTCGCCGGCCTCGTGCTGCGACTGGCCGCCCGCGGTGTCGCCGTGGACGACGTGGTGGTAGCGGGCGGCACGATCCTCTCCCAGCCGCGCCTGTACGACGCCTTCGCCGCCGCGCTCGCCCAGGCCCTGCCGGGCGCCCGGCCAAGGCGCCTGCGCCTCCCGCCGGTCGAGGGGGCGGTGGCGCTGGCGCGTTCGATCATGTGAGAAACCTGTTTTCGGCCCGTTCGGTCGCCCGCGTGTGGACCACGGGCTGTTCGACGCTGCGAACGCGCAGGTCCGGGCCCTTCTTCCGGTGAACCACCGGGCTGTCGTTCAACTCCGGGTCATGTGGCGGTCGTCGGACCATGACCGCCGGGACACGGGCCCGCCTTAGAACTTCGCTCGTTCAACACTTTTCCCACGCGAACCCACACGCTCACGCACATTGGGCGCACCGGGTGTGCGTGCGAACTCCCCTCCGGCCGCCGCGCCGTAGACCTCAAGAGAGGCACACCCATGCCGTCACCTGCCGGGCATCCCACCTCCTCACCGGCCCATGGACTCCCCGTCGGCCGACGGGGATTCCTGAAGACCTCGCTCGGCGCGTCGGCGGGTGTGCTGGCGGCCCCGACGTTCGTCGGCTGGCTCGGCGCCGCGGACGCCAAGGCCGCGACCGCTCTCGCGTTCGTCGACGACTACAAGACGAACATCAGCACCAACCTCACCGCCGACACCAACGCGGTGGTCCGCATCCTCGGCGGCTTCGCACAGATATGGAAGACCGGTACCGCCTGGAACACCGGCACCGTGCTGCGGGCCGACATCCTGCGCGACAACATGCGCTACTGCGCCAAGATCACCGCCAGGCGCTCCGTCGCCGAGGCGAAGAAGGCGTTCCTCTACGACCGCCAGCACCAGAGCTACGCGATGATCGCCGGCCTCGGCCCGCTGGCCGACCTGTACAAGGCAGGTGCGCTCGCGGTCACCTCGATCACCAGCGCCCCCGACGGGACGCCCGCGACCACCATCAACGACGCCGTCCCGGCCGACGCCCCGGCGGGCTCTGCGCTCGGCGCGGGCTCACACAGCTCCGCGCTCGGGAAGGTGGCCGAACTGGTCGACACCGTGCGGGGCAACTACGCGTCCGGCAACCCGTCCAAGTACGCCTACCAGTACCCGCGTCCGTGGCGCATGAACGAGGACAGCGAGGTCGTCGACACCGGCAGGACCGACGCCTACGGCTTCCCCGTCTACGACTCCGACGTGGTCGTCGCCCCGCAGCTGCTGCGCCAGCGCAGCACCTCCCCGGCCGACGACGGCGGCTTCCCGTCCGGCCACACCAACGCCTTCCACCTGGCGGCCCTGGCCTACGCCTACGCGGTGCCGGAGCGCTTCCAGGAGCTGGTCACCCGCGCCCTGGAGCTCAGCGACACCCGCATCGTCGCCGGTATGCACAACACGGTCGACGTGATCGGCGGCCGCATCATGGCCACCGCCCTGGCCGCCGCCACCCTCGCCGACCCGGCCAACGCCACCCTCAAGGCTGCCGCCCGCGCCCAGGCCCTCGCCTACTTCGAGGCGCAGACCGGCAGCACCGCCGACACCCTGTACGCCTACGCCCACTCGGCCCCCGCCGCCGACCCGTACGCCGACCGCGAGGCCAACGAGCGCGCGGCCACCCCCCGGCTGACGTACATCCTGCGGCGGCAGGGCGGCGACCTGCCGTTCACCGTGCCCAAGGGCGCCGAGGTGCTCCTGGAGACCCGCCAGCCCTACCTCACCGCCGACCAGCGCCGCGAGGTGCTGCGCACCACCGGGCTGCCCTCCGGCTATGTGCTCCTTGACGGCGTTGAGCAGTGGGGCCGCCTCAACCTGTTCGCCGCGGCCGACGGTTACGGCGCCTTCGACACGGACGTCACGGTCACCCTGGACGCGGCGGCCGGCGGCTTCTCGGCGGCCGACAGCTGGCGCCACGACATCGACGGCCACGGCGGGCTGACCAAGAAGGGCACCGGCACGCTGACGCTCACCGGCAGCAACGGCTACCGCGGCGGCACCGTGGTTGCCGGGGGCACCCTGGTCGCCGCCTCGAACGAGGCGCTGGGCCGCGGCGACGTCCGGATCACGGCCGGCACCCTGCGGGTGACCGGGGAACTGTTCGTGCGCGGGACGTACACGCAGGACGCGGGCACCCTGGAGGTGACGCTCGGAAAGGGCCGCAAGGCGCCGCTCCAGGTGAAGCACCTGGCGGTGCTCGGCAAGGGCAGCACGCTGTCCCTGAACCTCGACACCGAGCACCCGCCGGCCGCGGGCTGCACCCTCCCGGTGCTCGACGCACCACGGCTGCGCGGACAGTTCGACCACGCCGAGCTGAACTCCGACAAGCTGCGGGCCGTACCCGTGTACACGGCAGACGGTCTGTCGGTACGACTCGTGAAGCGGTGACGCGCCCGGTGGCGGGAGCGATGCGACAGTAGGGCCATGATGCGGCCCTTGATCGCTCCCGTCACCGCGGCCCCGGTGTCCCCGCGGGGCGGATGATGGCAAGCGAACAGCAGTCGGTCCTCGATCCCGGCGACCTCGACGACCCCGGACCCGCCCCCACGGCCCGGCTGCGGGCCGCCCTGCGCGCCCGCCGCCGGTGGCTGGTGCCGCTCCTGGCGACGCTGCTGCTGGCCCAGATGGCGGTGGCGATGGTGACCACCGCCGTCCAGCAGACTCCCACCGTCGACGAGCCGGTGTACGTCGCCACGGCCACCGACTATCTGCACGAACACCGGCTGCGCTACAACCCCGAGCACCCGCCGCTCGGCAAGCTGGTCGTCATGGCCGGCATCGCGGTCGCCGATCCGCACTACGACCCGTCGTACCAGGGCAGCCAGGGCCAGGTGGGCCGGCATCTGCTGTACGCGTCGGGCAACGACCCCTGGCGGCTGATGCTATGGGCCCGGCTGCCGATGATCGCCCTGACACTGCTGTTCGGTCTGGTCGTCCTCGCCTTCGCCCGCGAGATCCTCGGTGCGGCCGCAGGGCTCCTGGCGCTCGCCCTGTACTCCTTCTCCCCCGACGTGATCGCGCACGGCTCGCTGGCCACGCTGGACGTCCCGGCGGCCGGGTTCGTCCTGACATCGGCCTGGCTGGTGTGGCGGGCCCGCCGCCGCCCCCGGCTGTACCTCCCGCTCGCGGGGGTCGCCCTGGGCGCCTCGGTCGCGACGAAGATGAGCGCGCTGCCCGCGATCCCGGTGCTGATGGCACTGGCGGTGGTCACGGTGTGGCACGACCGCCCGCAGAGACTGCGGCGCGTGCTCGCCGCGGCAGCCGTGATGGCGGTGACGGCCGTCGCCGTCGTCTGGCTCTCGTATCTCGCGGTCGATCCGCGGCTGCGCTTCGTGCCCGCCGAACCCGTGCCCGCCGTCCACGGGCTGCGCGGGCTGATGGCCGGCCTGATGCCCTTCCCGCGCGCCTACCGGGACGGCATGCGGGTGCAGTTCGCCTTCGAGGACCTGCCCTGGCAGGGCTTTCTGTTCGGGCATCTGTACACCGGCTCCCGCTGGTACTACCTGCCGGCCGCCCTGCTGGTGAAGACCCCGCTCGGCATGCTCGCGCTGTGGGCGGCCGGCGCCGTGGCGATGACGTCGGTACGCCGACTGCGGCCGGCCGCGCCGTATGTACTGCTGCCGCCGGCCGTGCTGCTGGCCTCGGCGATGACCGGGTCGCGGGACTTCGGGACGCGGTACGCGGTGTTCGTGCCGATGTTCCTGGCGGTGGGCGGGGCTTCGGTGCTCGCGCTGCGGTGGCGGTGGTCGCGGCCGGTGAGCGGGGCGCTGGTGCTGTTCGTCGCGGTGAGTTCGCTGCGGACGTTCCCGTTCTATCTGCCGTACTCCAACGAGGCGTTCGGCGGCCCGGCGAAGACGCATCTGCGGTTGCACGACTCCAACGTGGACTGGGGCCAGGACCTGGGCCGGCTCGCCGACCGGCTGAGGGAACGCTACCCGGGCGAGCGGATCTGGCTGGTCTACAAGGGAAGTGGCGTTCCGTCGTACTACGGCATCCATGCCGCCGACCCCCGCAAGGTGCCGCTCGGCACGGTGCACGGGCTGCTGGTCGTCTCGGACTCGTGGGTCGCCAAGGCCCGCGGCGGACTGGCCGAACTGATCCACAGCAGCCGTCCGATCGATGACGTCGGTCATTCGATCACCATCTACCGGCGCTGAGCACCGGGACCCCGGGACGGATGCGCAAGCTCTGTCCTCGGCTCCCGGGGCGGTCCGGCGCTGCGCACAACCCCTGGTCACCACAGGCCGTGAGCTATGTTGAGTCCTCGTGGGAGACAAAGGAGGCGCTTCGGTGCCATCGCCGCAGCAGGCTCGCGCTCAGGCATCCGCGATCACCTCGGGCAAGACCGTGCCGGAGGCGGAGGCCGCACCCACCTCCCAGCTCCGCGAGCTCTTCGACGGTCCCCGGCTCTCCCCCGGCCAGCGGCGCATCGCCCAGTACCTGATCGACCACATCACCGAGGCGGCCTTTCTGTCGATCACCGACCTCGCCGAGCGGGTCGGGGTCAGCCAGCCGTCGGTGACCCGGTTCGCGGGGGCGGTCGGCTTCAGCGGCTACCCCGCGCTTCGCGAGCGGCTCCAGTCGATCGCGCTGCGCACCCTGGCGGGCGGCACGGGTGCCGCCACCGAGCACCGCAGCAACGAGCTCCAGGCGGCCGTCGACGCCGAGATCGAGAACCTGGAGAACCTGCGCCGGGACTTCGCCGATCCGGACCGGGTGATCTGGATCGGCCGTGAGCTGTCCCAGTCGGCCCCGCTGACCGTACTCGGCCTGCGTATCTCCGTCTCGCTGGCGGAGTACTTCGCCTACGCCGCTCGCCGTATCCATCCCGACGTACGGCTGGTGACCCGGGGCGGCAGCGTGGCCTACGACGCGCTGCTGCAGTCGCGCGAGGCCGGCGGCACCTGGGTGCTGGCGTTCGGTATGCCGCGGCACGCGCAGGAGACACTGACCGCGATCCGGGTGGCGCGCACCGCCGGTCTGCGGGTCGCCCTGGTGACCGACCTCGCGCTCGGCGCGCTCGCCGACGAGGCTGACGTCACCTTCAGCACCGGCATCGGGTCCCGCCTGGTCTTCGACACCTACGCGGCGCCCGGCCTGATGGCCGCCGCGCTGCTCCAGGCCATGACCGACGCCGACCCCGAGCGCACCCAGGCGCGCCTGGAGGAGTACGAGCACGTCGCCGAGCAGCACCAGTTCTTCCTCAAGGACTGAGCCCGGGGCCCGAGGTCCGGCCGTCCCTCCCCCTTCCCCGTCGCAGGAACCCGTAGGCGGACCATTCACCGCAATTCGCGCATGAATGTTTTCATACGTCTTGCAAACAGGACGGCATATATAAATACTGCTCACGGATCACCCCGGCCCACTCCGGGCACGTTCCGCACCGAGGACGCACCGCTCGCACCCGCCCCGAGAAAGCCGACGGACCGCCCATGCGCACGCAGCACCACCCGCAGCGCCGGCGGCCGACGCCCGGGGTCCCTGCACGGACGCCCCCTGCCGCCGTCTCCTACCCGCGTCGGCGCCGGGGGTGTTCGAACGGGCATCGCCTGCGCGATTCGCCCGCGGCGGCTCCGGCCATCCCCTAGGCCGGAGCCGCCCAGACATCCGTCGACCACCCTTCCCGACGCCGCACCGGAAGCGATGATCATGACCCTGACGACGACCACCCGTATCAGTCCCGACTGGCCCTGCCAGGTCAAGGCGCCGGGCAGTTACGACTGGGAGCGCTCCGCCACCAAGTGGCTGCGTGAGCTGGTGCCGGCCCGCTACGCCAGCTACCCGGCGCTGATCCGTCACCCCGTGCTGCTCGCCCGGCACGCGCAGATCCAGGTCCAGCACGAGATCCGGGTGGCGCGCACCGCGCTGCAGACCGCGCGGGCCGAACTGCCTCTGCTGGGACTGCCGGAGTCGGTCATCGAGCACACGATCAAGCTGTACGCGGCGGAGGTCCTCCAGCTCCAGCACATCGCCCGCAGTGTCCGCGTGGTCACCGAGGCGCTCGTCGGGCACAGTACCGGCCGTTGACCGGCCCGGTTCCCGGATACCCCGATCCTTCACCGATCCGGCACGGTGCGATCGTAAGCTTCTTCCTGTGACATGCTCGATCCGTGACGAGCGAGCAAGCGCCGCCGGTCGGAACCGGTACCGCCACCGAGCTGGCGGCTCTGGCCAAGGTCGTGTCCCGGCAGCGCGCCGAGCTGGACCGGCTGCGGGACCAGGTGGCGACCTCCACCGTGGTGGAGCGGGCCAAGGGCGCGCTGATGGCCACCACGGGCTGCTCCCCCGACGCCGCGCACGAGGCGCTTCAGCAGCGGGCCGTTGCCGGTAGCCGCACGCTGCTCGAGGAGTGCTGGCTCACCCTCGGCGCCCTGACGCCGACCGTGCCCCCGGCCGCCGACACCCTCACCGAACTCCCCGCCCCGGAAGCCCCACGGAAGTCGCTCGCCGGGCTCGGCACCGCAGAGACGCTCAGCCGCCTCGGCAAGGCCCTGGTGTACGTCGACTCCCCACAGGAGCTGGCCGACTCGCTGCTCGACCACCTGGCCCCCGGGGTCGGCGCCGACGCGGTGCTGCTGTACCGGCGGCTGCCCGGCCAGGGACTCGAACTCATGGGGTACGCCGGCGTCGACGCGACGCTTGCCGCCCAGTGGCACCGGCTGCCGCCGCTGCGCGGGATCGCCCCGCTGGAGACGCTCAGGTCCGGTGAGCCCCTCTGGCTGGAGCACTTCGCCCAGGACCGGCAGGAGTACCAGCTGATCGACGAGCGGCACGGGCGCTGGCTGTCCCGGGCCTGGCTGCCGGTGACGACCGGGGACACCACCGGCGTGACCCTGGGTGTGCTGCGCCGGCCGGACGCGGTCTTCGGGCCCGCGGACCGCGAGCTGCTGCGGGCCGTCGCCCGGCTGTGCGCAGGCCGGCTCACCGCCCTCGGATCGCCGGCCGAACCGCTGGCCTCGGGCTTCTCCCGGACGGTGCAGAGGGTGCTGGACGCGCTGCCGGGAGCGGCGGTCCTGCTGACCCCGCTGCGCACCGCCATCGGGGAGGTGGAGGACTACCGCATCGACGCGGCCACCCCGAAAGCCGTCGACATCCTCGGCCGTACCGGCCGCGCGCTGGTGGGCTCGCACATCCTGGAGAGCTACCCCTCGGTCGCCGGCGAGCCGCTGTGGCAGGGGTATCTGAAGGCGCTCGACGGGGAGCCGTACGAGGGTGAGCCGTTCGTGCACGAGGAGGTCGTCGCGGGGACGACCGTGACGGCGGTCTACTCGGTGCGGGCCACGCGGCTCGGCGACGGGCTGCTGGTGACCTGGCACCAGCACGACATGGAGGCGCGGCAGGAACAGCGTCTGGCGGACATGCAGCGGCTGGGCAACCTCGGCTGGGCGAACTGGAACCTGATAACCCATCAGATCACCTGGTCGTCCCAGGTGTACACCATCCTGGGCCGGGACCCGGGACGCGGAGCGGTCGCCCTGGACCTGCTGCCGGACCTGGTCCTCCCCGAGGATGCCCACGCGCTGGCCCGCGCCGTCTCCGAACTCGCCCGCACCGGCGGATCGTTCGACGTCCCGTTCCGGATCAGGACCGGGAACGGCGTACGGCATCTGCGGGCCGTCGCGGAGGGGGTGACCGCCGCGGACGGCATGGTCGTCGAGGTGCACGGCTTCGTCCAGGACCTCACCGCGCAGCGCAGCGCCGAACTCGCCCTGGTGGACAGCGAGCGCGCGATCCTGATGCAGCGCGGCGTCCTGGAGGCCGAGCGCGCGCTGGCCGCCCGGCTCCAGCACGCGCTGCTCCCGCTGCCCAGCGGACCGGTGCGGCTGTGCGGGCTGCGCGTCGAGGTCGCCTATCTGCCCGCGCAGGCGGACGTGCATGTCGGCGGCGACTGGTTCAGCGCCATCCAACTTCCCGACGACTCCGCGCTGTTCGTCGTCGGCGACGTGGCCGGCCACGGCGTCGACGCCGTCGCGACGATGGCCCAGCTCCGGTTCACCGCCAAGGGCATGGTGAGCACCGGCTCCTCGCTGACCGGTGCGCTCGCCCGGCTGAACTTCCTGCTCCTGCACTCGCGCGACAGCCAGTCCACCGCGACCCTGATCCTCGCCCGCTATCAGCCCGCCGAGCACCGTCTCGTCTGGGCCCAGGCGGGTCACCTGCCGCCCCTGCTGGTGCGCGCGGGCGAGGTCCACCGGCTCGACCGCCCCGACGGCATGCTGCTCGGGGCTTCGGCGGACCCGGTCTACGAGTCCGCCGAGTTCCGGCTGGAGCCCGGCGACCGGCTGCTGCTGTACACCGACGGACTGGTGGAGCGGCCCGGCGAGGACATCGACATGGGCCTGACCCGCCTGGCGGAAGCCGTCCGCACCGCCGAGCCCGGGTCACTGGAGGCGCTGCTCGCCGCGATGCTGGAGGGCGAACGCCGAGACGACGTGTGCGTGCTGGACATCCGGGTGCCGGTGGCGGAGGAGGAGTAGCCGGAGCGGTCAGTCGTCGTCGCGGTGCCGCCAGTACCAGAACAGGCCCGCCACCAGGGCCAGCAGGAACACGGCGGGCACCAGCAGGCCCGGGATGCGGGAGCCGTTCATCGGCATGGCCTTCCGGGTCGTACGGAGGGAGCGCGGCAGCACGGGGCCGCCGGGTGGCTGCCCATGGTGACGCCCGCTCCTCACATGTTCCCGGCGTTTTCCTGATCCATTGCCCGGCGTTCGAAAGTGCTCGTCTGAGCGGCCGGCGGTACCGCTCATCGGGCCGTTCGTCGCCGCTCAGCCGTCCGTCGGGCTGGTGCGCGACTCCAGGGCGCGGCGGGTGTCGTCGCCGTAGACGCCGCGCTCGTCGCCGCTGATGCCGTACCAGATCTGGAAGCGTTCCACGGCCGCGGTGAGGGCGGCGTCGTACGTTCCGCCGGTGGAGCCGTCACGGTAGACGTCCGGGATGCGCAGGAGGCGCTGCTCCAGGTCGACGACCTCGGGGCCGGTGTCGCCCTGGCGGAGGGTGCCGGCCCCGTCGGGGTCGGTGGAGGTGTCCGAGGCCGGTGGGGTGGTGGCCGGTGCGGTGGTGGCCGGTGCGGTGGTGGCGGACGGGGCGGGCTGGGCGGCCGCGGCGGTGCCCTCACGGCCGGGCAGCAAGAGGGCGCAGCCGAAGCCGACCAGGGCGGCCGCGCCGACGGCCACCACGGCGGCGGCCGGGCGCAGTCCCGGGCCGAAGCCCAACGCGCGGGACGGGCGTGCCCCGTGGCCGCCCTGCGCGGTGCGCGGGCCGTCGGTGACGGGCGGCAGTTCCTGGGTCTCGTCCTCGGTGCCGGCATCGGACCACCGGTCCTGGTCGAAGGCCTCGAAGGCCGCCGGGCCCGGCTGCTTCCCGGTCTCCCTCCCCTGCTCGCCGGCCTCCGCCTCCTCCCGGATCTCGCGCATCAGCTCCGCGAGAGCGTCGAGTCGGCGGGGGCGCAGGACCCGGATCGGTTCCAGGATCGGCCCGCGGTGCGGCTGCTCAGGGTCGGGCGGTGTCGACACACTGCTCTCCTTCTACGTCCCGTACGCACGGGTGTCCGCGATCCCCGAGAACACATACGGCAGGACCGGTCCACCGGTTCAGCCCGAGCGGAAGAGACAGAAGAGCACTGCACTCAGTTCCCCGTGCGACGTGCACTGAGTGCCATGAGGCCGACGGAATGCTACGTTCGCGTCCATGAGCTCCAGCAGCACGGCGCCGCCCGCGAAGCCGCCCATGCGGGACGCCCTGGTGGCGGCGGCCTTCCGGCTCTTCCTGGAGCGCGGCTACGAGCAGACGACCGTCGACGACATCGTCGCCCTGGCCGGGGTCGGGCGGCGCTCGTTCTTCCGTTACTTCCCGTCCAAGGAGGACGTGGTCTTCCCCGACCACGAGGGCTGCCTGGCCGACATGACCGCCTTCCTGGCGGCGAGCGACCCGGAGTGCGAGCCGGTGCGGCGGGTGTGCGACGCGGCGCGGCTGGTGCTGCGGATGTACGCGGAGAACCCCACGTTCTCGGTGCAGCGCTACCGGCTGACCAAGAAGGTTCCGGGGCTGCGCGCGTACGAACTGTCGGTGGTGTGGCGCTACGAGCGTGCGCTGGCCGAGTATCTGCGGGGCCGGTACGCCGGCCGCCCGGACGGGACGCTGCGGGCGGACGTGATCGCGGCGGCCGTCGTCGCGGCGCACAACAACGCCCTGCGTTCCTGGCTGCGTTCGGACGGCGAGGGCGACGCGGCGGCGCCGGTCGACCACGCCCTCGGGTATGTGCAGGCCGCGTTCGGCACCGAGGCCGCCGGGCCCGCTCCGGGTGGGGCGTCGGCCGCCCTGTTCGGCGGCCCGGTGGAGCACCCGGACGACGTGGTGGTGCTCGTCTCCCGGCGGGACGCCCCGCTGTGGCGGGTGGTGCAGGAGATCGAGACCGCGTTCGGCCGGGCCTGACCGCGCCGGTACGCGGGGCCCAGATCGACGCAATTTTAGGGTACGCAGTGCCTTTACGCCTGACACTGAGTGCCATACCCTGTCGACGTGCACGGTGGCACGGCGAACCGGGCACAGGCGTGCGCGGCCGGGTCCGGGCACGCGGGATTCCGGATTTCGGGCGAGCGCAGGGAGTTGACCAGCGTGTACCACCACTCAGCGAGCGCCGCGCAGTCGGCGGTCGGATTCGCGACGAGCGTTCTCGACCCCGCGCCCGCGGACCACCGACCCGCGGACCACCACAAGGACGCCATCGTCTTCCAGCGCTGCACCTGGTGCGGCACCGCCATGTACCACCGGCTGCTGTGTCCGGTCTGCCAGGGCAGCGAGTTGCGCACGGAGCGCAGCGAGGGCACCGGCACGGTCCGCCACGCCACGGTGGTGCACCGCAACACGCCTGCCGCGCGCAATGTGTCCCTGATCGAGATGGCCGAGGGGTTCGTCGTGCGGGGTCGGGTCATGGGCCCGCTGATCGGCATCCACAGCGGCGACCGGGTCAGGCTCTCCACGGCGAAGGACCCGGTGCGGGGCGAGCCGGTCTTCCAACTGCTCGACGAACCCTACCGGGCCTGGACCTGACGGTCCGAAACCAGTTGCGCAAAGGCCGGTGACCTGGGCGAGGATGCGTCCATGGACGATGAATCGGCCCAGGTGGAGACGGCGATCGCGGGCGAGCTGCGGCTCATGGACCCCGAGGTGCGCGCCTCACGGGAACGGGCGGGCGAGCTGCTCGACCCGGAGTTCGTGGAGGTCGGCGCGTCCGGCCGGCGGTACACGTACGAGCAGCTACTCGCCGAACTCCCGGACAGGGCGGGCGCGTCGAAGGACGGCCCCGTGTACGAACCCTCCGGTATGAGCGGTGTCGTACTGGCTCCGGGCCTGGTGCATGTGACCTTCGAGGCGAGGCTCGGCGACCGCCGCTCCCGGCACAGTTCCCTCTGGCGCAGGCGCGACGAGGAGAGCGGCTGGCGGATGTACTACCACCACGCCACGGTCGTACCGCCCGGCATCGAGTAGCAGCGGCGCCGTCCAGGACCACGGCCCTCCGGTCCCGGCGGAGGCCTCCGCGGAACGGGCCGCCCCCGAGCCCGACAGGTGCCGCCCCTCCCGTAGGCAACCGATCCCTCTTCCTTCACAGGCAACCCACAGACATTCCTCCTCGTCCTCCGGGGCGCGAGGGGCTCCTCGGGACAGCCGGGTGCCCGCACTCGCCTTCTGAGGAGGGAACATTGGTCCGTACCCGGCGCATATGGGTCACCGCGGCCGCGGTGCTCGCGCTTGCGGGCGGGGTGTCCGGCACCACCGCACACGCCCGACCGGCCCCAGCGGCCACCGAGTCCGGCGGGAAGCTGCCCCCGGGCTGGCGCATCGACGACGGGCGCTCGGCGCCCCAACTGGTGTGGCGGTCCGGCAGACGGGTGCCGATGGGTGACGCGCGGGTTGAATTCCGTTCGGACGGGCGGCTGTTGGGAGTGCCGAAGCCGGAGCGGGACGGCCACACCTTCCGGCTCGGCCTCGAAGGAGCCCGGGCCGGTGAGCTGAAGGGCCTTCAGGTCTGGTCGGGCGGACGGCGGTTGGACACCCGGGCCGGCGCCGCCACGGCGCCGAGCCCGGCCGCCCGGCCGCCGGCCCCGCTGCCCGCCGGGCCGGTGGATCCGGGCAAGCCCGGCCGCTACCGCACGACCACCGGCGAGTACCAGCTCAAGTCGGTGCGTCTGCCCGGGTTCTCCGTCCCCGTCGAGATGCGCGCCGTGGTGGTCGCGCCCACCGGGGTCTCCGGCCCGCGCCCGCTCGCGCTGTTCCTGCACGGCCGCCACGCCACCTGTTACGCCCCGCACGGCGACAACGGGGAGGCCTCCGGCGCCTGGCCCTGTCCGGCCGGGACCCTCCCGATACCCAGCCACCGGGGCTACCTGCGCGACCAGCGGCTGCTGGCCTCTCACGGCTATGTGACCGTGTCGATCTCGGCGAACGGGATCAACGGCCAGGACTGGCAGGCCGAGGACGGCGGCGCACAGGCCCGTTCGTCGCTGATCCGGCTGCACCTGGCGCACTGGGCCGACTGGGCACAGCACCCGGCGCGCGCGCCGAGGATCGTGCGCCAGGCGCCCCGCGCCGACCTGTCGCGGGTGCTGCTGATGGGCCACTCGCGGGGCGGCGAGGGCGTCAACCGGGCCGCGCTGGACAGTCTCTACCCACCGCCGGCCGACCAGGACGGCTACCACGGCAAGGTGCGCTGGCACATCAGCGGCACCGTGCTGATCGGCCCGACCGTCTTCGGCCAGAACCCGGTGCCGGACGTGCCCTCGCTCACCGTCCTGCCGGGCTGTGACGGCGATGTCTCCGACCTCCAGGGCGAGGTGTACGTCGACGGCACCCGCGCGGTCAGCGCCGGCAAGGCCCTGCACAGCGCGGTCTATGTGATCGGCGCCAACCACAACTTCTTCAACACCGAGTGGACGCCGGGGCAGGCGCAGGCCCCGGCGGAGGACGACTTCTACGACGACCCGGACCAGCGGGACCCGGTGTGCTCCAAGGGGACCGCGACGCGGTTGACCGCCGACCAGCAGCACCGGGCGGGCTCGACGTACATCGCGGCGGCGGCCCGGCTGTTCGTCGCGGGTGACGACAAGGTGCGTCCACTGCTGGACGGTTCGGGGCGGCGGGCGCCGTCGGCAGATCCGGCACGCGTGCTGAGCCACGCGGTCGGCGCGAACCGTGGCGCCGGGTTCCTGCCGGACGGCAAGGTGACCGTGACCGGTGGCCGGCTGTGCGCCGCGGCCGATCCCGACCCGGCGGCGGCCTGCCTGGGCGAGGGCGCCAAGGGTGCCTCGCCGCACTTCGCACAGTGGGAGACGGCCCGGGAGGCAGGGCGAAACGCGGTCGCGCTGCGCTGGACGGCCGCGGGAGCGGCGACCCGCGTACAAGTGGCGCGGCCGCTCTCCCTCCGGGACGCCGACGCGCTCGCGCTCCGGGTCTTCGTGCCCCCGAACTCCAAGGGCACCGAACTCGACGTGGCCGTCACCGACGCACACGGCCGTAGGGCGACGCTGGGCCGGATCCGGGTCGACGGGCTGCCCGGCAGCGAGCGCACCGCGTCCTACTGGGCGCGTGAACTGCGCGTGCCACTGACCGCCGCCCGTCGGGCCGGCGTCGATCTGCGTTCGGTCAAGTCCCTCGAACTGACCGCGCGTTCGGCTTCGGGACAGGCCTGGCTGATGGACGCCTGGGGCTGGCGGCCGGGCACCCCGGCGGTACGGGCGGCCGCGCTCCCGCGCGTCGACGTCGGCCGTCTCACGGTCGACGAGGGCGACTCGGGCGTACGCACCTACCACGTCCCCGTGCGGGTGTCAGGCCGGGGCAGCGGCCAGGTACGGGTGTACGTCATCGACCCGGCGACCGGCACCGCGAAGGACCGCCTGGTCACCGCGTGGCCCGGCGGCCACGCCGTCGACGTACCGGTCGAGGTGCGGGGCAACACCCGCTTCGGGGCCGACCTGCCGTACGACGTACTGGTCAAGGCCGTGCACGGGGCGGTCGTCGGCTCCTACCGGGGCGGGCTGACCGTGCGCAACGACGACCCTGCGCCCACGGTCACCGTGACCCCGCTCGCGGACAAGGTGACGGAGGGCTCGGCGCTGAAATGGCGGATCTCGCTGTCCGAGGCCGCGGACACGGACATCGGTGCGTCGTTCGTCCCGGTTCCGCCCGGCGGCGGTCCGGAGCTGTCCACCAAGGACGTCGACCCGCGCTGGCTGGCCGAGTCCTCCGGCGCGGAACCCGACCCGGAGCGGCCGCTGTCCAAGGTGGACGGCTTCTACCTGTGGCTGGACATCCCGGCCGGGCAGACGAGCCTCGACGTGACCGTGCCCACCGTCGAGGACCGGGTCGGTGAGCCGGCCGAGTCGGTCAGTTTCCGGCAGACCGGCGACGACGGTGAGCCGCTGCCGGACGGTCTGGTGCTGAACGGCACCGTGCTGGACGCCTCTTAGCGCTCCTCACGCTGCCGGCCGCCTCGCAGCGCTCCTCGCGCCCTGGGAGACACGGCCTCCTCAGGGCGCGAGGGTCACCCGGATGCCGACGGTGCCCTCGCGGCCGCGCCGCAGCCTGCTGCCGAGCAGGGTGAGGCGGCCGGTGATGCCGTACTTGCGGGCGATGAGGTCGCGATAGCGGGCGGTGGTGGCCTCGTCGGCGATCTCGGCGGTGGCCGGGACCGGGTCGCCGGTCGGGCGTCCGCGCAGGTCGCAGGGGGCGACCCGGACATCGGCGCGGCGGCGGATCCGCTTGACCTTCCAGGCGTCGGCGGCCGTCCAGACGCCGAGGGTGTCTCCGTCCCGCACCACCCAGACCGGGGTGGGGACGGGGGTGCCGTCCTTGCGGTAGCTGGTGACGAGCAGGTACTTGCCGGCGCCGAGCCGGTCGAGGTCGGTCCCGGTGGTGTCGTCCATGCCGGAAGTGTAGGAGGCGCGCCGCCGGGCGGCGCCTCAGGCCAGTGCCACCGCCATCCGCCGTACCGCCTCCGTGATCACCTCGGGCGAGGTGGCCAGGTTGAGCCGTACGTGCCCGGCGCCGCCCGTCCCGAAGGGGATACCGGAGTTGACGGCGACCCGGCCGCGCGTCAGGAAGACCTCGGCCGGGTCGTCGCCGAGTCCGAGGGCGCGGCAGTCCAGCCAGGCGAGGTACGTGGCCTCGGCGGGCCGGTACCGGATCGCGGGCAGGTGGCGGTCGAGGAGTTCGGCGAGCAGGCGCCGGTTCTCGTCGAGGCCGGCCAGCAGGGCGTCCAGCCAGGCGGTGCCGTCGGTCAGGGCCGCGGTGTGGGCGATGACGCCGACATGACTCGGGCCGTGGCTCACCTCCTCCGGCATCCGGGCGAGGTCGGCGGCGGCCCCGGGTCCGGCGACGGCGAGCGCGGCCTTGAGGCCCGCCAGGTTCCAGGCCTTGGACGCCGACATCAGGGACAGCCCGCGCTCGGCGCCCGGCACGCTCAGATACGGCACGAAGTCGACGCCCGGGGCGGTGAGCGGGGCGTGGATCTCGTCGGCGACGACCCGGACGCCGTACCGCTCGGCGAGTTCCGTGACAACAGTGAGTTCCCCGGCGGTGTGGACGGTGCCGGTCGGGTTGTGGGGGCTGCACAGCAGATGGGCGGCCCGCCCGCCGCCGTGCCCGCGGAAGGCCTCCTCAAGGATGCCAAGGTCGATGCGCCCGTCGGCGCCGAGCGGGGCCTCCACCACCCGCCGGTCCATGTGCTCGATGAACTGGTAGAACGGCGGATACACGGGCGAGTTGACGATCACCGGGTCACCGGGCCCGGTGACCAGTCTCAGCATCTCGACCACGCCGAGCATGACGTCGGGGACGATCGCGGTACGAGCCACGTCCAGCCCGTGCCAGCCCCAGCGTTTGGCGGCGAACGCGGCGAGTGCCTCGGCGTAGCCGGTGCCCGCGGGATAGCCGGTGTCCCCGAGTTCCAGCGCGTCCGTGACCGCGCGCACGACCGGCACGGCGAGCGGCACGTCCATTTCCGCCACCCACACCGGGAGCACGTCCTGCGGGTAGGTGCGCCATTTCATGCTGGTGCGGCGTCGCAGCCGGTCGAGGGTGAGGGCGCGCAGCGGGTTCGGTTCGTCCGGGTACTCCTGCGGGATGCTGGTCATGGGGTCAAGATAGGCGGCCTCGGGGTGCCCGGGAACGCGCCGGACGGCCACGTCGTACCGCCATGGGTTCGCAAAGATCACCGTGGTGCTGAACGCCTCCGCGCCCGGCCCCGTATGGAGAGCAGGGCGCTCGACGACCGGAGGGCCCCGCGGTGTCGACACCGCGCGTTCGGGGTTTCGGGAGCCATGGATGAGGCACGCACGACGACGGGTCGTCCGGCGGGGGACACAGCTGGCGGCGGTCGGCGGACTCCTTCTGGGAGGCGCGATGGTCACGACGGCCATGGCGAGCGAGACTCCCGGCGCGTCCGCCGTCCCGTTCAGCTCCGCCGCCAAGGCCGGTGACACCGGCGCCGCGCTGGTGGCCAAGCTCGGTACGGCCCGTACGGCGGGCAGTTGGATCGGCGCCGACGGCAAGCCGGTGGTCGCGGTCACCGACGAGCAGGCCGAGGCGATGGTGAAGCAGGCGGGCGCCGAGGCCAAGATGGTGTCGCACAGCATGAACGAGCTGAAGGCGGCCACCTCCACGCTGCGTGCGGCGCCTCGTGTGGCCGGCACCGCGTGGGCGGTGGACTACCGGACCAACCGGGTGATGGTGGAGGCCGACAGCACGGTCTCCGCCTCCGACTGGTCGGATCTGAGCCGGGTCGCCGCGGGCATCGGCAGTTTTGTGCAGATGCAGCGCTCGGAGGGCAAGTTCACCACCCGGCTCAACGGTGCGCAGCCGATCCTGTCGACGGGCGGCCGCTGTTCGGCGGGGTTCAACGTCACCAACGGGCAGACCGACTTCATCCTCACCGCCGGTCACTGCGGTCCAGCCAACACCGTCTGGTTCGACGACAACCAGGGCGACCAGCAGCTGGGCACCACGATCAACACACAGTTCCCGGGCAGCGACTTCTCACTGATCCAGTACGCGAACGGGAAGGCCGGTGACAACGCCGACGTGGTCGCCATCGGCAACGGCCAGGGCGTGCGGATCACGGGGGCGGCCGATCCGACGGTGGGGCAGCGGGTGTTCCGCAGCGGCAGCACCAGTGGGCTGCACGACGGCACGGTGACCGCGCTGAACGCGACCGTCAACTATCCGGAGGGCACGGTCACCGGGCTCGTCCAGACGAACGTGTGCGCCGAACCGGGCGACAGCGGCGGTCCGTTGTTCTCGGAGGGCATCGCACTGGGCGTGACCTCGGGCGGCAGCGGTGACTGCACCACGGGCGGGGTGACGTTCTTCCAGCCGGTGACGCGGGCGATGGCGGCGCTGAACGTGCAGTTGATCGCGTCGACGCAGAACGCGACCGGGGGGCAGAGCGCCTCGCCGGCGCCCTCGACGCCTGCCACGCACAGTGCGATCGCGCCGAGTGCGGCGTCGCCGGGTTCGTCGGCGCCGGTCGGCACCGCGGGCGACACCGGTCTGGTCGCCCGGCTCACGGACACCCGCAATGTCGGCCCGGGCCTGCTGGTGATCGGGGGCAGCCTGGTCGCCCTGGTCGCGACCCGCTACTTCCGCGCGGAGCAGGACCGTAAGGCTTACCAGCGCTATTACTCGGCTACTTGGGGCTGACGGCGGGGACCGGGGCTACCGAAGGACCCACGGGCCTACGAGAAGGGGCACCCGTCCCGACGGGTGCCCGGGACGGGCGGTCAGGCCGCCTGGTCCGGCTGGTGCGGGGACGCGGCCGCCCATTCGAGGACGAGCCGCCGGTATTCCTCGCGCTGCTCGGTGCTCAGTGTCCCGCCCGACCGGAGCCACAGGGCCCGGATCTCCTCGTTGACCTCGTCGGCCGATCGCTCGGTGACGGCTTCAACAGTGGTGGACATGGTGTGAAGCATATGCCGGTCGACGTGAAGGCGCCGTGAGTAAGGACCATCAATACGGACATATCGGACCGTGTTACTCATCACGTCAATGAGTCAAGGGGAAACGGGAGTTCGATGCCGGGCGACGGCGGACAGCCGGGCGGAAACAGCAGTTCAGGCCCCGTCCCCACCGAGCACCAGCACCTGGATCGCCAGCACGGCCGCGCCGCGCGCCCAGTCGTGGAAGTCGGAGACCTTGGTCTCCAGCCGGATCGGCGCCGCGAGCGGATGGCGGTGGGCGCGGACGGTGTCCCGCACCGTGTCCCCGGCCACCTCCATCAGGCCGACCCCTTCCCCGGCGAGCAGGATCTTCTGCGGCGTGACGAAGTTGGAGATCTGCGCGAGCAGGGTGCCCAGCGCCCGGCCGGCCTCGCCGATCACCCGTGCGGTCATCGGCTCCCCCTCCGCGGCGCGGGCGAGGATCTCCTCGTACGACGCGTCACGGCCGGTGGCGGCCCGGATCTGGTAGCGGATGCTGGGGATGGTGAGCAGCGACACGGCGCTGCCGCGTTCGCCCTGCGGGGTGAGCGGGCCCTGCGGGTCGATGATCCAGTGACGGCCGAAGCCCCGGTCCTCCTCGGCGTACGGCACCCGCCTACCGCCGAGCACCAGCCCGTAGCCGATCCCGGCGCCGATGGTCAGGACGACGAAGCGGTCGAGTCCCCGGCCGGCACCGAACCAGGTCTCGGCCTCGACCAGGGCGGCCACGTCGTTCTCCACCACGACCGGCAGGCCGGTGCGCCGCCGTACCAACGCGGCCAGCGGGACATCACGCCATCGCAGGTACGGCGACTCGCCGACCACCGCGTGCTCGCGCACGAACCCGCCGACACCGATGCCGATGCCCGCGACGGCGGGATGCCCGGCGGCGAGCTCCGCGGTCATCATGGCCAGCAGGTCGGCGACCTGCTCGGGTTCGTGGCTGGTGAGGGGCCGGTCGAGGCGGGCGACGATGTCGCTGCGGAGGGTGGTGACAACGCCGTACACCGCCTCGTCGGTGACCTTGAAGCCGAGAAAGGAGCGGGACTCGGCGACCACGTCCAGCGGCTGCGAGGGGCGGCCCTGGCGCGCCTCCGCGAGGGCGCCCGCCCAGGGAGCCTCGACGAGCAGTCCGGACTCGATGAGCGGCTTGGTGAGGCGGGTGAGGCTGCCCTGGGAGAGGTTCAGCCGGTGGGCCAGCTCGGTGCGCGACAGCGGTCCGTGGACGAGCACCTCGATCGCCACGGAACGCTCCGCGGGGCTCAGCGGCAGCCAGTCGGACACGGCATCCCTTTTCTTCCGTAGCTGAAGTAACGCGTCCACCCTACTGTGCGCCCGGCGCGCCGCAGAAGCGCCCTCCTGATGTCTTTCCTGCTTCCTTCCACCCCTTGACGACTAGATTCTTCCGAAGCAAAAGTAACCACCATGACTTTCTCCATCGGCATCGTCGGCGCCGGCCAGTTCTCCGGCCAGTTCGCCACACTGTTCCAGGCCCATCCCGGCGTCGGTGACGTGTACGTCACCGATCTGCTGCCCGAGCGGGCGGAGCAGCTCGCCGCCGCCCAGAAACTGGCGGGGACCTTCCCGTCGTACGAGGCGATGCTGGAGTCGGCGGACGTCGACGCGGTCGCGATCTTCACCCAGCGCTGGACGCACGGCCCGCTGGTCCTCGCGGGACTGAACGCCGGCAAGCACGTGTACTCGGCGGTCCCCATGGCGATCACCACCGAGGAGATCGCGGCGATCATCGACGCGGTCAAGGCGACCGGCCTGACGTACATGATGGGCGAGACCAGCCAGTACAACCCGGCGACGGTGCACGCCCGCAACCAGATAGCCGAGGGTGCCTTCGGGCGGCTGTTCTACGCCGAGGGCGACTACGTCCACGACATGGACCTGGGCTTCTACGACGCGTACCGCTACAGCGGCGGTGAGAACTGGAAGGCGACCGCCAGCTATCCCCCGCTGCTCTACCCGACGCACGCGGTGGGCGGGGTGCTCGGCGCCTGGCAGACGCACGCGGTGAGCGTGTCGGCGATCGGGGTGGTGGACGACCGAGGCGACGGCGTCTTCGACAAGCACGTCAGCCAGTTCGGCAACGACGTGTCCAACGCCACCGCGCTGTTCGAGGTCGCGGGCGGCGGGTCGTTCCGTACGAACGAGTTCCGGCGGGTGGGCTATCCGTCCCACATCCGTGAATCGCGCTTCCGGTTCTTCGGGACCGAGGCCAGCATGGAGCAGCTGGCGACGGTCGCGCTGTGGCAGGACAAAAAGGGCGTGAAGGACATCAGCGAGCTCCTCGAGCCCAAGCCCACCATGTCGCCCGACGATCCCTCACTCCAGCACATCGCGCCGGAGCTGCGGGCGGCGTTCACCTCCGGGTCGGCGCCGGTGCACGACCGGGCGCGGCTGCCGCGGGAGTTCGACGCGCTGCACAACGGGCACGAGGGCAGCCACCACTTCCTGGTCGACGACTTCGTGACAGCCGTCAACACGCGTGCCCTGCCCTCGGTCAACGCATGGGTCGCCGCCCGCTACACCCTGCCGGGCATCATCGCGCACGAGTCCGCGCGGCAGGGCGGGGCCAGGCTGGAGATCCCGGACTTCGGGGACGCCCCGGAGAGCTGAGCCGGGGCGCGGCCGGGCCGGGTGCCGTCAGGTTCCCGGCTTGCGGCCGTACACGTAGACGTCGTCGCCGTTCTTCAGCAGGGACCAGTACTTCTTGGCTTCCGTCGTGGTCATGTTGACGCAGCCGTGCGAGCCCGGCGGGTTCCACATGCTGAGACCCACCGAGTGGAAGGCCTGGCCGCCGTCGAAGAACTGGCTGTAGGGCATCGGCACGTTGTAGACGGACGAGACGTGGTCGATGTCACGCCAGTAGATCTTCTTCAGACCGGTCCGGGTCTCGTACCCGTTACGGCCGGTACGGACCGGCACCGGGCCGTAGACCAGCTTGCTGCCGTCCTGGATCCAGCTCAGCTGGAGCGTGAGGTTGACGCAGGCGATGCGCCCCTTGTTGGTGGGGCACTTGCCGTCCTTGTTCGGCTTGTCGCCGACGGCCTTCTGTTTGTTCATCAGGTCCATCACGCCCCAGGTGACGGGCCCGGCGTAGCCGATGTCGGGCGTGATGCCGTGTCTGTCCTGAAAAGCCTTGATCGCCTTGCAGTCGGCGGCGGACTGCTTGCCGTCCACCGGCCGGCCGAGGAACTTCTCCACCTGCTTCTGGTACGGCCCCGCCTGTGTGGTGCAACTCGCGGCCTGCGCCGGGGCGGCGGTGAGGGCGAGCGTGAGCGGCGCCACGAGTCCGGTGACGCCGAGTACGACGGCACCTCGTCTGCGTATGTCCCCCATGCGGAGTCTGTCTCCTTCCTATGTACTGCTGTCTCGTTGTCCTAGACCGGCCGATCGAGGGCATTGGTTGTAGCCCCGGCCAGGCTGTGACGAAACGGTTAACTTCGGCAAGGGGTCGGGCTGCCGTCCATGCACCGCACCCTTGCCGACGATCTCGCCGGGCTCGGAGAGGCGCACAGCGGGGCGTTCGTGACGGGGGCGACGATGTCCAACACGGTCGGTCCGGCGATCGCCCGGGATTGGCTCGCGGAGCGGCTCGGGGTGGACGTCTCCCGGGCGGGAGCGGCCGCGCTCGGCCCGGTCGACGTGGTCTCCGGCAGCCCGCACTCCAGCGTCGGCAAGGCCCTGTCGGTACTCGGCACCGGGCGGGACCGGCTGCGGCCGGTGCCGCTGCTGCCCGGTAACCGGGAAGCTGTGGACGTGACCGCGCTCGACGTGGCCCTGGCCGCGCTGGAGGGGCGGCCGGCGATCGTCGAGCGCAACGTCGCCCTGGCCCGGTGCCTCGGCTCGGGCATCGATGCTCTCCCGGGCCTGCGGCTGCTGGCCCCGGTCCGGCCCAACGTGGTCTGCTTCACCCTCGCCGAGAACCCCACCCAGGCGCAGGTGAATGCCCTGGCCCGGGCCCTCGCCGCGTCCGGGGAGACGTTCCTCACCCCGACGGTGTACGGCGGGGTGCCGGCGCTGCGGGCGGCGTTCAGCAACTGGCGGACCACCGAGGACGACACCCGGCGGGTGCTGGCGGCGGTCACGGCGGCGTCAGCCGCCCTGTGACGTCTGCCGGGCCTCGCGGTGCGGCCGCAGCGCCGCGTGGAAGCCGCTGTGGACGGCGGTGAGACCGCCGTCGACGCGGAGGGTGGTGCCGGTGATCCAGGCGGCGTCGCGGGAGGCGAGGAAGGCGACGGCCGCGGCGACGTCTTCCGGCTCGCCGACCCGGCAGAGGGGGTAGAGGGGCAGCAGGGCGTCCAGTTCGTCCTCACGTCCGGCCCACGCCGAGGTGCGGACCGTGCCCGGCTCCACCAGGTTGACCCGGACCCCGCGCGCGGCCGCGTGCCCGGCGAGGGTGCGGGTCAGCGAGCCGAGGCCGGCCTTGGCGGCGCTGTAGGCGTGGTTGCCGAAGTCGGCTGCGGCGTTGACGGAGCCGACGCTGACGACGGCGCCCCGGCCGGAGGCGGCCAGGTGCGGAAGGGCGGCGCGGCAGCAGCGGTGGACGCCGGTGAGGGTGACGTCGAGGTCGAGGTCCCATCCGTCGTCCGGCTGGTCCTCGAAGAGGGGGACGTCCGGGGTGCAGTGCGCGGCGCAGTTCACCAGCACGTCCAGTCCGCCGAAGGCACCGACGGCACGGTCGACGGCGGCCTCCACGGAGCCCCGGTCGGAAACGTCGCAGTCGAACGCCTCGACCGCCAGCCCCTGTTCGCGCAGCGCGGCAGCCGTCCGCTCCACCTCGGGCAGGTCCCGGTCGGTCGCCAGTACCCGTGCGCCCTCCTCGGCCAGCCGCCGGGCGACGGCCGCGCCGATGCCGCGGGCCGCGCCCGTGACGAGAACCCCGTGTCCCGCAAAGCGATTGAGTCCGGTCATGGCAACGACCGTACGGGCGGAAGGATCAACAGGACAGATAGCGTGCGGGCATGTCCGCGTTCTTGCAGCAACTCCCGGCCCTCATAGGCGTCGTGATCGGCGCGCTCGGTTCGTATCTCGCCGTCGTGCGAGGTGATCAGGTCCGGTTCCGGCAGGAGCGGGCGGCGCGCTGGGAGGAGCGGCGGCTGGCGGTCTACAGCGACTACGCGCGAGCGCTGAAGAAATCGGTGAACCTCACCTACCGGGTCGCCGCCCACCTCGGCAACGACCCGCATCCCCATCCGCTCTCCCCGGCCGAGGCCGAGCCACTGCTGGCCGCGGCCACCGACGGCCGCGATCCGGCCGGGGAGGCGCTGATCATGCTGGGCAGCCGGGACGTGGTGGAGCGGGCACGGGAGTGGGTGACCACGGTGATGGACATGGAACGGTTCATGCGCGCCGGGACGGTCGCCCCGGACGCCTGGCAGGACCTGCTGGAGCGACAGCGGGCCTGCCGCGAGCGGTACTACACCGCCGTCCGCGAGGACCTGGCGCTGCCCCCGGGGCATCCGGCGCTCTGGCCGACCCGGCCGGTCTCCGACGGATGAGGACGTGCCGGGTCAGCGGTAGCCGGTGACGTCCGCGGGCTTGCCCGCGTCCTGCACCTCCACGAGGTACCGCCAGGCGTCCGGCCGGCTGCCGTCCAGGTCCGTGAACCCGTACCCCTGGGCGAGGCCGCCGCTGGAGAGGGACCGCCCGTTCCGCGGGCCACGTCCGGGTCGGCCGCGTCCGGCGCCGCGCGTCGCCCCCGCGACGAGCGCGACCCTTCCGTCGAGCGGTCCGGGCATCTCAGGCCTCCGATGCGTGATCTCGCGCTGTCTCCGTCGAGGATCGCGCGGAAGCCTGACATCACCTGTCGCCTTTTCCTGGCGGATGCCGCACGTCACCCGGTGGGACGCAGCCGGTCCTCCAGTTCGCGGTCGTCGGTCACGAACCAGAGCTGACGGCCGCGGTTCGCCTCGTACACGAAGTCGCGCAACGCGGAACTCCCGGCGAGGTGCCGGGAGAGGTCGCCGACGACGGCCAGCCGCAACCGGTAGTTCGCGAACTTCTGCGCCACCGCGCCGGCGACCCCCGAGCGGAGCCGGAAGAACTCGTCCCCGACCCGTTCGGCCGGGACGGCGACCAGCTCCGCGTCCTGGCCCATCGCGTCGCCGACGAGGTCGAGCGCGGCGCTCTCACCGTCGAGCGCCGGCCCCTCGGGGGCACAGCGCAGGACGCGGGTGGTGTGCAGGGTCACGAGCGTGGCGGTGGAGGTCATGGGCGTGATGGTAGGGGCGCGCCGCGGTGGCGCGCCCCGGTTTTCCGGCCGGCCGGGTCAGTGCCCTCGGGCGATCCATTCCTCCAGATGGGGAGCCTCCGCGCCGATGGTGGTCGAGTCGCCGTGTCCAGTCAGGACCTTCGTCTCCGGTGGGAGGGTGAGGAGCTTGTCCCGGATGGAGTCGACGATGGTCGGGAAGTGGGAGTACGACCGTCCGGTCGCGCCGGGGCCACCCTGGAAGAGGGTGTCTCCGGTGAACACCGTGGCCAGGCCGGGCGCGTGGAGGCAGACGGCGCCGGGCGCATGGCCGGGCGTGTGCAGCACGGTCAGGTCGGCGCCGGCCGCCTCGATGACCAGCCCGTCCGCCAGATGGTTGTCGGGATCGCGGTCGGGGTGGGTGAGCTTCCACAGCGGCAGGTCGTCGGGGTGCAGCCAGATCTTGGCACCGGTGAGGTCCGCGAGGGCGGGCGCGGCGTCGATGTGATCGTTGTGGGCGTGGGTGCACACGATCGCCTTCAGCACGCGGTCCTCGACCGCCTCGGCGATGGCCCGAGCGTCGTGGGCGGCGTCGATGACGATCACCTCGCGTTCGTCCCCGATGATCCACACGTTGTTGTCGACGTCCCAGGTGCCGCCGTCGAGGGTGAACTGCCCGGAGGTGACGATGCGTTCGATGCGCGTGGTCATCACAGCACCACCACCGAACGCAGCACGTCACCCTGGTGCATCCGGTCGAACGCTTTCTCCACCTCGTCGAGTCGGATGGTCTCGGTGACGAAGGCGTCCAGGGGCAGCCGGCCCTGCAGATGCAGGTCGATCAGCATGGGGAAGTCCCGGGAGGGCAGGCAGTCGCCGTACCAGCTGGACTTGAGCGCGCCACCGCGGCCGAAGACGTCGAGGAGCGGCAGTTCGAGTTTCATCTCGGGGGTCGGCACGCCGACGAGAACGACCGTGCCCGCGAGGTCGCGGGCGTAGAAGGCCTGCCGGTATGTCTCCGGGCGGCCGACCGCATCGATCACGACGTCGGCACCGAAGCCGCCGGTCAGCTCGCGGATCGCCGCCACCGGGTCGCCCTCGCGCGAGTTGATCGTATGGGTGGCGCCCAGGGTGCGCGCCTTCTCCAGCTTCCGGTCGTCGATGTCGACGGCGATGATCTTCGCGGCGCCCGCGAGACGGGACCCGGCGACCGCCGCGTCACCGACCCCGCCGCAGCCGATCACGGCGACCGAGTCGCCCCGGCCGACACTGCCCGTGTTGATCGCGGCGCCGATGCCGGCCATCACCCCGCAGCCGAGCAGTCCGGCGACCGCGGGGGAGACGGCCGGATCGACCTTGGTGCACTGTCCGGCGGCGACCAGCGTCTTGTCGGCGAAGGCCCCGATACCGAGCGCCGGGGACAGCTCCTGTCCGGTCGAGGTGAGAGTCATCTTCTGCTGGGCGTTGTGTGTGTTGAAGCAGTACCAGGGACGGCCGCGCAGACAGGCCCGGCAGTTCCCGCACACCGCACGCCAGTTGAGGATCACGAAGTCCCCGGGCGCCACGTCCGTGACCCCCTCGCCGACCGACTCCACCACACCGGCGGCCTCGTGGCCGAGCAGGAACGGGAACTCGTCGTTGATGCCGCCCTGTCTGTAGTGCAGGTCGGTGTGACAGACCCCGCAGGCCTGCACCTGTACGACGGCTTCGCCGGGCCCGGGGTCCGGCACCACGATCGTCTCGACCCGCACGGGCTCGTCCTTGCCCGGTGCGATCACGCCGCGTACTTCCTGCGCCATGGACCTGACCCCTTCGTCGCTCTGCTGACGTGCCTGTCTTCCGACCCTACGCGCGACCGATCGGTAACGGCACGGAGCACGTCGAGCCTTCCGGATCTTTCCGGGGTACGAACGGGTGCCGGTGGCCGACGGAGCCGTGGCCCCGGGGCCGGGGCGGCCCGTCGTAGCCTTGGTGCGCCGCCCACCGCCCGGACGAGGAGCACCGTGACCACCGCAGAAGCAGTTTCACCGAGACGGGCGAGGGACCGGACCGGTCCGTCCGCGTTCCGGCTGCTCCTCTCCTATGTACGGCCGCACCGCTGGGCCCTGGTGGCGGGTGCGGTGCTCTCGCTGGTGACGGGGGCGACCGGGCTGCTGCTGCCGCTGGTGGCGCGGGGGTTGATCGACGACCTGTCCCACGACCGTTCCATCACCGGGAAGCTGCTCGCGATGGCCGGTCTGGTGGTCACCAACACCGTGGTGGGCGCCCTGGGTTCGTATGTGCTGCGGCGAACCGCCGAGTCGGTGGTGCTCGGGGCACGGCGCACCCTGTCGTCGTACCTTCTGCGGCTGCGGATCACCGCCGTGGACCGCACCGAACCCGGTGACCTGATGGCGCGGATCACCTCGGACACCACCCTGTTGCGCGAGGTCACCACGGACTCCCTGGTCGCGCTCGGCACCGGCGGGCTCACCCTGGTCGCCACCGTGGTGATGATGGGCGTGGTCGACCCCGTGCTGCTGGGTGTCACGCTCGCGGTGATCGCCGGGGCCGGCATGGTGCTGGGCACGATCGTGCCGCGCATCAACCGGGCGAGCCGGCGGGCCCAGGACGCGGTCGGGGTGATGGGGGCCTCGCTGGAGCGGGTGCTGGGCGCGCTGCGTACCGTGAAGGCGTCGGGGGCCGAAGCCCGCGAGGAACGTGCGCTGCACGAGGCCGCCGAGGAGTCCTGGCGGCAGAGCGTGCGGGCCGCCAAGTGGTCGGCCGCGGCGGGCAACACGGCGGGGCTGGCGATGCAGCTGGCGTTCATCACGGTCCTGGCGGTGGGCGGGGCGCGGGTGGCGACCGGCGCGATCGGCATCGGCACGCTGGTGGCGTTCCTGCTCTACGTCTTCTATCTGATGTCACCGATCCAGCAGGTCGTCGGCGCGGTCACCCAGTACCAGACCGGCGCCGGCGCGCTCGCCCGGATCCAGGAGGCGCTGCGGCTGCCGGCCGAACCCCCGTCCGAGCCGGCCGAGTTGCCGTCCGCCGGCGCCGAACCGGCCTCCGTCACCTTCACCGACGTACGTTTCCGCTACGCCGACGACCTGCCGTACGTCCACCACGGGGTCAGCTTCGCGATACCCGCGCGGGGCATGACGGCGTTCGTCGGCCCGTCCGGCGCCGGCAAGACCACCGTCTTCTCGTTGATCGAGCGGTTCTACGACCCGGAGTCCGGCACCGTCACCCTCGACGGCCGACCTCTCACCGACTGGGAACTGCCCCCGCTGCGTTCGGCCATCGGGTACGTCGAGCAGGACGCGCCCGTGCTGTCGGGGTCGCTGAGGGACAATCTGCTCCTCGGCAATCCCGAGGCGGACGAGGACGCGGTGACGCGAGTGCTGAAGACGACCCGGCTCGACGGTCTCATCGCGCGGCTGCCGCAGGGCCTGGAGACGCTGGTCGGGCACCGCGGGACCAAGCTGTCCGGCGGGGAGCGGCAGCGGGTCGCGATCGCACGGGCGTTGCTGCGCCGGCCGCGGCTGCTGCTCCTGGACGAGGCGACCTCCCAGCTTGACGCGGTCAACGAGGCGGCTCTCAGGGACACGGTCGCCGACGTGGCACGGTCGACGACGGTGCTGGTCGTCGCACACCGGCTGTCCACGGTGACGATGGCCGACCGGATCGTGGTGATGGACGCGGGCCGGGTCCGCGCGGTGGGCACGCACCGGGAGCTGGTGGCGGCGGACCCGCTGTACGCGGAACTGGCGGCGACACAGTTCCTGGCCTCCGAGCACTGAGCCCGCGGTAGGCCCTACGTACCGAGTACGACGAAGGGCCGCCCCCCTTCCGGGACGGCCCTCGGGGTGTGGCCGGGGGTCAGTGCGCGATGCCCGGCACCAGTCCCATGGCGGGTGCGGCCAGGTCGGTGATCTGGTGCAGTTCACTCAGCTTGTGGAGTCCCTGCAGCTGCTCCGAGACCTTGGGGATCTCGTCCTGGTACTCCGCCGGAATGTCACTGCGGGAGAGCGAGTCGAGCACGCCGAGCGCGGTGAGCTTCCCGGGGTCCTGCGCGCTCGCGTCGGCCGCGCTCGCCAGCGGGGCGGCGAGGCCGGTGACCCCGACGGCGAGGCCGACGGCGGCGACGATACGTCGTGTTGAGATCATGTCCTCAGCAACGGCCCGGGCGCGGGCCCGGACACGGGCAGCCGCTCCCCCTCACCCGTCAGGCGGAGCGCCCGGCCTGCACTTGCCGAGCCCCGCGGGGCGGAGGACGCTCGAAGGTGGGGCTCTCGCGGCCCGCCCCGCATCGGGTCGCGGGCTCGGACAGGAGGTCACCATGGGCACCGCCACAGGCTCCACGTTCGACACCGAGACGCTGCGCCGGGCCATAGAGGGCAATACCGGGAACAACCTGCTGTCGCTCTACGCGGACGACGCGGAGATCCGTATCGTCGACCGCAACACCCAGCCCAGCCACCCCAAGGTCCTGCACGGCCGCAAGGACATAGCCGCGATGCTGGACGACGTCTACACCCGCGACATGACGCACAAGCTGGACCAGTGCATCGTGCAGGGCGACCGGGCCGCCTACAGCGAGTCCTGCGAGTACGCGGACGGCGTTCGGGTGCTCGCCGAGTCGATGATCACGCTGCGCGACGGCAAGATCGCCGAGCAGATCATGATCCAGGCATGGGACGAGTAGTCGGAAGGGACGGCGAGGGTCCAGGTCGGCCCCGGCTGACCTGGACCTTCTCGGCACGGGGGGGGATTGACGCCGAGCGCCTCGGTTACGCTGGGCGTGGGCCGTGACTGGCGCTGAGGTGGAGCACCACCGGGGAGCGGTCCGCACTGTCGATGCCGTGCGCCTGGGCGATCAAGGTCGAGCCAGCTCAGGAGTGTGCCGCATGACGCATGCCCGTCTCATGGACGGAACCGCCGTCGCCCGCCGGATCGTCGAGCAGACCGCACAGCGGGCCGCCGACCTCACCGCACGCACCGGCACCACGCCGTGCCTGGCGACCGTGCTGGTCGGCGAGGACCCGGCCTCCGTCACCTACGTCCGGATGAAGCAGAACCGGAGCCGCAAGGCCGGCATCGCCTCCCGGCACGTGGCCCTGCCCGCCACCACGACCACCGAGGAACTCGTGGGCACACTGCGGGAGTTGTCGGCCGACCCCGCGGTGCACGGCATCCTGCTCCAGCACCCGGTCGGCGAACACGTCGACGAGCGGGCCGCGTTCGAGGCGATCGCCCCGGAGAAGGACGTGGACGGCGTGACCTTCGCGTCGTTCGCGACGATGAGCTTCGGCCTGCCGGGCTTCGTCTCCTGCACGCCCGGCGGCATCCTCCGGCTCCTCGACGCGTACGACGTCGACCCGGCCGGGAAGCGGGCGGTGATCGTCGGCCGCAGCGCGATCCTGGGCAAGCCGGCCGGCATGCTGCTGCTCGCCCGGGACGCCACGGTCACCTACTGCCACTCCCGCACCGCCGACCTCTCTGCGGCCGTCCGCGAGGCCGACATCGTGGTCGCCGCGGTCGGCCGGCCCCGGCTGATCCGGGGGCAGGACATCAAGCCCGGCGCGGTCGTGCTCGACGCGGGCTACAACGAGGGGAACGTCGGTGACGTCGACTTCGACTCGGCCGTGGAGCGGGCCTCGCTGATCACGCCGGTGCCGGGCGGTGTCGGTCCGATGACCATCGCGGTGCTGCTGGAGCAGACGGTGACCGCGGCGGCCCGGCAGCTCGGGGTGTGATCAGCGCAGCCACGCGCTGTAATCCATGACGTCACCGGCCTTCACACCGTACTCGGGATCGTCCCGGGTGAACGTGGTCTCCAGGCCGAGTACGGCACCGGTGGCCGGGTCCAGGATCAGCATCCGCCGGCCACCGGTGCCGTCGTCGTGGACGTACGCCTGCCCGGTACGGCCCAGCCGGTCGGTGACCTGGCCGACCGGGCGCAACCCCTCGGCGTCGGCGAGAAGCGCGGCCAGCGCCGCCGACTCCCGTGCCCCCAGCGTCCAGTTGTCCAGCAACTCCTCGGTGGAGTCGAGAAGTTCGGACGTGGTGAGGGTGTCGCGGTGGTCCAGGTCGGTCAGATAGGCACGGAGTTTGACGGCGTTGTGCGGGGGTGTCGACAGGGGTGGAGCATCGCCCCACATCGGCGGGAACGTCCGCCGGCTGAGCACGCGTCCGTCCTCGACCAGTCCCTGGTCGGTCAGGACCGGACGCCCCGCGTGGTTCGGGTCGGTCGCCACGACCACCTCGGTGTGACTGCCGTCGGCCCGCCAGCGCACCACGCGCTCCTCGGGCAGGGTGACCGGCGGACTGTCGTCGCTCATGCCCAGGCTCCAGGACTGCACATGGGTGCCCTGGCGCAGCGCCGGGGAACCGTCCCGCGCCGCCACGGCGGCCAGTTTCGCGACCTCTTCGAGCGGTACGGCGGTGGAGTGGGCCCGGACGGTCAGCGGCCGGGGGGCGGCGACGGCGGGTGCGGTACCGGAGCCGCCGAACAGTACGGTCAGGGCGACGGCAATGACGACCGCGGCCGCGGTGAGCCCCCACATGAGCCGGGGTCGCGGCCGGGCGCGGCGCCCCGGGCGGGGGCCGTGCAGCAACCGGTAGAGATGGCGTTCGGCGGTGTGGTCGAGGGGGCCGTCGCCGAAGTGCGGGCCGGCGGGGGGCACGGGGTCGGCGGCGCGTAGCAGTTCGAGTTCGTCAGCCATGGCGGTGTTCCTCGGGAAGAGCCCCGGCGGCAGGGGGGCGCAGTCGGTCGATCTCGGCTCTGAGCCGGCGGCGGGCGCGGTGCAGCCGCATCGCCGCCGCCCGGCTGCCGCAGCCCAGGACGACCGCGACCTCCTCGACGCCGAGTTCCTCCCACGCGGTCAGCCGCAGCACCTCCTGGTCGGCCGGGGACAGCCGGGCGAGCGCTTCGTGCACCCAGGAGCCGGGCCGCTCGCTGTCCGGACCGGCCACCAGGTGCCGCCCGTGCGCGGTGTGGTCGTTGCCCAGCCGGTCCACCAGCCGGCGCCGGCGCCCGTATCCGCGTACCGCGTTGGCCAGGCAGTTGCGTGCCACGCCGTACAGCCAGGGCAGCGGGGTCGCCGGCAGGTCGGCGCGGCGGCGCCAGGCCACCGTGAACACCTCTGCCACCACTTCCTCCACCTCGCTGGTCCGCCCGTCCAGTCGCCGCGCGACATAACGGCTGACCGCCCAGTAGTGCTCGCGATAGGCAGCGGCGAAGATCTCGTCGTTGCTCATGTTCGGTTCTTGTCCGGCACCTTCCCGATCGTCACACCCTTCTCCGTGACGCTCGTCGCACCCGTCGAGTGTGACCGGCGCGCACAGCCCGGACACAGGCGGGGCATGAGGAACCTCAAGTGGCTCACCACCACGGACCACAAGACGATCGGAACGCTCTACCTGGTCACGGCGTTCTCGTTCTTCTGCGTCGGTGGCGTGATGGCCCTGTTCATGCGCGCCGAACTGGCCCGGCCGGGCCTTCAGATCATGTCGAACGAGCAGTTCAACCAGGCGTTCACGATGCACGGAACGATCATGCTGCTGATGTTCGCGACCCCGCTGTTCGCGGGCTTCGCGAACTGGATCATGCCGCTCCAGATAGGCGCGCCGGACGTGGCGTTCCCACGCCTGAACATGCTGGCCTACTGGCTCTATCTGCTCGGTTCGACCATCGCGGTCGGCGGCTTTCTCACCCCGCAGGGCGCGGCCGACTTCGGCTGGTTCGCCTACGCCCCGCTCTCGGACGCGGTGCGCACCCCGGGCGCCGGCGCCGACATGTGGATCATGGGCCTGGCCTTCTCCGGCTTCGGCACGATCCTGGGCGCGGTCAACTTCATCACCACGATCATCTGTATGCGAGCGCCCGGCATGACCATGTTCCGGATGCCGATCTTCGTCTGGAACGTCCTGCTCACCGCGGTGCTCGTGCTGCTCGCCTTCCCGGTCCTGGCGGCGGCCCTGTTCGCGCTGGAGGCGGACCGCAAGTTCGGCGCACACGTCTTCGACGCGGCCAATGGCGGAGCACTGCTCTGGCAGCACCTCTTCTGGTTCTTCGGCCACCCCGAGGTCTACATCATCGCCCTGCCGTTCTTCGGGATCATCAGCGAGGTCATCCCCGTCTTCGCCCGCAAACCGATGTTCGGCTACCTGGGCCTGGTGGCCGCGACCATCGCGATCGCCGGCCTGTCGGTGACCGTGTGGGCGCACCACATGTACGTCACGGGAGGTGTGCTCCTCCCCTTCTTCTCCTTCATGACCTTCCTTATCGCCGTCCCGACCGGAGTGAAGTTCTTCAACTGGATCGGCACGATGTGGCGGGGCTCGCTGTCGTTCGAGACACCCATGCTGTGGACCATGGGCTTCCTGGTGACGTTCGTCTTCGGCGGTCTGACCGGCGTGATGCTCGCGTCGCCCCCGATCGACTTCCACGTCTCCGACTCGTACTTCGTGGTGGCCCACTTCCACTACGTGGTCTTCGGCACGGTCGTCTTCGCGATGTTCGCCGGGTTCCACTTCTGGTGGCCCAAGTTCACCGGCAAGATGCTCGACGAACGGCTCGGCAAGATCACCTTCTGGACGCTGTTCATCGGCTTCCACGGCACGTTCCTGGTCCAGCACTGGCTGGGCGCCGAGGGCATGCAGCGCCGGATCCCGGACTACCTGGCGGTGGAAGGCCTCACCACACTCAACACGGTCTCGACGATCTTCTCGTTCCTGCTGGGATCGTCACTGCTGCCGTTCTTCTACAACGTGTGGAAGACGGCCAGGTACGGGGAACGGGTCGAGGTGGACGACCCCTGGGGTTACGGCCGCTCCCTGGAGTGGGCGACCTCCTGCCCACCCCCGCGCCACAACTTCGTCTCGCTGCCGCAGATCAGGAGCGAGTCGCCGGCGTTCGATCTGCATCACTCCGAAGCGCCGCTGGGCGAACGGCGGTTGACGGCCCGATGACGGCGAGGGAGGAGGAGCGCGCGCTGGTCAGCCAGATCGAGGGGCATCTGCTGCTGGCCGCCGCCCGGGCGGAGGGCCGTGCCGTCGGGGCTCGGGCGGCGGATCGGCTGGGTTGGCTGACAGACAGCCAACGGGCCGATCTGGAACGACAGTTGGAGTCCGAGTATGTGGAACTCGCCCGAATGTCGTGGCGCCGTACGGCGGAGAGGGGCGAGGAGTTGAGGCGGGAGTACGAGACCAGATACCGGTCCTTGCGCCAACGGCTTCTGGCCTGCTCCGTACTGGCCTGCGCGTTCCTCACCGCGACGGCGTTTCTGACGCTGGCGATATGAGCGCCCCTTCAGGGGCGCGGGGAACTGCGCGACCAGTCACAGCCCACCCGCGCCCAGGGAACTACCGGCTCACCTCTGACTCCACTGCTGGTTGGTACCCCCGTTGCAGGCCCACAGCTCCAGCGAAGTCCCGTTACTGCTGGCCGCGTTGTACGCGTCCAGGCACAACCCGGCGTTGACGTTGGTGATCGTCCCGTCCGAGTTGACGTTCCACTTCTGGTTGTTCTGCCCGTTGCAGTCCCAGATCACAACCTTGGTGCCGTTGGTGGTACCCAGGTTGTACGCGTCCAGGCACTTGTTCCCGTACAGCACCAGCTCCTTGCGGGAGGTGTACGTCCAGGCCTGGTTCTGGCCGCCGTTGCAGTCCCAGATCTCCGCCTGGGTGCCGTTGGTGATGGTGTTGTTGTAGATGTCGGCGCACCGGCCGGACTGCTTGCCGACGAGCAGCGTGCCGTTGGTGCCCGGCACCGGACTCACCGCGACGGAACCGAGTGTCGGCAATGAACTCCCCGTGAAGGTGAGCGAGTTGCCCGACCCCTTGCTCAGGTCGACCTGCACCGAGATCGTCCCCTGCGAGGACCCGGTCGGCGGGAAGGACACCGTCGTCGAGGTCTGGGCGTTCACCTGGAGCGTGCCGGTCACGGCGGTGGAGCCGGTGTTGGTGTAGGCGACGTCGACGACGTTCAGGCCGGTGCTCGCGGCGCTGACGCCGGTGTACTTGCCGGTGGCGGTGGCGCTGTAGCCGGTGCTCGCCGCTTCCGTGCCGCCGCTCACCTTGAGCATCACCGAGCCGCCCGCCGGGACGCTCGTGGTGTAACTCGTGGCGTACGAGCCGAGGTTCTGCTGCGCCCACAGATCACGCACGGTCGCGGAGGCGCCGGTCAGGCCGAGGTCGGACCAGCGGACGGTGATGTTCTGGGCGGCGGAGGTGCGGTTGAGCAGCACCACCGCGCGGTTGCCGGTGCCGGAGAGGACCTTGCCGTAGACCTGGAGCCCGGTGGTGTCCTCGGCGACCTTGACGCCCTGGAGGCCGCGCGGGTCCTGGTCGACGGCGACGACGTCCGAGTTCTTGAGGATGGCGGCCGTCTCACTGGTCATCGTGGTGAGGTCGTTGCCGGCGAGCAGGGGGGCTCCGGAGATCGCCCAGAGCGCCATGTGGGTGCGGTTCTGGGCCGCCGTGAGGCCGGACATGCCGACCGTCAGCATGTCGGGGTCGTTGTAGTAGCCGGTGTGCTGGGCGGCCGGATGCAGGGTCTGGTCGAAGTTGGACAGCACGCTCGACTGCGACGCCGTGCCGCCGTAGTAGTAGATGTCCGTGCTGGTCCGCCACATGGGGGCGAGGCCCGGTGCCCAGTTCCAGGTGTTCTGGTAGCCCCAGTTGCAGATGGACAGCGTCAGCGGGCGGCCGGTGGTGGCGGTGGCCTTGGTGACCGCCGAGCTGATCGACTTGTAGGCGGTCGCCGCGTCCAGGCCCTCGGCGTCGCCGCCGCACCAGTCGACCTTCACGAAGTCGAAGCCCCACTCGGAGAACTGGAGCATGTCCTGGTCGTAGTGGCCCTCGCTGCCGGTGTTCGCGGCGGCGGGGCGGCCGGTCGGGTAGTAGTAGCCGCAGCCGTTGGAGCCCGCGTCGGTGTAGATGCCGGCCTTCAGGCCCTTGCTGTGGATGTAGTCGGCGATGGCGCTCATGCCACCGGGCCACTCGGCCCCGTCGACGGTGATGTTGCCGGCACTGTCCCGGGTGCCCTGCCACCAGCCCTCGTCGATGTTGATGTATTTGTAGCCGGCGGCAGGGAGCCCGTCCGCGACGAACGCGTCGACCTGCTGCTTGATAACGCTGTAGTCGATCTTCGCGGCGAAGCTGTTCCAGGAGGCCCAGCCCATCGGGGCGGTGGGCACCGACATCTGCCGGGTCGTCGCCGCCTGGGCCGGTCCGGGGGTGGCGAAGAGGAGCGCGGCGGCAGCCGTCAGGGCCAGGGCGAGGGCGCGTACGGCGGTGGCCCACAGGTGTCGTACAGGACCGGTGCCGGTCGATCTGGGCGGGGGATACATGCGGCTCCTCCACGGGGGTGCGCGAGGGTCTACGGCTCCATCATGTTCGTAATCCCGAATAGAGATCGGTCATCCGAACATGTCGCGCCGACCGTAGAGCCGGTAGAGGGCGAAGTCAACGGATGTGACAGGGGTGAACCGGCCGCGTCCTTCGGGCCGTTCACCCCATACGGGGACCGCCCGACGTCCACCCCTCCGGCCGCAACATCCCCACCAGCAACCGCACCAGTTCCTCCACGACGTCATCCAGCGTCGCGTCCACCCGCCCGGCACTCCAGTCGTGCAGCAACCCGTTCACGCTGCCGATGAAGGCGGTCGCCGCCAGCCGGTAGTCCCGCGGTGCCGCATCACCGCGCGCCACCGCCGCGTTCGCCTCCCCGCATATCAGCTCCACCCACCGCGCCCGCCGCGCGAGGCGCTGCTCCTCCAGCCGTGGACTGACGCCGATGATCTCGACGAAGGCGACACGGATACGGCGCGGGTCCGAGGTGACATCGCTGGCGTAGGCACGGAAGAGCACTGTCACCCGCTCCACCAGCGGCAGCGGCTTCGCCTCCGTGAACGCGTCCCGCACCGCTTCCTCGGCCCACCCGTTGACCTCCAGGTGCAGTGCGGCGAGCACATCCTCCAGCGTGTGGAACTCCTCGTAGAACTGCCGGGTCGACAGGCCGGCCGCCTGGCTGAGCGCGGCCACGGTCGTGGCGCGGAATCCCGGTGTGCCGCCGAAGAGCTGGAGCGCCGCGTCCAGGAAGCGCCGACGCCGCTCGGCCTTGCGTTCCTCGGCGGACCGGCCGCCGTAGCGTCCCGTCGGTGCCTTGAGCCTGCCCGGCACGATTGCCCCCTCCGTCATCCGCCCGATGGCCAATTTTGTCGTGTACGCCTCTTGTGAAGTAAGCCGCCCCCTCCTTACTTTTCAGTAAGTTCGTTTTGAACGCGCCCGTGTTCAGATTCCGTCATCGCTGGCTGCACGCGCGCCCCCACCCCATCAGAGGAGAGAGCAGTCATGCCTGCCTTCAGAACCAGGCACCTTTGCTCCGTAGCCGCCGCCCTCGTCCTGACCGTCACCGCGCCCGCGACCGCCGCCACCGCTGCGTCCGGCGGCTCCCTGCGCGAGGTGCTGTTCGTCGGCAACAACTGGGACGGCACCGCGACCGTCCTGAACTCGTCCGGCGACTTCGCCAAGGTCGGCCAGATCAACGTCATTCCCGACAAGGACCAGAGGATCGCCGAGATCAACGCCGACCCCATCAAGTGGATCTACTACACGTCGATCCGCAACGAGGTCGGGCAGGGCCACGACCAGTACGCCGACGACATGTACTCCACGCCGGACGGCAGGTCCGTGGTCGTCTCGCGTCCGAGCTTCGCCGATGTCGTCTCCATCGACCTGGCCACCGACACGATCAACTGGCGTTTCCCGGTGGCCGGTTACCGCGCCGACCACATGGCCGTCTCCCCCGACGGCACCAAGGTCGCGGTGTCGGCGTCCACGGCGAACAAGGTGCAGGTGCTGGACATCGGCACCGGCAAGGAACTGGGTGAGTTCGCCACCGGTGACAAGCCGCACGAGAACGTCTTCAGCCCCGACGGCAAGTACATCTGGAACATGTCGATCGGCGAGGTCACCACCTCGCTCGACGACCCGGTCTGGGACTGGACCAAGGGCGACCGGCACATCACCGTCGCCGACGCCACCACCTACAAGCAGGTCAAGACCATCGACATGCGCGACCGGCTGAACGCGATCGGGCTGACGGACTTCTCGGACGCGGTGCGGCCCGCGGCCTTCACCCCCGACTGGTCCAAGATGTACTTCCAGGTGTCGTTCTTCAACGGCTTCCTGGAGTACGACATCGCCAGCGACAAGATCACCCGGGTGAAGACACTGCCATCGAACCCGGCCACCAGCACGGATCGCACCACCTGGCTCCTCGACTCGCGCCACCACGGCATCTCGATGAAGCCGGACGGCACCAAGCTGTGCGTCGCCGGGACGATGGACAACTATGCGACCGTCGTCGACCGGGCCACCCTGCAGGAGGGTCCGCTCATCACCGCGTCGACCCCGTACTGGGCCACGGTGAGCGGTGACGGCAAGGACTGCGTCATCTCCGAGAGCGGCGCCGACCAGGTGACGGCCATCGACTTCGCCACGGGCGAGAAGGTGACCTCGGTCGCGGTCGGCGACCACCCGCAGCGCGTCCGGCTCGGCCATGTCCAGGCCGACTGGACCGGTGCATCCGGAAGTTGACCGATCATCAGGGTTCTTCGGCCTCCGGGGTGCGTTGGCACTCGGGAGGCCGAAGCGCACTGTCAGAACTTACCCGCCACCCAGGCGGCCAGCTCCGACCTGGCCGCGTTCAGCAGGGTGGAGCTGGGCGAGGTCGCGCCGTTGGTCACCAGCGCGTAGTGCAGCACGCCGGAGTCCGAGTCGCTGAGCAGCAGTCGGCGGCTGCCCGTGCCACCCGGTTCGGCCGCCACAGCGACCGGCGTCGACGACGTGTACGACGGGGGTGCGTAGACGGTTCCCAGGTCGGAGACGACCGTGGTGGACGCGGTCGGGAAGGACGCCGGGAGGTGGAGTTCGGTGGGTGCGGTGGCGCTGCCGGAACGCCAGACCTGGACGGCGTACTGGCCGGAGCCGACCAGCGCGGCCACGTTCGGCAGCGAGCTGGGCACCGGGTTCCAGGTCAGGGTCGTCGAGCCGTCCCGGGAGCGGTCCTCGTAGGTGAAGGCGAGGGTGCTGCCGGAGGTGGCGCCCGGGTAGATCCGGTCGAGGAGCCTGGCGTCCTGACGGAGGGTCACCGTGCCGGACTCGTTCATGGCGACGGCCGAGAGGTCCTCGTCGTTCCAGGCGTCACCGGAGGTGAGGACCTTGTCGGGATTGTCGTTCATCAGCTCGTGGTGGCGGCCGTTGTAGATGTCCCACTGCCACTGGGTGCCGGAGAGCACCGGACCGGAAGTGGCCGGGGCGGACCACCAGGTGGATCCGGGGAGGCGGGAGTCGAGGGCCTGGTACATGGCCTTGTCGACGGTCGGCGCCTTGCCGGTGGTCGTACCCGACAGCGGATGCCCGAACTCGCTGACGATCGCCGCGGTTCCGGCGGCCGAGGCACGGTCGCGGACGGTGCCGAAGTCGGTGCTGTACTGGCCGTCGGAGGCGTTGCCCCACATCAGGATGCCCGAGATGGCCTTCTGGTCGTAGAAGTGGGTGTTGAAGACATAGCGCGAGCCGAGCGTGCCCGCGTCCAGCAGACCGCCCTCCTGCTTCTGGGTGTCGATGTTGGCGTTCCAGAAGAGGTTCGGCTCGACCAGGGCGGGCTTGGCGCTCCAGCCGGCCGCGTCCATCCGGGCCCGGAACTTCTGGTAGAAGGGCCACAGCAGGTTCTGCTCCCAGGTGCGGGAGTTCTGGCCGGAGTCGTACGAGCCCGCGTACGGCTCGTTGTAGGGGTCGAAGCCGACGACGCCGGCGAACTCGTCGGACGTGAGATGCTGGGCCAGGTAGGCCATGGTGGTCTGGGCGGCGGCCAGGAAGGCGTCCTGGAGGCCGTAGTTGTTGTGCCAGAAGTCGTACTGGCCTTGCTGGACGGCCGCGTTCTGGGTGATGTTCTGGCCCCAGAACAGGCAGATACCGCAGGACTCGGCCGGGTAGCCACCCAGCTCCACCGCCCACTCGGGGGCGCCGTCACCCGTGTACCAGCTGCCCGAGTTGAACAGGTAGCGGGAGTACAGGTCCTGGTGGAAGTCGGGGAAGACCCGGATGCCGGCGTCGAGGAACGCCTGCATCTGCGCGGTGACGGCTGCCAGGTACGCGGTGTCCACCTGGCCCTTCGCGGGTTCGGCGTGCGCCCAGGACAGCAGAAAGCGCACGGCGTTGCCGCCGCCGAGGGCGCGCAGCGCGGTGGCGGACTTCTTCGCGTCCGCGACTGAGGCGAACGGCAGGCCGCTGTTCTCCTCCAGCTTGGTCTCGCCGGAGACGTTGTAGCCGCGCAGCACCACCTCACGGCCCTGGCCGTCGACGAAACGGCCGTTCTGCACGGTGATCGAGGTGCCGTCGAACCAGAGGGAGTCGGACGGGGTGGCCGCGGTGGCGGACGGGGTGCCCGCCACCGCGAGGAATCCGCAGAGGACAACCAGGACAACGACCAAACGTGCCCGGATAGTAGTCATGTCCACTACAGTCCGGTGATTTCCGGATACCGTCAATACTTCTGACTCCTGAGTAAGTTGAATACCTGCCCGGCACTTGTCGCTCAGCCGCTCACTCGACCCGTCACGTTCAACAGGTACTCCTTGCAGCTGAGCGGATGATGATCGGTCCGTGCGCGTTCGGGGACCGTTCCATGGGAAACGGGCGCGTAGTGGTCGAACGCGCTCTCCAGGGCGGGCACCCCGGCGCCGGTGACGGCGGAGCCGACGTACACCGGGTGGACCAGGGGTCCGCCGGGTCCGGCCGGCGAGCGCGTCCACCTCAGCCGGGCCGAGACCGGGCTCGAAGCGGGCGCCGCGGGCGCCGAGCGCGACGGGCCGACCCATCGGGACGAGCGGAACGACCGGCCTGCGGGCGAGCTGGGCGGGTACGGCCTCGTGCCGGGCGCCGCGCCGGTCGATCTTGTTGACGACGAGTGCTTCCTCTGAGCGGCATGCTCAGCGAGGCCACCGTACGTGGAACTCCCTGCCACTCCTGCCGACCGTCAGCAGGCCACGGGCGCGCAGGGCACAGGCCGAGCGCCAGTCCCCCGGCGCCCAGACCCAGGGTTCCTCACCGGCAGCCAGCCGTTCCAGAAGCACGCGCTGCCGTTCGTTCAAGGCAGTGGGAGTCTCCTGGGACTCTCGACCACGGCCGTCGATCACGCGGTGTGATCGGCGCTTCCGCCCAGCGAGCAGCTCTCCGCATCGGTGGTTCTCTCGGTGAGCCTTCGGGTCATCAGGTCAAAGGACGTGCAGCAGGACGCCACCCGCGACAGCGATGGATTAATGCTCAACCAAATTCTCCTCGCAGCGCTCGCCGCCTTCAGAGCCCGGTCATAGAGTGATGTGCATCACACCTTTCTGATGCATACATCCCACTTTTCCCCTCGTTCCTGCCCACACGGTCTGGAGGGCACATGACCCACATCAAGGTGAACGTGGACGGCACGCCCTACGAGGACGAGGTGGAACCCCGCCTGCTGCTCGCCCACTATCTGCGCGACCGACTCGGCCTGACCGGCACCCCGATCGGCTGCGACACCTCGAACTGCGGCGCGTGCACCGTCGACCTGGACGGGGCCACCGTCAAGAGCTGCTCGGTCCTGGCCGTCCAGGCGGACGGCGGCACGGTTACCACCGTCCAAGGGCTGGCCAAGGACGGGGAGTGGACAGCGCTCCAGCACGCGTTCCACGAGCGGCACGCTCTGCAGTGCGGCTACTGCACCCCCGGGATGATCATGGCAGCCCGCGATCTGCTGAGCGAGAACCCGCACCCCACCTCCGACGAGATCCGCCAGGCCCTGGAGGGCAATCTCTGCCGGTGCACCGGCTACCAGAACATCGTCCGCGCGGTGCTCGCCGCCTCCGGGCAACAGGTACCCGAGGAGGCCACGGCATGACCGATCAGGCCGTAAAAGCCGCAGCACACGAGGTCGGCCGCGCCCGGCTGCGCAAGGAGGACGCCCGGCTGATCACCGGCCAGACCAACTGGACCGACAACATCCAGGTCGCCGGACTGCTCCACCTCGCCATCCTGCGCAGCCCGATGGCCCACGCCCGCATCACCCGCGTCGACGTCTCCCCCGCCCGCGAACGCCCCGGCGTGATCGCCGCGTTCGCCGGCGCCGATCTCGCCGAGGGGCTGGGCTCGCTACCCTGCGCCTGGCCGGTGACCGAGGACATCGTGCTCCCCGACCACCCGCCGATCGCCGTAGACGAGGTGCGCTACGCGGGTGACCCGGTGGCCGTGGTCGTCGCCCGCGACCGGTACGCGGCGGCCGACGCGCTGGAGGCGGTCGAGGTCGACTACGACCCGCTGCCCCCGGTCCTCGACCTGGAAGCCGCGCTGGCGGACGACGCCCCGCTGGTCCACGCCGACAAGGGCACCAACCGCTGCTACACCTGGCCGCTCGCCACCGGCGAGAGCTACGACGCCGTACGGCAGCGCGCCGAGGTGACCCTCAAGCGCCGATACCACCAGCAGCGGCTGATCCCCAACGCCATGGAACCGCGCGCGGTCGTCGTCACCCCGATCGCCGCCTCCGGCGAGTACACGGTCTACTCGGCGACCCAGATCCCGCACATCCTGCGGATCATGCTGGCCATGGTCACCGGGATCCCCGAGCAGAAGCTCCGGGTGATCGCCCCGGACGTGGGCGGCGGCTTCGGCTCCAAGCTCCAGGTGTACGGCGAGGAGGCCGTCGCCCTCGCGGTGGCGCGCAAGCTGGGCCGCCCGGTGAAGTGGACCGAGTCCCGCTCCGAGGGCTACCTCGCCACCCACCACGGCCGCGGCATGATCCAGGACATCGAGGTGGCCGCCACCCGCGAGGGCAGGCTGCTCGGTCTGAAGGTCGACCTGATCGCCGACATGGGCGCCTATCTGATGCTGGTCACCCCGGGCATCCCGCTCCTCGGCGCCTTCATGTACCCGGCGATCTACAAGATGGACGCCTACGACTTCACCTGCACCGGTGTCTTCACCACCCGCACGCCCACCGACGCCTACCGCGGTGCCGGGCGCCCTGAGGCGACCTTCGCCATCGAGCGGACCATGGACGAGCTGGCGGCCGAACTCGGCCTGGATCCGGTGGAGTTGCGGCGCCGCAACTGGATCCGGCATGACGAGTTCCCGTACACCACGATCGCCGGACTGACCTACGACAGCGGCAACTACGAGGCGGCCACCGAGAAGGCCCTCGCCCTGTTCGGCTACGACGATCTGCGCGCCGAGCAGCGGCAGCGCAACGAGCGCGGCGACCCCGTACGCCTCGGCATCGGCGTGTCGACCTTCACCGAGATGTGCGGGCTGGCACCAAGCCGGGTGCTGCGCGACCTCAGGTACGGGGCCGGCGGCTGGGAGGCGGCGAGCATCCGCATGCTGCCCACCGGGAAGGTCGAGGTGGTCACCGGTACCAGCCCGCACGGGCAGGGCCACGAGACCTGCTGGAGCCAGATCGCGGCCGACGTGCTCGGGGTGCCGTTCGACGACGTCGAGGTGGTGCACGGCGACACCAGGTCGGCCCCGCAGGGGATGGACACCTACGGCTCGCGGTCGCTGTCCGTCGGCGGCGAGGCCGTGCACCGGGCGGCGACGAAGGTCGTCGAGAAGGCGCGGAAGGTCGCCGCGCACCTCCTGGAGGCGAGCGAGCAGGACCTGGAGTTCACGGACGGCGTGTTCGCGGTGAAGGGTTCGCCGGAGGCCCGGAAGACCATCCAGGAGATCGCCTTCGAGACGTTCACCAGCCACGACCTGCCCGACGGCGTCGAACCCACCATCAACGCCGAGACCGTGGTCGACCCGGAGAACTTCTCCTACCCGCACGGCACCCACCTGTGCGCGGTCGAGGTCGACACGGAGACCGGGCAGACCCGGATCAGGTCGTATGTCTGCGTCGACGACATCGGCCGGGTCGTCAACCCGATGATCGTCGAGGGCCAGGTGCACGGCGGTCTGGCCCAGGGCATCGCGCAGGCGCTGTACGAGGAGGCCGTGTACGACGACGACGGCAACCTCGTCTCCGGGACCATGGCCGACTACCTGGTGCCGTCGGCGGCGGATCTGCCGGACTTCGTCACCGACCGGACGGAGACCCCGGCGGCCTCGAACTCCATGGGGGTGAAGGGAGTCGGCGAGGCCGGGACTATCGCGTCGACACCCGCCGTGGTCAACGCCGTGGTGGACGCGTTGCGGCCGCTGGGCGTGCAGGACGTACGGATGCCGTGTTCGCCGCACCGGGTGTGGCAGGCCGTGCAGGCCGCCCGCGCCGGCCGGGGCGGGGCGGGCGAGGAGGCCGGCGGGACCGGTCCCGCACAGTCCGGGCAGTCCGGGCAGGCCGCCCGGTCCGGCGACCTGGGCCAGTACGAGGAGGGTTCCACATGATTCCCCCCGCGTTCGAGTACACCCGCCCGACGAGCGTCGACGAGGCGGTACACGCGCTCGCCGACGCGGGCGAGGAGGCGAAGGTGCTGGCCGGCGGACAGAGCCTGCTGCCGCTGCTGCGCCTGCGGCTCGCCTTCCCGGAGCTGGTCGTGGACGTCGGCCGGATCCCGGAGCTGCGCGGCGTCCGCGAGGACGGCGACACACTCGCCATCGGCGCGCTGACCACTCACCACGACGTCATCCACGATCCCCTGGTGCGCCGGCACGCCGGACTGCTGGCGGAGGCGACGGCCACCGTGGCCGACCCCGCCGTACGGCACCGCGGCACCCTCGGCGGTTCCCTGGCGCACGCCGACCCGGCCGGGGACCTGCCCGCGGTCGCCCTGGCCCTCGACGCCGCACTGGTCGTCGTCGGGCCGGGCGGCCGGCGCACCATCCCGGCCCGGGAGTTCTTCGTGGACTACCTCCAGTCGGCCCTGGCGCCGGACGAACTGCTGGTGGAGGTGCGGATCCCGAAGGCGGACGGCTGGGGTTTCCACTACGAGAAGTTCCACGCGGTCGCCCAGTCCTGGGCCATCGTCGGGGTCGCCGCGCTGGTCCGGCACGACGACGGGCGGATCGCCGAGGCCCGCATCGGGCTCACCAACATGGGCTCGACCCCGCTACGGGCCACGGCCGCCGAGGCGGCGCTGTCCGGTGCCGACGGCCCGGCGGCCGTGGCACAGGCGGCGGAGGCGGCGGCCGAGGGCACCCGCCCGTCCCAGGATCTGTCGGCCTCGCCCGAGTACCGGGAGCACCTCGCACGGGTGCTGACCCGGCGGGCGGTGCTGACCGCCGGCGGAATGGGGTGAGCGCCGATCACCCGGAAGGACGACCCGGAGCAGGTTCGGGCGTGCCTGGAGGAGACGGGGTACCTCGTCGACGAAGGGCTGGCCGTCACCTGCTTCCTGGCACTGAGGCTGCACCGGCCGCTGTTCTGCGAGGGCGACGCGGGTGTGGGCAAGACCGCGCTCGCGTCCGCCCTGGCCGAGGCGCTCGGTGCGCCGCTGATCCGCCTGCAGTGCCATGAGGGCATCGACGCCTCGCAGGCGCTGTACGACTGGGACTTCCCCCGGCAGCTGCTGCACCTCAGGGCCGCCGAGGCCGCCGGTGTGAACGACGCGGACCGCCTGGAGAGCGAGCTGTACGATCGGCGGTTCCTGATCGCCCGGCCGCTGCTGCTGGCCCTGCAGACGCAGCCGTCGGTGCTGCTGGTCGACGAGATCGACCGGGCCGACGACGAGTTCGAGGCGTTCCTGCTGGAGCTGCTGTCCGAGTACTCCGTCACGATCCCGGAACTCGGCACGCTGCGGGCCGAAGAACCACCGGTGGTCGTGCTGACCTCGAACCGCACCCGGGAGGTGCATGACGCGCTGAAACGGCGCTGCCTCTACCACTGGTTCGACCATCCCTCCTTCGCCCGCGAACTCGCCATCGTCCGCCGCCGGTTGCCGCGGGTGTCGGCGCGGCTGGCCGAGCAGGTCACCGCGCTGGTGCAGGCGCTGCGGGGCGCGGACCTGGTCAAGCCGCCGGGTGTGGCCGAGACGCTGGATTGGGCCGAGGCGCTGGACGCGCTGGGGGCGAGCGAGGTGGACGCTGAACTGGCCGTGCAGACCCTGGGTTCGGTGCTCAAATACCGGGAGGACACGGCACGGGCGCGAGGGATGGATCTCGCGGCGGTCCTCGCGGCCCGGGGCGGGTGACCGGGGATGGACGCGACGCTGCCGAGACCGGCCGGGCTGCCGGCGGACGCCGTCCTGCTCGGCTTCGTACGGGCGTTGCGGGCGGCGGGCGTGGACGCGAGCACCGAGCGCGGATACGCCTTCCTGCGCGCCGTGGCAGCCCTGCGGCCGGAGATGCGCTCCGACGTGTACTGGGCGGGGCGGGCGACGCTGTGCGGCGGCCACGACGACCTGGAGCGCTACGACCGGGTGTTCGCCGCATACTTCGGACCGTCCGGCGCCCCCGCCCGGCAGCCGGCACGTACCGCTCCTCCACCCCGGCTGCGGCTCGTCGCACGGGAGGCGGCCGCGGCGCCCCGGGCGCACGGCGCGAGCGAGCCGTCGGGGCCGCCGACCGCCGCCCTCGCCAGCTCCGCCGAGGTGCTGCGGCACCGCGACGTCACCGAACTGGACGCCGCCGAACGGGCCCAACTGCGCCGTCTGCTGTCCGTGTTCACGCTGGAGGGGCAGACCCGGCGCTCGGCACGGCGGCGGGCCGCCCGGCGCGGCCAGGTCGATCCGCGCCGTACGGTACGGGAGTTGCTGCGGCGCGGCGGGGAGCCGGCATTGCTGCGCCGGCACGCACGGGTGGTGCGGCCCCGCCGGGTGGTGCTGCTCGTCGATGTGAGCGGTTCCATGGGGCCGTACGCCGACGCGCTGCTGCGGTTCGCGCACGCGGCGGTCCGTGCGGGCCGCACCGAGGTGTTCACCGTCGGTACCCGGCTGACCCGGGTGACCCGCGAACTGTCGCACCGCGACCCCGACCTGGCGATGGCGGCCGTCGCGGCCGCGGTGCCCGACTGGCGCGGCGGCACCCGCCTCGGCGAGCTGCTGCGGGAGTTTCTGGGCCGGTGGGGTCAGCGCGGTATGGCGCGCGGCGCGATCGTCGTGCTGCTCTCGGACGGCTGGGAGCGCGGCGATCCCGAACTGCTCGGGCAGCAGATGCGCCGGCTGCACGCCCTGGCCCACCAGGTGGTGTGGGCGAACCCCCGCAAGGCACGGCCGGGTTACGCGCCGTTGGCGGCCGGGATGACGGCGGCGCTGCCCAGCGTCGACGCCTTCGTCGAGGGGCACAGCCTGGCGGCGCTGGAGCGGCTGGCGTCCGTGGTGCGTGGGGCGCGGGTGGCGAGAGGAGCGGATGGTGCGTGAGATTCTGCCGGCGCTGGCCGGCTGGCATGCGGACGGCATCCCGTTCGGGCTGGCCACGGTGGTCGCGGTCAGCCGCAGCGCGCCGCGCGGGCCCGGAGCGGCCATGGCGGTGGGGCCGGACGACGAAGTCGTGGGCAGCGTCTCCGGCGGCTGTGTGGAGGGCGCCGTGTTCGAGCTGGCGCAGGAGGTCGTGGCGAGCGGCGAGCCGCGGCTGCAGACCTTCGGCTACAGCGACGAGGACGCCTTCGCGGTGGGGCTGACCTGCGGCGGTGAGATCACCGTGCTGGTACGGCCGGTGACCGCCGCATCGGACCCGGCGTTCGGCGCGGTCGCCGCGTCGGTCGCCGCGGGCGAACCGGTGACCGTGGCCACGGTGGTGGACGGGCCCGCACCGCGCGGGGCCACCCTCACCGTCTGGCCGTGCCGGGTGGCGGGCACGCTCGGCGCGACCGGCCTCGACGTCGCCGTCACCGCGGACGCGCGCGGCGAACTCGCCCTCGGTGCCTCGGCCTTGAGGCACTACGGGCCGCGCGGGGAGCGCCGTGAGGATGCGGTGACGGTGTTCCTGGAGTCGTTCGCGCCGCCGCCGCGGATGCTGGTGTTCGGCGCGATCGACTACGCGGCGGCGGTGGCCCGCATCGGTGACTTCCTCGGCTACCGGGTCACCGTGTGCGACGCCCGCCCGGTCTTCGCCACGGCCAAGCGTTTCCCGGCCGCCGTCGAGGTGGTCGTGGACTGGCCGCACCGCTATCTGAGCGGCGCCGTGACCGACGACCGCACGGTGATCTGTGTCCTCACCCACGACCCGAAGTTCGATGTGCCGCTGCTGGAGGAGGCGTTGCGTCGGCCGGCCGCCTACATCGGGGCGATGGGCAGCCGTAAGACCCACGAGGAGCGGCGCGCCCGGCTGTCCGAGGCCGGTCTCGCCGAGGCCGAACTGTCCCGGCTGCGCTCACCGCTCGGCCTCGACCTCGGGGCCCGTACGCCCGAGGAGGTCGCGGTGTCCGTCGCCGCCGAGATCGTCGCCCTGCGCTGGGGCGGCAGCGGCGCGCCACTGACCTCGACCACCGGGGCCATCCACGCGGCCGCCGGCCGCTGACTGTCAGGAGGAGTGAGTCATGGAACTGCACCACGAGTTCACCGTCCCCGTCCCGGTCGAGGACGCCTGGCGGGCGCTCCTCGACATCGAACGGGTCGCGCCCTGTCTGCCGGGCGCGGTCGTGGAGGACTACGACGGCAGAACCGTGACCGGCTCGGTGAAGGTGAAGGTCGGCCCGGTCACGGTGACCTACCGGGGCACCGCGGTCTTCGACGAACAGGACGAGACGGCCCACCGGATGGTGCTGGCGGCGACCGGCCGGGAGACCCGGGGGCAGGGCACGGCCAGGGCCACGGTCACCGGCTCGCTCGCCGAACGCGACGGCGGTACGGCGGTGTCCGTCGACACCGACCTGACGGTGACGGGACGTCCGGCGCAGTTCGGACGCGGGGTGCTGTCGGAGGTGGGCGACCGGCTGGTGGGACAGTTCGCGGCCTGCCTGGCGAAACGGCTGGCCGAGCAGGCACCGGGCGAGCCGGTCGTCGACGAGGAGGAGGCACCGCCGCTCGATCTGCTGCGCACGGCGGGGGTGCCGGTGGCCAAGCGGGCGGCGGCGGTGGCGGTCGGGGCGCTCGCGTTGACATGGCTGGCGACAAGGCTCCGCCGGAGGAGGCGGGCCTCCGGGCACCGGTGACGCCCACGCCTCAGGGGAGCCCGCGCCGCCGGGTCGGGCGGAGATCACACGTCCCCCCGCACCGGTGTGCAGACGCTGGCCGTGTCTGCCGTCGACGTGCCGCAGGGCACCGCGCGTGGCGCCTTCGAAGGTGTATCCGGCCTTCTCCGCGACACGGCCAGGCGGCGGGGTTGACCACCGAGTGACACAGCCGCAGCCGGTGCAGGCCAAGGTCGTCCGGGGCCCAGCGGCTGAGCCGTCGTACCGCTTCCACGACGATGCCGCCGCCGCGCGCCTCGGGAAACACCCAGTGGACGATCTCGGCGCTGCCGCCCGCGTGGTCGACGTCGTTCCGGCCGACGAAGCCGAGGGCCACCTCGCCGGGAGGGCGACGACCCAGGCGGCGCCGGTCTCGGAACGTCGGCGTTCACGTCTGCGTTCGATGCGTCGGACCGCCTCGGCCCTGGTCGGCGACGGTTAGCAGTTCCACTGCCGGATCGCAGGATCCTGACCGGCGGCGCGCAGGGCGTCGGCGTCGTCCGCGTGCCACGGCCGCGGCTCAAGACCGCTCGGCAGCGGAAGGGCGGGCTGCTCGCTGCGGGCGTTGCGGCCTGCGAAAACGGCGTCGGGAATCTCGGAGCCGGAGATCATCGCCGCATCCTGCCGGAGCGTCGTCAGCGTGGTGGCAGCCGGTGGAGTGTCACCTCCGTGAGGGCGTCGTCGGCGATGGTCGCGGTGAGGTAGGTGCAGTGGGGCTGGCGGCGGCGGTCGGTGGGTGAACCGGGGTTGAGGAGGCGCAGGCCGCCGGGGGCCGTGGTGTCCCAGGGGATGTGGCTGTGCCCGAAGACCAGGACCTCCAGGTCCGGGAAGCGGGCGGCGCAGCGGGCCTCACGGCCCTGGGCGGGACCCGTCTCGTGGATGACGCCGAAGCGCAGGCCGCCCAGCTGGGCGTAGGCCACCTCGGGGAGCCGGGCGCGCAGGCCCGGCCCGTCGTTGTTGCCGTACACCGCGATCAGCCGGCGGCTGTGGCTCTCCAGCAGGTCGAGGGTGGCCTCGTCGACCCAGTCGCCGGCGTGGAACACGACGTCCGCGCGCGGGAGTTCGGCGAGGAGCTGGTCCGGGAGCCGCTTGGCGCGCACCGGGAGGTGCGTGTCGGAGGTGAGGAGCAGACGCACAGGACCAGCCTAGCGACCGCGCGAGGTCTTCAGCTTGAACTTAACAGTTTGAGCTGGACAGTTTTTGCTGACGGTTCTAGGGTGGGCCGCATGGTTCAGATCTCGGACTCAGCGAGCCGCGGGGCGCGCGACCTGCGGGTGGTGTTCAGCAGACTGCGGCGCCGTATCCGGGAGGTCGCGCAGGACGCGGACCTCACCCCGTCCCAGGAGTCGGCGCTCACCCTGGTCTCCAAGCACGGTGCCGCCACGGCCAGTGCGCTGGCCTCCGCCGAGGGGGTGCGGCCGCAGTCGATGGCGACCACGCTGGCCGCTCTCGACCAGCAGGGGCTGATCCGCCGCAGCCCCGACCCCACCGACGGCCGCCGCCAGCTGGTCACCCTCACCGAGGCCGGGCAGGCCCGGGTCGAGGGCAACCGGCAGGTGCGCGACGAGTGGCTGGCCCGCGCCTTCCAGGAGCGCTACACCGAGGAGGAACGCCAGACCATGCTCACCGCGTTCGAACTGCTGGAACGGCTCTCCCGGCCGTGATACCGAGGCTCACCGGACGCACCTTTCAGGACACCCGCCCGGCCCCCGCCGGTTTCGACCGGCGGCTGATCGCGCCGATGATCCTGGGTTCCGTACTGAACCCGATCAACTCCTCGATGATCGCCGTGGCCCTGGTGCCGATCGGCATCGCCTTCGGCGCGCCGCCCGCCGAGACGGTGTGGCTGGTCTCCGCGCTCTACCTGGCGACGGCCGTGGGCCAGCCGGTGATCGGCCGGCTGGTGGACGTGTACGGGCCGCGCCGGCTCTACCTCGTCGCCACGGCCCTGGTGGGGGTGGCCGGCCTGATGGGCGCGCTGGCGCCCTCGCTGGGCGTGCTGATCGCCTCCCGGGTGCTGCTCGGCTTCGGCACGTCGGCGGCGTTCCCGGCGGCGATGCGGCTGACCAGGAGCGAGGCCGAACGCACCGGGCGGGACAGCCCGGCCGGGGTACTCACCGCGCTCGCCGTGTCGGGGCAGACCGTGGCCGTGATCGGCCCGACGCTGGGCGGGCTGCTGATCGGCGCCGGCGGCTGGCACCTGGTGTTCACCGTGAACGTGCCGCTCTCGGCGGCCTGTCTGGTCCTGGGCGTCCTGTGGCTGCCGAAGGCCGACCCCGCCGAGCGGCGCCAGAGCATGGACCTCCCCGGCATGGCCCTATTCGCCGTCCTGCTGGTCTCCCTGATGCTCTTCCTGATGGACCCGCGGCTCGACCGCTGGTACCTGCCGGCCCTGACCCTGGTCGTGGCCGTCGCCTTCGCGGCCCGGGAACTGCGCGTGCCTGACCCGTTCGTCGACCTGCGCGTCCTCGGCGGCAACGGCCCGCTCATCGCCACCTACGTACGTCAGTTCCTCGGCTGCGTCACCTCCTACGCCTTCCTGTACGGCTACACACAGTGGCTGGAGGAGGGCCGCGGGCTCAGCGCCTCCACCGCGGGGCTCGTGCTGCTGCCGCTGTCGGTCGCCGCGCTGGTCGTCTCCACGCTCACAGGCCGCCGTGAGGCGATCCGCGTCAAGCTGCTCGTCGGCTCCGTGCTGCAGATCGCGGGCTGCGCGGCGCTGCTGCTGTTCGACGCCCACAGCCCGGTTTGGATGCTGCTCGCCACCGGGGTGCTGCTGGGCATACCGCAGGGTCTGCTCGGTCTCGCCGCGCAGAACGCGCTGTACCGGCAGGCCGAACCGGAGCGGATCGGCTCCGCCGCCGGGCTGCTGCGCACCTTCATGTACCTCGGCGCGCTGGGTGCCTCCGCCGCCACCGCGGCGTTCTACCCGCACCGCGCCGACACGGGCGGGCTGCACGGCCTGGCCCTGTTCATGCTCGCCGGCTCCGCACTGCTGCTGGCGATCACCCTGCCGGACCGCTCCCTGGCCCGGCTCACCCCCCCGACCCCGTCAAGCCCCCCGAAAGGCCTGATCCACCCCATGTCTCTGAGCACCCTCGACCCGCGTACCGCCCTTGTCGTCATCGACCTCCAGCAGGGCATCGTGGGCATGCCCACCCAGCCGCACTCCGGAGCCGAGGTCGTGGCCCGTACCGTCGAGCTCGCCGACGCCTTCCGCGCCCAGAACCTGCCCGTGGTCCTGGTCCGGGTGTCCTTCGCCGCCGACGGCGCCGACGCCGTCCCGGGCCGCACCGAGCGCCAGCCGCGCGGGCTCGCCTTCCCGGAGGGCTGGGACATCGTCGTCGCCGAACTCTCCGGCCACGACGGCGACATTCTCGTCACCAAGCACAACTGGAGCGCCTTCCACGGCACCGACCTGGACGTCCAGCTGCGCCGCCGGGGCGTCACCCAGGTCGTCCTGACCGGCATCGCCACCAGCATCGGGGTGGAGTCCACCGCCCGCGACGCCTATGCGCACGGCTACCACGTGACGCTCGCCACGGACGCCATGGCCGACGCCGACCCCGAGGCGCACCGCGGCAGCGTGGAGCGGATCTTCCCGCGGCTCGGCGAGTCCGGCAGCACCGCCGAGGTCCTTGAGCTGCTCGCCAAGACACACGGCTGAGCAGGCGTCTTGACGCCCGGCTGACCCTTCACGACCCGGTCTTGACCAAGGGGTGGGACACACCCGAGGCCAAGACCGGGTTAGCATTCGGCCACATGTACGTGCCGTCCAGGAAAACGGACGGCTTATCCAGGGGGCTAGGAAGCCGGATGCCGGTCAAGGTCAGTGTTGTCGTCCCTGTTTACAATCCGGGGCCCTATATCGAGGACTGCATCGCCTCGGTGCTGCGGCAGTCGCTGCCGCGCGACGAGTACGAAGTGATCTTCGTGAACGACGGCTCCAGCGACGAGACCCCGGCCCGGCTCGACGCGCTCGCCGCCGAGCACCCGCACGTCCACGTCATCCACCAGGAGCCCTCCGGCTGGTCCGGCAAGCCCCGCAACGTCGGCATCGCGGCCTCCAAGGGCGAGTTCGTGATGTTCGTCGACAACGACGACTTCCTCGGCGACGAAGCCCTGGAGCGGATGTACGACTACGGCGTCGAGAACGAGGCCGATCTGATCATCGGCAAGATGGCCGGCAAGGGCCGTCCGGTGCCGGTGGAGCTTTTCCGGCGCAACCACCCGCGGGCCACCGTCGAGAACGCCCCGCTGATGGACAGCCTCACCCCGCACAAGATGCTGCGCCGGTCCTTCCTGGACCGCATCGGGCTGCGCTTCCCCGAGGGCAGACGGCGTCTGGAAGACCATGTCTTCGTCGCCGAGGCGTACCTGCGCGCCTCGAACATCTCCGTGCTCAGCGACTACGTCTGCTACTACCACATCAAGCGCGAGGACGCGTCCAACGCCGGCTTCCAGCGCTTCGACCCGGTGGGCTACTTCGCCAACCTGCGCGAGGCTCTCGACGTCGTCGAGCGCTACACCGAGCCCGGCGCCAGGCGCGACCGGATGTTCCGGCGCTGGCTGAACAACGAGATGACCGAGCGGCTGCGCGGCAAGCGGTTCCTCAAGCTGCCGGACGACTACCGCAAGGAGCTCTTCGACGAGATCCACAAGGTGATCGCCGAGCGCATGGGCCCCTCCGTGTTCGCCCTGCTCGGCCCCGCCCAGCGGGTCGTCGCCGAGCTGGCCGCGGCCGGCCGGTACGAGGACGTGCTCGCCGTCGCCGAGTGGGAGGCGTCCGTCGCCCCGTCGACGGCCCTGGAGAGCGTCACCTGGGACGGCGGCGCACTGAAGGTCGACTTCAGCGCCGAGTACACCGCCGACGGCGCGCCGAAGACCTATCCGGCCGACACCGCCGTCACCTCGCCCGACGGCCCGGCGGCGTCGGCCGCCGACGCCGTCGACCGGCTGGAGCGCGGCACCGCCGCCCGCTTCGCGAAGGCCAACGTCGACCTGGTGGTGCGCGAGCGCGAGACACACGCCCAGTTCTTCCAGCCGGTCGAGATCACCCGCGAGACGCTGCCCGCCGAGGGCGAGCCCGACCGCGTCCGCCTTGTCGTGCGGGCCGTGGCCACCGTGGACCCGGGGACCGCGGCCAGCGGCCAGGCGCTGCCGCCGGGGCTGTGGGACGCGTTCGTCCGGCTGACGATCGGCGGCTGGACGCGGGAGCACCGGCTGTTCCCGGTGTCCAGGGAGCCGTTCCCCGCGATGCCGTCCCCGGGTGTGGTCGGCGGCCGCCGGGTGCTGCCGTACTGGACGGCCAAGGACAACTTCGCACTGGACGTCGACCTGGCGAGCAAGCGGCTGGGCTTCGGCGAGTTCAAGCCGGAGGACTTCACCGTCGCGGGCGACCGGCTGCGCGCGGTGCTGCCCTTCCATGTCGCCGGTGAGGTCAAGGCGTCGGTCCGGCTGACCGGCCCGAAGCCCGCCGCCGAGGTGCTCGAGGTGCCCGCCACGCTGTCGCCCGCCGGGGGCGGCGGAGCGGTGCTGGACGCCCCGCTGCCGGTGCGTTCGCTGCAGGAGGGCGGCTGGCGGCTCGCCCTGTGCCTGGTCGCGGACGCGACCGAGCCGCGCTTCTTCACACTGCCGCTCGTCGTCCGTGACTCCCCCGAGGGCCTGAAGGTGGTCAAGTCGGCCCCGAAGAAGCCCGCGTCGGCCGCGCCCAAGCCCGCCGCCAAGCCGAAGCCCGGGCCGAGCGCGGCACGCCGCCTCGCCCGCCGGCTGCCGCTGCCGGTGCGCCGCGCACTGGTCAGGGCCCTGGGCCGGGGCAGGCCCGCACGACAGGAAGGCAAGTAAGAACCGTGCGACCGCTGAACATCGAAGGCGCCTGGGTCCAGGAGCCCAAGGCCTTCCCCGACGACCGGGGCAGCTTCCACGAGTGGTTCAGGGCCGCGGAGTTCCGCGAGGCCCTCGGCTACGATCTCGACCTCGCGCAGGCCAACTGCTCGGTCTCCCGGCGGGGCGTGCTGCGCGGCATCCACTTCGCCGACGTACCGCCGAGCCAGTCCAAGTACGTCAAGTGCGTACGCGGGGCCGTGCTGGACGTCGTCGTCGACATCCGGGTCGGCTCCCCCGCCTTCGGCAGCTGGGAGGCGGTGCGGCTCGACGAGGAGAACCGGCACGCCGTGTTCCTCTCGGAGGGCCTCGGGCACGCGTTCATGGCGCTGACCGACGACGCGACGGTGGTGTACCTGTGCTCGGCCGGGTACGCGCCGGGCCGTGAACACGGCATCAACCCGCTCGACCCCGAGCTGGGAATCGAGTGGCCCGAGGGCTTCGAGCCGGTGCTGTCGGAGAAGGACGCCGAGGCGCCGTCGCTGGCGGAGGCCGAGGCGTCCGGGCTGCTGCCGACGTACGCGGAGTGCCAGGCGTACTACGAGCGGTTGCGGGCCTGAGCACGCCCCGGTGGGGCGAGCCGTGGCTCGCCCCACCGGGTAGGCGGCGGCGTCAGGACTTGGCGTAGCGCTGCTTCAGCGCGCTGCGCTTGTTACTGCCCTCGGCATTCCTGCCTTTTTCGATGATCACCAGGTTGTGGTAGAAGTGCACGGCCACCACATTGAGGTCCGTGTACGTCGGCTGATAGTTCTCGACGACGAATTCCTCGTAATTCAGCCCGTCCACCAGCCGCTTCAGCATCCCCATACTGGTGTGCGCGGCCTCGAGGTCCTCACTGCCCTGCCATTCGGGCCAGTACGACGACTGCGTGTCCTCGACGATGTAGATGCCACCGTCCTTGAGACGGGGGAAGAGCGTGGCGAACGTCGTGAGCACATGCGGACTACGGTGACTGCCGTCGTCGATGATTACGTCCAGCTCACCGATCTTGTCGGCGACGGCGTTCAGGGACGACGGATCGGACTGGTCTCCGATGAACGTCGTGATGCGGTCCTCGTCGACAAATGACTTGTCCTGGATGTCCATTCCGAAAATCTGCGCCTTCGGGAAGAACTGCTTCCACATGCGTAGCGAGGCACCGCCCTGACCTGGCCTGTTATAGCCGCCGATGCCGATTTCCAGCAGGTTGAACGACTCGTTCTTCAGGTGACCGAGATGGCGCTGGTAGTGCTGTGTGTAGCGGTGTATTCCCCACTTGTCCGTCTTGAAGTGCTGGGCGAGTTTGTTGAGATCCCCGGAGATCGCGTCGAGCCCGGTCGAAGGCGCCGGCTCGGCCGACCCGACCGGCGGCCGACCTGAGATACGCCGCTTCAGCCGTCGCAACACCCGCACATTCTTCTCACCCATTACGGACTTCACGGTCGCTCGGATCGACATCGCGAGACTTGTCCTTTCCGCACCCGGCTCACATGGCATTCAAAGCATCATCGTAGTGACGAAGTCGGATCCACAAGTGGTGAACGCAACAGAGTGCGGAAAAGCCGGTCCGGTATAGATGCACTGTGGGGCACCCCAGGGTGCCCCACAGTGCATCTACAGGGAGATCTCCTTGCGGAGGAGCGGCAGTGCCTCGTACAGGGCCGCCCGCCAGTCCCGCAGCGGTTCCAGACCGGCCTCGGCCCACCGGTCGTGGCCGAGGGCGCTGTACGCGGGGCGGGGGGCCGGCCGGACGAACGCCTCACTGGTGGTGGGGCGCACCCGTTCCGGGTCGGCGCCGAGGAGGCGGAACACCTCCCGGGCCAGCTCGCACCAGGTGGCCGCGCCGGAGTTGGTGCCGTGGAAGACACCGTGCGCGCGGTCGTCCCGCCCGAGACGGGGGCCGAGGTCGGCGATCCGGGCGGCCAGGTCCGCGCTCCAGGTGGGCTGTCCACGCTGGTCGTCCACGACGTCGAGGGTGTCCCGGCGGGACTCCAGCTCGATCATCGTGCGCACGAAACTCTTGCCGTGGGTGCCGTACAGCCAGGCCGTGCGGACCACCGCGCTCGTGCCCGGGAGCTCCGCCAGGACGGCCCGCTCGCCGGCGAGCTTGGTGCGTCCGTAGGCGGTGCGCGGGTCCGTGGGATGGTCCTCGGCGTACGGGGTGGTGCGGGCGTCTCCGTCGAAGACGTAGTCCGTGGAGACATGGACGAGGCGGGCGCCGTGCCGGGCGGCGGCGCGGGCCAGCAGGCGGGGGCCCTCGCCGTTGATCAGCAGGGCCCGCTCCTCGTCGGTCTCGGCGTCGTCGACGGCCGTGTACGCGGCGCAGTTCACCACCAGGTCGGGCCGGTGCCCGGCGAGTGCCGACTCCACCGAGTCGGCGCTGGTGATGTCAAGATCGGCGCGGCCGAGGGCCACGACCTCCGCACCCCGGCGGGTGAGTTCCTCGACCATGTCGTGGCCGAGCATCCCGCCCGCTCCGGCGACGAGCCACTTCATCAGTGCTTCTCCTGCTCCTTGCGGGATTCGAGGGCGGCGCGCTCCTTCAGCGGCTCCCACCAGTCCCGGTTGTCGCGGTACCAGGCGACGGTTGCGGCGAGTCCTGAGGTGAAGTCGTGCTTGGGGGTGTAGCCCAGCTCGTCGTGGATCTTGCTCCAGTCGACGGAGTAGCGCTGGTCGTGGCCCTTGCGGTCGGCGACGTGGTCGACGCGGTCCCAGCCGGCCCCGCAGGCTTCCAGAAGCAGGCCGGTGAGTTCCTTGTTGCTGAGCTCGGTGCCGCCGCCGATGTTGTAGACCTCGCCGGCCCGGCCGCCGGTGCGGACGAGCTCGATGCCCTGGCAGTGGTCCTCGACGTGGAGCCAGTCGCGGACGTTGCTGCCGTCGCCGTAGAGCGGAACGTTCCTGCCGTCGAGGAGGTTGCTCACGAAGAGCGGGATGACCTTCTCGGGGAACTGGTGCGGCCCGTAGTTGTTGGAGCAGCGGGTGACGCGGACGTCCAGGCCGTGGGTGCGGTGGAAGGCCAGCGCGAGCAGGTCCGAGGAGGCCTTGGACGCGGAGTACGGCGAGTTCGGCTGGAGCGGGTGGGTCTCGGGCCAGGAGCCGGTCTCGATGGAGCCGTACACCTCGTCGGTGGAGACGTGCACGAACGGGCCGACGCCGTGCCGCAGGGCCGCGTCGAGCAGGGTCTGGGTGCCCAGCACATTGGTGCGGACGAACGCGCCGGCCCCGTCGATGGAGCGGTCCACGTGCGACTCTGCGGCGAAGTGCACCACCTGGTCGGCCTCGGCCATGAGCTTGTCGACCAGCTCGGGGTCGCATATGTCGCCCTGCACGAAGGTCAGGCGGGGATGCGAATCGGGCAGGTTGGTGAGGGTGCCCGCGTAGGTGAGCTTGTCCAGCACGGTGATGTGCGGCGCGTCGGGAGCGCTGTCGGCGAGGAGGCCGCGGACGTACGTGGAGCCGATGAAGCCGGCGGCGCCGGTGACGAGGAGGTTCATGAACGGATCTGCACCTTGCTGTGGTCTCCGAGAACGAGGCGGTGGGCACTGGGGGTGCCGGGTGCCGGGGTCACCTCGACATGCCGGCCGATCAGCGAGGACTCGATCCTGCCCACCCCGTCGATGGAGGAGTCCCGCAGCACTATGGAGAACTCCAGCTCACTCTCGGTGATCCGGCAGTTCTCGGCGACCGACGTGAAGGGCCCCACGTAGGAGTCGCCGACGACGGTCCCGGCGCCGATCACGACCGGGCCGACGATCCGGGAGTTGGTGACGCGCGCGCCCGCCTCGACGACCACACGGCCGACGATCTGGCTCGCCTCGTCGACCTCGCCGTCGATGCGCGGCTCCATGCCCTCAAGGACGGTCCGGTTGACCTCCAGCATGTCGACGACGTTGCCGGTGTCCTTCCAGTAGCCCTTGATCACCGTGGAGTGCACGTCGGCACGCTGGTCGATGAGGTGCTGGATGGCGTGGGTGATCTCCAGCTCGCCGCGCCAGGACGGCTTGATGGCGCGCACGGCGTCGTGGATGGCGGGCGTGAAGAGGTACACGCCGACCAGGGCGAGATCGCTTTTGGGCTCCTGCGGCTTCTCCTCCAGGCCGATCACCTGGCCGTCGGCGTCGAGTTCGGCGACGCCGAAGGCCCGCGGGTTGGGCACATGGGTGAGGAGGATCTGGGCGTCGGGACGGGTCTCGCGGAACTCGTCGACCAGTCCGCTGATGCCGCCGACGATGAAGTTGTCGCCGAGGTACATGACGAAGTCGTCGTCGCCGAGGAACTCCCGCGCGATCAGCACCGCGTGGGCCAGGCCCAGCGGGCGCTCCTGGGGGATGTAGGTGACGTCCAGGCCGAACTTCGACCCGTCGCCGACCGCTTCCTCGATCTCGGCGGCGGTGTCGCCGACGATCATCCCGACCTCGGTGACGCCCGCGGCGGCAAGGGATTCGAGCCCGTAGAACAGCACGGGTTTGTTCGCCACCGGCACGAGCTGTTTCGCCGATGTGTGGGTGATCGGCCGCAGCCGTGTGCCGGCACCGCCGGAGAGCACCAAAGCCTTCATTCGCTACACCTTAGAGGTGAACATCTGGTTGAGACGTTCTTCTGTTTCCCTGATTGGTTACGACAGTATGGCCTTGGCACGGACGCCATGTGACAACGAGGTGCCCTGAACTGGCATCTCGCCCGTTTTGTCCGGTGATTTCGGCGCACGCGCCGTCGCGGCTCAGGAGTCCTCCGGCAAGGCCGCCGCGCGTTCCACCTCCGCCTCCACCTCGGAGCGCGGTCGGCCCTCGTCCCGGGCGTACTCGCTCACCGCGCTCAGTTCGTCACGGGCCAGGTCGCGCCAGGCCCGCAGGGCGGTCTCATAAGTCTCGGACTGGGCGCCGCCGGGCTGCTGCAGGGCCGGGGGTCCGTAGGTGTCCCGCAGTTCCAGGACCTTTTCGTGGGCCGCGTCGGCCGCGCGGTGCTTCGCCACGAGTTCTTCGAAGGTGTGAGCCACGTCAAGACCCTAAGAAGGGTCGGGCCGCGCCGCCTCCCGAGACGGCCGGACATGCACCCGTGTGGCGCTCATCCGGCGTCGAGGACGAGGTCCGCCCACACCTGTTTGCCGCCACTGACCGGCACGGTCCCCCAGGCGGCCGATATGGCCTCCACGAGGAGGATGCCGCGCCCGCCCGTGGCCTCCCAGCCGATGTTCGCGGGTTTCACCGGGCTGCGCGGCGAGGCGTCGACGACGGCGATCCGCAACCGGTGGTCGACCAGGGTCAGATCGAGCCGGACCGGGCCGTCGGTGTGGATCAGGGCGTTGGTGACGAGTTCGGAGACGACCAGCAGGACCGCGTCCATGGCGTCGTCGGTGACACCCCAGGAGCGAAGGGTGCGGCGGCTGAAGCGGCGGGCGTGCCGGGCCGCCTCCGGGACCCGCCACACAGTCCAGCTCTCCCGCAGCGGCAGCACGGCCATGCCGTCGTAGCGCATCAGCAGCAGGGCGACGTCGTCGACGCGGCGGGCGTTGCCGAGCAGGGCGTCGGCGACCAGGCCGAGGTGAGCGGGGTCGGAGACGCCGAGGTCGCGGGCGAAGCGCCGCATGCCGTCGTCGATGTCGGCCCCGGGGGACTCGACCAGACCGTCGGTGGTGAGCGCGAGCAGGGTGCCGGGTCGCAGGCTGAGCTGGGTCATGGGGAACTCGGCCTGGGCGACCACGCCGAGCGGGGGGCCGCCGTCGGTCCGGACGACCTCGGTGGCGCCGTCCGGGTGACGCAGGACCGGCGGCAGATGCCCGGCGCGCACACACCAGGCGGTACCGGCCTCCATGTCGACGTCGACGTAGCAGCACGTGGCGAAGAGGTCGCTCTCCATGTCCATGAGGAGCCGGTTGGCGTGCGAGACGACCACGTCGGGGGTGTGGCCCTCGGCGGCGTAGGCGCGCAGCGCGGTACGCATCTGGCCCATCAGGGCGGCGGCGGCCGCGCTGTGGCCCTGGACGTCGCCGATGACAAGGGCGACGTGGTTGTCGGTCAGCGGGATGACGTCGTACCAGTCGCCGCCGACCTCCAGGCCCTCGGTGGTGGGCAGGTAGCGGGCGACGGCGACCCCGCCGGGCAGCCGGGGCAGCCGGCGGGGCAGCAGAGATCGCTGGAGCATGCCGACGAGTTCGTGCTCGGCGTCGAAGGCGTGGGCGCGCACCAGGGCCTCGCCGGCGAGGCCGGCGGAGGCGGTGAGCAGGGCGCGTTCGTCGTGGCCGAAGTCGTGCGGGCTGTCCCAGCCGATCAGGCAGACGCCCGCCATCCGGCCGCCGGCGGGCAGCGGGAGGACGGCGAGTCCGCCGGGGCCGACCTCGGCGAGGGCGGGCTCCAGGGCGGTACGGGCGGGCCAGATCCGGGGGCGGCCCTCGCGCAGGGCGGCCGCGAGGGTGGGCATGGCGCGCACCGGCGCGTCGGGCCATTCGGTGCGCCATTCACTGCGCCACAGTTCGGGCCAGGACTCGGCGTCGGGCGGGTCCAGGACGGTGACGACGAGACGGTCGTTGTCCAGTTCGGCCAGGGCCATGCGGTCGGCCTTCAGCGGTCCGCGCAGGGCGGTGACCACGGCCTGGCTGACATCCCTGACCGTGCCGGCGGTGGCCAGCGCGGCGGCGAGCCGCTGCACACGGGCCACATCGGTGACGTCGGAGCGGAGCGTGGTGGCGTCGGCGACGGTGCCGGCCAGCCTGGCGGGGTGCCCCTCGCCGGCCGGCACCATGCGGCCGCGCAGCCGCAGCCACCTGGGCGAGCCGGAGGGCTCCAGGATCCGGAACTCCAGCTCGCGGTCCCCGATGGACATGTGGTCGGCCTCGACGACGGACATCAGGGCGGGCACGTCCTCGGGCACGGTACGGCCCAGCAGTGTCTCGACCTTGCCGTCGAAATCGTCCCGGCTCATGTCGAAGAGGCCGAGGATGCCGTCGCCGACCTCGATCCGGCCGGTGTCCATGGCGAGGCTGAACGCGTCGGCGGGCAGTTCGCCGTTGTCGGCGACCGTGGGGAGCGGGGCCGGCAGGGCGATCGCGCCGGCGATCAGTTCCAGGCAGGCGCGGTCCTCGGGGCCGAACCCGCCCTCCCGTTCGCTGACGACTGCCAGAAGCCCGGCGCGGCCGGGCACCGGCAGGACCGCCAGCGAGAACTCAGGGGACGGGGTCCGCCGGGCGTCCGGGCAGTCGGCCAGTTCCCCGGGTCCCAGCCAGCGGGACCGCCCGGTGCCGTGGACCTCGGCAACCGGGGACTGCCCCACGGCCGGGTAGGCGTCGCGGAGCCCGAAGAACGTACGGGGCAGCCCGGCCGAGTCGGCCAGGCGCAGCACGGTTCCGTCGTCGCCGGGCGTGTAGACCCCGGCGAACGCCGCACCGGCGAACACCAGCGCCTGTTCGAGGACGCGGCGAAGCCGGTCGGGTGCGCCGGGATCGCCCGTGAGCGTTTCGAGGGCGATTTCGACGCGCTCCGTTCTGGTTCCGCGTACCGCAGCGCCCTCACTGACCACGCCGCCATTACAGCGCTTATGGGGCGTCCGCGCAGCCCCTGTGGCCGTTCTGCCGTATCCGGGGCCGCCGTGCTCGAACGGAACCGAACATGTCTTGACCCGTGCGTTCCGCACGGTGACCTCGTGACAGACATGACTGTCCGCGACCGTGTGGCGCCTGCGAGTGTCGGGCCGGGCCACAGAAGGGGAGGCGGATGGACAGGCGGTACGAGGTGTACGCGCTCGCCGACGAGCACTTCTACGACACGCCCGACCGACTCGGGACGGGCGGGTCGCAGACGGAGCCGCTGTTCGCGACGGCACGTCGTGCGGTGCCGAAGGGCTGGCACGCGCCAGCCTTCGCCCTGGGAGATCCGGATCGCGTCGATGCGGTTGCGGGCGCCGGTCTTGCGGGTGATCGCGGCCATGTAGTTGCGGACCGTCCCGTTGGACAGGTGCAGGCTCCCGGCTATCTCCGCGATGGACGCCCCGCCGGCCGCCAGCTCCAGTACGCTCAACTCGCGTCTGGTGAGCGGGATCTCGGCGGCCTTGAAGTATCCGAAGCCCAGCGAGTCGTCGACGAAACGTTCCCCCTCGGCGGCGCGGCGGATCGCCCGCACCAGCCGTTCCGGCGCGCCCTTCTTGTCGACGTAGCCGAGCGCCCCCGCTTCGGCGGCACGTTTCAGCAACCCGGGTCTGTTCGCACCGGCAAGCACGACCAGCCGCGGCGGGACCGTGCCCGGCTCCACCGGGCGCAGGTCGGCCAGTGGTGGCACATCGTGGGTGCCGGAGCAGTCGAGGTCCGCCGCGCACACGTCCGGCCGTACCGCCCGGACCCGCCCCCGTGCGCTGTGCCACGGCGTGTCGTCCACCCGGAGCCCCGGTTCCCGGCGTAACCACTCCGCCAGGACCGACCTCACCAGACACGTGTCGTGCACCAGAAGTACCCGGATCACCGCCGCCCCCTCAGCCGTCCTTCGGCTCTTCGGTTCATGGTGTTGAACGCGTGCCCCATTCTTGGCGTCCGCGACTGCTCGTGGGCGCGAAGTTCCGGCCATCAGGGTGCGCGGGGGCGCACGCCCGGCGCCCGTCCGCCGCCGCGTGCTTCGGCTGCGGGGGAATGTGCCTGGGCGAACGGGGTAGGCAGAGGCGGCCCGGCGTGGGGGCTCGTGCCGCTCTCGCCGTGCGCCGACCGCCGCCACGAGGGAGTCTTGACCGGGAGGACGCGAGGCGCGGCCGGACGAGGAGGTGGTCGGGCGTGTCCGACAGGATGGGGGCCCCTCCCGCGTCGGCGCAGCCGGGCCTGGCGGAGACGGCGGCCGACGCGACCCGGCCCGGCCGGCCACCGCTGCTGTCACTCGCGCTGGCCTCGGTGATGGAGGAGATCCAGGCGCACTCCGGCGCGGTCTATCTCCTCGCCGCCGACGAACCGGTCCTGGAGATGGCGGTGACGGCCGGGCTGCCCCGGGCCTTCGCGGCGCCCTGGGAGCGGGTCGGGCTGAGCGCGCCGATCCCGGTGGCGGAGGCGGTGCGCGAGCGGCGCCTGGTGTGGGTGGGCGGCGAGGAGGACATGGCCCGCCGGTATCCGCGGATGGCGGTGGTGTTGCCCTATCCGTTCGCGCTCGCCGCGGTGCCCGTGGCGACGGCGGACGCCGTGTACGGGGCGTTGTACGTGACCTGGCCCGGTTCCCATCCGACGGTGCTGTCCGACCGGGAGCGGACGGCGCTGACCGCGGCCGGCGACCGGCTGGCGAAGCGGCTGGCGCGGGCCGCCCGGGAGCATCGTCCGCTGCGGGCCGAGCCGGATCTGCTGGCGGCACCGGCGTCCGGGGTGGCGGGCACCCTGGGCACGGTGGAGGCGGCCCGGATGGTGGGGCGGCTGCCGTACGGGCTGGCCTCGATCGATCTGCACGGGCGGGTCGCCTTCGCCAACGGGGCGGCGGCCGAGTTGCTCGGCGTCAAGGTCGCCGATCTGCTCGGCACCCAGCCGTGGGTGTCGGTGCCCTGGCTGAACGACCCGATGTACGAGGACCGTTACCGGGCGGCGCTGATCAGCCAGCACGTGACGTCGTTCGTGGCGCTGAAGCCGCCGGGCGACTGGCTGTCGTTCCGGATGTACCCGAGCACGAGCGGGCTGACCACCCGGATCAGCCGGGCGCGGGCGGTCGCCGAGATGGTGGGCGCGCTGCCGCGGGCCGACGCGGCGCCCGGCTCCCGGCTGGTCACCATCTCGCAGGTGCTGAGCCTGGCCGGGGCGCTGACGGAGGCCGTCGGCGTGCAGGACGTGGTGCAGCTGGTGGCCGACGAGGTGGCCCCGGCCGTCGGCAGCCAGGCCCTGGTGGTCCTCGGGTCACGGGGCGGACGTCTGCACGTCCTCGGGCAACGCGGATACGAGGTTCCACGGACCGTGGAGCGCTTCGACGGCCTGCCCCTGGCCGAACGGACGCCGGGCACCCATGTCCTGAACACCGGCGTGCCCGCGTTCTTCGAGTCGATGCAGCAGCTGGAGCGGCTGTATCCGAGCCGGAACGAGACCCCGGACGGGTTCGCCGCCTGGGCGTATCTGCCGCTGATCGCGTCGGGCCGGCCGGTGGGCACCTGTGTGCTCGCCTACGCCGAGCCGCATGCCTTCCCCGCCGACGAGCGCGCCGTGCTGACCAGTCTCGGCGGCCTCATCGCGCAGGCGCTGGAGCGGGCCCTGCTCTACGACGCGAAGAACCAGCTGGCGCACGGTCTCCAGGCGGCCCTGCTGCCGCACTCACTGACCCCGCCGCCCGGCATCGAGGCGGCCGCGCGCTATCTGCCGGCGATGCACGGCATGGAGATCGGCGGCGACTTCTACGACCTGGTGCCGACCAAGCCGCTGGCGGCGGCGGTGATCGGGGACGTACAGGGGCACAACGTGACGGCGGCCGGGCTGATGGGCCAGATCCGCACCGGAGTACGGGCCTTCACGACCGTAGGGCAGGCGCCGCAGGAGGTGATGAGGAGCACCAACCGGCTCCTCATCGACCTCGGGGCGGACCTGTTCGCCAGCTGTCTGTATCTGCGGCTGGATCCGGAGCGGGGACGGGCGGTGATGGCCCGGGCCGGGCATCCGCCGCCGTTGCTGAGACGTCCGGACGGGCGGGTGCGGGTGCTCGACCTGGCCGGCGGCCCGCTGCTGGGCATCGACGCGGAGGCGACGTACCCGACCACCGAGGTGTCGCTGACGCCGGGCTCGGTGCTCGCCCTCTACACCGACGGGCTGGTCGAGTCGCCCGGTGTGGACATCGAGGACGCGCTGGTCGATCTGGGCGAACTGCTCGCGGAGAACGGCGACCAGCCGCTGGAAAAGCTCGCCGACACGCTCGTGCGGCACAGTGCGGCGGCGCAGGAGCGTGTCGACGACGTGGCGGTGCTCTTGCTCAGAGCGCGGTCCGAGGGCTGACGGACGCGGGGCGCGATGCGGTCCGGCCCTCCCGCCGGAGGGCCGGACCGTCCACCGTCGGCCGGAACCGCTGGAGCCGGGCGGTGGGTCAGTGGGACGACGAGGTGCCGTCCGCGCCGGTCCCGGTCTGGTCACCGGCCGTCGCGGACGGATCGGCAGCCGTCGCGGACGGATCGGCAGCCGTCGCGGACGGGTCGGCGGTGCCGCCGATCTGGGCGCCGCCGCCGTTCGCGTCGCCGGCCGTCGCGGACGGGTCGGCCGTGGCGGACGGGTCGGCCGTGGCCCCGGCGTCACCGGCGCCCGCGCCCGCCCCCGCGCCGCCGAGGGTCGCACCGGTCGCCTGGAGGGCGGTGGTCACCGGCTGGAAGAAGGTCTCGCCGCCGGAGGTGCAGTCGCCGCTGCCGCCGGAGGTCATGCCGACCGCCCCGCCGTCCTGGGTGAACAACGAGCCGCCGCTGTCGCCGGCCTCGGCGCAGACGTTGGTCTGGATGAGACCGGTGACGGTGTCGACGCCGTTGGGGTCGGTCTCGCTCTGGAAGTTGACGGTGGCGTCGAGGCCGGTGACCTGGCCGTCGTGCAGACCGGTGGTGGAGCCCATCCGGAACACGGTCTCGCCGACGGTGGCGTCGACGGCCTGGTTGATGGCGACGGTCTGGCCGTTGCCGACGTTGACCTCGCTCGGCGCCTGGGTGGTGGCGTCGTTGTACTTGACGAGCGAGAAGTCACCGTTGCCGGGGAACTGCGCCTGGTCCACGGTGGCGATCGGCTGGCCGGTCTGGGAGTCGGACCAGTCCTTGGCCGCGACGCCGCAGTGACCGGCCGTCAGGAAGGCGGGGCTGCCGTCCGAGGCGGTCACGTTGAAGCCGAGGGAGCAGCGGACGGTGCCGTTGGCGACCTGGGAGAAGATCGCGTCGCCGCCGGAGACGAGGGGCTTGAAGGTGCCCGACGACTTCTTGAGGGTCGCCATGTTCGAGCCGAGGCTCTTCACCGTCGACTCCAGCGTGTCCCACTTGCCGCCGGTGACGGTGCTGTCGGCGGTGACCACGACCTTGTTGGTCTTCGGGTCGACGGCCCAGGCGGTGCCCGGGATGGTCGCCTTGGTCTTCAGGGTGCCGGCGACCGCCGCCAGCTCGGAGTTGCTGTTCTCCACCTGTCGGACGACCGCGCCGGCCTTCTCCGCCTGGACGACCGTGTTGTTGTCGCCGCTGACGACGTTGACGACGAGTTGCTGCTTGCCGCTGTCGTAGTAGGAACCGGCGAAGGCCTGGCCGAGCAGGCCCTGGAGCTGCGCGGCGAGATCCGAGGCGTCGGTCGCCGACTTGAGTGTCCTGGGAGCGGTGGCAGTGGCGCCGGAGGCGTTGTCCTGGGACGCGTTGGCGTTCGGCAGCAGAAGGGCCGCAGCGCCGAGCGCGGCGACACCGCCCACCGCTATCGCGGCCTTGCGCTTCGGAATTCGCTTGTGACTCAAACTTCTCGACCTCCAAGGGACGGAGTGCCTGCCTTGATCGGGCAGTCGTTCGTGAGCGGCGCCTGGATGGCCATAGGTACGGGCGGGTCACGTGGTGCGTTCAATTCCGGTTCTTAACTTCCTTTGACCGAAGGCGAATCGGCCACGCCTCGCGGGTCAGGGGGCGGTTGCGCGTGCCGTCTCGCGAGCCCGGGAACAATCCCCCATATGACGATGACCACCGCCGAAGCCGACAAGATCCTCTCCGTCAACTTCGCCCCCTGGGTGCTCGATCTCGGGCTGTCCGTCGAGGCGGTGGGCGGGGACCGGGCGGTGCTGCGTCTGCCCTGGTCGGACCGGCTGTCCCGGGAGGGCGGCGGGCTGTCGGGGCAGGCGTTGACGGCCGCGGCCGACACCGCGACGGTGATCGCGGTCTCGGCGGCCCGGGGTGGCTTCGTGCCGATGACGACGGTCCAGCAGTCGACGTCGTTCATGCGCGCGGTGAGCGGTTCGGATGTCCTGATCGAAGTGGTGCTGACCAAACTCGGCCGCCGGATGGCGTTCGCCGACATCACGATGAGCGACGAGCGGTCAGGTGCGCTCGCGGCCAGGGCGAGCACGGTGTACGCCCTCCTGGGGTGAAAAGCCGCATCCCCGAACCGACACGGTCAGCAATCACTCATTGACGGTCTGTCGCGATCACGTACCGGAATCCTTGCTTCAGGGAATCTGCACATCCACTACCCAGGCAAGTCACCGGAACCGGCGGATCTGCACAACCGCACGCCCCCTGGCGTGCCTTTGGCGCGGAGTGCCGGATTCGCCGCCGCAGGGGCAAGCCGTGCGGCTGCGGCGAAGTCGTGCGGTGTGTGAAGGAGTCGCCGACAAGACGTGCCCGCTCCTGCACGGATGAAGCCTGCTGAGGCTCAAGAGCCCAGGTAGGCGCATGGTTGATTGGATGCGCGGACGGCGGGCGTGCTTTGATCCATCGCACCGCGGGGTCGTCAAGGGTTCCCGGAGACGGGCGTCCGGCGCCTGCGGTCGCGGCCATCCGTACTGTCCCCATAGGGCCGTTGGGGGGCCGCTCTCCCCCTTGTGAATATCCATATGAAGGGAAGTTCCATCATGAACTCCACCCCCCAGGTTGAGACCGTCGAGATCTCCGACGCCGAGCTCGACAACGTCTCCGGCGGCCTGTCCGTGAACGCTCTCGGCACCGTCACCGGCCTGGTGGACGGCGTTGCCCCGGTTTCCGGCCTGGTCAACACGGTTGTCGGCACCGTCGAGGGTGTCACCGGCCTGAACACCCAGCCGGTCACCAACCTGGTCGCCGGTCTCTGATCGCACCTCGTTGCCGCTGAGTCCCGGAGCCGTACCCCGGCCCCGGGGCTCTCGGGTGTTTTGAGACACCCCTGTTCACCAGCGTCTCTCCCACAGGTGAGGGAAGTTCCGTGCAGTTCCGCCAACAGGCCCTCGCCAAGCTCCAGTCGCCGGAGGAGCTCGATCTTCCGGTGCGTTTCGCCCGTCCGCAGGGCTGGCTCGCGCTGTCGGTCTCGGTCGTCGTGATGGCGGCGGCCTCGGTGTGGGCGGTGACCGGTTCGGTCGCCTCCACGGTGAGCGCCCAGGCCATCCTCACCCACGGGCAGGGCAGCTACATCCTGCAGAGCCCGGTCGCCGGACAGGTCACGGCCGTCCTCGCACAGCAGGGCGAACGGCTGCCGGCGAACTCCCCCGTCCTGAAGGTGCACACCGGCCAGGGGGACTCGGTGGTGCGCACGGTCGCCGCGGGCCGGATCAGCGCGCTCGCCGCCACCATCGGGCAGATCATCCAGACCGGCGCCGACGTCGCCGCCGTGGAGAAGATCGCCCACGCCTCGGACCCGCTCTACGCCACGGTCTACGTCCCCGCCGAGAACGCCTCCGCAATCCCCGCGAACGCCCCGGTCGACCTCACCGTGTCATCGGTGCCGACACAGGAGTACGGGGTGCTGCGCGGCCATGTGAAGTCGGTGGACCGCGCCGCCCAGTCGGCCCAGTCGATCTCCGCGTTCCTCGGGGACAACCAGCTCGGCGAGCAGTTCACCAGGAAGGGCCGCCCGGTGGCGGTCCTCGTACGGCTGGACCCGTCGAGGAAGACGAAGAGCGGATACAAGTGGTCCTCGGCGGACGGACCCCCCTTCGCGCTCGACTCCATGACCCTGGCCTCGGGTGCGATCCGGCTGGCCGACCAGCACCCCGTCGATTGGCTGCTCCCGTGACCACCGCCCAGGAGACCCGCGGCCGCCGGCGCGCCGCCCCGCCCAAGCGACCGGTGCCCAAGGGCCGCGGCCACACGGTCCGCACCCCCACCGTGCTCCAGATGGAGGCCGTCGAGTGCGGCGCCGCCTCCCTCTCCATGGTCCTCGGCCACTATGGCCGGCATGTCCCGCTGGAGGAGCTGCGGATCGCCTGCGGTGTCTCCCGCGACGGCTCGCGCGCCAGCAACCTGCTGAAGGCCGCCCGCAGTTACGGCCTCACGGCCAAGGGCATGCAGATGGACCTGGCCGCTCTCGCCGACGTGCAGTCCCCGGCGATCCTGTTCTGGGAGTTCAACCACTACGTCGTCTACGACGGCATGGGCCGCCGCTTCGGCCGCCGCGGTGTCTTCGTCAACGACCCCGCCAAGGGCCGCCGGTTCGTGCCCATGGAGGAGTTCGACGGCAGCTTCACCGGCGTCGTGCTGGTCCTGGAGCCGGGCGACGGCTTCGAGAGGGGTGGCCGCAAGCCCGGTGTCCTCGGCGCGATGCCGGCCCGGCTGCGCGGCACCGCGGGCACCATGCCGGCGGCGGTGCTGGCCAGTCTGCTGCTGGTGGTCGTGGGCGCGGCGGTGCCCGCGCTCAGCCGGCAGTACATCGACATGTTCCTCATCGGCGGCCAGACCTCGCTGCTCGGCGTCCTGTTCGCGGCGATGGGCACCTGTGTGCTGCTCACCGTCGCCCTGACCTGGCTGCAACAGGCGAACCTGCTGCACGGCCGGATCGTGTCCTCCACCCTGTCCAGCGCCCGCTTCCTGCGCCATCTGCTGCGGCTGCCGGTGACCTTCTTCTCCCAGCGCAGCCCGGCCGACCTGGTCCAGCGCCTGCAGTCCAACGACCAGGTCGCCGAGACCCTGGCCCGCGACCTCGCGGCGGCCGGCGTGGACGCGGTGGTCGTGGTGCTGTACGCGGTGCTCCTCTACACCTACGACGTGCAGCTCACCTTCCTCGGCATCGGCGTGGCCCTGCTGAACATCGTGGCGATGCGGTTCGTCGTACGACTGCGCGCGACCCGGACCGCCAAGCTGCGCGCGGACACCGCCCGGCTCACCAACACCTCCTACACCGGCCTCCAGCTGATCGAGACGATGAAGGCGACCGGCGGCGAGGACGGCTACTTCCGCAAGTGGGCCGGGCAGCACGCCAGCACCCTGGAGGAACAGCAGCGACTTGGTGTGCCGAGCGCCTGGCTCGGGGTGGTCGCCCCGACGCTCGCCACCCTCAACAGCGCGCTGATCCTGTGGATCGGCGGGATGCGGGCGGTCGAGGGCGGTATCTCGGTCGGGCTCCTGGTCGCCTTCCAGTCCCTGGTCACCCGCTTCACCGCCCCGCTCACCCGGCTCAACGGCGTCGCGGGCCGGATCCAGGACTTCGCGGCCGACGTGGCCCGCCTCAAGGACGTGGAGAACTTCCAGGCGGACCCGATCTACGCCCGCCCCGGCTCCGGCGAGTCGACCCGGCGGCTGCACGGCCATGTGGAGCTGGAGAACATCACCTTCGGCTACAGCCCGCTCGACAAGCCCCTGCTCACCGGCTTCGACCTGACCGTCGGCCCGGGCCGGCAGGTGGCCCTGGTGGGCGGCTCGGGCAGCGGCAAGTCGACGGTCTCTCGGCTGATCTCGGGCCTTTACGCCCCCTGGGAGGGCGTGATCCGTATCGACGGACAGCGTCTGGAGGACATCCCGCGCGGCGCCCTCGCCGCCTCCGTCTCCTTCGTCGACCAGGACGTCTTCCTCTTCGAGGGCTCGGTACGCGACAACGTGGCGCTGTGGGACCCGTCGATCCCGGACGAGGCCGTGGTGGAGGCGCTGCGGGACGCCGCCCTGTACGACGTGGTGACGCGCAGGCCCGGCGGCATCCACAGCAAGGTCGAGCAGGACGGCCGCAACTTCTCCGGCGGCCAGCGGCAACGCCTGGAGATCGCAAGGGCGTTGGTGCGCAGGCCGAGCATCCTCGTACTCGACGAGGTGACCAGCGCGCTGGACGCCGAGACCGAGCTGACGGTCATGGACAACCTGCGCCGGCGCGGCTGCGCCTGTGTGGTGATCGCGCACCGGCTGAGCACGGTCCGTGACAGCGACGAGATCGTCGTACTCCAGCACGGCACGATCGTGGAGCGCGGACGGCACGACGCGCTGGTGGCACACGGCGGGGCGTACGCCGCGCTGGTCAGGGAGCGATGAGATGACGACCACAGACGAAGGCGACCTCGTTCTCGGCGCGCTCGGCTCACTGGGCGCCCGGATCGACTGCACCGGCTTCAACCGCCTGGACCTCGAAGGGCCGCAGGTGCTGTGGCTGGTGGTGTCCGGTGCCCTGGACCTGTTCGCCGTGGACGCCGAACAGCAGGGGCACTGGCACCATCTGGGCCGGCTGGAGGCAGGTGCTCTCCTGCTGGGCCCGGTCGCCGGACCCCAGCACACCCTGGTGGCACGCCCGTTGCGGGACTGCGTGGTCCACCGCATCGGCCTGCGCGAGCTGTACCAGCCCGCCAGCACCCAGACCTGGTCCTACGACGAGTACGGCAACCCCCAGTACGTGCCGCCGACCACGAGTCCCCTGGAGTACGCGCTCGCACTCGGCGTCGGCCGTGGCCTGTCGATCCTCTTCCAGGCCCCGATGGCCGCCAGCGAGCGGGCCACGGCCCTCACCGACGACGACGTCTTCTGGATGCAGGTGCCGCCGGGCAGTGTGCAGTACGGCTCGCTGTACGGCGCGGAGGCGGCCGCCGATCTGCTGATGGACCCCGCCCTGTGGCAGAGCATGGTCGACCAGCAGTACCGGCTGCTCACCACGCTGGACCGGTGGATCGAGCAGCTGGAACGCACCCACGAGACGCGCACGGCGGCCGGGATCAAGGCCGGTGAGGCGGCCGGCGCCCAGGCCGACCGCACGCTGCTCGCCTCCATCGGCAAGGCGGCCAAGCGCACCACGGCCGCCGACGCCGACGCCTCCTACGCGGCCTGCAGGCTGGTCGCGCAGGCGGCCGGCATCACTCTCGCCGAGCCCGCGCAGAGCGGCACCGAGAGCGACCGCATCGACCCGATCGAACGGGTGGCCCTCGCGTCCCGGGTGCGTATTCGGGCGGTGCGCCTGGACGGCCGCTGGTGGCGGGACAACGTAGGCCCGCTGGTCGGGCACCGTGCCTTGTCCGGCGCTCCGGTCGCACTGCTGTGGCGGCGCGGCGGCTATGTCGCCGTCCATCCGGCGACCGGCCGGGAGACGCCGATCGAGAAGGCGAACGCGGCGGAGTTCGAGCCGCGTGCGGTGATGTTCTACCGCCCGCTGCCCGACAAGGCGCTCACCCCGTTCGGCCTGCTCCGGTTCAGTCTGCGCGGCACCCGCGGCGACCTCGGCAGTCTGCTCCTCGCCGGTCTGGTGACCGTGGCGATCGGCTCACTGGTGCCGATCGCGACCGGCAAGGTGCTGGGCGAGTACGTACCGAAGGCCCAGACGGACCTGATCGTGCAGGTATGTCTGGCGGTGATGATCAGCGCGGTGGTGGCGGCCGCGTTCACGCTCCTGGAGAACCTCACCATCCTCCGGCTGGAGGGCCGGATCGAGGCGACCCTCCAGCCGGCCGTCTGGGATCGGCTGCTGCGCCTTCCGACGAAGTTCTTCACCCAGCGTTCGACCGGTGAACTGGCCAGCGCGGCCATGGGCATCAGCGCGATCCGCCGGCTGCTGGCCGGCGTCGGCCCGGTGGTCGCCCAGTCGGTGACCGTCGGGGCGATGAACCTCGGCCTGCTGTTCTGGTACAGCGTCCCGATGGCGCTGGCGGCCCTTGCCATGCTCGTCGTCATCGGCGCCCTCTTCCTGGGGCTCGGGCTGTGGCAGGTGCGCTGGCAGCGCAGGCTGGTGGTGCTCGGCAACAAGCTGAACAACCAGGCCTTCCAGACCCTGCGGGGCCTGCCGAAGCTGCGGGTCGCGGCGGCCGAGAACTACGCGTACGCGGCCTGGGCGGGCGAGTTCGCGCGCAGCCGTGAACTCCAGCAGAAGGTGGGACGGATCAAGAACCTCACCACCGTGCTGGGTTCGGTGTATCTCCCGGTCTGCACCCTGCTGATGTTCATGCTGCTGGCGGGCCCGGCGAAGGGTGCCATGGACGCGGCGGCCTTCCTCACCTTCAACACGTCGGTGACGATGCTGCTCACCTCGGTCACCCAGCTGACCGGTTCCTTCGTGTCGGCGGTGGCCGCGCTGCCGCTGTTCGAGGAGATCAAGCCGGTCCTGGAGGCCGCCCCGGAGGTCCGCACCGCCAGCACCCGCCCCGGCCCGCTGTCCGGCGGCATCGAGGCCCGCCGTCTCTCGTTCCGGTACTCCGACGACGGTCCTCTCGTCCTCGACGACGTCTCCTTCGAGGTGCGGCCGGGCGAGTTCGTGGCGATCGTCGGCCCCAGCGGCTGCGGCAAGTCGACCCTGCTCAGGCTGCTGATCGGCTTCGACAAGCCGGTCTCGGGGAGCGTGCTGTACGACGGCCAGGACCTGGGCGCGCTCGACCAGTCCGCCGTGCGCCGGCAGTGCGGGGTGGTGCTCCAGCACGCGCAGCCGTTCACCGGCTCGATCCTGGACGTCATCTGCGGCACCGAGCCGTACACCCCCGAGGAGGCGATGGCGGCGGCCGAGATGGCGGGCCTTGCCGAGGACATCAAGCGGATGCCGATGGGGCTGCACACGATCGTCGCCGGCAGCGGCGCGATCTCGGGCGGCCAGCGGCAGCGGCTGATGATCGCCCAGGCGCTGATCCGGCGGCCCCGCATCCTCTTCTTCGACGAGGCGACCAGCGCCCTGGACAACGACACCCAGCGCACGGTCATCGAGAGCACCCGCAAACTGAACGCCACCCGGATCGTCATCGCCCACCGGCTGTCGACGGTCATGGACGCCGACCGGGTCGTCGTGATGGAGGACGGCAAGGTCGCCCAGCAGGGCCCGCCGGCCCAGCTGCTCGCCGACACCGGTGGGCGGCTGCACGAGCTGGTCCGGCGACAGCTGGCGTGAGCGGTCAGGCGTCGAGGCTGGGGATGGGTGCGCCGGAGGGGATCCCGGCGCCCAGATAGGCGTCGTAGAACTCCCGCCAGTTGGCGGCGTCCTCGGAATGCGGACCCCCGTGGCCGTCGCCGCGGGCCAGGGCGTCCAGGGCGAGCAGGCACACCTCCCAGCCGGCGCCGTTGCGGGCGGCCGTGTTCTCCTCGGCCAGCACCTGGGTCAGGGTGAAGCGGGTGCGCTTCCCGTCCAGGGCCTCGAGGTCGAAGTGCAGTTCGTCGCCACCCCAGGTGAAGGAGAGGTGCCGCGGTTCGTCGAATGCGAGCACCGTGCCCGTGGCGTTCGCCTGGCGGGGATCGCCGCTGAACCGCACGGTGCCGCCGTCGCGCAACTCGATGTCGAGACGCGACGGGAACCAGTGCGCCGACTCGTCCGGGTCGGTCGCGAACTGCCAGACGCGCTCTACGGGGTGGTCGTAGGTACGGGTGAATCGGACGGCGGAGCGGCCGTCGTCGAGGGTGAGATAGGTGCCGGTGAGTTCGGCGGCCATGGGGACCAGTCCTTCGCGGAGGGTTCTTTCGGGTCGTCCGCCGTCTCGTCGAGACGGCGCCCCAGCGCGTCCAGGCTGCTGTTCCACAGTCGGCGGTAGGGGGCGAGCCAGGCGTCGAGCTCGGCGATGGGGGCCGGGTCCAGGGCGTAGACACGGCGCTGGGCGTCCTGCCGGACCCGGACCAGGCCCGCCTCGCGCAGCACCTTGAGGTGCTTGGAGGTGCTCGGCTGGCTCAGTCCGCACGCGTCCACGATCTCGCCGACGGGCCTGGGGCGCTCCAGGAGGAGGCCGACTATGGCCCGTCGGTGGGGGTCGGCGAGTGCGGTCCAGAGGGCGGAGTCGGACATGGCTTTCAATATTCCTGGGCGGTTATATTCCTGTCAAGGAATGCACGAAGCTTCAGAGGGCTTCCGGGGCACCCTCCCACTGGGGTGCGACTCCGCCGAGCAGCCGCGTGGCCGGCACCCGTACTGCCGCCATGCCGTTGGCCAGGCCTGACCTCCGTCCTCAGCGAAACGTTGCCGTTTCGCTGGTAGTGGTTTAAGGTCGATGTGTACGAAACCGTTTCGTTCGCGGCACAACAGGCCGCGTACCGAAACGGCTCTTTGTGATAGCCAGAGCGACTTCCCTGGAGTGGTTCCCCGATGTCTGAGAAAACCCTGACCGACGACGTCCGCGTCGGTGCCGTGGAGGCACCGCCGGCCGCCTCCTCGAAGCGGTGGTGGATCCTCGCGGTCGTCGCCGTCGCCCAGCTGATGGTGGTGCTCGACGCCACGATCGTGAACATCGCCCTTCCGTCCGCTCAAGCCGACCTCGGGTTCTCCAACGGCAACCGGCAGTGGATCGTCACCGCGTACGCCCTCGCCTTCGCGTCCCTGCTGCTGCTCGGCGGACGGATCGCCGACCTGTTCGGCCGTAAGACGGCCTTCCTCATAGGAGTCGTCGGCTTCGCCGCCGTCTCCGCACTCGGCGGTGCCGCCAACGGCTTCGGGATGCTGGTCACCGCACGTGCACTCCAGGGTGCCTTCGGCGCACTGCTCGCGCCGGCCGCGCTCTCACTTCTCAACACCACGTTCACCGACGCCCGTGAGCGCGCCAGGGCGTTCAGTGTCTACGGCGCCATCGCGGGTGCCGGCGGTGCGGTGGGTCTGCTGCTCGGCGGTGTCCTGACCGACGCCCTCGACTGGCGCTGGACGCTGTACGTGAACGTCGCGATCGCCGTCGTCGCCTTCGTGGGCGGCCTGATGCTGCTGACCAACCACCGTGACGCCGAGAACTCCAAGCTGGACGTGCCGGGCACGGTCCTGGTCGCCGCCGGTCTCTTCTCGCTGGTGTACGGCTTTTCCAACGCCGAGACCCACGACTGGGGCTCGCCGTTGACCTGGGGCTTCCTGATCGCCGGTGGAGTACTGCTGGCCGCCTTCGCCTGGTGGCAGACCAAGACCGCGCACCCGCTGCTGCCGCTGCGCATCCTGGTCGACCGCAACCGGGGCGCGTCCTTCCTCTCCGTGCTGATCTCCGCCGGGGGCATGTTCGGCGTCTTCCTCTTCCTCACCTACTACCTCCAGCTGAACCTCGCCTTCAGCCCCACCAAGACCGGTGTGGCGTTCCTGCCGATGGTCGCGGCGCTGATGGTGGCGGCGCAGATCGGCACCACGGTCCTGGTCCCGCGCATCGGGCCGAAGGTGGTCGTCCCGCTGGGCTTCGCGATCGCCGCGGTCGGCATGGCCTGGCTGACCGGGATCGGCATCGGGTCGAGCTACGTCAGCGCGGTGCTGCCGCAGCTGATCATCACCGGCTTCGGCCTCGGCCTGGTCATGCCGGCGGCCATGCAGATGGCCACCGGCGGGGTGTCGGCGGAGGACGCGGGCGTGGCCTCCGCGAGCGTCAACGCCATGCAGCAGGTGGGCGGCTCGGTCGGAACGGCGCTGCTCAACACGCTGGCCGCGAGCGCCGCGACCGACTATCTGTCCGGACGGGACGCGACCAACAAGCTGGTGCAGGCCCAGGCGACGATCGAGAGCTACACGACCGCGTTCTGGTGGTCGGCCGGTCTGTTCGCGGCGGGTGCGGTGATCGCCTTCCTGCTGTTCCGCAAGGGGGTGCCGCAGCAGGACGCCGATGCGGCGCCGGTCGTTCACATGTGAGGTGAACTTCGCAGAGCCGCCGAAGACCGAGGGGTCGCCGTCAGCAGGGAGACGGTGGCCCCTCGCCCGTGTCACCTGCGAGCCGCAGTCAAGCCACTTGAGGGAAATTCACCGAGCCGAGCGAACTTGATCTTGCGCTACCCGCATCAGGAATGGCAGGGGCTCCCGGCGGGTGGCAACCGGGCCCGTACGCGCCCTGCGCCAGGGGGAGCAGAAATGACGCCGGAACCCGTTGAACCCGGGCCGGCCGCCGCCAACTCCTGTGCGCGGACCCGGCGGTGCGGGGCGTATCTCGTCGTCGAGGTCTTCGGTGAGGTGGACATCGCCACCGAGGGGCTGGTCGCCGAGCATCTGCCCGCGGCGACCGCCGGGGCCGAGCCGGATGTGCTCGTCGATCTGCGGCGGCTGGACTTTCTCGACCGTTCGGGGCTGCGGGTGCTGTGCCGGGCCGAGTCGCGGGCCAGGGAACGGGGCTGGCGACTGCGGCTGGTGTGCGAGGGGCCCCGCATTCCGCGGCTGCTCAGGGCCTCGGGTCTGCTGGGGCGGTTTCCGCCGCTCCCCGGGTTTCCCCGGGACGGGAGAGCCGGGGAGCGGCGGTGATGCCGGGAGTCGGACGGGCAGCCCCACACCATCCGTCCGACTCCCGGTGCGAGATCGCAGGTTCCCCGTAGCAGGGGCCGCACTCCCCAGTTGCGGACCTGTTCCGGCAGTCACGAGGACCGCGCGATCCCGGGCTCAGAAGGCGAAGATGCCGACTCCGTAGGCGTCCCTCATGCACTGGTTGCCGAAGGTGCGCTCATAGGAGACGCGCTTGCCCTGCCAGACGCCCTCGACCGTGACCACGACGGGGTTGTAGAGCTTGGTGCACCACACGTCGGTTCTGGGCGCCAGGGCGTCGAAGTCGCCGCCGGCGCCGCCCAGTTCGGCGCAGGCCTGGGCGGCCGCCGGATGGGTGCCGGACGGGGCCGGGGCGCAGTTGAGGGTGACGGCGCGCTCGGGCGTGGCGGTGGCCGCGTCAGTGCCGTGGCCGGTGGTGAGGACCAGGGCCGACGGCGCGTAGAGCGTGCTCGGGGCGGCGACGGCGGCCCCGGTCAGGGGCCCGCAGACGGCGGCGGCCGTGAGGCCGAGGGTCGCTGCCCAGCGCGCGGGGGTTCGCATTGTGTGCATCCTTCCGCTTGATTTCGACGGGTGCCGCCCACGGCCCGGTGGGTGCCGGGGCGGCGGGCGCCACTCTGCCGAGTCCGCCGTCGAAACACACATCACACCCACAGGTTTCAGTAACCTTGCGTATTGAATCAGTGGCGCGAAGTAACGGAAATCGAACGCATCGACCGCGCAACTGAGCAGTTCTTGATCGCTCGAAACGGCCCGATGGCCGGATCCCATCACCTCGTTAATCGTCCTGAAACATTCCGCTTCCGCTGTCGGCGGACTTCTCCGCAAGCCCTTGCCTTTGCCCTGCAACGGAGTAATCGTCATTACATGATTACTCAGGAGCAACGAGACAAGCTGCGCGGCTGGTTCGCCGGCCGGCTGCCCGACGACCTGTTCGAGGAACTGGTCGAGGTGACGGTGGACCGCGAGGAGATCACCGTCGTCGGGCGCATCCCCGGGCCCAAACTGGCGGAGGGCGTATCGGACGCCGAGCGGGAGGCCGCCGTAGAGGGCCGGATCCAGGAGTTCCGGGAGCGGACCCGGGAGACCCGCATCGGTGTCGCGCGCGAGGCTGAGCACCAGTTCCGGCGCAAGGTGGCCTGGGGTGTGGAGTGCGCCGGGCAGCGGGCGCTGTTCACGCAGGTGGCCGTGCCGGTGATGACCCGGCTGCGCCAGCCCGAGCGCCAGGTACTGGACACCCTGATCGCCGGGGGTGTCGCGCGCAGCCGCAGTGAGGCGCTGGCGTGGTGTGTGCGGCTGGTCCAGAAGCACACCGACGACTGGCTGACCGAACTGCGCGACTCGCTGGAGCATGTCGAACGGGTCCGGGCCCAGGGACCGGACGCCGATCAGGACTGAGACCGATCAGGGCTGACGACCGTCCGGTTATGGCTGAATCATCCACTGTGACTGCGAAAGTTGGATGAATGGTCCACTGGCCGCCCGCGTGACCCGGGCACTAGCGTCGGCAGAACCCCTCGGGGACGGCCTCCGGTCCGTCGCACACCCCGCGACACCGACGGCCGTCCGCCCGCCGCCGCGCCACCCCGCGCTCCACCGCCGTCCCCCGCTGGAGCCCCCTTGTCCTCGCAGCACTCGCAGCCTGCCCCCTCCCCCGCGCCGTCCCTCACCGAGGTCGAGGCCCACGGTGTGGAGCGGATCCCCGACGCGGACCGCACGGCAAGCCCGCTCGACCTGTTCCGGCTCGCCTTCGGCGGTGCCAACACCTTCTCGACCTGTGTCCTCGGCGCGTTCCCGATCCTGTTCGGCCTGTCCTTCTGGCAGGGCCTCGCCGCCACACTGCTCGGGGTGGTCGCGGGCGCGCTGATCCTCTGCCCGATGGCGGTGTTCGGCCCGGTCAACGGCACCAACAACGCCGTCGCGTCCTCCGCGCACCTCGGCGTGCACGGCCGTGTGGTCGGCTCGTTCCTGTCCCTCCTCACGGCGATCGCGTTCTTCTCCATCTCGGTGTGGAGTTCCGGCGACGCCCTGGTCGGCGGTGCGCACCGGCTGTTCGGCCTGGAGCGCTCCACCCTGTCGTACGTCGTCGCCTACGCGCTGTTCGCGGTGCTGGTCCTCGCGGTGTGCGTGTACGGCTTCCGGTTCATGCTGTTCGTGAACAAGGTCGCGGTGGCCTCGGCGAGCGTGCTGTTCGTGCTCGGCGCGATCGCGTTCGCCGGGGACTTCGATCCGTCGTACGCCGGGGTGTTCACGGCCTCGGCGGACGCGGCCACGAAGTCGATGTTCTGGCCGTCGTTCATCGGCGCGGCGCTGATCGTGCTGTCCAACCCGGTTTCGTTCGGGGCGTTTCTCGGCGACTGGTCCCGCTACATCCCGGCCGACGCCCCGCGCCGCCGGGTGGTCGGGGCCGCGTTCCTGTCGCAGATCGCCACGCTGCTGCCGTTCGTCTTCGGACTGGCCACCGCGAGCATCATCGCCGCGAAGGCACCGAAGTACGTCGACCCGGCGGCCCCGGACTTCGTCGGTGGTCTGCTGGCCATCTCCCCCGGCTGGTTCTTCCTGCCGGTCTGTCTGCTCGCCCTGATCGGCGGCATGTCGACGGGCACGACCTCGCTGTACGGCACCGGCCTGGACTTCTCGTCGGTGTTCCCGAGGCTGTCGCGCGTCCAGGCGACCGTGCTCGTCGGCGTGTTGTCCATCGCGTTCATCTTCATCGGCCGCTTCGGCCTGGACCTGGTGCAGTCGATCTCGACCTTCGCCACGATGATCATCACCTGCACCACGCCATGGATGGTCGTGATGATGCTGGGCTTCTGGACCCGGCGCGGGTGGTACGACCCGGACGCCCTTCAGGTCTTCAACCGCCGCCAGCGCGGAGGCCGTTACTGGTTCTCGCACGGCTGGAACTGGCGCGGGATGACGGCCTGGTGGGTCTCGGCGGTGATCGGCGTGCTGTTCACCAACATCCCGGGCCAGTTCGTCGGTCCGCTGGGCGACCTCGCCAACGGGGTCGACATCAGCCTGCCGCTGTCCCTCGCGGTGGCCACCGCACTGTTCCTGGCGCTGCTGCGGCTGTTCCCGGAGCCGCGCGCGGCCTACGGTCCCGACGGACCTCGACTGGCCCGGACCGTCGACGTACCGGTGCCACCGATCACCGGCCCCGGCACCGAACCGGACACCGCCCGGCCTGCGGCGACGGCCGCGAGCTGACGCGGGCGCCCTGACCGCGCCCCACAGGGCGCGGTGCGGCACCGACGTGCGGCCCTGCCACGTGGGCCCGACCGGCCTTGGCGGGCGCCCCGGCGGCCGGGGTGCGGCGCCGCGCGCCATTGCCGCGCGTGCTCGCGCCGCACCGCGGCGACGGGACACGGCCGGGAGGTCCGGAGGGCCGCGACGGGCCGGGGCGGCCGCTCGGAGCAACCACCCTGACTCAGAAGACTAGTTGCCGGCCAGTTCCGCCGGCTGGGCCGAAGGTCCTCCGGTTCCGGCGACGGAGAGTGAGCCGGGGCTCTGGGACGGGGCCGACGGCGGGTCGGTCAGCCAGTGCTGGCCGGTGGAGCGGTCGCGGACCTTCACGACGACGTCGGCGCCCGCGTCCTCGCCGGCCGTGGCGAGGGCGAGGGTCTCGTCCCAGCGGGGCAGCAACTCGCCCTGGGCGGTGAGGCCGTAGCGCACGTCCTCGCCACGCTCGGCGTCGGCGTCCGCGCAGGTGCCGAGGATGACCACCCCGCCGTCCGCGTGCGAGTCCAGGCACAGCCCCTGGTTGGCCACGCTGCGCAGCTCGCCGTCGCTCTCGTAGGTCCACTCCTGGGTCGAGGACGAGGAGCACACCGCCAGGACGACGCTCGCCCCGGCCTTCGGCGCGCCGTTGACGTCCAGGCACAGCTGGGCGGCGGCGTTGCGCAGCCGGGTCTCGTGGTGGGCGGCGGGCAGTCGGGCCTTACCGGAGGTCCCAGCCGTGCCGGAGGTGGGCGTCGCCTCGGGGTCGGAGCCGCCGGGCACCAGGCCGGCGGAGGCCACGGCGTCCTTGCCGTCGCCGCCCCCCGACAGCGTACTGACGGCGAGGACGGAGGCCAGCAGGCCCGCGCCGGCGACGCCGACGCCGGTCAGCAGCGTCTTCGACGACCAGGACCCCGGGGGACGGCGCACCGGCACGGGGATGCGGGCCAGGAGCCGGGTCCGGGCCGCCGCGCGGCGGCGCCCGCCTCCGGAGCGCCGGGAGGCGGAACGGGTACGCGGCTCCACCTCGCCGCCGTTGCGTCCCGGGCGCGAGTCGAGGTAGCGGCGGGCTCCCCAGCCGAGCACCGCTTCGACGAGCAGCACCCCCAGGCCGCCGTCGACATGGCCGAGCTGTTCGGCGGCCGCCCGGCAGTACGGGCACACCGCGAGATGCTCCTGGACATCCGGCAGCAGAGCGCCGCCGCGGCGGAGCGGAACGTCCAGCAGCCGGTTGTAGTAGCGGCACTCCTGGGACGGCGCGAGTTCCCGGTGGGCGCGGACACAGCCCTCCCGGAATTTCTCCCGGGCGTCTTCGAGAGCGGCCCCTGCGGTTGTCGTGTCCATGCCCAACAGACCGGCCGGTACGGTTATCGGTTCCGCCTCGACCTCGATGTGCCAGAGCAGACTCTGGGCGAGCGCCGGAAGACCCAGGAATGAACGCTCCGCGAGGGTGCGGTTTTCCGGTGTCATGGACTTCGTGGCACGCATACCGCGACCGCCGGCCGGCTTCCCGAGGTCGGGGAGAACCTCCGATATTCGGTCCTCGGCTGACCAGTTGGCGACCGTGTCACGGACGGATACCAGCAGCCGGGGCCGGAGCGCGTCGGCGGTCTCCCCCAGGGCCACCCGGTCGAGGACCTGATGGAAGGCGGCGGCCGCGACCATGTGGGCGACGGGCCCGGAGGCGGCCAGGCAGATGACCGCGTATTCCTGAACCGGACGCCAGTGCCGGGCCATGAGCAGCGCGGCGGACCGGGAGGCCTCGACGTCGGAGCCGGCGCGCAGCGGGGCGGCGAGGGACTCGTCGGACTCCCCCGCACCACCGCCCGGCGGCGGATAGGGGGGGCGAGGCGGGTGGGGGGTGGGCACGGAGCGGATTCCTTTGGTGCGGTGGTGCGTACCTCTTCGGTGCGCTTGCGGGGAGCGGGATTTGACCGACATGACGTCGGTCGCGTTCCCCAACTGCGGAATAGTTCCTGGCCATTACTCCCCGCGGGGATGATTCACCCTCGCACAAGTCTCACACAAGCAACAAGGCACCTGTACAACATCGACAGCATTGACAGAAAGTCAGAAAGGCGGCCGCGGCCATTGTCCGGTCACGGCCGTATTCACCTTTCCGCACACCCCGTGTGAACGGTGCGCCCACTCCGGTCCCGCGCGCACACTCCCGGCCCACCTGTACGGGTGGTCCACTGGAAACCGGCCCTCCTCGCACGGCCCCGCGCAGAACGGCGGCTCTTCTGCGCGAAACAGGCCGCCGGCCCCGTTCCTCCCGCCCGTGGCCGGCGGCCCCCGAGGAGCCGGAGGCAGCCTCCCCCGCAGGTCCGGGCGGGTCAGAGCTGCCAGGAACGGAGCCGGTCCGCCGCGGCGTAGACGTCGGCTTTGCCGTCGATCAGGTCGCGGGCGAGGTCCACGAGGGCACCGTAGGGCGGGTCGATGCCCACCCCGCTGACGAACATGTAGGCCACGGCGGTCGCGCAGGCGAACCGGGCGTTGGCCGAGGGCAGCGGCTTGAGCAGGGCCAGGGTGTGCAGCAGGGCGGCGGCCCGCCAGGCCGGGTCGGAGTCCACACCGAGCCGGGGCGGGTCGACGCGGTGCCGGGCGACGGCGGCGACCAGCGCGGAGAAGTCGTCGACGGTGGGCTGGTCCGGCAGCACTTCCTCGTGGCGCTGCAGGAGCCAGGGCACGTCGATGTGGATGACCGACGGCATGGCTCAGGCGGCCTCGCCCTTCGCGCGTGGCTCGTCGTCGGGGAACGCGGCCGCGAACTCGGCGGCGTGCGCGGCGAAGAACCGGCGGAACTCCTCCGCCCCCTCCTGCAACGCCCGGTGCCGGGCAATGTCGGCGGCGGCCGCCTCACGGACGAGGGCCTTCATGGACGTACCGCGCTCCTTGGCGATCTGCCGCAGGTCCTCTAGCTCGCGGTCGGTGAACTCCACGTTGAGAGCTGGCATGCCCTTCACCGTACCGCGAGGGTACTCACCCGTAAATACCCGCAGGTCAGGACAGACTGTTTGCGGTACCTCCGGACCCGCAGCGCCATGTCCGTTTTCCGCCGGTCATCCCGCCGGTCCGGAGCCACACTCGATCTCACGACGCTCACGACGTCACAGGAGAGCGAGGAAGAGCAATGGACGTGTACACCGTGTACGACAGCCCGCTGGGCGAGCTACGCCTGGCCGGCGAGGAATCGCCCGGCGGATTCGTCCTCACCGGGCTGTCCCTGCCGGGGCAGCCGAGCAGGCCCGCCGCCCGCCGCGACGGGCCCTTCACCGAGGCGGTCGGCCAGTTGGACGCCTACTTCGCCGGCCGGCTCACCCGTTTCGACCTGCCGTGCGCCGCCCACGGTACGGAGTTCCAGCAGCAGGTGTGGCGGGCGCTGGACGACATCCCGTACGGCACCACCACGACGTACGGCGACCTGTCCCGCCGACTGGACGTGCCCCGCGCCGACATCCGGGCCGTGGGCGCGGCGGTCGGCGCCAACCCCCTGCTCCTGATCCGCCCCTGCCATCGCGTGATCGGCGCGGACGGATCGATGCGCGGGTACGCGGGCGGGATCGAGAACAAGGTACGGCTGCTCACCCACGAGGGTGCACTGCAGCCGATGCTCGGCTGAGGAAGGGAGCCGCCATGACCTACACGCTCACCGAGGCCCGCCGACGCGTGGCCGGCACCGACTGGGACGCGCTCACGGCCGAGCTGGACGAACTGGGCAGCGCCCCGACCGCTCCCCTGCTCACCCCGGAGGAGTGCCGGGAACTGGCCTCCCTGTACGAGAAGCCGGAGCCGTTCCGGACCACGGTGGACCTCGCCCGGCACCGGTTCGGCTCCGGCGAGTACCGCTACTTCACCCATGAGCTGCCCGCCCCGGTGGCCGCGCTGCGTGCCGCCCTCTATCCACGGCTGCTGCCGATCGCCCGGGACTGGGCGGTCCGCCTGGGCCGCCCGGCCCCCTGGCCCGACGCACTGGACGATTGGCTGGAGCGCTGCCACGCCGCCGGGCAGGACCGCTCCGCCCAGATCCTGCTCAGCTACGGCCCCGGCGACTGGAACGCCCTGCACCGGGACGTCTTCGGCGATCTGGTCTTCCCGCTCCAGGTGGTCGTCGCCCTGGACGTGTACGGCGAGGACTACACGGGCGGCGAGTTCCTGATGGTCGAACAGCGTCCGCGCGCCCAGTCCCGGGGCACGGCGACACCCCTCCGGCAGGGCCACGGCCTGGTGTTCACGACCCGCGACCACCCGGTGCGCACCAGGCGCGGCTGGTCGGCCGGGGCGATGCGGCACGGCGTGAGCACCGTACGCTCCGGCCGCCGCCGCACCCTGGGCCTGGTCTTCCACGACGCCGCCTAGTAGTGACTCGCAGAACTGGCCGGGAGGTGAAGCGCTCGTTCCGCGGTGCCCGCGCGAGGACCGCTGTCGCGTGCCAGGCTGGTCGAAGGGCCGCATGTCCGGATGAATGCCAGCAAAAGGGTAGACGGCATGGAAGATAAGGAATTCATCCAGGCGGTGTCCGAGCGCACGGGCCTGACACGGCAGGAGGCCGCGGACATCACCCGGGCCACGCTCGAGACGCTCGCCCATCGGCTGAGCCCGGGCGAGGCCAGGGACCTGATCGTGGAACTCCCTGAGGGCCTGGCGGAGTACGTGCGCCGGGGAGCCACGGAGCGGATCGAGCGCTTCGGCTATCGCGACACCGTACGGCAGGTCGCCGAGCGCAACATGCTCAAGGAAGAGGAGGCCGACCGGGGTGTCCGCACGGTCCTGGCCGAACTCCGCGAGGCGGTCGACGACAAGGAGTTCAGCGACCTCATGTCGCAGCTCGGCTCCGAGTTCCGCCAGGCGGTGGCGTCGGCCGAGTGATCGACCACGGCGCGACACCGCCGCAAGGGCAGGTGGAGCCCCGTGACCGTGGGGCTGCCCATCCCCGCCGACGGCGCGGCCGCCGGCGGGTGTGCGCTCAGCTCGCGGGCATCTCCAGCCTGCTGATGCGCACCGCACCCCTCGCCTCGCCCGGGTAGCGGCTGGTGAGGGTGAACCGGATCCGGGAGCCGCGCACCGCGTCGAAGGTGATCACCGTCGGGGTGTCCGAGGCGGTCGCCCACTCCACCGCCACGCCTTCCGCCGGCACATAGGACCGCCCGTCCCACACCGCCACGTCGACCGACGCCGGCAGCGCGTGCGTCGCGTCGGCCGTGAAGGAGACCTCCGCCCGGTCGAAGGCGCGACTCCGTCCGTAGTCGACCGACACCCAGTCCTTGGTGCGGCCCCCGTTGAAAGCGGGCAGCAGGGCCGTGGCCGACTTGGCGAAGGCGTTGGACCAGCCGGTGGCCGGGTCGCCGTCGAGCATCGCGGCCGGGAGGGTGTCGGGGCGACCGGAGTAACCGGCGTCGGCGTGGGGGTAGTCCACGGGTGCCGGGTGGCCGGGCCCGAAGTCGGGGGCGGCCGTGCGGGTGACCGAGTGGGCGGCCGTTGCGCGCACGCTCACTGTTCCCTCGCGCAGGCCGTCCACCCGTGCCGTCACCTTCACGGCGCCCGGCTCGGTGCCGGACCGGACGATCGCCAGGGCCTTGCCGTGGAAAGTGGTTCGGGTGCTGGCCTGGTAGCGCTCGGCGCTCTCCTCGCGGCCGTTGTCGAGCCCGGCGAGCGAGCCGCCGGCCACCGCGAAGGAGACGAGATGTTCGGCGTCGGGCACCACCACGCCATGCGCGTCGACGATCTCGGCGGTCACGAAGACCAGTGAACGCCCGTCAGCCGCCACGGACTTGCGGTCGGCGGTGAGGCGCACTGCGTGCGGGGCGCCGGCGGTGCGCAGGACGTCGGTCGCGACCACCTTGCCGTCGCGCCGGGCCACCGCCTTCAACTCGCCCGGCCGGTAGGGCACCTCCCAGATCAGGTGCAGCTTTCCGGCGCTGCCGTTCGGGCTGGTGTAACTGCCGGGATAGGGGCCGGTGGTGAAGGTCTTGTCGTCGCCGGTGGCCTCGGTGGTCTCCAGGTAGGTACGGCCGTCGACGGTCTTCTTGACGTCGAACTCCCTTACGCCCAGGGAGTTCCCGTTCAGGAACAGCTCGACCGAGGGCACATTGGCGTACGCCCACACCTCGACCGTGTCCCCCGCCTCGTGGTTCCAGCTCATCGGCAGCAGATGCACCATGGGCTCGCTCACCCACTGGCTGCGGAAGAGGTGGTACATGTCCTTCGGGAAGCCGGCCGTGTCGACCGCGCCGAAGAAGGACGCCTTGACCGGGAACACGTCGTACGGCGTCGGCTCGCCGATGTAGTCGATGCCCGACCACAGGAACTGACCCGCGAACCACTTCCGGTCCCGGTCCTTCTTGTGGCCGTACTCCCCGCTCATCGTCCAGGAGGCCAGGTTGTTGTCGTAGGACGAGGTCGCGCGGCGGCCGGGCGTGTGGTTCTCCCCCGTGTTGAGGTGTTCCGGCTCCTGGTAGGCGCCGCGGGTCGAGGTCTCCGAGGAGGACTCGGACTCGAAGAGGAAGAGGTGCGGGTAGGCCGCGTGCAGCGCGTCCACGGACTTGGCGGTGTTGTAGTTGAGGCCGAGTCCGTCGAGCTTGGCGAGCATCAGGTCGGCGGCGGAGCCCTGCTTCGGTACGCCGCGGTACTTGTCGGAGCCGATGACGAGGGGGCGGGTGTCGTCGGCGGCCTTGACGGCGGCGATGATCCGGTCGGCCATGGCGAGGCCGGCGCTGGAGGTGGAGTCGGGGATCTCGTTGCCGATCGACCACAGGACGACGGCGGGTGAGTTGCGGGCCGCGAGGACCATCTCGGTGGCGTCGCTCTCGCACCACTCGTCGAAGAACCGGCCGTAGTCGTACCTGGTCTTGCCGGTCCGCCAGCAGTCGAAGGCCTCCACCATCATCACGATGCCCAGTTCCTCGCAGACCTCGATCATCTGCGGCGAGGGCGGGTTGTGCGAGGTGCGGAAGGCGTTGACACCCATCGACTTCATGATGGTCATCTGTCTGCGCACCGCGTCGGCGCTGATCGCCGCGCCCAGGGCGCCCTGGTCGTGGTGGAGGTCGACGCCCTTGATCTTGGTGTGCACGCCGTTGAGGGAGAAGCCGTCGTCGGGGTCGAAGCGGTAGCCGCGGATGCCGAAGACCGTGCGGTAGGTGTCGGTGGTGGTGCCGCCGACGCGGAGTTCGGTGTGCAGGGCGTAGCGGTGTGGGGCCTCGATGTCCCACAACTTGGGTCTGTCCACGGTCAGTTCATGGGTCTCGGTGGTCCCGCCCGTGCCGCTGACGGTGACCGTGGAGGAGGTACGGGCGACCGTACGGCCGTCGGGGTCGACGATCCGGGAGACGACCGTGACGTCCGCGCCTTCCCCGGACTCGTCGACGACGGCCGTCCGCACCCGCACCACGGCCCGCTCGGCGCTGATGTCCGGTGTGGTGACGTACGTCCCCCAGCGCGCCACGTGCACGGGGTCGGTCACCACCAGGCGGGCTTCGCGGTAGATGCCGCTGCCCGAGTACCAGCGGCTGCTGGGCAGCTGGTTCTGCACCTTGACCGCGAGGACGTTCTCGGTGCTGCCGTCGGTGTGCAGGAGACCGGTGAGGTCGAAGGCGAAGCCGGTGTAGCCGTACGGGTGGCGGCCGACCTCGGTGCCGTTGCAGTAGATGTACGAGTCCATGTAGACGCCGTCGAACTCCACCGAGATCCGCTTGCCGGCGTAGCCGGGCGGCAGGGTGAAGGTGAGCCGGTACCAGCCGAGGCCGCCCGGGAAGAAGCCGGTGGCGCTGGTGGTGCCGTGGTCGGTGGTGGGTGTCTGCTCGATGCTCCAGTCGTGCGGTACGGCGACCTGCCGCCAGGCCGAGTCGTCGTACCCGGGGTCGGCGGCAGTCGCGTAGGCGCCGGTCGGGTCGGTGATCCCGCCCGGGTTGACCAGCGCGAACCGCCAGCCGTCACGCAGGGCGACCGTGCGGCGGCCGTTGACCTGCGCGGGCGTCTCCGCCGCTGGGGCCGCCCAGGCGCCCGGAGCGCCCAGCAGGGCGCCGGCCGTCGGGGCTGCCGTGGCGGCTGCCAGTACCGATCTGCGAGTGACCGTCATGGTGCGGCTCTCCCTCATCAGGGCCCAGAACTACTCACAACTGATCGTGAACAAACAGATTCTGACGGGGTGCCACTTGCGGCCGTCAAGGGTCCGGAAGCGATCGGTCATCACTTTCGTCCCGGCGGCCGGTCCTCGTTCGGCTCGCCGGACAGGGGCCGGTACTTGCCGACCGGCCACCGGTGCCTGCCGGTCCGGGGAGGGCCCGACGCACTAGGCTGAACACGGGTGGTGCACCTGTTGACTGTGAGTGTGCGCTTGGGAGTGGCGAGATGAGCCGGGTCTATCCGTTCGACGATGCGGCGACGGCCCGGGCTGTCATCGACGAGGACGGCACACTGGTCGAGTGGAACGAGGGCGCACAGCGGCTCCTCGGCCACTCGGCCCAGGATGTCGTGGACCGGCCCGCCGCGCTGCTGCTCGCGGGGGACCCACCGCCCGCGCCCGTCGGCGCCCGCTGGCACGGCACCCTCCCACTCCGTCACCGGGACGGCCGTACGATCCCGGTCTGGCTGCTCGCGCACCACCACGCGGCACACGACGAGCGTCCCGGCCGCTGGCTCGTCTTCTCCCCGGTGCCGGGCGGCGAACCGCCCGCCCCGGACGATCCGCTGGCCACGGCCGCACTCGCCCAGTCGCCGTGCGCGCTCGCGGTCTACGACGAGCACCTGCGGCTGCGCCGGCAGAACGACGCGATGGCCGAGGTCGTCGGGCTGCCCGGGGAGCGGATCCAGGGGCTCAGGGTCACCGAGATCGGCGGCAAGCCGCAGAGCGAGGAACTGGAGCAGAACATGCTCCGGGTGTTGGCCTCGGGCCGCCCCCTGGACGTACAGACCTATGCGCGCACCGGCGGCGAGGACCGGGAGCACGCCTGGCTGGCCCGGCTGGCGCCGATCACCGATGACTCGGGGCAGGTGCGGGGGGTGAGCCTGGCCGCACACGACTTCACCGAGATCTACGAGGCCAGGGAGCGGCTCCAGCTGGTCAACGAGGCGAGCGGGCGCATCGGCAGCACCCTGGACGTCACCCGTACGGCGCAGGAGCTGGCGGACGTCTGTGTGCCGGCGCTCGCCGACTTCGTCACCGTCGACCTGCTGGACCCGCCGGAGAACGGCGGCGACCTCCCCACCCGGCTGACGGCGCCGGTCACGCTGCGCCGCATCGCGCACCAGTCCGTGCTGCCCAGCGTCCCGGAGGCGGTCCTCAAGCCTGGCCACAGCGAGTCCTACCCGACCTCCTCACCGCACGTCGTCGCGCTGACCGAGGGACGCAGCATCGTGGCCGAAGTGGCGTCCGGCGAGATGGCGCAGTGGTTGGACCTGCACAAGCTCCGCGGGGAGCGGGAGCGCGAGTTCGGCGTCCACCCCTCGATGGCCGTGCCGATCCAGGCACGTGGGACGACCCTGGGGGTCGCGGTGCTGACCCGGCACCAGCGGCCCGACCCGTTCGGCCCGGACGACGTGCTGCTGGCCGAGGAGATCACGGCCCGCGCCGCCGTCTGCATCGACAACGCCCGCCGCTACTCCCGCGAGCGCGAGACCGCCCTGGCCCTGCAGCGCAGCCTGCTGCCCCGGACGCTGCCGCACACCGCCGCCCTGCAGGCGGCCTCCCGCTATCTGCCGGCCGCCCGGGCCGGGGTGGGCGGCGACTGGTTCGACGTGATCCCGCTGTCCGGGCTGCGGGTCGCCATGGTCGTCGGAGACGTCGTCGGCCACGGTGTGCAGGCCTCGGCCACCATGGGCCGGCTGCGCACCGCCGTGCGCACCCTGGCCGACATCGACCTGGCCCCGGACGAGCTGCTCACCCACCTCGACGACCTGGTGGTCCGGCTCTCCGAGGAGCACGGCGGCGACGGCAGCCCCGGCGAGGTCGGCGCCACCTGTCTGTACGCCGTCTACGACCCGGTGTCCCGGCGCTGCACTCTCGCCCGTGCCGGGCACCCGCCCCCGGTGGTGCTGCGCCCGGGCCACCGCCTCCACGAGGTGGACCTGCCCGCCGGTCCCCCGCTGGGCCTGGGCGGGCTGCCGTTCGAGTCCACCGAGATCGAGCTGCCCGACGGGACCGTTCTGGCCCTGTTCACGGACGGGCTGATCACATCCCGGCGCCAGGGCCCGGACACCGGCCGCCGACTCCTGCACGAGGTGCTGGCCGCCTACAGCGACTCGCTGGAGGAGACCTGCGACCGGATCCTGCACGCCCTGTTGCCGTCGGGCGGCGTCGCCGACGACGTGGCCCTGCTGCTGGCCCGCACCCAGGGCCTGCCGCCGTCCCGGGTGGCGACGTGGGACATCCCCGCCGACCCCGCCCTGGTCGCGCCGATCCGCAAGCAGGTCGTGGAGCAGCTGGACAGGTGGAACCTGACCATGGCCGCCTTCACGACGGAGCTGGTGGTCAGCGAACTGGTCACCAACGCCATCCGCTACGGCTCCCACCCCATCCGGCTCCGCCTGATCCACGACACGACCAGGCTGATCTGCGAGGTCTTCGACAGCAGCCACACCGCCCCGCACCTGCGCCGGGCCAAGACCTGGGACGAGGGCGGCCGGGGCCTGCTGCTGGTGGCACAGCTGACCCAGCGCTGGGGCACCCGGCACACGGCCGAGGGCAAGACGATCTGGGCCGAGCTGTCCCTGTTCGAGGAGGACACGCCCTAGAACTAGCTAGAACTAGGAGGTGCTCTTCAGCACGACCAGTTGCCGGGTCGCCCGGGTCATGGCGACATAGCGGTCGACGGCGCCCTCGACGCCCGTGCCGAAGTCCTCCGGGTCGACGAGGACGACCAGGTCGAATTCGAGCCCCTTCGACAGCTCCGGGGTCAGCGACCGGATCCGGGGCGTCGGGGTGAAGGCGGGATCGCCGATGACGCAGGCGATGCCCTCGGCGTGGGCGGCGAGCCAGCCCTCCAGGACCGGGGTCAGCTGCTCGACGGATCCGTGGACGACGGGCAGGCCGCTGCCGCGGATCGAGGTCGGCACGTTGGCGTCCGGGAGCGCGGCCCGGATGACCGGCTCGGCCTCCGCCATGATCTCTTCCGGTGTGCGGTAGTTGATGCTGAGCGAGGCCAGGGTGATCCGGTCGAATCCGACCCGCTCCAGGCGTTCCCGCCACGACTCCGTGAACCCGTGCCTGGCCTGGGCGCGGTCCCCGACGATGGTGAAGCTCCGGGACGGGCAGCGCAGCAGCAGCATCTGCCATTCCGCGTCGGTCAGTTCCTGGGCCTCGTCGACGACGATGTGCGCGAACGGGCCGGCGAGAAGGTCCGGGGTGAGGGTGGGCAGTTCGGACTCGTCGACCAGGCTGACCTTGGCGTCCTCGCCGCGCAGCATCCGTACCAGGCCCTCGCCGTCGTCACCGTCGGCGCCGGAGTCGACGGCGGCCCCGATCAGGTTGTCGACGACCTGTGCCATGCGCTCGCGCTGGGCGGCGAGCGCGGCCTCCTGCCGCTGCCTGCGCCGGGCCGCCTCCGGGTCGCCGAGCCGCTGCCGGGCCGCGTCCAGGAGCGGCAGGTCGGACACCGTCCAGGCCTGGGCGTCGGCACGCTGGAGCAGCCGTACGGCGTCGCGGTCGAGCCAGGGGGCGCACATCCGCAGATAGGCGGGCACCGACCACAGGTCCCCGACCAGGTCGGTGGCCTCCAGCAGCGGCCAGGCGCCGTTCAGGGTGTCGACCAGCTCCCTGTCCTGCTGGAGCGACCTGCGGAACCGGTCGGGCGGGACGTCGTCGCCGGCGTACTTGTCCAGCAGGAGGGTCGTCAGTTCCTCCCAGATCTGGTCGCGGCCCTCGTTGTGCGGTGTGCCCGGCCCCGGTCCCCGGAACGCGTCGGCCCAGTCGTCGGCGCTCAGCCACAGGTCGCCCCAGTCGGTGGCGACCGTCATCCCCTCGGCGGGCGGCTCCTCATAGAAACGGACGGCAGTCTCGATCGCCCTCACCATGTCCACGGTCGACTTCAGGCGGGCCACCTCGGGGTCGGCCTCGGGGGTCGCCGCGGCTCCTTCGTCGACGAGGTCGGCCAGGACGCAGGTCTGCACGCCCTCCTCGCCGAGGCTGGGCAGCACGTCGGAGACGTAGTTCAGGTAGGGCCGGTGCGGGCCGACGAACAGCACACCGCCCCGGCGGTGCCCGAGGCGCGGGTCGGAGTACAGCAGGTGGGCGGTGCGGTGCAGGGCGACGACCGTCTTTCCGGTGCCCGGGCCGCCGTCGACGACGAGGGCGCCCCGGGATCCCGCGCGGATGATGGCGTCCTGGTCGGCCTGGATGGTGGCGAGCACGTCCCGCATCCGCTCCGACCGGTCGGCGCCGAGGCTCGCGATGAAGGCGGACTGGTCGTCGAGCGCGGCGTGCCCTTCGAGCCCGTCGGCGGTGAACACCTCGTCCCAGTAGTCGCTGATCCGGCCACCGGTCCAGCGGTACCTGCGGCGGCTGCGCAGCCCCATCGGGTCGGCGTGGGTCGCCGCGAAGAACGGCTCGGCCGCCGGTGACCGCCAGTCGAGCAGCAGCCGACGGCCCTCGCTGTCGGTGAGGCCGAGCCGGCCGATGTACACGGGCTCGGGGTCGTCCGCGGCGACCATGTGCCCCAGGCACAGGTCCAGGCCGAAGCGGCGCAGGGTGCGCAGCCGTCCGGTCAGCCGGTGGACCTCGATGTCCCGGTCCATCGCGGCCCGGCCGGTTCCGCCGGGCGCCCTGAGTTCGGTGTCGAGGCGGTCGGAAAGGTCGGCGATCGTCTCGTCGAGGCAGCGCGCGATGGCGGCGAAGTGTCGCTCGTCGTCGTCGATCAGGGCCGGGGCGGCCTTGGCGGAGAGGCCTTGGGGGAGGTCGAAGGCACGGGTGGTCAGGGGGTTCACTGCATCAGCTCCGTTGGGGGTACCGGGTGCGGGCGGCTCTGCTTGCGTGCGGTTCATGGAAGTCCATGCGCCGCACGGGACAGCCGTGGGCTTCACGGGACATCCGTGCGCCTCACGCGGAGACGGGCGGTGTCTCCCGGCCGGCCTCGTCGAGCAGGAGCTTCGCGGCGACCGTCGCGCCGTCGGGGCGGATGTCTCCGGCCACGGCGGCCGCACGGGCGCGGGTCCCGGGGGCGAGGGCGGTCGCGAGCGCGGCCGACAGGGAGTCGGCGGTCGGGGCCGGCCCGTCGTGGGCCACGCCGATGCCCAGCGCGGCCACCCGGGCGGCCCAGTGCGGCTGGTCCACGATCTGGGGGACGACCACCTGGGGCACGCCGGCCAGGGCGGCGGTCGTCGTGGTGCCCGCGCCGCCGTGGTGGACGACGGCGGCCACCTGCCGGAACAGCGCCTGGTGGTTGACCTCGCCGATCTCGAGGCAGTCGTCCCGGTCGTCGATCGGGGCGAGGTCGGCCCAGCCGCGCCCGACGAGCACCCGACGGCCCCGGGCGCGCACCGCCTCGACGGCCGCCCGGGCGGCGTCCGGCGCGCCGCGCATCGCCATGCTGCCGAAGCCGACGTATACCGGCGGCTCACCGGCCGCCAGGAAGGCCGCCAGCTCGCCCGGAAGCGGGCGCTCGTCCGGCAGCAGCCATGCCCCGGTCTGCACCAGGTCGAAGTCCGTCAGCTCCTGCCACGGTCCCAGAACCGGGTCCGCCGCCAGCCACGGCCGGCCGGTGAGGACGTGGGCGCGGACGTCGTCCACCGGTGGCAGTCCGATCGCCGCCCGATGGGTGTTCAGGGCCTCGCCGTACAGCGCGTTCACCCGCTCGGCGTCCACCTTCCACAGCGTCCGCAGGTCGGCGTCCGGCGGGGCCGGGCGGCCGGGGCGGCCCGACGGCGGAAAGTGCGAGGACGGCATCCCGAAGGGATGGGGGCACGCGAACACGTACCGGATGCCCAGCTTCTCGGTCACGGACCGCACGCCGGCCGGCATCAGGCCGGTCGCCACCACCGCGTCGCACCCATCGGCCGCGGCGGCGACCACGTCGAAGTGCGCGGCGACCAGGTCGGCAGCGAGCCGGAACGCGTCCGACGGCTGCGGATTCGGCCTGGTCACCACCGAGCGCACCGACGGCCCCAACGGCACATGCGCCACGCCCGCCCGGGCCAGCAGCTCGGCGAACTCCTGGTCCGGCGGGGCGCACACCCGTACCTCCGCGCCGAGTCCCCGCAGCGCCGACCCGAGTCCCGCCATCGGTTCGACGTCCCCGCGCGATCCGTATCCCATCAACAACACACGCACTTGGCGAATCCCCCAAATACCGCTGGTTCTGGCTTCGGCCTGCGATTTTGCGGGACGAGGGGGGCCTTGCCGCAAGCCCCCCTGTGCGCTATAAGTTGAGAGTGGCAAGGAGTGGGTGAACTCCTTGCCTTATTTGTTGCTCCTTGCCTTGTTCATCGCCTGTCACGGCGCGCTGAGCCAGGGCCGGACCTGCTTACGGGCCTCATGCAGCCGCGACTTCAGCGTCCCCAGCGGAATCCCCACCCGTTCGGCGACCTCGGCGTAGTCCAGCTGGCAGATGTCCCGGTACACCAGCGGCGCGACCAGCTGCGGATGCTCCCGCTCCAGCCGGTCCAGCGCCTCCAGCAGATCGATCCGGGAACCGGCGATCACGCTGGTGGTGCGCGGGTCGACGTGCTCGGCCGGTTCGATGGTCGCCGGCTGCTCCGCCGCCCGCCGCTTCAGGTCCCGGTACTTCTGCCGGGAACAGTTGGCGACGACCGTGTACAGCCAGGTGCTGAAGCGGCTGCGGCCCTCGAAGGTGGAGATCTTCCGGGAGATCTGGAGCAGCACGTCCTGGGCCGCCTCCTCGGCGTCCTCGCGGCACGGCAGAAACCGGGCGCAGCGTCGTACGACGTCGGGCCAGACCTCTGCCAGCAGCTGGTTCAGGGCCAGCTGGTCGCCGGCGGCGGCCCGCCGGGCGAGGTCTTCGGTCAGCGCGGCGTCCGGCACGGGAGGTCCCCCTCGAAGTCGATCTCAGGCCAGGCATGATAGTCGTATGCAACCCCTGGAGCGGATCGGCCGCTATCGCCTCGAACGGCGCCTGGGCACCGGTGCCTTCGGGACGGTCTGGCTCGCCCACGACGACCAGTTGGACGCCTCGGTCGCGGTGAAGGTGCTCGCCGACAACTGGTCCCACCGTCTCGACATCCACGACCGCTTCCTGTCCGAGGCGCGACTGCTGCGCCGGGCCGACTCGAAGCGGGTGGTGCAGGTCTACGACATCGGCGAGCTCCCGGACGGGCGGCCGTACTTCGTGATGGAGTACGCCGACGCGGGCACCCTCGCCGATCTGCTCGCGGCGGGGCCGCTGCCGGTCCTCGACGCGCTGCGGCTGACGGCGCTGGCGGCGCGCGGCGCGGCGGATCTGCACGGGGCGGGGATCGTGCACCGGGACATCAAGCCGACCAATGTCCTGCTGCGCACCACGCAGGACGGCACCCGACGGGTGCTGCTGGCCGACCTGGGGCTGGCGAAGAGCCTGGCGCAGGCGTCGGGGCTCACGCTCGCCGCCGGGTCGGCGGGCTATCAGCCGCCGGAGCAGGCCGAGCCCGGCGAGGGCGTCGACGCACGCGCCGACGTGTACGCGCTGGGTGCGGTGGGCTACGAGCTGGTCACCGGGACGGTGCCGGGGGCGCCCGGGAAGGTGGTGCGGCCGGAGCGGCTGCGGCCGGACCTCGGGGACGACGTCCAGCGGGCCCTGATGCGGGCCCTGGAGCCGGACCGGCAGCGGCGCTGGCCTTCCGCGCAGGCCTTCGCGGACGAGCTGGACCGGCTGGCGGCAGCCGCCGCGGCGCGCCGGCCACGGCGCCTGGACGGCGTCCGCAGGAACCTCAACGCGATCACGCTGACTGTCGCCGCGGTCCTCGCGGCCGGGGGCACGGCCCTCGCGGTCACGCTGGTCGACCGGAACGGCTCGGCGGGCGACGGGGCGAAGGTCACCGACTCCACCGGGCGGGTGGTGGCCGAGGTGCCGTCCGGGTGGGCGGGTGAGCTGCGCAGCTCCGGCTGGAATCCCAAGGCCCTGGGGCTGGCCTCGGGGCACGAGCCGGGGCTGGAGGTCGCCGACGACGTGTCGAAGTGGCAGGACCTGACCACCGCGGTGAACGGCGTGTTCATCGGCCTGAGCGAACACGGCGACGTCACGGCCAAGATGAACGCCCTGTCCCATGCGCAGTGCCACTACGACGGCAGCCGCACCTTCACGAGCACGTCCTGGAAGGGCCGGGTCCGCACCTGGAGCGACTGTTCCGGCGCCGGCGGCTCGATCCAGGAAGCGGCACTCGCCCCGGCCGACGGGGACGACCAGCCCCAGGTGTATGTCCAGGTACGGCAGAAGGCAGCCGTCGACGACACCGCCACGGACGGCATAATCCGGTCGATCCGGGTCACCTGACTCGATGAACCACGGCGTGCCCTCGAACTTTTCCGCCGTTTCTCGCATCGGATGGGAGTGACGGCGCACGGAGCGCCTCGGGCACGCCCTCGCAGCGTGCCGTAGAACATCCAGGAGTGTGGAGAGACATGGCGCACACGTCCCAGTCCTTGCGGCGCGGGGCGGCCCTGCTCGCGAGCACGGTCGCCGCCCTGGGCCTCCTGACCGCCTGTGGCAACGACAGCCCGGGCAAGTCGCCGGAGTCGGTGTCGGGCACGGCCGCGCCCGCGACCGGCGACTCGGCGGGTTCGAGCGCGTCGGACACCGGTGCCGCCCCGTCCGGCACGGCGTCCCAGAACACCGGCTCGACGACAGGCAGCGGCGGATCGACGAGCGGCGGCGACGGCACGACGACCGCCACCACAGCGACCGGCAGCCGCTGCCACACCTCCGAGTTGACCGCCTCGGTGGGCGGCAACAACCCGGGAGCCGGTCAGGAGAACTTCCCGATCGTGCTCACCAACAAGTCGGGCCGGACCTGCACCGTCCGCGGCTTCCCCGGCGCGGCCTTCGTGAACGCCTCCGGAACCCAGCTGGGCTCCGACCCGCAGCGAGAGTCCGGCAGCACCCCCGCCACGGTCACCCTCAAGCCCGGCCAGAGCGCCTGGGCAGGGCTGACCTTCTCCAACCCGGAGATCAGCGGCGCCAAGACGGCGACCCCGGCCGCGCTGAAGGTCACCCCGCCGGACGAGCGTGACTCGCTGATGGTCACCTGGAAGGGCGGCACGGTCCCGGTCTCCGGCAACGCCTCCTCCGTACGGCTGTCCGTGTTCAGCGCCGGTACCGGTGCCTGACCGGCCCGAACGCCGGCCGCCCGGGTCCTGACCACCCCGCACCCGGACCCCGCTGCCCACTCCCCCCGGGCAGCGGGGTTCGTCATGTCCGGACCACAACTGTCACAGGCGTGCAACACACGCCCTCGGCTCCGATCTTTTCCGCCGGCCCGTTCATCGAACCCGTCGACCACACAGCAGGAGGGCCCCGCGAGGGGCCGGGACGACGGAATCGGGGACGGACATGAGCGGCATCTCTCGCAGGCGGGTCCTGACGGCGGGCGCGACGGCGGGCGCCCTCGGCGCACTGGGCGCGGTGTCGGGGTGCTCGAACGGCAACTGGACCGTGGGCGGCGGCAGTTCGGCCGACGGCGGCAAGAGCGGCGGCGTGCCGGCCAAGCCGCTGAAGCTCATCGGGGACGGCTCCACCGCCGACACCGGCGCGCAGCCGCACCAGCCGAAGGCGACGCGCCTGGCGGCCGGCGCCAAGCCGCCGCAGTTCGTGGTGTTCTCCTGGGACGGCGCGGGCGAACTCAGCAACAAGCTGTTCTCCCGGTTCCGCAAGGTGGCAGCCGACCACGGAGCGAAGATGACCTTCTTCCTGTCCGGCATCTACACCCTGCCCGAGGCCAAGAAGGACCTCTACCGGCCGCCGCAGCACGCCGTCGGCGCCTCGGCGATCGGCTACCTCTCCGACCGGCACATCCACAACACGCTCCAGCAGGTGCGCGCCGCCTGGCTGGAGGGCCACGAGATCGGCACCCACTTCAACGGGCACTTCTGCGGCAGCGACGGTGTGCGCAACTGGTCCCCCGCCGAGTGGCGCAGCGAGATCGACCAGGCGATCGACTTCGTCACCAAGTGGAAGACCAACACCGGCTTCACCGACCTGGACCCGCTGCCCTTCGACTACCGCAAGGAGCTGATCGGCGGCCGCACCCCGTGCCTGGAGGGCCAGACCAACCTGCTCCCGACGGCGGCCGCGCTCGGCTGGAAGTACGACGCCAGCTCTCCCGGCGGTCTGCAGATCTGGCCGGGCAAGGTGCAGGGCAACCGCATCTGGGACTTCCCCCTGCAGTCCATACCGTTCTCCGGGCACTCCTTCCAGGTCCTGTCGATGGACTACAACATGATGTACAACCAGTCCGCCGGTAACCCGCTGGGCGACAAGTCCCAGTACGACGCCTGGCGTTCCCAGGCCCGCGACACCTATCTGGCGGGCTTCGAGCGGGCGTACTCCACCAACCGGGCGCCGTTCTTCATCGGCAACCACTTCGAGCGCTGGAACGGCGGCATCTACATGGACGCCGTCGAGGAGGCGATCGGCAAGATGGCCGAGCACGACGATGTGCGCTTCGTCTCCTTCAAGCAGTTGGTGGCGTGGCTGGAGGCGCAGGACCCGGCGGTGCTGCGCACCCTGCGTACCCTGAACCCGGGACAGGAGCCGACGGGCGGGTGGGCTGAGTTCCTGGGCACGGCGGGTACCCGGTCCTCGTAATCGGTCCGTCTGCTTTCATGGGCGGGCCGCACCTGACCACGCCCCGAGGAACGCCCCCTGAACACCCCGCTCGCCGAAACCCTGTCCGTCCTGCTGCTCGCCGCCGTCCTCGCCTGGGCCGTGATCCGGCCCCGCGGCTGGCCGGAGGCGGTGCTCGCCGTACCGGCGGCGGGGGTGGTGATCGCCACCGGGGCGATCTCGCTGGACCACACCCGGGCGGAGGCCGAACGGCTCGGCCCCGTCGTCGGTTTCCTCGCCGCCGTCCTGGTACTCGCCCACTTCTGCGACGTGGAGGGGCTGTTCAAGGCCTGCGGGGCGTGGATGGCCCACTGGGCGGACGGCCGGCCGGTACGGCTGCTGACCGCGGTGTTCGCCCTGGCCTCGGTGATCACCGCCGTACTGAGTCTGGACGCGACGGTGGTACTGCTGACCCCGGTGGTGTTCGCGACGGCGGCCCGGTCCGGGGTGCGGGCCAAGCCGCACGTCTACGCCTGCACGCATCTGTCGAACACCGCCTCGCTGCTGCTGCCGGTGTCCAATCTGACGAACCTGCTCGCGTTCGCGGCGAGCGGGCTGAGCTTCACCCGGTTCGCGGCGCTGATGGTGCTGCCCTGGCTGGTGGCGATCGGCGCCGAGTACGTGGTGTTCCGGCGGTTCTTCGCCCGCGATCTGTCCTCGGCGGCCCCGGGGTCGAAGGACACCGGAGAGCCGCCCCGGCTCCCGCTCTTCGCGCTGGTGACGGTGGCCTGCACGCTCGCCGGGTTCGTGCTCACCTCCGCCCTCGGGATCGACCCGGCGTGGGCCGCGTGCGCGGGTGCCCTGGTGCTCGCCGGGCGGGCGCTGGTACGACGGCAGGCGACACCGCTGTCGGTCGTGAAGGCGGCCGCACCCGCGTTCCTGGCGTTCGTGCTCGCGCTCGGGATCGTGGTGCGGGCGGTCGTCGACAACGGGCTGTCCGACGCGCTCGGGCAGGTCCTTCCGGGCGGCACGGGGCTGCCGGCCCTGCTCGGCATCGCCGCGCTGGCCGCCGTACTGGCGAACATCGTCAACAACCTGCCGGCGGTCCTTGTGCTGCTGCCGCTGGCCGCGCAGACGGGGCCGGGCGCGGTGCTGGCGGTGCTGCTCGGCGTGAACATCGGGCCGAACCTCACCTACGCCGGTTCCCTCGCGACACTGCTGTGGCGCAGGATCGTGCACCAGCACGACCACGGGGTGGACCTCGGGGAGTTCACCCGGCTGGGGCTGATCGCCGTGCCGACCGCGCTGGCCGGTGCGGTGGTGGCACTGTGGGGGGCGCTCCAGGTGGTCGGGATCTAGGCGGGAGGCCATGGACATGCGGGTGATCGTCTGGCTGGTCGAGGGGACCTGGCCCGCCTGTGTGGACGCGGCGCGTGTCTACGCGCGGGACGCGTCCGAGGTGGTGCTGCTGCACGTGGCCGAGCCGGGGGTGCCCGGGCTCGCGCACGGCGCGTTCGCGGGGCTGCTGGGCCGGGCGGGTTCGGAACGAGACCCGGAGCAGCGGTTGGTGGAGTTCGGCGGCAGGTCGGCGGCGGAACTGCTGGACGCGGCCGAGGCACGGCTGGGGCGGCCGTGCACCCGGCTGGAGCGGACCGGGCGCGTGGAGCGGGAGGTGGTGGCCGCCACAGAGGGCGCCGCTCTGCTGATCGTGGCCAGGGACGGCGACCGGTCCCGGCTGGGCCCGCACAGCCTGGGCAAGGCGGTGCGGTTCGCCGTCGACCACGCGCCGTGCCCGGTGCTGCTGGTGTGGCCGGAGGGGGCGCCGGACCTGACGACGATGCCGCCCCCGCCGCCGCACCACCACTGAGCCCGTACCGGCTCAGTGGCCGCGTTGACCACCACCACCGCCGCCGTAGCCGCCGCCGTACCCCCGACCGTCGCCGTACTGGCCGCCGCCGTAGCAGTAGCCGGGGTACTCCTCGCACGGGTTGTGGCCGGGGGCGCTGCTCGACGGCGTCGGCTGCGCGGTCGTCCTCGACGCCGACGGGGTGGGCGTCGGCGTGGGGGCGGGGGTCTTCGCGGCCTTGGTCGTGGGGGTGGCCGACGGGGTCGGGGTGGGTGCCGGGGTGGTGTCGGCGTCCCAGTTGACGATCTGCATCTGCAGGTCGGGCTGGGAGGTGTCCATCACCCAGCGCTGGGCGGCGACGTTCGCCCGGGTCTTGACCACCAGGGAGCCACCGCCGTCGGTGGCGGCCGGGGCGAGCGCCAGGTCCTGGTCCCAGCGGGGCACCAGGGCGCCCTGGAGGGTGAAGTCGTAGCGGATGCTCCGGCCGCCGGTCCCGGAGGCGGCCGAGCACGGGGCGAGCCGGACGGAGTAGCCGAGGTGCGAGTCGAGGCACAGGCCGGGGTCGGCGCCGTTGCGCAGCAGCCCGTCGTTCTCGTACGTCCACTGCTGGCCGGCGGCCGAGGAGCACTCGGCGAGTTCGGTCTCGGCGCCCTTGGCGGGCTTCTTGCCGACCACGCCGATGCACAGGCCGGAGGCGATGTTGTGCAGGCGCCCGCGCAGGGTGCCCTGGGCGGTCTGGCTGGTGCCGATCCAGGACGGGCCCGAGCTGGAGGTGCCCTTGCCGGGCGTGGCGGAGGGCTTGCCGGCGGCCGCCGGGCCGGAGTCGTCGCCTGAGCCGAGCACCGACCACAGCACCAGCGGCAGTACGACCAGACCGCTCACCGCGCCCACGGCCACGGCGAGGTTGCGGTGGCGCACCCGGCGGGCGGCCCGCTGTTTGGCGCGGCGGGAGAGGGCGGGGTGCACGATCAGGTCCTTGCCCGGCGCGCCCGGCGCCGGCGCGAAGGCCTCGCCGCCCGCGAGACGGCCGTGGGGCGTGGCCTCCTGTTCGGCGGGCTCCTCGGCGAGGCCGGCCCGCGACTCCACATAGGCGTGGGCGCCCCAGCCGAGCACGGCCTCGGCCAGGGCGAGGCCGAGGCCGTGGCCGCCGTTGAACTGGTGGAGCTGGTCGGCGGTGTGCCGGCAGTGGGTGCAGCCGTGGAGGTGCTGCTGGAGGTCCCGGTCGATGTCGACGCCGCCACGCCGGAAGGTCACGTCGATCATCCGGACGTACCGCTGGCACTCGTCCTCGTGGGCGAGTTCGCGGTGCACCTGGAGGCACTCCTCGCGCAGCCGCTCGCGGGCCCGGCGCAGTTCGACCGCCGTGTCCTGCTCGTCGAGGCCCAGCAGTCCGGCGGGGGTCGACAGCGGTTCCGACTCGACCTCGGTGTGCCACAGCACGGCCCGTGAGGACTGGGTAAGGCGCTGGAAGGCGCGGGAGAGCAGTCGCCGGTTCGCGGGCGGGAGCAGCCGGGAGGCGGCCCGCTCCCCCTTGCCGACGCGCAGTTCGGGGTGCAGGAGTTCGCTGCGGCCGTCGTTGTCCCATTCGGCGGCGATACGACGGACGGTGACAAGGAGTTGGGGACGCCAGGCGGCGGTGGGGCCGGTCTGGCGGAGGGATTCACCGAAAAGCCGGGTGAATGCGGCGGTGGTGAGCATTCCCGCGCCGCGGGTTCCGTCGGTGCACAGACGGGCGTAGGCGAAGGCCGCTTCCCAGTGCCGGTCGAGGAGTTCACCGACGGGGTGCAGCGCGGGCGCGGCGCCCGTCCATTGCTTGAGCTCGGCGCTGAGCTGCTCGTCGGTGACGTCGAACGGCCGGGCGGGGGCAGGGGAATTCCCCAGGCCTGCGTCATTCACGGCGGCATTCCTTCCAGACGCAACGCGGGATTAGTCCATACCATCTGGTATGCGACCGGTATGCGACCCGGCCGACGCCATGATCGGATGGGCCCGTTGGGGGTTCGGCCCTCGAACGTCCGCCGTCGGCAGCTCTTTTGAAGCGTGAGGGGCGTACGGGAGCGGCCTCGCGCATGCGGGGGGTGAAAATAATTGTCCGCATGCCGACACGGCACACCTTTGCACAGGCCAGCAGCGCAGAACAAGGGATCCCAGGGTTTTGCGCATTGCCCGGAGCTTGCGCTAATTTGACGAAACGTCAATGAGTGTGCCGACGCATTGTCGTTGTATCGACATCGTAATTCGGGCGGGGATTCGGGGCGGACCGCCCCGCCGACGACACCAACCATTGAACCACGGCCCGACCTGCGCATGCCGCTCGGCCGACGGCGTCCGCGAACCAATGGCCGCGGGTTTTACGGACGTTCACCGGAACGGTAGGCCCCGGGCGGGACACCGTAACTTTCGCGGAAAACCCGGTTGAAATGGAAGGGGCTGGGAAATCCGGACGCGGCGGCGACCCGCTCGACGGTCAGGTCGGTGCTCTCCAGCAGTCGGGCGGCGTGTCGCAGCCGGGCCTCGCGCAACGCGCGCATCGGGGGCACGCCGGTCTGCCGGGTGAAGAGGTGGGCGAACCGGGACGGCGACAGTGCGACACGCGCGGCGAGCGTGCCGACGGTGTGCGGGGCGCCCGGGTCGGCGGCGATCAGTTCCTCGGCGCGGCGCACGCGTCCGTCCCGGGCGTCCGGACCGGGTGGCGTCCGGTGCGCGCCGGCCGTCGCGAGCAGGACCACCTCCTCCAGCGCGCAGAGGGCGAGTTCGCGAGCGGCGCTGCCGTACGCGACGGCGACGGGCGCTTCGCCGGGTACGGCCGCGGGCGGCGCGCCGCTGCCGGTCCAGCGGGAGTCGGCCAGCAGCCGGTGGAAGGCGGCTTCGATCCGGGCGTGCGTGTCGTCCGGGGCGCCGACGGCGTACACACCGTCGCCCACGTTGCACGGGCCCAGCCACTGGGCCCAGCCGGCGCGGGCCTGGCAGTGGGTCCACCAGAAACGCCAGCGGCTCGCGCCGGGCGCCACCGTGTAGGTGTGCGGGACGCCCGGGGCGAGGACGACCAGGTCGCCGGGGCGGGCGTGGGCCTGTGCGGTGCCCTGCCGGAGCAGGCCGCGGCCGTCCGTGGTCCAGGTGAACAGCCAACTGCTCGACCCCTGCGGGCGGTTGATCCGGTAGCCGGGGCCCTGGTCGTAGCGGCCGGTGACGACCATGCCCGGCGGCGGGGCGGGGACAGCAGCCCCGGGCAATTCCTCAGCGGTCATGGGCATCCTCTCCGCGAGTGCGCCGGCCTAGCGTGACAGGCCCAGGGCACCGGACCGAGGAGCGCGGGTATGACAGTCACGGGCATCGACACCGCCATTCTGCGGCAGTTCGAGGAGGACGGGTTCACCGTCGTACGCGGGTTGTTCGGGTACGACGAGATCGACGGGTTGTGTGCGGAGTTCGCGGCGCTGCACGCGGCGGGGCGGCCCGTGCCGGGCCACTTCCGGCCGGGGCCGACGGCGGATCCTCTCCACCGGTATCCCCGTGTCATGCAGCCGCATGAAATCAGCGCGATCGCACGGGAGTTCCTGCTGGACGCGCGGCTGCGGGTGATCCTGGAGGGGCTCTTCGCGGAGGAGGTACTGGCCGCGCAGAGCATGTTCTACTTCAAGCCGCCGGGGGCCCGGGGGCAGGCGCTGCACCAGGACAACTTCTATCTGCGGGTGGAACCGGGAACGTGCGTCGCCGCGTGGGTCGCCTGCGAGGAGATCGACCGGGACAACGGCGGGTTGGAGGTGGTGCCGGGGACGCACCGGATGGAGCTGTTCTGCCCGGAGGAGTCGGATGCGGAACTGTCGTTCGCGCGGGAGTACGTGGCTCCGCCGGAGGGGCTGGTGACGGTGCCGGTCGATATGGGGCCGGGGGATGTGCTGTTCTTCAACGGGAGTCTGGTGCACGGGTCACAGCCGAACCGGTCCGGGGACCGGTTCCGGCGGTCGTTCATCGGGCACTACGTGGGGCGGTCGGCGGTGCGGATCGGGGAGTACTACCGGACATTGACGATGAACGGCGAGAGGGTTCCCCTGCTTGAGAGCGAGGGGGCCGGTCCTTGCGGGACGGAGCGGTTGTGATGCGGGGCGCGCCTCAGTGACCGGCGATCGAATGGGGGCCGTAGGGCTGCTCCAGTTCTTCGAGTTCCTTGTCGCTGAGCTTCAGGTCCACTGCCGCGACCGCGTCCTCGATGTGCTGGGGCTTGGACGCGCCGACGATCGGGGCCGTCACCGTCTTCTGGTGGAGGAGCCAGGACAGGGCCACCTGGGCTCGCGGGGCGCCCCGGTCGCCGGCGATGCGGGTGACCGCCTCGACGATCGCGCGGTCGCCCTCCTGGTAGAGGCGGTCGCCGAAGTTGTCGTTGGCGCTGCGCTCGGTGACCGTGCCCCAGTCGCGCGTGAGGCGGCCCCGGGCCAGCGGGCTCCACGGCAGCACGCCCACGCCCTGGTCGGCGCAGAGCGGCAGCATCTCGCGCTCCTCTTCGCGGTAGAGGAGGTTGTAGTGGTTCTGCATGGAGACGAACTTGGTCCAGCCGTTCCGCTCGGCCGTGTACTGGGCCTTGGAGAACTCCCAGGCGTACATCGAACTCGCCCCGATGTACCGCGCCTTGCCCGCCTTGACGACGTCGTGCAGCGCCTCCATCGTCTCCTCGATCGGCGTGTCGTGGTCGAAGCGGTGGATCTGGTAGAGATCGACGTAGTCGGTACCGAGGCGGCTGAGGCTGTGGTCGATCTCCGTGAGGATCGCCTTGCGGGACAGACCGCCGCCGTTGGGGCCGGGGCGCATCCGGCCGTGCACCTTGGTGGCGAGGACGATCTCGTCGCGCTGGGCGAAGTCGCGCAGCGCCTTGCCGACGATCTCCTCGCTGGTGCCGTCCGAGTAGACGTTGGCGGTGTCGAAGAAGTTGATGCCCGCCTCCAGCGCCTGCCGGATCAGCGGGCGGGACGCCTCCTCGTCGAGGGTCCACTCATGGGTGCCGCGGTCGGGCAGGCCGTAGGTCATGCAGCCGAGGCAGATCCGGGACACGTCCAGACCGGTGCGGCCGAGCTTCACGTACTCCATCGTTGTCTCCCACCGTCGAGATCACGTCGTACAGAGCCGAGCGTACGTCGGCCCGCCGTGCGGTCCCGCGTCACTGGGCGGTAATCGGACGCCGTCAGCCCCGCTCCAGCAGGTCCAGCGCCCGTTCCCAGGCGAACTCGGGGCGCCGGCCGTCCACTTCGGTTCCGCCGGTGTGCGGGTCGCCGAAGCGGACGCCCAGCCCGCGCAGCCGGTTCAGGCTCTCCTGGTAGGCGGGGTGAGCGGCCAGCGCGTCGGCGACACAGGGCAGGACGGCGATCGGGACACCCAGGCCGAGGGCCTCGCAGAGGGTGCCGACGGCGAGGGTGTCGGCGAGCCCGGCGGCCCATTTGTTGACGGTGTTGAAGGTGGCGGGGGCGACGACCACCGCGTCCGGCGGCGGGAAGGGGCGCGGGTCGGAGGGCCGGCGCCAGGCCGACCGGACGGGGCGGCCGGTGCGGGCCTCGGCCTCGGCGGTGTCGAAGAAGCCGTTCATGGCGACCGGTGTGGCGATGACCCCGACCTCCCAGCCCCGTTCCTGGGCCGCGGTGATCAGCTTGCCGACGCCCGAGGCGATGCCGGCCGCGCAGACGACGAGGTAGAGGAAGGACTTCGAGGTCGCATCGGTCATCCCGGAACCCTATGCGGGTGCTGGCGGAGCGGGAACGACAGGCCCCGCTCGGACTCCGGACGCGGACCGTGGAGACGGCGTTCGTGCTCCTCGATCCGGACGTCGTTGATGCTGGCCTCGCGCCGGGTCATCAGCCCGTGCTCGTCGAACTCCCAGAGTTCGTTGCCGTACGACCGCCACCACTGGCCGGCCGCGTCGTGGCACTCGTACTGGAAGCGGACCGCGATGCGGTTGCCGTCGAAGGCCCACAGGTCCTTGCGCAGCGCGTACTCCAGTTCGCGCTCCCACTTGGCGGTGAGGAACTCGACGATCTCGGCGCGGCCGGTGACGAAGGCGTCGCGGTTGCGCCAGACCGAGTCCTCGGAGTAGGCGAGCGCCACGCGCTGCGGGTCGCGGGTGTTCCAGGCGTCCTCGGCGGCCTGGACCTTCTGGGCGGCGGTCTCACGGGTGAAGGGCGGCAGGGGCGGACGGTCGGGCATGATCTCCTCCTCAAGTGGAGAACGCACGTTCTCACGGTCGCTGCTAACGTATGAGAACGTACGTTCTCTCGTCAAGGAGCGATCCGGGAATGGTGATGGACAGCGCGGTCGCGCGGGAGCAGGCTCTGGAGGCCGCCGAGCGGCTGTTCTACGGGCGCGGGGTGCAGTCCGTCGGCATGGACGACATACGCGCCTCCTCCGGGGTCTCCCTCAAGCGGCTCTACCAGCTCTTCCCCGCCAAGGAACAGCTCGTGGTGGCCTATCTGGAGCGCCGGGACGTGCGCTGGCGGCAGCGGCTCGCCGAGCATGTCGAGCGGCAGACGGATCCCCGGGAGCGGCTGCTCGCCGTCTTCGACTGGCTGGCGGGGTGGTTCGGCGAGGAGGACTTCCGGGGGTGCGCGTGGATCAACGCGTACGGCGAACTGGGGGCCACCTCCGAGCGGGTGGTGGCCCAGGTGCGGGGCCACAAGCGGGCGTTCCGGGACTACCTGGCGGGCCTGGTGGCGGGCGCCGGGCTGGACGCCGCGCTCACCGGGCCGCTGTTCCTGCTGGCCGAGGGGGCGATGGTGACCGCGGGCATCACCGGGAGCACGGAGCCCGCGGCCGAGGCGCGCGAGGCGGCCCGGGCGCTGCTGCGCGACCCGTGAGGTCAGGCCGCAGCGAGCGCCGACAGCGCGGCCCGGGCCGCCGCGCGGGAGTCGGCGGCCGCCGCTTCCCGGCCGGCCAGGTGGGGCAGCAGGATGACGGCGTACGAGGTGATCGCCGACCCGGCGCGGCTGCGCGGGCTGGAGCCGGCGGTGCTGGAGGCACCGCCGGCTGTTGCTAGCCCGTCGGTTCCTTGACGGTGATGGCGTGCACCGGGCACGCCCGGGCCGCCTCTCGGACCAGCGGGTCGCCGCCGCCGTCCTCCTTGCCGGGGAGCAGTGTGCTGAAGCCGTCGTCGTCCTGGGTGAAGACGTTCGGGGCCGTCATGGCGCACTGGCCGGCTCCGATGCATACGTCCGTGTCGATCTCGATGTGCATGGCAGGAGCCTCTTACCAGGTCACGGGGAGTTCCAGCATCCCCTGGATCGTGTCGCCGGGTTTGAAGGGAATCTTCTCCGGTGGCGCGGCCAACCGCAGGTCCGGCAGCCGCTCCCACAGGGTGCCGAGGGCGATCTCCAGCTCGGTGCGGGCTAGGTTCTGGCCCAGGCACTGGTGGATGCCGAAGCCGAAGGCCACATGGTGGCGGGCCGGGCGGTGCCAGTCGATGGTGTCGGGGTCGGCGTACACGGACTCGTCGCGGTTGATGACCGAGGTCGCGAAGAGCACGCCGTCGCCCTTGCGGATGGTGGTGCCGGCCACCTCGATGTCCTCCAGGGCGACGCGCAGCAGCCCGTCGGCGATGGAGAGCATCCGCATCAGTTCCTCGACGGCGGCGGGCAGCAGCGCGGGGTCGGTGCGCAGTTCGGCGAGCCGCTCGGGCTGCTGCAGCAGGGTGAAGGTACCGAGCGAGATCATGTTGGCCGTGGTCTCGTGCCCGGCGACCAGCAGGATGAGGGCGAGTGCGACGACCTCGGCGCGGTCCAGGGCACCCTCACGCAGCCGCTCGTGGACGAGGTCGTCGAGGACACCTTCGCCGGGCGCCTCGTCCCGGCTCTTACGGTCGACCAGGTCGCCCAGGTAGGCCTCCAGCCTGTCGCGCGCGTCCAGGGAGTCCGCGGGCGCCGGGCCGCGCAGCAGCCGCCGGGACTGCGCCTCGAAGAACTCGTGGTCGGCGTACGGCACACCGAGCAGGTCACAGATGACCATGGACGGCACCGGCAGGGCGAAGGCGCTCACCAGGTCGGCCGGCGGCCCCTGGGCGATCATCCGGTCGAGCAGTTCGTCGACGATCCGTTGGATGGCCGGCCGCATCCCGGTCGCCCGTTTGAGGGTGAAGTCCGGGATCAGCATCCGGCGCTGGGTCTGGTGCTCGGGATCGTCGAGTCCGAGCAGGGCGACCTGGCGGCGCTCCCGGGCCGCCGCGAACCGGGCGTTCGGCATCGGGAAGTCGTCCCGTCGGCGGTCGCTGGAGAGCCGGGGGTCGGAGAGCAGCGCCCGGGCCGTGCCGTGGCCGGTGACCGCCCAGGCGGTGCGGCCGTCGTAGAGAGTGACACGGGACAGCGGGGTTCCGTCGCGCAGTGGGTCGTAGCCGGTGGGCGGGTGGTAGGGGCACGTGCGGTCCTGCGGCCAGGCCACAGGGTCGGCCGGGCGGTCAGGAATCGTGGATTCCGTCAGGTCCGTCAGTTCGTTCATGGAAGACCTCGCAGACGAATGTCGTACGTCGTGCCGATCTTCATTAGATGCCCGGGGCATCTATGGGACGACCGCAAGTTCAGCCAGATCGGCGAAACGGGTGATCTGGCCGAACCGCACGCGGTCGGCGACGCTTCCGCGCCGAAATTCGCTTGCCGGGGCGGCGAGGCGGACCACAGGATCTGCGCATGAACACTCCTGACGCCGTGGTGCCGCTGACCTTCACGACCATCGGTCGGGGGCGGGTCCAGCAGCAGCCGAGGCGTTCCTGGAGGCCCGAGCCCGCACGCCCGTGACGGCCGCGCTCGTCGCCGGCCTGCTTGCCGGGTACGGGATCGCCGTCCCGGTCGGTGCGGTCGGCACATACCTAGTGTCCCTCACGGCTCGCACGTCACTGCGGACCGGCGCCTGCGCCGCGCTCGGCGTCGCGAGCGCCGACGGCCTCTACGCCCTGCTCGCCGCGGTCGGCGGCGCCGCGCTGGCGACGGCGCTGCTGCCGGTCCTCGGGCCGCTCCGCCGGGCCTCCGCCCTGGTCCTGGTGGGACTGGCGGTTCGCGGTGCGGCGGTGGCTCTGCGCCAGTACCGGGAGCGGCGACTTCCGGCCCGGCCCGAGCGGCCGGTACCCGGTCCCGGACGGGCGTATCTCGGCCTCCTCGGGATCACGCTGCTCAACCCCACGACGGTGATCTACTTCGCGGCTCTGGTGGTCGGCACGCGTTCCGCCGAGGCGGTACGACCGTTGCAGCAGGGCGTCTTCGTCCTCGCCGCCTTCGCCGCCTCCGCGAGCTGGCAGCTGTTGCTGGCGGGCGGTGGCGCGCTGCTCGGCCGGGGCCTCACCGGCCACCGGGGACGCCTGGTCACGGCGCTGCTGTCGAGTTGCGTGATGCTGGGGCTCGCGGCCCGGATGGCCCTGTCGCCGGGCTGAGGATCCCGCACGCGGTCAGGGCGCGAAGGCACGGGCCACGGCGAGGCTGTCCTCGTGGACGTGGTGCCGTACGACCAGTCCGTCCCGGACGGTGAGATGCAGGGCGAACCTGGCGTGATACGAGCGCCCGGTGGGCTTGGCGGTCTGCCGGATCCCGCCCAGCACGACCGCGTCCTCGCCGTCGACCAGCACCCGCTCGATCCGGGTGTCCGCCCGCCCGGGGACATGGTGCGCCGCGAGGTCGCGGTAGTGCGCGGCGGCCCCGGCGCGGCCGCTGCGGTGGGTGATCCACGGAGTGGCCGGGCGGTCGTGCTGGTCCTGCGGCCAGTTCAGCCGCCAGTCGGCGTCCTGGGCGTACAGCTCGGCGACCCGCTCGGCGTCACCGTCGCCGATCCGGCGGAGGAGTTCCTCGACGACGGCATGCGTGGGGGACATGGGACCTGCCTCGGGTGTCGGCCGGACGGGGTGTGTCCACGACTGTGCCCGCGACGTGCGGGAAGTGCGATTACCCGTGAGGTAAGGAGGGCCTGGTGTCGTGCGGATGATCCGGGGCACTCCCGGTGTTGAATCATGGCGTCAGATGTGGAAGCGACGAGGGGAGGACCTCATGCCTCTTGAGGGCGAGTACGAGCCCAGCCCGACAGCCTGGGTGCGTGAGCAGGTCGAGCTGTACGAGAGCTCCGGCGGGACGAAGGGCACGACCCTGATGGACACCGGGATGCCCGTCATCCTGATGACCACCCGGGGGGCCAAGAGCGGGAAGATCCGCAAGACGCCGCTGATGCGGGTGGAGCACGACGGGAAGTACGCCGTGGTCGCCTCACAGGGCGGTGCGCCCAAGCATCCGGTCTGGTACTTCAACATCAAGTCGGATCCGCATGTCGAGCTCCAGGACGGGCCGGTCAAGCAGGACATGACCGCCCGTGAGGTCACCGGCGCGGAGAAGGCCGAGTGGTGGGAGCGGGCGGTCGCCGCGTACCCGCCGTACGCCGAGTACCAGGAGAAGACCGACCGGGAGATCCCGGTGTTCGTGCTGGAGCCCCAGCAGGCGAACTGACGGTTCCGGGAATCCTTTCCGGCCGGGGAACGTCGGAATTTAGAAAAATCTGTTTCCCGCAGGCATGAACCGGCTTCGGGCCGGGCAGCCGAAAGTCAGGCCCCGCCGCGTTCCCCCGTCGCGGCGGGGCTTTCTCGTGCCTCCTGCGCGGAGCCGTCGGTCACGTCCAGGAAGATCTGGCCGGTCTCGCCCAACTCCCGTTCCAGGGAACGCTTGATGCGCACCAGGACCTCCTCGACCTCTTCGCTGTCCAGGCCGGGCGCCAGGTCGACCCGGGCCGCGACCAGGGCCGAGTCGAGGCCAAGCTTCATCGTGAACAGCGCTTCCACGCTGTCGATCTCCGGCTCCTTCGCCAGCCGCTCCCGGATGGTGCGGCTCAGCTCCGGGTCCGCGGCCTCCCCGATCAGCTGGGCGCGGGCGTCCGCGCCCAGCCGGTAGGCCACGAACACCAGCAGGACGCCGATCGCCAGTGAGGCGGAGGCCTCCCAGGCGACCTGGCCGGTGACCATGTGCAGCACCATGCCGACCATCGCGAGCAGCACACCGAGCACCGCGGTGCCGTCCTCGGCGACGACCGTCCGCAACGCCGGATCCCGCAGCCCCCGGTCCTCACGGCGGGCCTGGTGCAGCGCCCGGATCAACGAGGCGCCCTCGGCGAGCAGGGCGACACCCAGCACGATCAGGCCCGCCACATAGCCGCTGAGCTTCTCCTCCGCGCCGTTGCGCAGCGCCTCGACGCCCTGGAAGAAGGAGAAGCAGCCGCCCATGACGAAGATCCCGACGGCCGCGAGCAGCGACCAGAAGAAGCGCTCCTTGCCGTAGCCGAAGGGGTGCCGGTCATCGGGCGGACGGCGGCTGCTGCGCAGGGCGGCCAGCAGGAACACCTCGTTGAGGCTGTCGGCCACGGAGTGCGCGGCCTCGGCCAGCAGGGCCGGCGAGCCGGCTACGACACCGCCGACGGCCTTGGCCACGGCGATCACCAGATTGGCGGCGAGTGCCACGAACACGGTCAGACGTGTCCTGCGGTCGGCGTTCGCCGGGCTCGAATGTTCTTGCGGCTGATCTTTCGATGAAGTCCCACTCACGACGGCCGACTGCCCCGGGCCGAGCTGATCACACCGTACGGGATGCGCGAATCGGGGAACATCGGGGAACACGGCCCATCGGGCGCGTATCGGCCCGCGCCCGCACCTCGGCAAGGAGGCACCATGAGTGGCGACGGCAACACCTCGTACGGGCACAGGAAGTTCTCCCGCTCCCCCAGTCACTTCGCGGACCGGATCACGGCGGACGGGCGGGACGGCTGGCCCGTGGCGGCAGGCCGTTACCGGCTTGTGGTCAGCCGTGCCTGTCCGTGGGCGAGCCGGGCACTGGTCTCACGGCGGCTGCTCGGCCTGGAGGGCGTCCTGTCGCTGGCCGTCGCCGACCCGATCCAGGACGACCGCAGTTGGCGTTTCACCCTCGACCCCGACGACCGTGACCCGGTGCTCGGCATCCGGTTCCTCAGCGAGGCCTACGACCGGCGGGAGACCGGCTACCCGGGCGGGGTGAGCGTGCCCGCGATCGTGGACGTGCCGAGCGGGCGGCTGGTCACCAACGACTACCAGCAACTGACCCTGGACCTGGCCGCCGAGTGGACGGCACTGCACCGTGACGGGGCGCCGGACCTGTATCCGGTCCAGCACCGGGACGAGATCGACACGGTGATGGCGGAGGTCTACGAGGACGTCAACAACGGTGTCTACCGGGCCGGGTTCGCGCACGAGCAGAAGGTGTACGAGGAGGCGTGCGCGGCGGTGTTCCGGCGGCTCGGTCTGCTCGCCGAGCGGCTGGCGGGGCAGCGCTATCTGGTCGGGGACACGATCACGGAGGCCGACATCCGGCTGTTCACCACGCTGGTGCGGTTCGACGCCGTCTACCACGGCCACTTCAAGTGCAACCGCTGGAAGCTGACGGAGAACCCGGTGCTGTGGGCGTACACCAGGGACCTCTACCAGACGCCGGGATTCGGTGACACCGTCGACTTCGACCACATCAAGCGGCACTACTACCAGGTTCACACCGGGATCAACCCCACCCGTATCGTTCCCCTCGGCCCGGATCTCTCCGGGTGGCTGACGCCCCATCACCGGGAGCAGCTGGGCGGCCGGCCCTTCGGGGACGGGACCCCGCCCGGCCCGGTGCCGGCGGGCGAGGAGGTTCCGGTCGCGGGGCGGCCCTGAGAACGAGGAGGCAGACATGGCCAAGCGCAGGAAGAAGCAGAAGCTCCCTCTCGTCTACGCGCCGCTCGGCTTCGTGCTGAGCTGGGCCGGCGGCGCGCTGGGCGCACTGGTCTTCCGTCGGACCTGGATGGCGCTGCGCGGCGAGGAGGACGCGCCGGACGCCCTGGACCGGGACCGCGGCTGGGGCGAGGTGCTGCTGGCCGCGGCCCTCCAGGGCGCCGTCTTCGCGGTGGTACGCAGTGCCGTGGACCGCACCGGCGCCACCGCCGTCGAGCGCTCCACCGGGACGTGGCCGACGACCCGCAAGGGGGGCCGGGACTGAGGAGGGTCAGCCCTGCTTGGGTGCCAGGGGCGGCACCAGGCGCAGGGTGAAGGAGTGTCCGGCCGGGTCCGAGTACCCACGTTCCTCGTAGGGCCCGGCCGGGTCCCGTGCCTCGATCGGCCGCCCGCCGAGCCCGACCACCCGGCGCTCCGTCGCGTCCAGGTCCTCGACGAGGAAGACGAGATGGACCTGGAGGGAGTTCTCGGGGCGCGGCCAGCTGGGCGGGGTGGCGTTGACGTCCCGCCGGAAGGCGATCCGGACGCCGTCGGCGGTGCGGATCTCGACGAGGTTGGCGGATGCCTCCCTCTCCTCGCCGTCCAGCAACTGCCGGTAGAAATGGGCGAGTTTCTCGGGCTCGTTGCAGTCGAGCACCACGACGGCCGCGGTCACCAGTGCCATGCTTCCTCCCTGGGAAGGTTCTCCCGGTGCATCTGTCCCCCCGGACCGGATTCAGTCGGCCGCAGGCCACTTCCCGTCGGGGTCATGGTCGTTGGCCTCGGCGGTACGGATCTGCGCGAGCCGGTCCTCGGCCGCCGTCAGCAGCAGGTCCAGGGCGGCCGGGTAGGAACTGCCCCGCATCGAGGCCACGAGGTGGCGGGCGGTGGCCGCGATGTTCGGGTGGGTGGTGGCGGGCAGCCGGGCGTAGGTCGCCTGCCACACGTCCGCCTCGGCCTCGCGGGCGGGCTTGGGCAGGGCGGTGTTGGCGGAGTCGAGGGCGCTGTACGCGAGGGCCTGGTCGACGAAGGCGTGATAGACGCGGACCGCCTCCGCGTCCGGGAAGCCAGCGCTCCGCAGCACTCCGAGGATGGTCTCGACAGCCTGGATCTCGTACGTCCGTCCGGTCACCCGGTGGGCGCTGAGGACCGCCGCCCGCGGATGGGCGAGGGCGCCGGCGTGCATGCGCAGGCCCAGGTCGCGCAGGTCGGCGCGCCAGTCGCCGGTGGGCCGCCAGACGCGCAGGGTACGGCCGATCAGCTCGTCGGCGACGGCCAGCATCAGCTCGTCGGTGTGCCGGAAGTAGCGGTAGAGGGAGCTTGGGTCGGCACCCAGGGCGCGGCCGAGGCGGCGCACGGACAGGGCCTCTGCGCCGTGCTCCTCGATCAGCCGCAGGGCGGTCTCGACGATCAGCCCCTCGGAGAGGACCACACCGTGTTTGGTGGGGCGCCTGCGCCGCCGGTCGGCGGCGGGGACGACTCGTTCGCTCATGGTGGCCTCCCTTCCTGCTGCCGCACCTTATGACAACACCGTTGACCTGTGAAGTGCACCGGCAGTTTCATGTGCGGTCACCGGGGCCGACCAGGTCCGGCCCCCAGGTGTGAGCGGAGTGCTGGCCATGACCGACAAGCCCTACACAGTCGACCCCCCTGAGTTGCGCAGATCCCTCGGTGTCCTCGACACCGTCGCGGTCGCCGCGTCCAGTACGGCCGCCACCACCAGCATCGGCATCGGGCTGGGGGTGACGGCCGGGGTGGTCGGGCTGCATCTGCCGGCCATCATGCTGCTTGCGTTCCTGCCGATCCTGGGCATCGCGGGCGCCTACTCCCGGCTGAACCGGGTGGAGCCGAACGCGGGCAACGGCTATGTGTGGGTGGGCCGTTCGCTCAATCCATGGCTCGGCTTCATGGTCGGCTGGGTGAACATCGTGGCGACGGTCGCCTTTCTCGCGTACACCACGGCGGTCACCGGGTCGGCGATGCTCCAGCTGGCGGGCGAGGCCGGACTGCACCGCGTCGGTGGGCTCGCCCTCGACCCCGGATCGACGGCGCAGACCACGGCCGTCGGCATCGTCGTCCTGGTCGCGGTCACCCTCACCGCGGTGACCGGCATCCGCACAGCCGCCCGGCTCCAGACCGGGCTGCTGGTCTTCGAGTACGTGGTACTGCTCGGGTTCTGCGGCTACGGCATCGTCACCGGCTCGCACCCCTTCAGTCTCAGCTGGTTCGACCCGTTCGCGATCCCGTCGGCGACGGCGCTGGCGCAGGGTCTGCTGCTGTCGGTGTTCTGCTACTGGGGTTTCGAGGCCGCGTTCAGCGTCAACGAGGAGGTCCGCGACCCCCGGGACGCCTCCCGGGCCGGGCTGATCACCCTGGTGACCATGCTGGGGCTGTTCCTGCTGGGCTCGGTGGCCTTCCAGCGAGTGCTGTCGGAGCCGGAGCTGGCCGGGCACGGGGCCGAGGGGCTGGCGTTCTTCGGCGACCGGCTCGCCTCCCAGCCGTGGGCCGCGCTGCCGCTGGTGGCGCTGATGTTCTCGGCGACGGCCTCGCTCCAGGCCGGGGTGATCCCGACCGCGCGCGGCATGTTCGCGATGAGCCGGGACCGTACCCTCGGGCCGGTGTGGGCCGGGGTCAGTCCCAGGTACGGCACTCCGGCGGCCGGGACGCTGCTGATCGGGGCGCTGGCCACGGCGGTCGCCGCGCTCGCCCTGGTGATCCCGCGGCTGGCCGACATGATCATGGCGACGGTGAACGCGGTCGGCATCGTCGTCGCCCTGTCGTACGCGCTCACCGCGCTGGCCGCCGCCGTGCGCTTCCGGGCGCTGCTGCGCAAGGACTGGCGACAGGGCGTCCGTGCGGTGGTGCTCCCGGCGCTGAGCGCCCTCACGCTGCTGGGCCTGGGCGGTTACCTCGGCTGGTGTTTCTACACCTCGGCCGACCACTTCGAGGTCAGCGCGGACAACGGCTGGTTCCTGCTGACCACCCCGCTGGTGATGATCGCGTCCGGTTTCGTCGCGGCCGGATGGGCGAAGTACGTACGCCGCTCGCCGTACTTCCGCACCGGTGAGGGCACGGACGCCGATGCACCCCAGCTGCTCACGACCCCCAACTAAGGAACAGGAAAGATGCGCGCTGATCTGCTCTTCACCGGTGGCCCCGTCCTCACCCCCGAGGGCCCGACGGCTTCTGCCGTCGCGGTCACCGGTGAGCGCATCACCGCCGTCGGGACCGCCGAGGAGCTGCGGGAGTTCGCCGGGCCGCGCACCGAGGTGGTCGATCTGGCCGGACGGCTGCTGCTGCCCGGTTTCCAGGACGCGCACGTCCATCCGGTGCCGGCCGGCCTCGAGTTGAGCCAGTGCGACCTGACCGGTCTGCGGACCGCCGCGGAGACCGTGGCCGCCGTACGCGCCTATGCCGAGGCACATCCGGAGCGGGCGTGGATCCTGGGCGGCGGCTGGTCCATGGAGGCCTTCGAGGGCGGTACGCCGACACGGGAGCTGCTGGACTCCGTCGTACCGGACCGGCCGGTGTATCTGCCGAACCGGGACCATCACGGGGCCTGGGTCAACAGCCGGGCCCTGGAGCTGGCCGGGATCGACCGCGACACGCCCGACCCGGCCGACGGGCGGATCGAGCGGGACGCGTCCGGCGTGCCGAGCGGCACACTCCAGGAAGGGGCGATGCAGCTGGTCGGCCGGCTCGCGCCGCCCGCGACCCCGGCGGACCGGGTCGCTGCCCTGCTGCACGCCCAGCGGTATCTGCACGCACTGGGCATCACGGCCTGGCAGGACGCGCTGGTCGGGGACTTCCTCGGCATGGACGACCCGGCGCAGGCGTATCTGACGGCGGCCCGGGACGGTTCGCTGACCGCGCGGGTGGTCGGCGCGCTGTGGTGGGACCGGGAGCGCGGCGCCGAACAGATCCCGGAACTCGTCGAGAAGCGGACCGCGTTGAGCCATGGCCGGTTCCGGGCGGGCACGGTGAAGCTGATGCTGGACGGGGTGGCCGAGAACGGCACGGCCGCGCTGCTCGACCCGTACCTGGACAAGTGCGGCTGCGCCACGGCCAATCGGGGCAAGAGCTTTATCGACCCGGCGCAACTCCCCAAGTACGTCACCGAGTTGGACGCGCTCGGCTTCCAGTGCCACTTCCACGCGCTGGGCGACCGGGCCGTACGGGACGCGCTGGACGCCGTCGAGGCCGCGCGGGCCGCGAACGGCCCCAGCGACACGCGGCCCCACCTGGCGCATCTCCAGGTCGTGCACCCCGCCGACGTACCGCGTTTCGCCCGGCTCGGCGCGACCGCGAACATCCAGGCGCTGTGGGCCGCGCACGAGCCGCAGATGGACGAGCTGACGATCCCCTTCCTGGGGTCCGAACGGGCCGGTTGGCAGTACCCGTTCGGGTCACTGCTGCGCTCCGGGGCGCGGCTCGCGGCCGGCAGCGACTGGCCGGTGAGCAGTCCCGACCCGGTCCAGGGCATCCATGTCGCGGTGAACCGGGTCGAACCGGGCGGCGACGCGCCGGTGTTCCTGCCCAAGGAGCGGCTCGGGCTCAGGGACGCGATCACGGCGTACACGGCCGGATCGGCGTATGTGAACCACCTCGACGACACGGGCCGGGTGGCGGCCGGGGCGTTCGCGGACCTGGTGGTCCTGGACCGCGATCCGTTCGCCGGGCCTCCGCAGGCCATCGCGGACACCCGGGTCGCGCAGACATACGTGGCGGGCGCGCGAGTGTACTCAGCTCAGGAGGCGTGAGCAGTAACACACGTCACGGCGAGGTCACGCGTAGATCATTTACGCTCTGGGCAGCCTCGTAGCGCTTCACGGCTCAACTTTCGAGCCACGAAGGCCAGTTCGAGTGCACGGGTGGCCGACAGGCCACCCGTTCGCAGGGACGGGGGGACTCTGCGCTCTGTCTCCCGAAAGGAAACACATGCCTCAGGACGTCACCTTCGACCTGCCCTTCGAATCGCCCGTCAGTGAGCATCCGGAGTTCGCGCGCCCGCCATCCGCGCCGGATCCGGGACATGGACCTGGTGCGCAGCCTCATCAACACAGCTGAGGCAGCGACCCAGGTCGTCGTCCTGCAGCAAGAGCGCTTCTACGAGGGCGGGCCGCTCCTGGAAGGCCGGCGGTGTCGAGGATGCGTCCGCCGTGGACCAGCGCCCCCTGGGCGACCCGCGCCCCCTCCCCGGCCGCCAACGCAGTAGTCGTACCCATCGCGGCCGTTCGCGGCATGAGCAGGATCCGGTCGCGCGAGTCCGGCTGTCCGGCGAGGCCGTCGCGGAAGGGCCGCCCTTTCCCGGACACGACTGCCGACGACCGCAGACGACCGATTCCGTTGTCATGACCACAACTTGAAGGAGACTGGTGTGAATTCCCGAGGCGCAGGTGCTGTTCCGAAGGCGTCCGCCGACAGCCTGCTCCCGGCGCAGTCAAGCGCCCAGTTCCGGCCCACGGAGGCGGGGAACACCCTGGCCGGACTCTTCGTGAAACGCATAAACGGGAGCACGGATCAGTACCGGAACTTCCAGAACGCCGCTCAGCAGCGACTGGACGCGCTCGGATCCCGCCACTCCGGCACCACGCTGCATCTGGCGGGAGCCCTCCATCAGGCGCCGCGCGAGTTCCTCCCGCCCGACGAGGAGGGCTACGCCAGGTTGAGGCACCTCGACACCAGCCTGCGCATGATCGAGGCGGCCTTCCCCGAAGTCAGCACCGACATCGAGGTCTGCCGGCTGACCTGCGCGATGCTGGAAGGGGCCTGGCGGAGCCGGGCACTCACCCCGCCGCACGCGGAGGAGCGGGCAACCGACTGCGCCTGCCCGCTGTGCCGTCACCTGCCCACGCCCCCCGCCCGCACGCTGGACGACTACCGCTGGCGGCAGAGCGCCGGCCGCCCCCTCACCGTCAAGACCTGGCCGTACCGCCGGGAACTCGACAGCGTCCTGACCGGTGGATGGTCCTGGACCCGTCAGATGAACGACCTCGAACGAGACCTCGGCCACCGCCACCGCTTCGAGGACGACATCCTCGTCTTCCACGAGTACAAGCGCGTGATCGACACCATCGACACCACGCGCCTCACCCAACACGTCGAAGGGCGCCTGGCCGAGAGTTTCAGCACCAACAGCGCACGGGCCCTGGTCTCCGGACTCTTCGCAGCCCACAAGCGATCCGTCGACGAGTACTGGCTCCAGCAGCACGAGGCGGGCAGCGTCACACTCCCCCAGACCAACCCACTCGGCCACAGCTCCTACTCGGTCCTGCAGATGCTGGACTGCCTGTTCTGGCACGTCGCACCCGACACCGAACTCTGGCAGGAGGAAAACCTCGCCTCCCTGCTGCTGTGCCGTGTCATCGACGACATGGCCGACGTCCGGGCCGACGCCCTCACCGGCGAGATCAGCAACTTCTGGCTCGCCGAGATGCCCACCCACACCAAGGCCTTCTACGCTGCCTGCGCGATAGCCCTCGTCAAGTACGGCTGCACGCCCGAGGCGCATCGCCCGATGTGGAACACCTGGCTGCTGACCACCACCATCGTCTGGATGGGGCTCACGGGACGGCACGCCCTGTGGTTCGACGGCATCACCGAGGGTCTCCCCCCGGCCGAGGGGTGCCCGCTGTGCGACCTGCAGCCCAACGCATGCACCGGCATCCTCACCCACGGTACGACCCTCACCATCGCGCCGCGGCCCACCGCACCGGCGCTGAGCCCCAGGACCGCCGAGCTGTCCGCACGCTGCCGATCCCAGTACCCCGGGGCATGGCCCCTCTTCGACGCCGAGCTCCATGCCTTCGAAGCAGTGCACGGCCCCTGGTACGGCGACACCGACAACACCTGGGAGATCCTGCGCCGCACCTACGTCGCGGCCGTGGAGGCGTCCAGCGCCGCGCCGTCCCCGGACCTCGCTCGTCAGGTCCAGCAAGACGCGGGTGTGGTGGGATCCGAAAGGTTTCACGCCCTGCACGACCCTCTGACCGGGCGGGAGGACACCACACTGCTCGCCTACATGTTCGGCTGCGCGCACCCGCATTTCCTCTGGAACGCCACGGGCTACCGGCCCACGGGCGTCGCGGGCGACTGGCTCGACGGCTGACGCCTCAACTCCTGTTGCCCGGTCGGGTGAGCCGACCGGGCAACGGTGTGTCCGGGCCTACGCCGGGAACTCGACCGGCAGGCTGTCCAGCACGGACATCCATGTGGACGCGGTCGAGGTGAGCTCCTCCGCCGGCACGGCCAGGCGCAGGCCCGGCAGCCGGTGCAGCAGGACGTCCACGGCGATCTGGATGATGGACAGCCCGATGCTCTGCCCGGGGCACTCGTGCGGGCCGGCGCTGAAAGCCAGGTGCGATTCGTTGCCCTGCACCGAGATGTCCGGGTCGGGCCGGACTTCGGGGTCGAGGTTGCCCGGTGCGAGACCGAGGACGAGCAGGTCGCCCTCCTCGATGCGGTGCCCGCCCAGCTCGACGTCGCTGACGGCGAAGCGCCCAGGCAAGACGGACAGCGGCGGAGAGTTCCACATGACCTCCTCCACCAGCGCGGTGATGGTCACCTGACCGCTGGTCAGGCCGGAGAGCCGCGAGGCGTCCGTGAGGACGAGCTGCAGCACCCGGGCCAGCAGATTGCTGGTGGTGCTGTGCCCGGCCACCAGCACCAGACGCAGATGGCTCACGACCTCGTCGTGGTCGAGGGCCGCGTGATGCTCCAGCAGGCCGGTGGTGAAGTCGGAGCCGGGCTCGGCCCGCTTGCGGTCGACGAGTTCGCCGAGGATCTCCTTGATGATGCCGTCGTGCAGGATCGCGTCCTCGCCACCCTGGAACAGCCGGGCGCTGGACTCGACGAGTCGGCGCCCCTCCGCCTCGGTGAGGCCCAGGATGCGGGTGAGGATCAGCATCGGCAGGTAGCCGGCGTAGTCCGTCACCAGGTCGGCGCGACCGTTGGCCGCGAACGCGTCGATCTGCTTGTTGGCGAAGTACGTGGCATGGCGCCGGATACCGCGGCCAACGGCGGCCTGGAGCCCGTCGTTGACGGCACCGCGCAGCCGGCGGTGCGCCTCACCGTCCTGGGACACACAGTCGGGGCGCCAGGCGACCATCGGAACCAGCGGATGGTTCTCCGCGACCCGGCCTTCCCGCCAGTCCCGCCAGATCCGCGCGTCCCGGGCGAACTGGCGGGGATTGTCGAGCACCCGTCGGCCGTCCCGGTAGCCCAGCACCAGCCAGGCGTGGATGTCGCCCTCCAGCAGCACCGGCGCGACGGAGCCGTGCTCCTTGCGCAGCCGCTCGTAGATGCCGAACGGGTCGGTCGCCGCCTCGGGCCCGTACAGCCGGGTCAGTTCGGCCGAACCGTGCGCGACCGGGCAGCCGCGCGGGGCGTCGGGGCTGTCGGCGTTCTGGTCGTTCATCGGGGCTCCAGTGCGACGGCGGAGCGTTCCTTCAAATGACGTATCAGGGCGATCAGTACGTCACGGCTGGAGGCCCGGTCCCGGGCGTCACAGGCCACGATCGGGGTGTGCGGGGAGATGTCGAGGGCGTCCCGGATCTCCTCGATGGGGTGTTCCCTGCAGTCCGGGAAGACGTTCAGGGCGATGACGAAGGGCACGTTCTGCCGCTCCATCTCCTCGATCGCACGGAAGCTGGAGGCCAGCCGGCGCGTGTCCACCAGGACGATCGCACCGAGCGCACCCTTGAACAGGCCGTTCCACAGGAACCAGAACCGTTCCTGTCCGGGGGTGCCGAACAGGTACAGCATCAGGTTCTCGTTGATGCTGATCTTGCCGAAGTCGAGGCTGACCGTGGTCTCGGCCTTGTCCGCGACACCGATGAGGTTGTCGACGCCGACGGTGGCCTGGGTGAGTGTCTCCTCGGTGGTGAGCGGCTTGATGTCGCTGACGGAGCGGACCATGGTGGTCTTCCCGGTGCCGAACCCCCCGGCGATCATCACCTTGACCGAGCGGGTCCCCCCGGCACCGGGGTCGCCGGGATGGTCAAAGCCTTTCAAGTCCACTGAGTACCTCCTGGAGGAGCGCGAGGTCAGGCCCGCGTCCGGCGTGGTGCGCCGGAATGGGATCACGGGCTTCAATACGGCCTGCGTCCAGCAGATCCGCCAACAGCACCGCGAGAATGTTGAAGGGCAATCCGAGATGGGCGGTGAGTTCGGCCACCGACAGCGGATCACGGCAGCGCCGGACTATCTCCTCGTACTCGTGCTGCATCCCCGGGACGGGGGGGGTGCGGGAGACGACGAGGGTGGCCACGTCGAGGCTCGACGCCGACCCGCCCGGTCCGCTGCGTCCCCCGGTGAGGACGTAATAACGTTCGAGACCGGACGGATCCGACGGTCGGCGGGGAGCACTCATCCAGAGTGCTCCTCCAGGCGCGGAGAGGTGCCGAGCAGCTCGCCCATCCGCCGTGACAGGTCCCTCATCTGGTGACCGAGCAGCCCCTGGTCGAGTCCTTCGCGGGCGAGGACCCCGAGATACGTCTCCACACCGGCCCGTACGACGAAGAGGTGACCGCCGTCGACCTCGATCATCGCCAGTCGCAGCTGCCCCGCGTACTTGGGGAACTGCTCGGCGACCGGCTGGGCCAGGGCCTGGAGCCCTGCCACCACGGCCGCGAAGCGGTCCACGTCGTCGGGGTCCTCGGCACCAAAGGAGGTGATGGCCTTGCCGTCGCTGGAGGCCACGAGGGCGAAACGGATCTCCGGGATGCTCTCCACCAGATCACGGAGCGCCCAGCTCACGTCGGTTCCCTGTTGCGTCATGTGGACTAGTCGCTCTCTTCAGTGCGGTGCTCGGCGGACTCGCGTCCGGCGGCGGCGTCATCGGCGCCGGCCGGGGTCGCGGGTGCCGGGTCGTCTTCGTCTCCGGTCAACTCGGCCTCGTTGTCCGCCGCTTCGTCCGCGACGGGCGCGCGGCCCGCGGTGGCGAAGGCGGCCAGGCCCGCAAAGGACTCGTCGGGCGGGACCGCGGGGAACGCGGTGCCCTGCGTGTGCGCGACGCGCTCCTCGGGCTGCTCCTCGTCGCGGCGCCGGCTGCGCCGCCGGGGCAGTCCGCCCGGGGTGGTGTCCAGGGCCTCGCCGGACTCCGGCTGAGTGACGGTTTCGACGGCGACCGGGCCGTGCGCCTGCACCGGGGACGCGGCGGCGGGGGCGGCCGTCACGGGTGCCGGAGCGGCGGCGGCCGCGGGCAGCGGGCTGAAGAACTTGTGCGGGACCACGACGACCACCGAGGTACCGAGCCAGGGCGAGTCGGCGAAGGTGACCCGGATGCCGTAGCGGCGGGCGAGGATGCCGACGACCCGCAGGCCGATGTTGGCGTCCTCGGAGATGCCGCCGATGCCGGGTCCGGCCGCGGTGCCGGTCAGCGAGTGCTCGGCCTCGCGCTTCTTCTCCTCGCTCAGGCCCTTGCCGGAGTCCTGGATCTCGATGCCGACGCCGTTGGGCACCTCCTTGCCGGAGACGACGACCGGTTCGGTGGGCGGCGAGTAGCGGGCCGCGTTGTCCAGCAGGTGGGCGAAGATCAGCGTGAGGTGGTCCACCAGACCGCCGTCGACGCCGAGTTCGGGCAGATGCCGGACCTCGACGCGGTGGAAGTCCTTGATCCGGCCGATGCCGCCGCGCACCACGCTGAGCAGGCGCTGGGGCTCCTGCCACTGGCGCCCGGGGCGGTCCGAGCCGCCCAGCACGCCGATGCTGCCGGCGAGCGAGTCGGCGGGGCCGAGTTCCTGGTCGAGCTCCATCAGACCGCGGGCCACGGCGGGCAGCCGGCCGTGCTCGCCCTGCATCTCGTGCAGCCGGCCGCGCAGCTTGCTGGTCAGGACGTGGATGCGGTTGCCGATGCTGATCACGGCCTGCTCGGCGGAGGTGGAGCGGTTGAACTCCTCCTCCATGCCGATCAGCGAGGTCCGCAGGATGCGGCGCAGGTCGGCCTGGACGTCCTTGTCGACCTTGGCGCACTGGTCGGTGAGAGGCAGCAGGTCGTCGATGGCCTCGCCGTCGCGCAGCCGCTTCAGCGCCTCGGGCAACTGCTCGTCGGCGAGCCGGGAGATCGCGGCCCGCTGGTGCGTGAGCTGCTCCTGCCAGACCTCTGCCTGGTCGGCGAGCTGTGCCTCGGCGGACTTCAGCTGGTCGGCCAGCCGCTCCTCGTACGCCCGTGCCTGCTCGGCCAGTTGGGCGTCGTAGTGGGCGGTCCGCTCACCGAGCCGGGACTCGAAGGCGGCGGCCTGTTCACCGAGCTGGGCTTCGAACGCGGCCGACTGCTCGTTCAGCTGACTCTCAAGCGTGGCGCGCTCGGCGGCGAACTTCCGTTCCATGCCTGAGACATGCTGCTGCCACTGCAAGGAGTGCTCGGTCTGCGAGGCGCGGAACGACCCCTCGGCGCTGCGCAGCCGGCGCTGCGAGCGGATCAGCAGCCGCACGCACACGGAGCTCGCCACGGTGGCCGCGGCGCCGGCGACGGCCGCGGTTATTCGCTCGGAGCTCATGAACGTGGCGGCGACCGTCCCTCCGCCTAAGGCCAGCGGCATCAGCCACCAGCTGTACCAGGCGACAGGGGCCCGCGCCGCCGGCGGCGGAGTGGCGAGTTCCATCTGCATCCTTCGAAGCAACACAATCGAACAACAGCGAACAAGGGCAGTGTGCGAGGGCCGTACCATGACTGCGTACGGCGGGACGACCCAATGTGGGACGCGTCAACTCGCTGTGACGGCATGGAGCTTATCGGGTTTGAACCCGAAAGGATCAACCTCGACGAGCAGAGGAAGTGAGGGTTCCGTCACGCTCCGCCAGTTGGTGGCAAAGCAACAAATACCTATTCCCGTCTGCGACTTGTCGACATGTCCCCTCACCCGGGCCTGGTCGGCCGTGTGCACTCCTGGACATCCGTCCAGCTACAGTGGACACCTGTCCAAATGAGCGAGAGAGTCGGTCGATCATGGAAATCCTGGCGAACGTGGTGGTCGGCCTGGTGGCCGCGCTGCACGCATACATCCTGGTGATGGAGATGTTCCTGTGGCAGAAGAAGCCGGGGATGCGCTTCCACGGCTTCGACGCGGAACTGGCCCGGCGGACCGCGCCGCTCGCCGCCAACCAGGGCCTGTACAACGGTTTTCTGGCGGCCGGCCTGATATGGGGGCTGGTGGCGGCCGACCCGACGGGCTTCCGCGCCCAGGTGTTCTTCCTGTCGTGCGTGGTCGTGGCGGGGGTGTACGGCGCGGTCACGGCCAACCGACGGATCCTGGTCGCGCAGGCGCTGCCCGGTGCGCTCGCCCTGGCCGCCGTCCTCGCGGCCCGATGACCGACCCGACGACCGGCCCCGTGCCCCGGTCGGCGGCCGAGGACCCCCGCGCCGCCCGCACCCGGGCGCGGCTGCGGGCGGCCCTGCTGGCGGAGTGCGCCGAGCGGCCGCTGGCGGAGGTGGGGGTGGCGGCACTGGTGCGCCGGGCCGGGGTGGGCCGGGCCACGTTCTACGTCCACTACGACGGTCTGGAGGCGCTGGCGGTCGACGCCTGCGCCGATGTCGTACGGGAGGCGGTGGACGCGCTGCACGCCTGGCGGGGCCGGCCCGATCCGGTACACGCGCCGCCGGCGCTGCTGGAGTTCTTCGCGGGGCTGGTTCCGCACGCGGCCCTGTACCGGGAGTTGCTCGCGCCGGGCGGCGGGGGTCCGCTGGGCCGGGTGCTGCACCGGGACCTGCGGGCGCGCAGCCTCGCCGAGCGGGAGCTGGTGGGGGCGGCGGACGCCCCACTGGTGGCCTCGGCGGTGGCCGCCACCTTCGCCGGGGTGCTGGCCGACTGGCTGCACGGCCTGCTGGACGCCCGACCCGGGGAAGTAGCCGACCAGGTCTGGCAGTTGCTGGTCGCCCTGCACATGAGCCGCTGACCGGTCAGTCGCAGGCGAAGACGCGCCGCTCCTTCGGCCAGGCCTCCACGCCCTGGGAGGTGCGGACGTACGACGTGTCGCGGTCGTCTGTGAGGCGGTGCGGATGACGGACGCACGTCTTCTCACCGAGCGTCGGGAAGTACGCGGACTGCCAGCCGCAGCGCTCCGCGCCGGAGAGACTGGCGATCTCCGTGACGGGCACGCGCCGGCCGCTCGCCCCCATCCAGCCCTTGGGCCGACCGGGCGCGCCGACATGTCCCTGGCGACCACGACCGCCACCTTCGTGCGCCCCGACGCCGTAGGAGCAGAACACGCGGTCCGCTTCCCGCCGCCTGGCGTCGGCCTCCCCCGCGACCAGTGCCGTCGCCGCCGCCAGCCCTCTGCGCACGGCCGCCCCTTTTCCACGCCGCCGCTGCCCTCCTTCGAAGCCGGTGCGGCCGGAACACCCATGCTCTCCCCGACACGTGCAGGCTTGGCACGATCCTATCGAAGGTTGACCATCGTGCCATTTCCCGGACGAGCGCATCCCGGCAGGCTGGGTGACCATGAGCGATGTGAACACGATGCGTGCGGTCAGCCAGGACGTCCTCGGCGGACCCGAGGTACTCAAGGTGATCGAGGTGGCGCGGCCACGGCCGCGCCCCAACGAGGTGCTGGTCCGGGTGCGGGCCGCCGGGCTGAACCCGACCGACTGGAAGCACCGGGAGAACGGCGGCTTTCTGGGCAAGCCGCCCTTCGTCCTCGGCTGGGACGTCTCCGGCACGGTCGAGGACACCGGAATCGGGGTCGCCGCCTTCAGGCCCGGCGACGAGGTCTTCGGCATGGTCCCCTACCCGTTCGGTCACGGCACGCACGCCGAGTACGCGATCGTCCACGTCCGCGCCCTGGTGCCGAAGCCGTCCGGGATCGACCATGTCCAGGCGGGCGCGCTGCCGCTGGTGTCACTGACGGCCTGGCAGGCGCTGGTGGAGTACGCCGACGTGCGGCCTGGGCAGCGGGTGCTGGTCCATGCGGCGGCCGGCGGGGTCGGGCATGTGGCGGTGCAGATCGCCAAGGCGCGCGGCGCGTATGTGATCGGCACGGCGAGCGCCGGCAAGCACGACTTCCTGCGGGAGATCGGCGTGGACGAGCCGGTCGACTACCGGTCCGTGGACGTCACGGAGGCGGTGCGGGACGTCGACGTCGTGCTCGACACGATCGGCGGTGACACCTCCACCGACTCGCTGCGGGTGCTGCGGCCGGGCGGGGTCCTGGTGTCGATCCTGCCGGTGGGCTCCGCGGAGCTGTACGAGGAGGCCGAGCGGCTGGGCGTGCGGGCGGTGCGGATGCTGGTGGACGCCGACCGGGCCGGGATGCAGGCGGTCGCCGGGCTGGTGGAGGAGGGGAAGCTGCGGGCCACCGTCGCGGCGACCTTCCCGCTGGCCGATGCCGCCAAGGCGCATGAACTGGGCGGCACCGGCCGGACCACGGGCAAGCTGGTCCTGGTGGTGGACTGACCCCAGGAATCCAGGGATCAGAAGGTGAGCACGGGCTTGATCGCCTTGCCCGTGCTCATGTCCTGCACGGCCCGGTCGATCTCGGCGAACGGGTACGTGCTGATCAGCCGGTGCAGCGGGAGGCGCCCCTGGCGGACCAGCCGGACCAGGGCCGGGATGAAGGCCTGGGTCTCGCTGTCGCCGAGGGTCAGGCCGACGATCCGCTTGCCGGCGAGCAACCCGTTGACGTCCAGGGGGACTTCGGTGCCGAAGGGCGGGGCGCCGACGACGACCAGGGTGCCGCGGGCGGCCAGTGCGTCGACGCCCTGGCGGAGCACGGCGACGCTGCCGGTCGTCTCCACGATGCCGTCGGCGCCGTGCCCCCCGGAGAGGCGCTGGACGGCTTCCGGCACGCTCTCCCGGGTGGCGTCGACGGTGTGGGTGGCGCCCACCTCCCGTACCAGTTCGAGGCGCTCGGCGACCCGGTCGACGGCGATGACCGTGGTGGCCGGGGTGAGCGCGGCCGCCATGACCGCCGAAAGGCCCACCGCTCCGGCGCCGAGGACGACGATCGTGCTGCCGGTGGCCGGCTCCAGTACGTTCCACACGGCGCCGACCCCGGTCTGCACCCCGCAGCCGAGCGGCGCGATCGTCTCCAGCGGGACCTCGGGGTCGACCTTGACCAGGCTGCGCTCGTCCACCAGCGCCCGTTCCGCGAAGGAGGACTGGCCGAAGAAGTGGCCGCCGAGTGGCTCGCCGTCGCGGACGACCGTGCCGGTGCCGTCGGCGCGGCGACCGCCGATCAGGTTGAGCGGCAGCCAGGTGGCGCAGTAGGCCGGGTGGCCGCCGTGGCAGTTGCGGCAGTTGCCGCAGGAGGTGAAGGACAGCACGACATGGTCGCCGGGGACCACGGCGGTGACGGCGGAGCCGACGGCCTCGACGACTCCGGCGCCCTCGTGGCCCAGGACCCCGGGTAGCGGGAAGGGGAGCGCGCCGCTCGCCACGCTGAGGTCGGTGTGACACAGGCCGGTGGCCACCATGCGGACGAGCGCCTCGTACGGCCCCGGCTCGTCGAGTTCGACGTCGCTGAGGGTGAAGGGCGCGCCGCCGGACTCGACCACGGCGGCTCGGGTGGTGATGGGCATCGTACGGACTCCTGGTGGGCGGGGCTCAGTCGAGCGAGACGACGACGGACCTGACCTTGGTGTAGGCGGCGAGGGACTCGGGGCCGTACTCGCGGCCGAAGCCGGAGGCCTTGACACCGCCGAAGGGGACGGCGGGGTCGAGCATCGCCCAGTCGTTGACCCAGACGATCCCGGCCTGGAGGCGGGCGGCGACGCGGTGGGCGCGGGCGAGGTTGCCGGTCTGGATGCCCGAGGCCAGGCCGTACGGCGTGGAGTTGGCGAGGGCGACGGCCTCGTCCTCCGAGTCGAAGGGCTGCACGGTGAGGACCGGGCCGAAGATCTCGTCCTGGATCACCCGGGAGTCGTTCGGCAGGTCGGCGATGACGGTCGGCCGGTAGTAGTGGCCGCCGTTCAGGTCGAGGCGTTCACCGCCACAGACGATACGGCCGCCCTCCTTGCGGGCGAGCTCGACGTACTCCTCGACCTTGCGCAGATGCTTCTCCCCCGCCATCGGGCCGACCACGGTCGCCGGGTCGCGCGGGTCGCCGACCGGGACGCCGGGGACGGCCTCGGCAAGGATCCCGAGGAGGGTGGCGTGGACGGGACGGGCGACCAGCAGCCGGGGGCCGCCCATGCAGAACTGGCCGGTGTTGAAGACGAACGCCTTGATGACCGCGCCGACCGCCTTCTCCAGGTCGGCGTCCTCGAAGACCAGGTGGGCCGCGTTGCGTACGGTCGCTGGAGAGCCGTGGGCTGATCCGGCGGGAGCGCAATCCGCGCAACCGGCGGGAGCTGCTGCTCCTGCTGACCGACGCCGGGCGCGAGCTGCTCGCCGGGGTCGCCGGGCCGGTGCGGGAGCTGGAGGAGCGGATGACCCGCGAGCTCACCGCCCACCAGGAGGAGCAGTTCCGCCAGGCGCTGAGCAAGGCGTGGCACGCGCTGTCCTAGAGTGGTGGTAGCGCTCCCACGTGCCGGGCCCCCGACTGTCGCGTACACCACAGAAAATGACACACCGAAGCAGCAGACATATGTCAATCGAACATGCTCAAATTCCCTCTATCGAGGGTAACTTGCAAGGCGGGGAACGGAATTGGACCGGCCGGGGTGGGAGGTGATGCCGTCGTGCGCCAGGAACCCCGACAGGATCCCGCGCCGCTCACCCGGCACCTGCGCGTCCACCAGGAGCGCGGATACACGGTGCTGGAGTTCCGGGGCGAGATCGACATCGCGGCGGCGACCGAGATCGCGCCCTACCTGGACCGGGTGACCGCACGGGAGGCCACCCGGGTGGTGATCGACCTGCTGCATGTGGACTTCTTCGACTGTTCCGGGCTGCGGCTGCTGTACCGGGCGCGCGGCCGGGTGACGGAGCGCGGCGGACAGCTCCAGCTGGTGTGCACCCACCCGCTGACCCTGCGCGTGCTCAAGGTGACGGGACTGTCGCAGCTGCTGCCGCCGCTGGCGACGCTGGACGCGGCCCTGGGCCGGCCGGAGGCCACGTCCGGATCGCTATGACGTCACATCAGGGAAGGCGCTGCAGTGCCTACTTGAGGATTTTGGTCACCTGACCTGCGCCCACCGTACGCCCGCCCTCGCGGATCGCGAACTTCAGTCCCTCTCATCTCGGTGCCCGGCGGCAGGGTGACGACTCCGGTCACGTCGGCGGTACGCCCGGGCCTCGAACTCCGTGTGCTCAGTCACCGATCCGGACCTGATGCTCCCTCCTGTCTAGAGGTTGCGCGGCTCGTCGAACAGGGCGCTCACGGACTCACCGTTGTGAATACGGCGTACGGCCTCGGCGAGCGCCGGGGCGATGGACAGGATCCGCAGCTTGTCGGTGTACTCCTCGACGGGTACCGGAACGGTGTTGGTGCACACGATCTCCAGCACGTCGGGCTGCTCGCTCAGCCGCTTGAGCGCACCGGCCGCGAACAGTCCGTGGGTGCACGCCACCCGGATGGACCGCGGCGGCCCCAACTCCCGTAGTCGCTCCAGCAGTTCGATCACCGTGCTGCCCTTGGCGATCTCGTCGTCGAGCACGATGACGTCCCGGTCGGCCACATCGCCGATGACGGAGCTGATGACCACCCGGTCGTCGGCGAACCGCTGCTTGGCGCCGGCCGCCACCTGGGCGCCGATCAGCCGGGCGAAGGCGGCGGCCTCCTTGGCGTTGCCGAGGTCGGGCGAGACGACGGTGGTACGCGTCAGGTCGTACCGCCGGAAGTGCGCGGCCAGCTCCCGCAGTGCGTGCAGATGGTCGACCGGCACCGAGAAGAATCCGTGCACCTGCGGGGCGTGCAGGGTCATGGCGAGGACCCGGCCGGCGCCGGCGGCCACCAGCAGGTCGGCGACGAGGCGGCCGCCGAGCGAGATGCGCGGGGCGTCCTTCTTGTCGGAGCGGGCGTAGGAGTAGTGCGGCATGACGACGGTGATCCGGCCCGCGGAGGCGCCGCGGGCAGCGTCGCACATCAGCAGCAGCTCAACCAGGTGCTCCTGCACCGGCCGGACCAGGGGCTGGATCAGGAAGACGTCCCGCTCCCGGCAGTTCGCCTGGAGCTGTACCTCCAGACAGTCGTTGGCGAACCGGCTGACCCGCGTCGGGCTGAGCGGCACCCCGAGGTGCGCGCAGACCTCCTCGGCCAGCTCGGGATGGGCGCTGCCGCTGAAGACTGCGATGTCTCGCACGATCCGCTCCTCGCATGATCAATACGGGCTACGCGTTCATGCTACGGACCATGGCGCTCTCACCAGGGCACGGGTGTGCCGTCCCAGGAGTGGAACCCGCCGGTGGGACCGTCGTCGGGCAGCAGTGCGAGGCGTACGACCCCTCGTGCGCCCTCGGCCGGATCGCCGCCCCGGTCGGCCATCCCGGGGACCAGGTCGGTGGCCCGCCGCCCCGGGGCGAGGGCGTTCACCTTGATGCCGTCCTCGGCCAGCTCCTGGGCGTAGAACACGGCCAGCGCGTTGAGTGCGGTCTTCGAGGAACGGTAGGCGGCGGACCGGGGGCTGCCGTGGGCGAACTGCGGATTGGGGTGCGTACTCCAGGTGAGGGACGCGGTGCCGCTGGAGACGTTCACGATGCGCGGGTGGGCAGAGCGGCGCAGGGCGGGCAGGAAGGCGTTGGTGACCGCGACGACGCCGAAGACGTTCGTCTCGTACGTCCGCCGGAGGTCCTCGACGCCGGTTTCGGTGGGCGGGCCGGTCACCGGCTGGACGCCCGCGTTGTTGACCAGGACGTCCAGGCGGTCGACGCGGGCGGCGGCGCGTTCGATGCTGCCGGGGTCGGTGACGTCGAGGACCAGGAGCCGCGCGTCACCGCCGATCCGCGCCACGGCACGCTCGCCGTGCTCGATGTCCCGGGAACCCACGTGGACGCTGAAGCCCTCCGCGACGAGAAGCCGGGCGACATGGAAGCCGATGCCCTTGTTGGCACCGGTGACGAGTGCTGTGCGATCGTTCATGACAGCCACGGTTCCCCGGCCGCGTCCGTCCTGCCAGGGACCACCTGTACCAGGCGGACCGGGGAGGCGGCGGTATGGCGAGGCAGGAACTGGCCCGCTTCCTGCGGGAGCGCCGGGCGGGCCTGCGCCCGCAGACGGTGGGGCTCGCGCCGGGCACCGTCCCGCGCCGTACGCCCGGCCTGCGGCGCGAGGAGGTCGCGGAGCTGGCCCATATGTCCGTCGACTACTACACCCGGCTGGAGCAGGCCCACGGCCCCCGCCCCTCCCCGCGCGTCCTGGACGCCCTGGCCGGGGCGCTGCGGCTGGCCCCCGCGGAGCGCAGCCATCTCTTCCGGCTGGCCGGCTCGGCCGCACTCCCGCCCGCCCCCACGGCGGTCCGGCGGGTGCGCCCGCACGTGGCCGGGATGCTGGAGCGGCTGCCCGACACCGCGGCGATCGTCACCGACGCGTCCTACGGCCTGGTGGCCTGGAACCCCCTCGCGCAGCTGCTGTTCGGGGGAGACCTGGGAGACGGCACGACCAACCTGGCGCGGCGGCGCTTCCTGAGCGAGGGACGGATGTACGCGAGTTCCACGGCCGGGGAATTCGGTCACATCGTGGTGGCCCGGCTGCGGCGTGCCGCCGAGCGGTATCCGCACGACGGGCAACTCGCCGCTCTACTGGACGAGTTGCGCGCGGGGAGCGAGGAGTTCCGGCGGATCTGGGCGACCCACCCGGTGCATGCCCCGGGCCATCGCAGCAAGGTCCTCGACCATCCGGAACTGGGGCGGCTGCGGCTGAACTGCGACGTCCTGCTGGTGCCGGAGGACGACCAGGAGGTCGTCCTCGTGACAGCGGATCCGGGCTCGGTGTCGGCGCGCCGGATCGCGGAGCTGGCCGAGCGGGTCTAGCCGGCCAGGAACGGTAGGACGTCCGGTCGTACGACCGGCTCGGCTCGGGCCGCTCAACGGCGATGTGGCCGAGCGCGGACATCGTGGTCTGGTGTCCGACCGCCGGCCCGCAGACCAGGTCTTCACGGGAGCAGGCCGTCGCTGTGGATGCGTTCGCGGTCGATGTGGTCGGGCCCCGGCCCAGGGCCGCCGACGGGGCGACGGCTCGCAGGTGGCCGTCGGCTGCACCGTGCCGCGCAGCCGCTGATGGCCCGGACCTTCTGGGTCACCAGCCCGTCGGGCTACTCCACACGGTCGTCCGGGGCTCCTGGTACGCCGACGAGAGGTCACTCCGCGCCAAAGCGTGTACCAGTACTGCGTCAGCTGTCTCAATTGGCCAACAACACGGTCTGGCAAGGCTTTCGGCGGGCATTCGTCCCGTGGGAAAGGAGGACCGTCACATGGCGAGTTCCACCAAGGAGAGCAAGGAGACCTCCACGAAGGAGGCTCCCGTCAAGGCCCGGCCCCGGCGCATGCCCGGTTGGGCGAAGCTGCTCACCGCGTTCGTGCTGGTGCTCGTGGTGCTGTTCGCCGGGATCAAGCTGGCGGTACTACCGGGCATCAAGGACCTGTTCGGGACGGAAACCCGTGACAACACGGGCCCAGCGCTGCTCAAGTCCATCCAGGACATGAGCCGTTACGACGCCGCCTCCGGCAACTTCCAGGTCGTCGTGGACCTGGAGAAGGACTCCAAGTACCTGCCGAGCGCGATCCGTGGCACCCGCACCCTGTACGTCGGGGCGGGCACCGTGGATTCCTATGTCGACCTCGGCAAGATCGCCGAGAAGGACGTGACGGTCAACAGCGACCGCACCGAGGCCACCATCCGGCTGCCGCACGCGCAACTCGGCAAGGCCGCCCTGGACGCCGACCACTCCTACGCCGTCTCCAAGCAGCGCGGACTGCTGGACCGGCTCGGCGACCTGTTCTCGGACAACCCCAACAGCGAGCAGGCGGTGCAGAAACTGGCCGTCAAACACATCTCCGACGCAGCCAAGACCAGCGGTCTGACCAAGCGGGCCGAGACCAACACCACCGACATGCTGGAGGGCCTGCTGCACTCCCTGGGGTTCACGGAGGTGCATGTGACCTACGGCACGGTCTGATCAGTCCGTGTGATCAAGACCGTGTGATCAGCCGCCCAGCACAGCGGGCAGAGCCAGCGCCCCGAGCGCGGCTGCGCCGACCAGCAGCCAGGCCACGTAGTCCCCGACATGCCCGGACTGCAGGCTGCGCAGCGGCAGCGCCCCGCCCCGGACCACCAGCAGGCCGGGCCGGGCGACCGCGAGGGCGGCCAGGCCGACGGCCAGGAGGCTGGAGAGGCAGCCCAGCAGGACCCCGGTCATCGTCCAGTGGACGGCGACCGGGGTCCTGCCCCTGTCGACGGCATGGACGAGCACCTCCGGAAAGCCGGGGGCGAGGCCCACGGCGAGGGCGCCGGCCAGCAGCACGGCGGGGACGGCGATCATCGTGCCCGGGATCCGCCCGAGCCGGCCCTCGGTCTCGGGCTCCTCATCGGCCCCGGTGGTCTCGTACGCCTCGCCCCTCGGCGGCCTCTCCCCGAGGCCCACGAAGACCCGGGCGGCGACCCGCAGCACCGCCCCCGCCGTCACCGCCGACACGACGACGTACAGCACGGTCAGCGGAGCGCCCACCGCCTCCTCGGCGACCGACTTGCCGAGCGCGGTGCCGAACGGCGGCAGCCCCGCGAGGGCCAGCCCCCCGAGGGTGAACAGGACGCCGACCGTGCGCAGTTCCCGGGCCCGGCCGTGCAGCGCGCGTTCGTCGACGTTGCCGTAACGGTCCAGGAGGATCCCCGCGCAGGCGAACAGGGCGGCCTTCACCCCGGCGTGCCCGAGCAGGTACAGGGCGATTCCGGCGTCTCCCTGCGGGGTGAGGACGCCAAGGCCGACGAGGAACAGTCCGGTGTGGGCGATGGTGGAGTTGGCGAGCAGCCGCTTGATGTGCCGCTGGTGCCAGCACATGAACGCGCCCAGCACGGCCGTGAGCACACCGAGGACGACCAGCGCCCGCTCCAGGTCGGCGGCCGGGATGCCGCCGGGTCCGGCGAAGACCGTGCCGTACACCCGCCACACACCGTACGCGCCGAGCTCGACCATGACTCCGGAGAGCAGCATGCACACCGGGGTGGGGGCGACGGCGTGGGCGTCCGGGAGCCAGAAGTGGAAGGGCACGGCGGCCGCCTTGACCAGCAGTGCGGTGAGCACCAGGACGAAGGCGGCCAGGACCAGCGCGTCGGTGCGGCCGTGCGCGTCCAGGCCGTGGCCGATCTTCGCCATGCCCAGTTCGCCGGTGCGGGCGTACAGCAGGCCGACGCCCATCAGCATGGCGTACGCGCCGAGGGAGTTGACCACGCCGAAGGTCAGCGCCCCCTGCACCGCCTTCGCCTCGTCGATACGGTAGCCGGTCAGCGCGTAGGCGACGACGCTCATCAGTTCGAAGAAGACGAACGCGTTGAACAGGTCGCCCGCGACGGCGAAGCCGCACATGCCGGCCTGGAGGACCAGCATCAGCGCCGGGTAGGAGCCCGCGTGCCGGTGCGGCGGCTCCGCGAAGTAGCGCCAGGAATAGACCAGTGCGGCCAGGGTCAGCAGCGAGGCGAGGGCGGCCATGCCGAGGGCGGGACCGTCCCCGACCAGTACGATCCCTACGCTCTCCCCGCCGACCGGCCGCCAGCCGCCGGCCCACTCGACCAGTGGGGGCGAGGAGTTGAGCAGCAGGATCAGCGCGAGGGCGCAGGTGCCCGCGCACACCGCGCAGGCGAAGGCCTCGGCGAGGACGCGGTGCAGCCGGCGGCCGCCGGCCACCAGCAGGGTGGCACCGAGCAGCGGGACGGCCACGATCAGCGGCAGCAGGTGGTGCATCAGCCGCGCAGCTCCGTCAGTTCGTCCGGGTCGACCGTGCCGTGCCGCTTGGCGATCTGCAGGACCAGCGCGAGCAGCAGCGCGGTGACGGTCGCGCCGACGACCACGTCGGTCAGGGCGAGGGCCTGCACCACCGGGTCGACTAGCGGCCGGGTCCCGGGCGTGAGGTCGGAGAAGACCGGTGCGGTGCCGCCGTCGCGGTAGCCGACCGCGAGCAGCAGGACATACGTCGACGACTGGACGACGGCCAGACAGCCGACGGCGTGGATCAGGTTGCGGCTGGTGGCGAGGCCGTAACAGCCCGTCAGGAAGATCCAGACGGCGACCAGATAGGGGAAGACGTGCATCACCGGCGGCTCAACTCCCTTTCTCCTCCTCGATCTCGACGGCCTGGTCGAGGAAGCAGGCGAGCAGCACGACGACCGCGCCCGCCACCTCCATGCCGATGGCCGCGTTCAGCAGGGGGACCAGACCGCCGGAGGACAGCGTGTTGAACGTGCCGTACGGCAGCAGTGTGTTGGCGAGGAACGCGGTGCCGGCCAGCAACCCGGAGAGGCCCAGGACCAGGTAGGCGCAGGCGGCGAGGGAGTCGGTGACTTCGAAGACGCCGATCGGGCGGACGCGTTCCAGGGCCCGGTAGTCGGCGCCGAGGTAGAGCAGGTGCAGGGCGGTCGCGGCGACGACCCCGCCCTGGAAGCCGCCGCCGGGGCTGAGCTGGCCGTGCGCGATGACGTACAGGCCCGTGACCAGGGCGACGGGAAGCACCAGCAGGGCGTACCGGCGGACGGGCACGGCGACTTCGGCGGGCCGCGGGCGGCCCCGGTGCTCGTCACGGCTCTGGCGCAGCAGGACCACACAGCCGAGGACGGCGGCGAAGAGGATGCTCATCTCGCCGAGGGTGTCGTAGGCGCGCTGGTCGAAGTTGACGGAGGCGATGACGTTGGCCGTGTGCCGGGCCAGGGAGGCCCGGACGGCGCGTTCGCCGTAGGGGTGGCTGCGGCCGCCGAAGGACGGCAGGTCGAGGCAGGCGGCCACCAGCAGTGCGGCGAGCCCCGCGCCGCCGAGGGCCAGCAGACACATGCGCAGGCGCCGGGTCACCTGTCGCCCTCCTTGCCGCGCCGCTTCACCTTGCGGACCGACAGCATGATCAGCAGCGGGGTCAGCGCGGAGCCGACGGCGAGCTGGGAGAGGCCGACGTCGGGGGCCTGGAGCACGGTGAAGAGGGCGCCGAGGAGCAAGCCGAGCAGGGACAGGACCAGGGCCTGGCGGGCCGGGTCACGGGTCGCCACGGCCGCGGTCGCCGAGGCGGCTGTCAGCAGCAGTGCGACGACGATCACCGCGTCAGCCACCGCGCACCCCCCGGAACCCGCCGGACAGCGCCCGTGAGGCCACCACGTTCCCGCCGATCAGCAGCGCCCCGATCACCAGCAGTTTCACCATCGCCCGCCCCGGTCCGGTCACCGCGCACAGCACGAGCACGACCACCGCGCCGACCCCGGCCGCCGTCCAGGTCAGACCCCACGCGCTGGGCCGCTCGGCCGCCAGGTCGTCCGCGAGCAGCCGGGCGAAGACCAGGGTGCCGACCGGGCCCAGGAGCGCCAGCAGCAGTGCGAGATCGACGTAGGACGTACGGCCGTATCCCTGGGCGAGCAGCAGCAGGCTGGGGCAGACCGCCGATGTGGCGAGGTTCTGGGCGACCACCCGGCGGCTGAGCGGGCCGGTGGCGACCGCCCAGAGGGCGGTGCCCGCTCCCCCGCACAGCAGCACGGTCGCGGCCAGGATCCAGCCGTTCACCGCCAGGTCACCGCCCGTCGGCCGGCGCGGGCCACGAGGGCGCCGACGGCCGCCACGCTCGCGCCGACGATCCGCTCCAGGGTGTCGACGGTGCTGATGAACACCAGCCAGAGCAGGGCGAGTCCGGCCCACCAGGTCAGCAGTTCGGCCGCGGCGACGAGCGCCGTTCGCCTGGTCATACGCCGCCTCCTCCGGTCACCTCGCGGCACGATGTCCGTTTCGTCGCTTCTTCGCCGCTTGTGCATCCAAGCACCGCGGCCACCGCCCTCGGCGGCGGCACGCGGAACGGACCAGGAGTGCCCAGGGAGCGCGAGCGGAAACCACCGGCGCACTCCGGCCACGCCGGGACTTCGGCATCCCCGGACGATTCGCGGGTATCTGGCTTAGCGCCCCGGAAGGTTGATGAGTGGAGGACCAATGGTCAGCGCCGCCTCGCGTCTGCGGATCGCCAAGAGCGACAAGAACGAGGGGACGAAGGAGGACGGGGGGCCCGACAGAAAGGCCGGGGTCTTCACCCGGGCCGCACGCGTCGTCAAGGTCCGCACCGCCAAGCCGGACGCCGGCACGAAGAAGGGTGCCACCACCAAGGCGGCCGGCAGCGGCAAGAAGAGCGGCACCGGCGGCAAGGGGGGCTCCTCCGCCAAGGCCGGTGTCGAGCGTCGGCCGCTTCCCCTCCCGCTGCGGCTGCTGGCCATGACCTGCGCCTTCGCCGTGATGGTGGCGTTCGCCGTGGTCCTGGCCCGGCTTACCCTCGATCCGTCCCCGGCGTCCGTGTCGATCGCCCACACCAATCTGCACCCCGGCGCCACCATCAAGATCTATCTCGACCAGCCCGCGTTCCGGGACGCGGTCAAGCAGATCGGCGGGAATGTCCTGCTCGGCCTCCCCTTCGGCATCCTCGTGCCGGTCCTCGCGCCCGGTGCGCGGGGCATCCTGAAGGTACTGGCGCTCACCGCGATCGTCATGCTGCTGGTGGAGATGGCGCAGGGCGCGTTGGTCACCGGCCGGGCCTTCGACGTGGACGACGTCATCCTCAACACCTCGGGGGCGCTGGTCGGTTGGCTGCTGCTGGGCCGGCGGCTCGGCCGGGCGGTGCACGCACGCAAGCGCAAGGCCTGACCAGCCGGCCGGTCCTCGGACCGGCCGGCTGTGATCGTCCGGTACTGGTCCGTACCAAGGGATTGACGCCCCACTTATCTCACCTCTTAAATCAAGGGCGACGCCTTCACCCCCCACCCCGGCGGACGCCTCCCCGCGCCCGGCCGCCGTACGGAAGGAAGAGCCGTGGCCTCCCCACGCATGCTCCGCAGATGCCTCTTCGCCGCCCTGTCCGCCGCCCTGGCCGGATCCGTCGCGGTCGGTCCCGCACACCGGGCCGAGGCCGCCGGCGCCGGAGCGGCCGCCGTGACCTTCTCCGACACCTTCGACGGTGCCGCCGGTTCGCCGGTCAACTCCTCGAAGTGGACGCTGGAGACCGGCGACAACGTCAACAACCACGAACGGGAGTACTACACCTCGGGCACCAACAACGCGGCCCTCGACGGCCAGGGTCACCTGGTCATCACGGCCAAGAAGGAGAACCCCGCCAACTACCAGTGCTGGTACGGCACCTGTCAGTACACCTCGGCCCGGATGAACACGTCCGGGAAGTTCAGCGCCCAGTACGGGCATGTCGAGGCCCGGATGAAGATCCCGCGCGGGCAGGGCATGTGGCCCGCGTTCTGGATGCTCGGCAACGACATCGGACAGGTCGGCTGGCCGAACTCCGGTGAGATCGACGTGATGGAGAACGTCGGTTTCGAGCCCTCGACCATACACGGCACCATCCACGGCCCCGGCTACTCCGGCTCGGCCGGGATAGGCGCCGGCTACACGTTGCCGAACGGCCAGGCCTTCGCGGACGGTTTCCACACCTTCGCGGTCGACTGGGCACCCAACTCGATCAAGTGGTCGGTCGACGGGAACGTCTACCAGACGCGCACGCCCGCCGACGTGGGCGGCAACACCTGGGCGTTCAACAAGCCGTTCTTCCTGATCCTGAACCTGGCCGTCGGCGGCTACTGGCCGGGCGACCCCGACAGCTCCACGGCGTTCCCGGCGCAGCTGGTCGTGGACTCGGTGTCGGTGACGACGAGCGACACCGCGGCCGGCGTCGCGATCAAGGGCCTGGCGGGCAAGTGCGTGGACGTGGCCGGGGCGAACTCCGCCAACGGCACCCCCGTCCAGCTCTACGACTGCAACGGCAGCGCCGCCCAGCAGTGGACGGTCGGCAGCGACGGCACGATCCGTGCGCTGGGCAAGTGCCTGGACGTCACCAGCGGCGGCACAGCCGACGGCACGACGGTTCAGCTCTACGACTGCAACGGCTCCGCAGCCCAGAAGTGGGCCGTCTCGTCGGCGAACGACATCGTGAATCCACAGGCCAACAAGTGCCTGGACGTGACCGGCAACAACTCGGCCAACGGCACCCGACTGCAGATCTGGACCTGCTCGGGCGGCGCCAACCAGAAGTGGACCGTCGGCTGAGAGCAGGCAGGGCCAGGGCCTGTCTGACAATTTCCGTCTGCCTCGCGACGCCATGCACGCTCCCCCAGCCTCCGGCCGGGGGGAACCCCACTCGCCGCACCGGGCGCAGACCCAAGTACGTCCAGTACGAGGGCCTACGCCCGGCAACGCCGAGAGCACGCACCCGACAGGAATGTCGGACAGGCCCTAGCGGCGGGGCACCCAGGTGAACTTGTCCCCGCCCACCCAGCAGACCACGGACGGGTCGTCGAGGTCGTGGACCGTGATCCCGTAGGCCGCGGCGACCTCCAGCACATCGATGATGCCCCTCGCCTCACCGACCACCTGACCGTCGATCTCCACGATACGGAAGGGCGGGGTGCCCGGCCTGCCGGTCATGACCCCGAGCACCAGGATCCGCGGCTGGGAGATGAACGGGCTCGCTATCTCGGTCATGCAATCGAGGGTAGATCTCCCCGGGCGGAAGTGACTTGCCTGAGTCACCCTGACGGTGGAGGTGGCCATGGAACCCGTCGAGGCGCTGGAACGGATCGCCTTCCTGCTGGAACGCGCTCTGGCACCGTCCTACCGGGTCCGTGCCTTCCGCACCGCCGCACGGGTCCTGGCCGCCCTGCCCGCCGACGAGGTCGCCGAGCGGGCCCGGGCGGGCACCCTCGAATCGCTGCGGGGCGTGGGCCCGAAGACGGCCCAGGTGGTCCGGGAGTCGCTGGCCGGAGATTTGCCCGGATATTTGCGCAAGCTCGAGAAGGAGGCGGGTGAGCCTCCGACGGGTCCCGGGTCCCGGCTGCGGGCGCTGCTGCGCGGGGACTGCCATCTGCACTCGGACTGGTCCGACGGCGGCAGCCCGATCGAGGAGATGGGCCGCACCGCGTCCGCGCTCGGCCACGAGTGGGCGGCGCTCACGGACCACTCGCCCCGGCTCACGGTGGCCCGCGGACTGTCCCCGGAGCGGCTGCGCGAACAGCTGGCGGTGCTGGCGGCGCTCAACGCCTCCTGGGCGCCGTTCCGCCTGCTCACCGGCATCGAGTGCGACATCCTCGAGGACGGCTCGCTGGACCAGGAGCCGGAGCTGCTGGAGCGGCTGGACGTTGTCGTCGTCTCGGTCCACTCCAAGCTGCGGATGGACGCCCGCTCGATGACCCGGCGCATGGTGCGAGCCGTGCGCGATCCACACGCGGACATCCTGGGCCACTGCACCGGCCGTCTGGTCACGGGCCGGGGGCGGCCGGAGTCCGAGTTCGACGCGGACGAGGTGTTCGCCGCGTGTGCCGAGTCCGGTACGGCCGTGGAGATCAACAGCCGCCCGGAGCGTCTGGACCCGCCCCGGCGGCTGCTGCGCCGGGCCGTCGAGGCGGGTGTGCTGTTCTCGATCGACACCGACGCCCACGCGCCCGGCCAGCTGGACTGGCAGATCCTCGGCTGCGCCCGGGCCGAGGAGTGCGGGGTGCCTGCCGAACGGGTGGTGACCACCTGGTCGGCGGAGGAGCTGCTGACCTGGACCGGGGAGGGACGGATCCCCGCGCGCGTGGCCGCCTCGAGGTGACGCGGATCACTTATGGGCTCGGAACACCGGGAGGTTGTTGCCCGTTGAACCAGCCGTGGGTGCGGATGGGACAGTGTCCCCGGGCCTCACCATTTGCCCACAGGGAAGATCGTTCGGCTGAAGCCCTGTGGAGCCTTTCGCCGCGAGGCGACCGCCATCCGTGCCCACCACCCGACCGCCCCGGCCGCGAATCCCCCGTCGCGGCCGGGGCTTTCCACTGTTCGGGGGCCTTTCTCGGGCTCCGCGGCCTCGGCTTGACTTCGAGAGCACTCCAATTCGTAGCGTTCAAGTCATGAGCACTACGACTCCTCAGCACAAGATCGGTTCCGGATTCGGCGCGGACAGCACGGCCGACGACGTCCTTGCGGGCCTCGACCTCGCCGGCCGGCTCGCGATCGTCACCGGTGGCTACTCCGGGCTCGGCCTGGAGACCACGAAGGCGCTGACCAAGGCCGGCGCCCATGTCGTCGTCCCCGCACGGCGCGCCGAGGCCGCCCGGGATGCGCTGGCCGGCCTGGACCGGGTCGAGGTGGACGAGCTGGACCTCGGTGACCTGGACAGCGTGCGCGGCTTCGCCGAACGGTTCCTGGCCTCCGGCCGCACCCTCGACTTCATGATCGACAGCGCCGGGATCATGGCCTGCCCCGAGACCCGGGTGGGGCCCGGCTGGGAGGCCCAGTTCGCCACCAACCACCTCGGGCACTTCGCCCTCGTCAACCGGCTCTGGCCCGCCCTTGAGCCGGGCGGCGCCCGAGTCGTCTCGGTCTCCTCGCGCGCGCACCACTTCTCCGGTATGCGCTGGGACGACGTCCAGTGGCAGCACGACTACGACAAGTGGCAGGCCTACGGCCAGGCCAAGACCGCGAACGTGCTGTTCGCGGTGCACCTCGACCGGCTCGGCCAGGGCTCCGGCGTGCGCGCCTTCGCCCTGCACCCCGGCGGCATCATGACCCCGCTCCAGCGGCACATCCCCCGCGAGGAGATGATCGAGCGCGGCTGGATCGACGAGCAGGGCAACTTCCTCAACCCGCAGGGCTTCAAGACGCCCCCGCAGGGTGCGGCCACCCAGACCTGGGCGGCCACCTCCCCGCAGCTGGCGGGCATGGGCGGGGTCTACCTGGAGGACTGCGACATCGCCGAGCCCGCCGTGGAGGGCGAGACGAACGGCGTCAAGGCCTGGGCGATCGACCCGGACCAGGCCGCTCGGCTCTGGGACCTCTCGGCGGAGCTGACGGGCGTGAACGCGTTCGCCTGACACCCGGCCGCGCTCAGGCTGCCGCGCGTATCGATCACCCCCCGGTCATGGCCCGGCTCAGCGGGTGTGCCCGCCGGCTGCCCCGGGTACCCGGGGCGTGCCCGCCGGTGAGAGGAGCCGAAGGTGAGCAGCTCAGCGGAGCACAAGGTTGTTGTCACGGGGGCCACCGGGAACGTCGGTACGAGCGTGGTAAGGGCGCTCGCCGAGGGTCCGGGGGTCGGGTCGATCCTGGGGCTGGCGCGGCGGATCCCGGACTGGGCACCCGCGAACACGGAGTGGTCGCCGGCGGACATCACTTCCGAGCGGACGCCGCTGGCCGAGCTGTTCGCGGGCGCCGACGCGGTGGTCCATCTCGCCTGGGCGTTCCAGCCGACGCGTGATCCGGCGCGGACCTGGCGCACCAATGTGCTCGGTGGCATCCGGGTCTTCGAGGCAGTGGCGACGGCCGGTGTGCCGGTGCTGGTGCACGCCTCCTCGGTCGGCGCGTACGCCCCGGGCCCCAAGGACCGGGCGGTGGACGAGTCCTGGCCCACGCACGGCTGGCCGGACGCCGCCTACTGCCGGGAGAAGGCCTATCTCGAACGGGCCCTGGACATCTTCGAACGCGACCACCCGGACGTGCGAGTGGTCCGGATGCGCCCTGCCTTCATGTTCAAGCGGGAGTCGGCGAGCGAACAGCGCCGGATCTTCGGCGGCCGGCTGTTGCCCGGCCCGCTGGCCCGGCCCGAGCTGCTGCACTTCCTGCCGGACGTGCCCGGGCTGCGGGTGCAGGCGCTGCACACCGACGACGCGGCCGAGGCCTTCCGGCTGGCCGTGACGAGCGAGGTCCGGGGTGCCTTCAACCTGGCTGCCGATCCACCGCTGGACGCGGGCGTACTGGCCGAACGGTTCGGTGCGCGTCGGGTCCGGGTGCCGCGCACGGCGGCCCGGTCGGCGATCGCCGCCGCCTGGGGCCTGCACCTGTTGCCGGCCTCTCCGCACCTTTTCGACGCGGTGCTGCGGCTGCCCCTGATGGACTGCACCCGGGCCCACGAGGAACTGGGCTGGCAACCGCGCCGCACCTCGACCGAGGTTCTGCAGGAGTTCCTGGACGGCCTGCGCGAGGGCGCCGGGGCGGCGACGAGGCCGATGCACGGGAGCAAGGTCGGCTGAGGGCTGACGGCGTCAGCCGGTCCCGGCCCGCTCCCGCTGCTCCCGCTGCGGCACCACCGTGTACTTCGGGTCCTCCGCCGACGCCACGCCCGCCGCGAACACGCCGAAGCGCGTGCACGCCGAACCGGCGAGGAGGGCGAGTCCCGACGCGACCGCAGGAGCCCGGCGGCCACCGAGCACGACGGCTCCCAGCGCGCCGGCCGCCGTGAGGTACCGCGCGGCCCGCAGCAGGGTGCCCGCCCGTCCTTCCCGCCATGTCTCGGCGACCATGCCCAGCCGCCGCTCCGCGGCCCGTTCGACCGCGGCGTCGGCCAGCGCCGCCAGCCCGGCGGCACAGCGCGCGGGGACGCTCTCGTGCGTGGGCACGGTCACCAGGGCCATTCCGGCCGCCGCGGCCGTGGCCGACGCGCCGAACAGATACGGCAACTCACGGTGGGCGCCGTGCCAGGCCGGCACAGCGGTGTCGGCGGCCAGGACCCCGGTGTACGTGGCGACCGCCGGCCCGAGCAGCGCCGCGGCGCCGGTCGCCGCGCCCCCGAGCCGCGGCAACCGACCGGTCACGGCGCTCGCGGCGGCCGCACCCGCCGCGGGCCCGTAGACACCGAGCAGCCAGGACCCCATGCTCATCGGTGAGGTCGGCTTGAACACCCGCAGCATGTTCACGAACCGGCTCGGCCTGCCCAGGTCGTGGATCAGTGCGGCGGCCGACAGGGAGACGGCGGTCAGCGAGGACACCTTCAGTGCGGTCGCGGTCGTGGTACGACCGGTCAGGTGCGCCCCCGCGGCGAGGACCGATCCGGCACCCGCCAGCCCGCCGAGGAAGAAGTACCCGGCGATGTCGGGGGCGGCCCAGGACGGCGGCTTGATGACCGGGCGACCGTAGTAGGACTGGAACTCGGCGCGGGGGACGACGGGTTGCTCACCTCGTCCGCGCCGCTTGCGCCCTGCATGCTCGGTGGCGCTCATCGCCGGGTCCCTCCTGTCTTCGCCGTCCCTGCAGCGATCGCGAAGCAGGCCGCCACGCCACCCAGCAGGGACAGGGCCGCGGCTCCCGCGTGCCTCCACATGGCGGGCAGATCGCGGGTGGTGACCACGGGGGCGGGGGGCAGCCCGTACACCTCGGGATCGTCCAGCAGAAGGAAGAACGCGCCGTCGCCGCCGACCCCGTCGCCGGGATCGTGGCCGTACAGCCGGGCGTCGCCGACCCCCTGCTCGTGCAGCTGGTCGACGCGCAGGGCGGCCCGTTCCCGTAGTTCGTCCAGGGGGCCGAACTGGATGGAGTCGGTGGGGCACGCCTTGGCACAGGCCGGTTCCTGCCCGGCGCCGAGGCGGTCGTAGCACATGGTGCACTTGAACACCCGCCCGTCGGACGGTCGTTGCTCGATGACGCCGTACGGGCAGGCGGGCACGCAGTAGCCGCAGCCGTTGCAGATGTCCTCCTGGACGACGACCGTGCCGAACTCGGTGCGGAACAGGGCACCGGTCGGGCAGACGTCCAGACAGGCTGCGTGGGTGCAGTGCTTGCACACGTCGGAGGACATCAGCCAGCGCATGTCGGAGCTGCCCGGGTCCGCGGACTCACCGTCCACCAGAGGGAGTTCGGTACGGCCGTCCGGGCTCGGCTGTTCGATGAAGGCCACGTGCCGCCAGGTCGAGGCGCCGAGCGCCTCGGTGTTGTCATACGACATGGCGGTCAGCGAGAGGCCGTCCTCGGGAAGCGCGTTCCACTCCTTGCAGGCGACCTCGCAGGCCTTGCAGCCGATACAGACGGAGGTGTCGGTGAAGAATCCGACGCGTTCCTGGGTCACTTGCGTACCTCCGTTCCGGTGGCCGCGGTGATGCCGGCCCGCCTGCGGTGTTCGGCGACCAGCTTCGGCAGGTCGGGGCCGCGGGGACGGCGGCCGGGCAGGATGTCGGCGGAGAGCGCCTTGTCCTCCTGGATGTGGGCGTTGGGGTCGAGGGCGATGGCCATCAGCTCGTTGGCCGCGTCGCCGGTCGACAAGCCGTTGGGGCCCCAGTGGAAGGGCAGGCCGATCTGGTGGACGGTACGGCCCTGCACGCGCAGGGGGCGGATGCGGTCCGTGACCAGCACCCTCGCTTCGACGGCGTTGCGGGCGGTGATCACGGTGGCCCAGCCGCCGTTCTCCAGGCCGCGTTCGCGGGCCAGGGCGGGCGAGACCTCGCAGAAGAACTCCGGTTGCAACTCGGACAGATACGCCGACCAGCGGCTCATGCCGCCTGCCGTGAAGTGCTCGGTGAGGCGGTGCGTGGTGACGACGTACGGGTACACCTCGGCGCCCTTCTCGTCTCCGCTCGGGTGGTAGCGGTTGCCCTCACGGGGCAGCAGCCGGCGCACCGGGTTGCGCGGGACGGACGGGTACAGGGCGTTGGGGAACGGGGAGTCCTGGGGTTCGTAGTGGCTGGGCAGCGGTCCGTCCTCCAGACCGGCCGGGGTGTAGAGCCAGCCCTTGCCGTCGGCCTGCATGATGAACGGGTCGTCGCCACGCAGCGCGGCCACGCCCTCGGCGTCCTCGTCGGGTTCGTAGTCGGGGGCGCGGTCGGGCACGAAGTCCGGGACGTCCCGGCCGGTCCACTTCCCCTCCTCCGGGTCCCACCAGACGTACTTCTTGCGCTCGCTCCACGGGGTGCCGTCGGGGGCGGCGGAGGCACGGTTGTAGAGGATGCGGCGGTTGGCGGGCCAGGCCCAGGCCCACTCCGCGGCCACCCAGTCCTGCTCCCACTCGGGCTTCTTGCGGGCGGCCTGGTTGACGCCGTCCGCGTAGACACCGCAGTAGATCCAGCAGCCGCAGCGGGTGGAGCCGTCCTCCTTGAGTTCGGTGTAGGCGCTCAGCGGGCCGCCGTCGGGGCCGTGGCCGCTGATCTCGGCGAGCACCGCGTCGGCGACCGGCTCCTCGAGTTCGCCGCTGACCGGATAGTCCCAGGCCAGATCCAGGATCGGCCGGTCCATGGGGTCGGTGGAGCCGGCCAGCTTCTCCCGGATGCGGCGGCCCAGGTGGTACATGAACCACAGGTCGCTGCGCGCGTCGCCCTCGGGTTCGACGGCGGCGTGGTGCCACTGCACCCAGCGGTTGGTGTTGGTGAAGGAGCCGGACTTCTCGGTGTGGGCGGCAGCCGGGAAGAAGAACACCTCGGTGCCGATGTCCTCGGTGCGCAGTTCGCCGGTCTCGATCTCGGGGCCGTCCCGCCACCAGGTCGCCGACTCGATCAGGGAGAAGTCCCGGACCACGAGCCATTCCAGGTTGGCCATGCCGAGGCGCTGGAGGCGGGTATTGGCGGAGCCGACGGCGGGGTTCTCGCCGAGCAGGAAGTAGCCCTTGCAGTCGCCGTCGAGCTGGGCCATGACCGTGTCGTAGGTGGAGTGCGAGCCGGTCAGCCTCGGCAGGTGGCCGAAGCAGAAGTCGTTGTCGGCGGTGGCCGCGTCGCCGTAGTACGCCTTGAGGAGGCTGACGACGTAGGACCGCATGTTCGACCAGAAGCCCTTCACCGTGCGGCTCGCCTCGATGAAGTTGTCCAGATTCATGTCGGCGTGGGCGTGCGGCATCGGGATGTAGCCGGGCAGCAGGTTGAAGAGCGTGGGGATGTCGCTGGAGCCCTGGATGGAGGCGTGGCCGCGCAGGGCCTGGATGCCGCCGCCGGGGCGGCCGATGTTGCCGAGCAGCAGCTGGAGGACGCTCGCGGCGCGGATGAACTGGCTGCCGGTGGAGTGCTGGGTCCAGCCCACGGCGTAGACGAAGGCGCTGGTGCGGTCGGGACCGGAGTTGGCCGTCAGCGCGTCGCAGACCTTCCGGAAGGTCTCCCGTGGGATGCCACAGACGTTCTCGACCATCTCGGGGGTGTAGCGGGCGTAGTGCCGTTTGACGATCTGGTAGACGCAGCGGGGGTGCTGGAGGGTCTCGTCGGCGGGGGCACGGTGTCCGGTTTGGGCGCCGCCGGAGCCGTGCGCCTCGGCGCCCGCCGCCTTGCGGGTGCGCTCCTCGTACTGTTCGTCGGCCTCGCCGGTGGGCTGCTGGACTTCCACGCCCTCGTACTGCCAGCTGCGGGGGTCGTAGTGGGCCTTCTCCTCGTCGAGGCCGGAGAAGACGCCGTCGAGGTCCTCGGTGTCCTGGAAGTCCTCGCTGACCAGGGTGGCCGCGTTGGTGTACTTCAGGACGTACTCGCGGAAGTCCTTCTCCTCGGTCAGGACGTGGTTGATGATTCCGCCGAGGAAGGCGATGTCGGTGCCCGCGCGGATCGGTACGTACAGGTCGGAGAGGGCGCTGGTGCGGTTGAAGCGCGGGTCGACGTCGATGATGGTGGCGCCACGCAGCTTCGCCTCCATCACCCACTGGAAGCCGACCGGGTGGCACTCGGCGAAGTTGGAACCCTCGATGACGATGCAGTCCGAGTGCTGGAGGTCCTGCATGAAGGTGGTGGCGCCACCGCGCCCGAAGGAGGTGCCGAGGCCGGCGACGGTGGAGCTGTGGCAGACCCGGGCCTGGTTCTCCACCTGGACCACGCCGAGGCCGGTCAGCAGCTTCTTGATGAGGTAGTTCTCCTCGTTGTCGAGGGTCGCGCCGCCGAGGCTGGCGATGCCCATGGTGCGGGCGGTGCGCATGCCGTCGTGCTCCCACTCCCAGGTCTCGCGCCGGGTGCGGATCACGCGTTCGGCGACCATGTCCATCGCCGTGTCCAGGTCGAGGGGCTCCCAGTCGGTGCCGTGCGGCCGCCGGTAGAGGACCTGGTGTTCCCTCGCGGGCCCGGTGGTGAGCTGGAGAGTGGCCGAGCCCTTGGGACAGAGCCGGCCGCGGCTCACCGGGGAGGCGGGGTCGCCCTCGATCTGGACGACCTTCTCGTCCCGGACGTAGACCTGCTGGCCGCAGCCGACCGCGCAGTACGGGCACACCGACTGCACCACGCGCTCGGCGTCCTCGGTGCGCGGGCGCAGGTTCGCGGTGTACGACGACTTGGCGGCCGCGCCCCGGCCGGTGCGGTCGGGGCCGGTGAGCTGGCGGTAGACGGGCCAGGAGCGGATCCGGTCTGCGAGGGCCATGGCTGTCGTCCCTTCCCAGGCTCAGGCCGACGGCTCGTCCGGCAGTGGATTCTCAGGGTGCACCGAGCCCGACCGCGGTGCACCCCGGGGACCCGTCCCGGCCTCGTCGGTGTCGGGGACGCCGGCGTCGGGGCCCTCGTCGGTCCGGTCTTCTGCCGCGTCCCACGGGTCCTTGCCCTGCCCGGCCTGCTGGTCGGGCATGTCCCGGGGCACCGGCCTGTCGCCCTGCTTCTCTCCCACGACTTTCCCACCCACGGCCTTCTCACCCACGGCGTACTCCCTCGCGTCGTTCCGAGCCTCCCGCGAGTACCTCGAAGGGAGATCGTGAAACGCGGGATGCGCCATGACGGGGCTCGGCGCCGAGCCGACGCGGGAGGCCGCCGCGGAGTCGTCGAACGCGGGTGCGAGCCGGGGCGGGCTCAGCGCGGGGCCCGCTCCTCCAGCGCCGTGCGCCAGGCGGGCAGACGGTCCTCGGTGGCCGGTTCCGCGCGCCGGCCGCCGCGTCCGAAGAAGTCGGCGAGGGGCAGGATCGCGGCACCGACGGTGACCGCGTCCGGGCCGAGCCGGCCGAGGTCGACGGTGACCTGCTCGGCGGGGTGGCGCAGCGCGTACATGGTCGCGTAACGGCGTACGGCGGGCAGGAAGCGGGCGCCGAGCTGGAGGCCGGCCCAGCCGCCGATCAGGATCCGCTCGGGCTGGAAGAGGTTGATCAGGTCGGAGAGGCCTGCGCCCAGGTACTCGGCGGTCTCCTCCAGGACGGCGAGGGCGACCGGGTCGGCCTCGGTGCCCTCCGGCGGGTAGGCGGCGGCGAGCATCGCGGTGAGCGCGGTCTCCTCGTCGGCGCCCTCGGCCGGACGGCCGCCCTCCTCCCGCCAGCGGGCAAGGAGCGACTCGGCGCCGGCGTACGCCTCCAGGCAGCCGAGCGCACCGCAGCGGCAGCGGCGGCCCCGCACCCGTACCGTCAGGTGGCCCCACTCGACGGCCCGGCCGTGCTCCACCTCGGCGGTGACCAGGCAGGCGCCGACGCCGGAGCCGAACAGCACCACGACGGCGTTGTCCGCGCCGCGCCCGGCGCCGAACCACATCTCGGCCTGGCCCAGTGTCTTGGCGCCGTTGTCGATGAAGTACCTCACGGAATCCTGGAGTTGGCAGCCGGTGCGGAGCAGCTTCTCCAGCGGGACGGCGTCCCAGCCGATGGTCTGGCCGTGCACCAGGGCACCGCGGTCGGCGGTGTGCTCGACGATGCCGGGGACGCCGACACCGACGCCGAGCAGCAGCTCGGGCGAGGCTCCCTCGGTCGCGAGGACCTCCGCGATGCCGTCCCGGATGTGGCCGACGATCACCTCGACGTCGTAGCCCTGCTGCTCCAACGGACGTTCGACACGGGCGAGTTCGGTAAGGGTCAGATCGAACAGCTCGACCCGGACCCGGGTCTCGCCGACGTCGACGCCGATCATGTGACCGCTGTGCGGGGCGACACGCAGCAGGGTGCGGGGGCGGCCGCCGTCGGAGTCGACGCTGCCGGCCTCCTCGACCAGGCCGTCGGCGACCAGGTCGGCGACCACGTTGCTCACCGAGCCGGAGCTCAGGCCCGTGGCCGGGCCCAGCTCGAAGCGGCTGAGGGGACCGTCGAAATAGAGCCGCTGGAGCACGGCCGTGCGGTTGGCCCTCCTGAGGTCGCGTACCGTGCGCCCGTTCCGCCCCGCCATGTGGCTCCCTTCACGAACCCTGCCCGACCTGCAACATACTCCTTCGGGCGGCGGGAAGCGATATTTTCCCAACCCTTAGTTCACGCTGTGAGTGAAGGGTACCGCAGGAAGGTGCGAGTACGGGAGCGCCCCTTGCGCGGCGCTTCGGGCGAGGGCGCCGATCAGGATGCCGCGTATACATCCTCCACATAACGGCCGTCCGCCACCAGGGAGTCAAGCCATTCTTCGGCGTCCCCGCCGGCCGCGCGTTCCCGGTACAGGGTGCGGAACGCCTCCCGTACGCCCGGTGCCATCCTGCTGCCGTCTCCGCAGACGTACACCCGGGCGCCTGCGGCCAGCAGTGCCCAGACCTCGTCGGCCTCGGCGGCGATGCGGTGCTGGACGAAGGTGCCCGCCGTGCTGAAGGCCGGGCGCAGCGACACCGCTCCGGCGGTCTCGGCACCGCGGAGTTCCTCGGCGTGCAGGAAGTCGGCGTCGGCGGCGTCGCAGCCGAAGTAGCAGAGGGCGGGCGGAAGTTGGGCGCCCGCCGCGAGCGCTGCCGTGCGGTCGGCGACGGCGCCCCGGAAGGGGGCCAGGCCCGTGCCCGCGGCGATCATGACGACCGGTGCGCCGGCGTCGACCCGGAAGGCCTCCCGGCAGGGCTGGACGCGGGCGTACAGCGTGTCGCCGGGGCACAGCGTCGCGAGGTGGCCGGAGCCGGTGCCGCGGTAGGTGCCCTGCCGGAGCGGGCGGGAGCCTCCAGCAGGGAGATCATCAGGTCGGCGTGGCGGAGGTCGGTGGCAGGCGACGAGGAGATCGAGTAGTGGCGCGGCTTCAGCGGGGTCAGGAGGTCCAGCAGTCGGGGCCAGTCGAGGGCGCCGCGCAGCGCCGGGTGGTCCTCGACGATCTCGACGAGGGTACGCGGGTCGTCGTCCAGGGAGGCGAGCGCGGCCTTCTCGGGCGGGCAGGGGTTGGCGTCGGCGAGCAGGGACAGCTGGAGGGCGTTCGGGCGCTCCTGCAACTCGACGTAGTGGGTGAGGAGTTGCCGTACCGTCACCGGGCGGTCGACGGCGATGCCGTCGCGGCGGGGGCGGGTTGCGCGGATGTCGAGGACGGTGTCGGGGTCGACGCCGAGGGCGGTGGCCGCGCGGGTGACGAGCGCCGGGGCGTTGGCCGGGAGCACGGTCAGGTGGTCGGCGGTGCGGTAGGTGACGCCGTCCGGCAGGGCCACGCGCAGGAACCGCTTGGTGCGACGGTGGCCGGGGGCGGTGAGGTCGTGCGCCTCGGTGACCGTCATGGGGACGAGTCCATGGCGCTCGGCGAGGGCGTCGAGCGGGCCGCCGGTCAGGGTGCGGACCTCGTAGGCGGCGGTGGGCTCCGGTCCGGCCGGGGTGGCGGAGGCGCCCGAGGCGGAGCCGGCGAGGGTCACCCCGGTCGAGGGGCGGGTGCTGGCGCTGCTGGCCCGGGGCGCCAGCACGGCCCAGGCCGCCCGCGACCTGGGCCTCACCAAGGACGGCGTCACCTACCACCTGCGCCGCCTGTCGGCCCGCTGGGCCGCGGCCAACCGCACCGAACTGGTCGCCCGCGCCTATGCCCTGGGCGTACTGACCCCCGGCGTGTGGCCGCCCGCTCCGTCCGGGCAGGCGGTGCCCGCGCCTTCCGAGTAGGCGCTGCCCGCGCCTTCCGGGGCGCCGAAGCGGGCGAGGGTGTGCCAGACCATCTTGAGGTCCTGGATCGCGTGGCGGCCGGTGCGGGCCGCGTCGCCGATGATCCTCGGGTCCACGACGCCCTTCTCGGCGATCACGGCGCCGAGTTCCGCGTACTGCGGGCCACGGTAGTCGGCGTGGCGGCGCAGCTCGGAGACGGTGAGCCGGTAGCCGGGATGCCATTCCACCGCGCAGGGCAGCCGACGGGCCGCCGCTTCCACCGGCGTGCCCTGGTAGCAGGCGTCCAGGACGAGGGCTGCCACGTCCCGGTCGAGCCGTACACCGCCGTGCACCTGTGTCTCGATGTAGTCGTTGAGGGCGTCCTGCTCGTCGGCCTCGGCCAGGGCGAGGAGGTGCGTTCCGGCGGCGACCCCGAAGTCCGTCGGCTCGGCGGCGCTGTCGGGGTAGCAGAAGGTCGCGCGGTGGAGTGCCGGGCCGGTCAGCCGCAGGTGCGAGGATCCGAAGCGGGGGGCCGCGCCGACCACTTGGCGGCGGAAGTTCAGCGCCCCGTACACCGGTCGCTCGGCCGGGTCGGCGTCGTCGTAGATCCCGCCGAAGATCCGGCTCTCCCAGCGCCGACGGTCGCCGCCGGGGTGCGCCGTGAGCCCGCCGTTGCTGGTTCCGGTGACGAACTGCGAGTGGTAGGCGCCGTCACGGGCCAGCGCCTCCAGGATCGGCAGCCCGGCCGATAGCCGGTCGGGGTGGAAGTTGAGGGTGATGCGCAGACCGGGGTCGAGGGCAGGGCCCGAGGACAGCCCGGCCACATGGCGCAGCGCCGCCGCGGCCCGTGCCGTCCGGATGTCCGCGAGTTCCACGGGCTCCCCCCTCCCCCGCGGTCCCGTCCCCGCGCGTCCGGTGCCTGCCGACCCTAGCCGATCACGGCCGGCCCGGTCGCGGCCGTTTCGCCGCGGGGGTCAGCTCGTCACGGCGATGAACACCCCGGCCCCCACACCAGTGGCCCCACGACGTGCCGCCACATGCGCACGCGGGCGACCTGCGGGTTCGCCGCCAGATAGACGACCTCCACCTGCCGTCCCGTGGCCAGGCCCATGCCGGAGCCGTGCATGCGCGGCGAGAACTCCACCCGGTAGCCGGAGCGGTCCGTGAAGGCGATGACGGGGATCCACTTGGGCCCGTCGCTGTCGTGGGTGCGCACGTTGTCCACGACGAGCCCCCAGGTGTGCAGCCCGTGCCGGCGCAGCCGCCGTACCACCGCACCCTCACGCATCGCGACCCCGAGAAGTCCGAGGCCCACCACCGCGCACAGCACCGCACCGAAGTTCAACGTCCCGACTCTTCCGGCCCGCCTGTCCGTTCAACACCTCGGGAGCAGGAGACGCGTCGGCCAGGTGTTCGGTTGCGGACGCTGAGGCGCGGTCTTCGGAAACTCTCCGTAGTCCACCCTGGTCATCCAACCACCGGCGCGCGAGTGATCCGCGGAAAACACGTTCGACGTGACGCGTGAGTGGGAACAGGCCAAGGGATGCAAGACGTACGGAAGTGGGCCAAGAGTCTGCCGCAACTGCTGCGGCGCCATCGGGACCCGGTGGTCGTCCAGACGCTGCGGTCGGCCGCCGCGGCCACGATCGCCTACGTCGTCGCGCTCCGCCTGAGCCCGGAACCAGCACCGCTCACCGCTCCGCTGACCGCGCTCCTGGTCGTGCAGGTGACCCTGTACGCCACCCTCACCAACGGTTTCCGCCGGGTCAACTCGGTGGTGGCCGGTGTGCTGGTCGCCATCGCGTTCAGCCAGCTGGTGGGACTGACCTGGTGGAGTCTGGCGCTGCTGATCGTGGCCTCGCTGGCGGTGGGGCGTCTGGTGCGCGTGGACGAGTACGTGCCCGAGGTGGCGATCAGCGCCATGCTGGTGCTCGGGGTCACCACCATCAGCAGTACGGCGTGGGCGCGGATCGTGGAGACGCTGATCGGTGCGGTCGTCGGAATGGCCTGCAATCTGCTGCTCCCTCCCCCGGTGTGGGTGGACGAGGCCGGGGAGTCGATCGAGGGCCTGGCCCGCCGGCTGCGGCAGTTGATGCTGCGCATGGGCGAGGAGGCGTCGGGGCTGACGCCGTGGCAGCAGGCGGCCGAGCGGCTGCACGAGGCCCGCCGGCTCGACCACGCCATCGTCGAGGTGGACGCGGCGCTGCGGCAGGCCGAGGACAGTCTGCGGCTCAATCCGCGGGTCAAGGAGGGCCTGCTGCACCGGGTGGTGCTGCGCACCGGTCTGGACACGCTGGAGATCTGCACGGTCGTGCTGCGTGTGCTGGCCCGCACCTTCACCGACCTGGCCAAGGTCCGCGAGCCCGAGCCGATGTTCCCCTCGGACGCGGGGGCGGCCGTGGAGCATCTGCTGTCCCAGATCGCCGACGCCGTGGTGAGCTTCGCGGTGCTGGTGACCACCAGCATCAGCGAGAGTGCCGAGTCGGCCGAGGCGCGGCTCTCCGCCGAACTGCACACCGCGACCGGCACCCGCGACAAGCTCGCCGAGCTGCTCCGGGACGAGGCCCGCCGCGACGACCGGAACTGGCAGCTGCTGGGGGCCGTCCTTACCGAGGTCAACAGGCTCCTCGACGAACTGGACACCGAGCACCGCACCCGCCGTCTGCTGGAGGAGCTGGACCGCGTCTCCGCCGAGCAGCGCGCCAAGCGGCCGTGGCTGACCTGGCTGCGGGAGCGGGTCGGCGTACCGGAACGGCTGCAGCGGAACCGGGCGGACGGTGCGGAGCGTTCTCAGTCCAGGACGGGGAAGGGGGCACGCCTGTGACCGACACGGCGGTACGGATCGACGGGACCATACTGCGGTTGCCCGGCGGGGTGGCGGTGGGCTTCGTGCGCACGCTCCGGCTGCCGGAAACGGGGACGCATCCGCTGCCGCCGGGGCTCGGCGAGTTCCCGGTCCGGCGGGACGGCGACTGGTGACAGTCGTTGCACGGCGTGCAACGACTTTTGCCCGTCTTGCCTTTGCCCCTGGGCCCGCGCCAAGGTTGCCGTGACGACCGAGGCGACCGACGACCTGAGGTGCGGGCATGGGCAGTGGTACGGAAGCGCGACGCGGCGGCTGGAGCAGGCGCCGGTTCGTCGGCGCGTTGGCGGGCGCCGCGGCGGTGGTGGCGGTCCCCGCACCGGCAGCACCGCCCGAGAAGACGCACCCGGCGCCGCGCCCGGCGACCGAGTCCCCGACGAAGTCGCCGGCCGGCCCGCGCCCTCTCTACCTCGGCACCTACACCTCCGTGGACGGCGGCGGCACCGGCATCGGTCTCGCCACCTACGCCCCCGACAGCGGCCGGATCACCGGCACCGGCACGCTCACCGGCGTCGCCGACCCGTCGTATCTTGCCGTCCATCCGGACGGCAGCACGCTGTACGCGGTGAACGAGCGTACGGACGGCGGGGTGACCGCCGTACGCCTGGCGGACCGGAAGATCCTCGGCAGCCGGAGCACGGGCGGGGCGGGCCCCTGCCATCTCTCGGTGCACCCGAGCGGCCGCTGGCTGCTGAGCGCCAACTACACCTCGGGCAGTGTGGCCGTCCATCCGATCGACGCCACGGGCGCCCTCGGCGAGCGCACGGACCTGGTCACGCACTCGAGCCCGGCACCCGGCCCCGGCCAACAGGGCCCGCACGCCCACCAGTTCATCACCAGCCCGGACGGCGGCCATGTCCTCGCCGTCGACCTGGGCACCGACACGGTCTACAGCTACCGCCTCGACCTCACGAAGGGCACACTCACCGAGGTCGCCCAGGCGCACACCAGGCCGGGGGCCGGCCCGCGCCATCTGACCTTCCATCCCGGCGGGCGGTACGCGTACCTGGCCAACGAGGTGGACAACACGATCGCGGTGTGCGGCTACGACCCGGCCGGCGGCCGCCTCTCGATCGGCGGACCCCAGTCCTCCGGCAGCAGGGCGGGCACCACCAACCACCCGGCCCAGATCCTGATCACCGGTGACGGCGCCTACGCCTACCTCGCCAACCGCGGCGACAACACGCTCGCGCGGTACGCGGTCGAGGCCGCCGGGGCCCGGCTGCGGCTGCTGGACACGGTCCCGGTGGAAGGGGACTTCCCCCGGCAGATCGCGTTCTCGCCGGACGGCCGGCTGCTGTTCGCGTCCAACCAGCGGTCCGGCACCGTGAGTGTCTTCACCGTCGATGCGCGCAGCGGTGAACTCCGGCTCGCGGGTGAGCCGTTCGCGTCACCCGTCGCCGTCTGCGCGCTGCCGCTGTAGCGTCCGCGGGCAGGAGGCGGCGGCCTGGGCCAGCAGGACGTGCATGCGTTCGGTGAGCTGGGCGACGTCGTCGGCGGGCGAGTGGAAGGCCAGTCGTACGTCGCCGTGGGCGCGGGTGCGTTCGATGCGCAAAGTCAGTCCGTGCCGGTCGACGGCGAGGGGCTGGACGCGGGTCGCGGCGTGCAGGCTCTGGGGCTCGACGAGCCTGGTGAGCCGCTCGACGGCGTCCGGGTGGGCGTCGGCGAGGTGGGTCAGCAGTCCGGCCTCTGCACCGGCCAGCGGGTCGGGGTTCGCGGCGGCGAACTCGTCGAGGTCGACGACGACCGCGCCGGTGGGCCGGCGCAGGACCACACGGGTGGGCTGGAAGACGAGGTACTCGTCGGAGAGCACGAACCAGCCGGCCATCCACAGCCGGGCCCTGATCCGGTTGCGCACCGGGACGGGTGCGACGTCGGCGAACTCCAGCACCGCGGACGGTTCGCCGCGCGGGGCGCAGATCGCGGCCGCGAGCAGGGCGCTGTCCTCCGGCACGTGCAGCAGCACCCGGCCGTCGTCGGCGACGGCGTGCGCGCCGACGGACTCCTCACGTCCGCCGTCCGCGGTCACCATGCACGACCACGCTGTGGCCAGCAGTGACCGGGCCTGTTCGGCCGCGCCGGGGCCGGCCGCCCAGGCCGCCTGTTCGTCACCCATCCCGAACCTCCTTAGGTAAGCCTCACCTAACTTAACGAAGATCGGGGAGTACGCCAAGCGCGGAGTGCGTCACGGACGTGGAAAACAGGGTGCGGAAACGCGCCGGAGCACTCAGGAGATGACGCCCAGCAGGGCCCGCGCGCAAAGGTCCCGCACCTGCTCCCGCGTCAACTCCTCGGTACGCAGCCACTCCAGGCAGACGTGCGTGGTGAAGGCGAGCCAGCCGCGCACCGCCAGCCGGGTGTCGGGGCGTAGTTCCAGGGCGGGGCCGAACTCGGGGTCGGCGGCGAGGGCGGCGAGGATCTGGCGCTCCTGGGCGGCCTGCGCCTGCCGGTAGACGCGGCGCACGGCCTGGTCGCCGGAGGCCTCGGCGCGATGGAACGCACGGAAGCCGTGCGCGTGGGTATGGACGTAGTCGAGGTAGACGTCGAGGCCAGCGGTGAGCTGCTCCCGGGCGGGCACGCCGGGGTCGGCCGCGGTCATCCGCAGCATCCGCTCACTCTCCCGCTCCACCACCGCCGCGAAGAAGTCACGTTTGGTCGGAAAATAGTGGTACAGCAGGCCCCGGGAGACACCGGCAATCTCGGCGACCTGCTCGATCCAGACGTCGCCGTACGGACTCTCGGAGAAGAGCCTGGCCCCGACCGAGAGGAGCTGCTCACGGCGTTCCGCGGTGCTGAGTCTGCGGCGGCTGCGCTCACCCTGGTTCGCGACCATGCCCGCACTTTACTTGACGTGAGTTCAACAACGGGATGAGACTGAAACGCCTATTGAACCCACGTACAACTAGCTCAACCTGCCGCAGCATCGAGGGAGATCGCGTCATGGCGGAGACGGCCACGCAGACGGCGACGGGGGCCGACGGCCCGCTGCCGAAGGGGTTCCGGGGCGCCGAGCAGGGCTGGCCCGAGCTGCACCGAATACCACACCCGCCGCATCGGGTGCCCTTCCTCGGCGACGTCCTGGGCGTCGACCGGCGCACGCCGCTCCAGGACTCGATGCGATTCGCCCGGCAGCTGGGCCCGATCTTCCGGCGGCGGGCGTTCGGCAACGAGTTCGTGTTCGTGTGGGGCGCCGAACTGGCCGCCGACATGGCCGACGAGTCGCGGTTCGCCAAGCACGTGGGCCTGGGGGTCGCCAACCTGCGCCCGATCGCCGGGGACGGGCTGTTCACGGCGTACAACCACGAGCCGAACTGGCAGTTGGCGCACGATGTCCTGGCCCCGGGTTTCAGCCGGGAGGCCATGGAGGGCTATCACGCGATGATGCTGTCGGTCGCCGGCCGGCTGACCGGCCACTGGGACCGGGAGCTGGCGGCCGGCCGCTGGGTCGACGTGCCCGGGGACATGACCAAGCTGACCCTGGAGACGATCGCCCGCACCGGCTTCGGCCATGACTTCGGCTCGTTCGAGCGGGACCGGCCGCACCCCTTCGTGACCGCGATGATCGGCACGCTCACCTACGCCCAGCGCCTCAACAGCGTGCCCTCGCCGCTGGCCCCGCTGCTGCTGCGGCAGGCCGCGCGGCGCAACGCGGCCGACATCGACCACCTCGACCGCACGGTCGACGACCTGGTCGCCGAGCGCCGCAGGACCGGCCGCGGGGAGGGCGATCTGCTCGACCGGATGCTGGAGACGGCCCACCCGGAGACCGGGGAGCGACTGTCCGCCGAGAACGTACGGCGGCAGGTGATCACCTTCCTGGTGGCCGGCCACGAGACCACCTCGGGCGCGCTCTCCTTCGCCCTGCACTATCTCGCCCTGCACCCGGAGATCGCCGCCAGAGCCGCCGCCGAGGTCGACCGTGTCTGGGGCGACACGCCCGCGCCGGGGTACGACCAGGTCGCCAAGCTCCGTTACGTCCGCCGGGTCCTCGACGAGTCGCTACGGCTGTGGCCCACTGCCCCCGCCTTCGCCCGTGAGGCCCGCCAGGACACCGTGCTCGCCGGGGACCATCCGATGCGCCGGGGTGGCTGGGCCCTGGTCCTGACCCCGATGCTGCACCGGGACCCCGAGGTGTGGGGCCCGGACCCCGAGAGCTTCGATCCGGACCGCTTCGAAGCGAAGGCGGCACGTGGCCGGCCCCCGCACACCTTCAAGCCGTTCGGCACGGGTGCGCGGGCCTGCATCGGCCGCCAGTTCGCCCTGCACGAGGCCACCCTGGTGCTCGGCCTGCTGCTGCGCCGCTACGACCTGGAGGCCGACCCCGGCTACCGGCTGCGGGTGACCGAGCGGCTGACGCTGATGCCGGACCGGCTGCGGCTGCGCCTTGAGCGGCGCCGTCCCGCCCCGGCGCCGGTGACCGAGCCGGACGCACCCGCGTCAGAGGGCGGCGGCTGTCCAGTGCACGGGGCGGGTGACTGACACGGGCAACCGGGTGCCGGCACTGCCCCGGGCCGCGTCGAGCTGCGGCTGGGTCAGGAAGAACGCGCCCGTGAGGTCCGCGCCGGTGAGATCGGCGTCGCGCAGGTCGGCGCCGATCAGGTCCGTGTCCCGCAGGTCAGCGCCGGTGAGGTCGGCGGCGATCAGGTAGGCCCCGCGCAGGCTCGCGCCGCGCAGGTCGGCGCCCCTGAGCCGGGCGCCCATCAGGTCCGCGCCCCGGCGGTCCTTCTTCTGGTTCCGCACGCCCGCGCGAGCCAGCTCGCTGGTGCGCAGCAGCAGCACATTGACCTGCTGCCGGTGGGCGGCCACGTCCAGGGCGGCGAGTTCCTCGGGCGTGCCGAGGGTGAGTTCCTCGGTGGTCTCCAGCAGCTGCCTCAACTCGCCGTGGACGGGGCGGGCGGCGGGCAGGTCCAGCGCCTCGGTGAGGTACCAGAGCAGTTCGTGCAGCTGCCGTACGACCGGGAACGCGTCGAACATCCGGCGGGCGTGCTCCGCGGTCCCGGTCCGCCAGTCCTGCCCGCCGAAGGTGACCTGGGAGACCCGCTGACCGGCCCCGAAGCAGTCGTAGACCGTGCAGCCGGTGAACCCGCGCTGCCGCAGCCCGGTGTGGATACCGCAGCGGTGGTCGCCGCCGAGGTTCCGGCAGGGCTTCCCGGCGGGCTTGCTGACCGCGAAGTCGGCGGAGGCGGTGAACGGCAGAGCGACACAGCACAGGCCGAAGCAGCGGGCGCAGTCCCCGCGCAGGCTTTGCAGCGGAGACCGTTCGGATATGTGTTCTCGCATCCGCCCAGCGTACTGACCTGGGCGGCCGCGGCTCAGACGCTCTCCAGGCGTTGGAAGACGTCCCCGTCGGCCGTGCGCAGGCGGGTCGCGTCCACCCCCGGAGGCCGGCCGAACTGGCGCCGGTACTCGCGGCTGAAGTGGGATGCGCTGTCGTAGCCGACCGCATGGCCGATGTCGGCCACGTCCTGCGCGCTGCTCATCGGGCGCCTCCTGGAGGCGAACGTCGCCGCCCTCGGCGTACACCTGACACCGGAGCAGACGGCGCGACTGGACGAGGTCTCGGCCCCCGCCCTCGACTTCCCGCACTCCCGCAACGGCCAAGTGGGCGCGATGCTCAAGTACGCGGGCGCCACGGTCGATGGGGTGCCGAGCGCGGTCTGTCCGCCGCTGCCGGAGAGCGCCGCGCGCTACTGAACCGGGTCCTCGTCCGGTCGTACGTGGGTGAGCTTGGCGGGGTTGGTGACGACGTAGACGCCGGAGACCTGGTCGCCGTCCGGAGTGAGGTCCATGACCATCACGGCGTACGGGGAGTCACCGGTGAACAGCACCGCCGCGTCGTCGCCGTTGACGCGACGGTAGTGGACGTCCAGGTCCCCGGCGCGCCGTGTGGCGTAGCCGGCCAGCATGCGGGCGGCCTTCTCCCGGCCGTGGACCGGGCGCAGCCCTGCCGCCTGCCGTACGCCTCCGCCGTCGATCCAGACCGTCACGTCCGGGGCGAGGATCTCCATGAGCGCGTGGATGTCGCCGCCGAGGGCGGCGGAGACGAACCGCTCGGTCGCCTCCCGCCGGACGCGGGGGTGGGCGCGGTAGCGGGGGCGGCGGGCGTGGACATGGGCGCGGGCCCGGTGGGCGAGCTGGCGTACCGAGGCGGGGCTGCGGTCGAGCATGCCGGCGATCTCGGTGTGGGGATAGCCGAACACCTCGTGGAGGACGAACACCGCCCGTTCCAGCGGCGTGAGGGTCTCCAGCACCACCAGCATCGCCATGGAAACCGAGTCGGAGCGGACCGTGTGGTCGGCGGTGTCCGGGACGAGGCCGGTGGTGGCGTCGGTGACGAGGGGCTCGGGCAGCCAGGGACCGACGTATGTCTCACGTCGGGAGGCGATGGCCGTCCGCCGGGCGAGAGCGTGGTTGACCGCGATCCGCACGAGGTAGGCGCGCGGATTGCCGATCTCCCGCAGCGGCGTCCGACGGTTCTTGCCGGACCAGGACAGCCAGGTCTCCTGGAGCACGTCTTCGGTGTCGGCGACACTGCCGAGCATGTTGTAGACGACGGAGAACAGCAGCTCGCGGTGGTCGACGAAGAGCCGCGTCGCGGCGTCCGCAGGGGTCGGTCCTGCTCCGTCCGTCGCCGGGCTCTCGTCGGATTCGGCTGTCATGGTCGCCCTCCTGTCCGGCACGCTCAGCTCTGTTCCTCGTAGCGGATGTGGTACTTGGCCGCGACGGGATTGACCTTGACGGGGTCCAGCCGCCCCTCCGTCAAGACGGCGGGCCCCGCCTCGATCAGGTCCTCGAGATACCTCTCCCACCCGCCGGGCGAGGAGATCTGCAGGACACGCGGCGGCGGATCGGAGGCGCCGCGGAGGGCGTGCGGGACGCCGCGCGGGAGCAGCGCGAACGTCCCCTCGGGCGCCAGGTGCCTGCGATCGTCGAACTCGATCTCCAGGACGCCGTCCAGCACGTACACGCATTCGTCCGCGAGCCGGTGGACATGGCGCGGGATGTCCTGGGCCAGGTTCACCTCCAGCACCGACAGACGCCCCTCGGTGTCGTCGGTCGTCGCCTTGACGGCGAAGGCGGGCGGCAACGGGATCCGCCCCGGCCTGGCGGCACCCGGCTCCAGCAGGACGAAACGGTCTTCGGACATCGGCGTGGCCTCCTTGAGGGGCTCGGTCGGCTCCGGACTCACTTCTTGCCCCCGAACGCCTCTTTCCGGATGACGTCGAGGAAGCTCGGAACACCTTCCGTGGTGCGGACGTCGACGAAGGCGTGCACATGACGGTCGCCGACCGCCTCGCGCAGCAGCGCGTTGCCCAGATCCGCGCGCGAGGTGAACCGGCCGGGCAGGCGCGAGGTGGCGACCTGGTAGGGGCTGACGGCATCCGTGTCGAAGAGGCCGGCGGGGCGGACGACGGTCCACCGGTGATCGCCGTCGCGCACGATCTCCTCCATGCGCCGCATGTCGTCGTACACGGTGCGCCCGACGGTGCGCGCGATGACGGGTTCGAGCACCTTCCGGAAGAGGAGGGTCTCACCGGGCGCCGCCACGCCGAAGAGCACGGTCGAACTCACACAGACCAGGCGCCGGACGCCGTGCTTGGTCATGGCCTGCGTGATGTGGGTGATGCCCTCGGAGTACAGGGTGACGGGCTTTCGGCTGTAGGGCACCCCGAGCGTCGAGATCACCGCGTGCTGCCCGGCCACGGCGCGTTCCACCGCGACGGTGTCGAGCACATCGGCGCCGGCCACCCGCAGCCGCGGGTCCCTGAGCGGGAACTCCTCGGGGTGGCGGGTGACTGCGGTGACCATGTGTCCTTCGGCGACCGCCTGCTCGGTGACCTGCCGGCCAGTCGGTCCGTTCGCCCCGAATACGACGAGTTTCATATGTCTTCCCCTCTCCTGCTCCTGCCATCTGAGAGGGGCCCGACGGCGACGAGTGTGACATCGCGCCGCCGGGTGGGACGTGGATCACTCCTCCTCGGTGGGCACGTCCAGGTGTTCGAGCCGGTCCGGGTCGGCGAGGATGTACATCTGGGTGATTCGGCCGTCGGCGACGGTGACCGCCATCACCGACAGCGGGCGTCCCTCGGGCGCGGTGACCGCGCCGACCGTGCCGTTGACGAGCACCAGGCGCGACCAGACCGAGTACTGCCGGAAGGTGAAGGCCCCTTCGGCCACCGCCCGGGCGCCGCGCAGCACCTTGGACGCGGCCGCTCCGCGCACCAGCCTGCCCGAGTCGACGCGCAGCACCACGTCCGGGTGGAGCAGGGCGAGCAGCGCCTCGAAGTCGCCGCCCCGGGAGGCGGCCAGGAAGGCGTCGAGGACCTGGCGCTGCCTTTCCAGGTCCGGGTCGGCCGACGGGGTGGCGCCCTGTACCCGGCGGCGGGCCCGGCTGGCCAGCTGACGTGTCGCCGCCGAACCGCGTTCAACGATCGGAGCGATGTCGTCGAAGGGCACCGCGAACATGTCGTGCAGGACGAACGCCAGCCGCTCGGCGGGCTCCAGGGTCTCCAGGACGATCAGCAGGGCGAGTCCGACGGAGTCCGCCTCCAGCACCCCCTGTTCGGGGTCGATGCCGGACAGCGGCCTGATCACCGGGTCCGGGACGAACGTCTCGTCCATCGGCTGCTCGCGCCGCGCCGTGCGGGAGCGCAGCATGTCGAGGCAGACCCGGCCGACCACCGTGGTCAGCCAGCCGCCGAGGTTGCGGATCTCGTCCGCGTCGGTGCGTCCGAGCTTGAGCCAGGCCTCCTGGACCGCGTCCTCGGCCTCGGCGATCGAGCCGAGCATCCGGTAGGCCACCGCGCGCAGATGGTCGCGGTGCTCCTCGAAGCGGCGGGCCAGCAGTTCCGTGTTATCGGTCATGTGCGCGGCCTACCGGGAGAAGAGTTCGAAGGCGACGGCCGGCTTCCCGCCGAAGCGTTCACCGTGCGCGGCGGTCTGTTCGGTCAGGAAGTCGCGGACGTACGACTCGGGGTCCTCGACGGTCAACGCCTCGATGTAGGTGCGGTGTTCGAGGAGGGAGCGGATCGCCCGTTCCAGGCCGGGCGAGGCGTCGACGGCATGCGTGGCCGCGGGGGACCCGGCGACGGCGACCCAGCGGACGCCGTTCCAGGGCTCCAGGCCCTGACGGTTGAGTTCCGGGAAGATCCAGCGGTTGCCGGCGTCGCCCGCCGCGTCGAGCGTGGCGCGGCCGACGGCCCGGTGGTCGGGGGTGTTCCAGTAGAGGCCGCCCCAGGTGTCCCGGTGGTTCAGCGTGATGACGAGCTCGGGGCGATGGCGGCGGATCGCGGCCGCGATGTCCCGGCGCAGCGCGGGCCCGTACTCGATCACCCCGTCCCGGTGGTCGAGGAACTCCACGGCCGGGACACCCACCACGGCCGCGCTCGCCCGCTGCTCCCGCTCGCGCAGTGGGCCGCACCGGGCGGGCTCCAGGGTGTCCATGCCCGCCTCGCCACGGGTCGCAAGGACATAGGTGACCTCGCGGCCCTCGTCGGTCCAGGCTGCGATCGCCGCGGAGCAGCCGTACTCCAGGTCGTCCGGGTGGGCGACCACGGCGAGGGCGCGTCGCCAGTCGTCGGGCATGGGCTCGAGCGGGGTGATCTTCGGCTCGGTCATGGCCGCAGACTATGCGGACACGCCCTGCCCGCAACCCTTTTTGCGGGCCGTCACAACGGGACGTGACGGCCCGTCACACCTCGTCGCGGGCGAGCGCGAGGAGCCGGTCCAGGACCCGCGGGGCGCCGGTGCGCAGTCCGTCGTGCTCGAACTCGTCGGTGACCCAGGTACGCAGGCCCCGCACGGCCCGGGCGGTCCGCAGCGAGTGCCCGGCGTCGACGTACATGTCGTCGTGATAGACGGCGGCGGCGACCGGGATCTCGTTGACGGCGAGGCGGGCCGGGTCGTACAGCGGCTGCCAGTCGGTGCGGGCGGCGAGCAGTTCGGCGGTCTCGCGCAGCGGGCGCAGGGACGGGTCGGTCTCGAACACCCAGGGGTGGACCGTCTCGCCGGTGAACAGCACCGGGGCGTCGTCGGTGAGCGCCTTGGCCGCGTCGAACTGCGGGAACTCGGCGCGCACCCGCTCGGCCGCCCAGGCGGTGGGGCGGGTGTCCTGGCCGTAGACCGGCTCGTGGACGAGGGCGTAGAGCGGGTTGCTCGCGTACGACAGCAGGGCCTGGGCCTGTTCCTGGAAGGCGTCGGAGAGTTCGGCGCCGGCCGGGGTGCGGACGAAGGCGTCCTCCAGGAGGAAGTGGAGGCGGTGGCTGCCGTCGCTCATGCCCAGCATCAGGCCGAGGGACTGGAAGGCCTCGACGGTGAGCCGGTAGCCGTTCGGCAGGACCACCTGGTGCTCGAGGAGGTGCTCGGCGATCCGCCGGACCCGTTCGACGTCCATCGGGTAGCGGTCGTAGTGTGCGCTGACCTTGCGTTCCATGCGCGGGTAGGCGGCCCGGTACACGTCGTCGGCGTGGGCGTCGAGGGCGGGCAGGCCACCGGTGATGAGGGAGGTCTTGAGACCCTCCGGGAAGAACGACAGATAGGTCACCGTGCAGAAGCCGCCGAAACTCTGGCCGAGGGTGGTCCAGGGGGCGCCGCCGGTGACCCGCGGACGGATCGCCTCGCAGTCCCGGACGATCGAGTCGGCACGGAAGCGGGCCAGGTGGTCGGCCTGGGCGGCGGGGCCGCCGCGCAGCGGCAGCGTCTGCCGGTTGACCGGGGTGGAGCGGCCGGTGCCGCGCTGGTCGAGGAGCAGGACGCGGTACTCCTGCAGAGCTCGGTCGAGCCAGGCCTGCCGTCCGACGAAACGATTCGCCCCGAATCCCGGGCCGCCCTGCAGATAGAGCAGCCAGGGCAACTCCTCGTCCGCCTTGTCGCTCGCGACCGCCTCCCGGGCGTACAGCTCGATGGTCTCGCCGTCCGGGGCGGCGTGGTCCAGAGGGACGGTGAAGTGGCGGTCGGTGAGGACGACGCCGGGCTGGCGGTAGCTGAGGCTCAACGTTTCTCCCGGGACGGACGTATGGGCGCGACCCAGTTCAGCACACGTCCGGGGCCGGTTCACCCCCGGGATCATGAAATCGTTACTGAATAACCGATCAGCGGGCGGCGAGGCTGGAGCGGCGCACCACCAGTTCCGGCTGGAGCACCACCCGGCGGTGCTCGTGCGCCGCCTGTCCCTCGCGCTCCTCGGTCTCCTCCAGGAGCAGGTCGGCAGCCATGGCGCCCATGGTCACGGCCGGCTGGCGGACCGAGGTCAGCGGTACCGCGGCCGCGGCGGCGAACTCGATGTCGTCGTAGCCGACGATCGCCAGGTCGTCCGGGACGACCACCCCGGCCGCGTACATGGCCTGCAGGACACCGAGGGCGAGCAGGTCGTTGGCGCAGAACACGGCGGTGGGCCGGTCGGCGAGGCCGAGCAGCCGGGCCCCCGCGTCCCGCCCGGCCGCGACGTCCAGACGCTCGGTCGGCAGCTCGCGCAGCGCGTCGGGACCGAGGCCCGCCTCGGCGAGGGCGTTCAGGGCGCCGGTGCGCCGGTCGCGGACCTGGTTGAAGCCGGGCGGCCCGCTGACGTAGGCGATGGACCGGTGCCCGGCGTCGACGAGATGGCGGACCGCGAGCGCCCCGCCCGCCACGTCGTCGACGCTGACGGAGCACTCGGTGGTGCCTTCCGCGACCCGGTCGACCAGCACGAAGGGGATGCCGTGCCGGCGGAAGGACTCGATGTTGCGGCCGGTGGCGTCCGCCGGGGTGAGCAGGACGCCGCGCACCCGCTGTTCGGCGAAGAGCGAGAGGTAGTCGGCCTCCTCGCCGGCGTTCTGGGCGCTGTTGCAGACCATCACGCCGAGTCCGGCCTCCCGCGCGGCCCGCTCGGCGCCCCGGGCCACGTCCACGAAGAAGGGGTTGCCCATGTCGAGGACGAGCAGGCCCATGATCCGGCTGCGGCCCGCGCGCAGCTGGCGCGCGGACTCGCTGCGGACATAGCCGAGCCGGTCGATCGCCGACTGCACCCGTGCCCGGGTCTCGCCGGCGACGGTGTCCGGGCGGTTGATGACGTTGGAGACCGTGCCCACCGAGACTCCGGCGGCGCGGGCGACGTCCTTGATACCCACCGACTGGGCCATCGGTCGAGACCTCCAGGGAACCGTGGACGGCACCTCCACAGCGAGGAAGGGTGCATCCGGAAGGGCTTCACATTACGACATGACTCGCACACCGGCCCGGGTCAGGCGGGCAGCGCGAAGTCGACGACATGGAGCGCCGAGGGGGTCGTACCGCTCGATGTCTCCTGGTACATGAACGACAGCACGTTGTCCGCCCCGACCCGCATCTCGTCGATCACGACCTCGCCGAAGGCGTTCAGTTCGGTGCCGTCGTGGAGCAGCGCCCAGTCGGTGTATCCGGAGGCCTTGGACGCGCCGGCGATCCGTCCGAAGGGGAAGACCGCGTAGGCGTTGTCGTACCTGTCCAGGAGCAGCTTGGTGCGCTGGCTGGAGTTCAGGGCGAGGGGGATCTCGGTCTTCTGCCAGGTGCCGGAGGAGTTCCTGCGGACATGGAAGGCGCGGCCGTTCGCGGTGCGGTCGCTGACGTAGTTCGTGGTGCACTGGCCGAAGCGGCCGGGCACATAGCTGATGATCGCGTGCGGAAGGCCGGCGGAGTCGGTCCACTGGCTCTCCTGGTTCATCAGAGAGTGGTCCGGGTTGAGCGGGTCGACGACGAGACCCGGGTCGGTGACGGCGACGGTGTCCGAGGTGCCGGTGGTGGCGACCAGGGCGCCGGTGTCGTTGCGCCAGGTGCGGCCGCGGTCGGTGGAGTAGACGTAGCCGGTGTCGTGGTTGGTGATGCCACCGCTGTTGCACATCACGGCGCTGCTCTGCTCCCGCCAGGTGAAGAAGGCGTGCAGCCGCCCGTCGACGCCGTAGTCGAGGCCGTGCAGATACATGTTCCGGGCGGTGGACGAGCCGTGCTCGCTCTTGTACGTCCCGCTGGAGCTGGTCCACTCCCCCAGCACGGTCCAGCTCGAACCGTCGTACTCGGCAAGGGCGTTACGGCCGTTCCCGGACATCCCCACCCGATAGCTCAGCTGCAGCTTCCCCTCGGGCGTGGAGATGAACTGCGGGTAGGTGAACTGCGAGGTCGGCGACACCCCGTCGAGCGATGTCTGTACGGCACCGAAAACGGCCGAAGTCCACACCGTGGAAACGGGGTTGTCCAGCAGCCCCGCGACCGACTTCACGTAGAAGAAGCCGTCGCTGTGGGAGTCCATGTTGATGTGGAGACGGCCGTCGGTCCTGGAGACGCCCATGGAGATGACGTTGTGGGAGTCGCTGGACTTCAGCCGGTGGGCGAGAGCGACGGTCGACCACGACGAGCCGCCCAGCACCCTGCGGCCGATCACCGCGGCGCCGGTCGAGGTGTACCAGCCGGCGTACTGGTGGCCCTTGTAGGTGAACAGGCCGTTCTTCTGGAAGGAGTTGTTGTTGACCAGGCCGTCGTAGGAGACGAAGTAGACGGCCTGGGCGTCGAGTTGGCTGGTGCTCTTCTTGGTCACGGAGGGGCCGGGATCGGCGGCCCGTGCGATGCCCGGCGTTGCCACGCCGGCCAGTAGGGCGGTGGTGAGCACGGTTCGGCGTCTCATGAGCGGCTCCTGGGCGAGGGGACGGGTCAGGCGAGGTGGAACACTTCGGTGAGCGGCTTCATCGCCTCGTCGGGCCGGGTGCCGTCCAGCGACTCGAAGAACGGCCCCATCTCGGCCTGCCAGCGGGCGTTGACCTCGGTGGCCTCCATGCCGGCGCGGGCGGCCTCGAAGTCCTCGGTCTCCAGATAGCCGACCAGCAGGCCGTCGTCGCGCAGGAAGAGCGAGTAGTTGTGCCAGCCGGTGGCGGAGAGCGCCTCGCGCATCTCCGGCCACACGGCGGCATGGCGTTCGCGGTACTCGGCGATGCGGTCCTGCCGGACCTTGAGGAGGAAACAGACGCGCTGCATCAACGCCCCTTGAACGCCTAGAAGTTGAACTGGTCGATGTTCTTCGCGTCGAACACGGTCGGCTTGCCGAGGTTGATCACGCCGTCCTTGCCGATGGTGTAGGTGGTGGAGCCGGCCTTGAAGGTCTCGCCCTCCTTGCCGGTGATCTGCCCGGAGGCCAGGGCGACGGCGGTGCGGGCGGCGAGGTCGCCGAGCTTGGCCGGGTCCCACAGCTCGAAGGCGTCGACGGTGCCGTTCTTGACGTACTGCCGCATGTCGTTGGGCGTGCCGAGGCCGGTCAGCTTGACCTTGCCCTTGTACTTGGAGCCGGACAGGTACTGGGCGGCCGCCTTGATGCCGACGGTGGTCGGGGAGACGATCCCCTTGAGGTTCGGGTACTGCTGGAGCAGGCCCTGGGTCTGCTGGAAGGACTGCTGCGCGTCGTCGTTGCCGTAGGCGATCTTGACCAGCTTGACGTTCTTGTACTTCGGGTCCTTCAGCTCCTCCTTCATGTACCCGATCCAGGTGTTCTGGTTGGTCGCGGTCTGTGCGGCGGACAGGACCGCGATCTCGCCCTTGTACCCGATCTGCTGGGCGAGCAGCTGCACTTCGGTACGGCCGAGGTCCTCGGCGCCGGCCTGCGAGACGAAGGCGTTGCGGCAGCCGGCGTTGGTGTCGGAGTCGTAGGTGACGACCTTGATCCCGTTGCTCATGGCCTGCTTGAGCGCGGTGCACAGCGCGCCGGGGTCCTGGGCGGACACGGCCATGGCGTTGACCTGCTGCTGGGTGAGGGTGTTGACGTAGGAGACCTGCCCGGAGGTGTCGGTGGCACTGGAGGGCCCGACCTCCTTGTACTTGGAGCCCAGCTCGGTGAGCGCCTTCTCGCCGCCCTTGTCGGCGGAGGTGAAGTAGGGGTTGTTGACCTGCTTGGGGAGGAAGCCGACGGTGAGGCCCTTCTTGAGGGCGGCGGTCGGATCGGCCTTCGCGGTGGAGGTGGCCGCTGAGTCGTCACTGCTGGAGTTGTTCTTGGTGGTACCACCACAGGCGGTGGCGGCGAGGGCGAGGGAGGAGACGGCGGCGAGGGCGACGGAGGCACGCCGGAGGGATGACTTACGCATAAGGGTTCCTTTGAACGAAGGTACTCTGGAGCGCCCCGTCAGGGGCGCGGGGCTGCATATCATTTGCGGCTCCGCCGCGTGGGCGCGATCAACCACACACAACCCGCAGTGTTCAGACGGCCTTTGCGGCCTTGTGCCTGGCGAGGGAGATCTGCTTGGCAACCCTCGGCCCCAGCACCGACACGACGAGCAGCACACCGGTCACGACTATCTGGGATTGCGCGGACACATTGAGCAAACTCATGACGTTTTGCAACGCCCCGAGCAGAAACACACCGGCGACGGCTCCGCCAAGCGTCCCGCGCCCCCCGTCGAAGTCGATCCCCCCGAGCAACACGGCGGCGACGACCGACAGTTCGAGCCCCGTCGCGTTGTCGTACCGCGCACTCGCGTAGTGGAGGGCCCAGAAGATCCCCGTCAGAGACGCCATGAACCCGGTCGCGACGAACAGAATCAGCTTGTGCCGCTTCACCCGGATCCCGGCGAACCGCGCCGCCTCCTCACTCGCGCCGACCGCGAACAGCGACCGCCCGAACGACGTGGCATGCAGCACCACCACAGCGATCACGAGCAGCACCAGGAACGGCAGGAAGGCCCGCGGCAGGAACGTGTCGCCGAGTCGCCCCGCCGCGAAGTCCAGGTACCGCGTGGGGAAGTCGGTGACCGCGTCCGAGCCGAGCACGATCTGCGCGATGCCCCGGTAGGCCGCGAGCGTGCCGATGGTGACGGCCAGCGACGGCAGGCCAAGGCGGGTCACCAGCAGCCCGTTGACCAGCCCGCAGACCACGCCCAGCAGCAGGCACAGGGGGATGATCGTCTCGATCGCCATGCCCTCGTTCCAGAGCCTGCCCATCACCGCGCCCGAGAGTCCCGCGGTCGAGGCGACCGACAGGTCGATCTCCCCCGCCACGACCAGGAGGGTCATCGGCAGGGCGATGAGGGCGATCGGAAGCGTGTTGCCGATCAGGAACGACAGGTTGAGCGAGTTGCCGAAGCCGTCCACGAAGCCGAAGGAGAACAGCAGCAGGACGACCAGCAGGGCGCCGACGACGGTGTCCCAGCGAATCGCACGCGTCAAGGACTCAGGCATGGCTGGTGCTCTCCTTGCTGATCGCGGTCCTCCTGAGGGCCGACTTCTTCTTCAGCGCGGCCACCACCCGCAGCGCCACGACCCGGTCGACGGCGATGGCGAGCAGCAACAGGAAGCCGTTGATGGCGAGGACCCACACGGAGCTGACCCCCAAGGCCGGCAGCACGCTGTTGACGGAGGTCAGCAGCAGCGCGCCCAGCGCGGCGCCGTACACGCTCCCGGAGCCGCCCGTGAAGACCACACCGCCGACCACCACGGCGCTCACGACGGTGAGTTCGTAGCCGTTCCCGGTTCCGGAGTCGACGTTGCCGAAGCGGGCCAGGTACATGGCTCCGGCCAGCCCGGCGAGGGCACCGCAGAAGGTGTACGCGGTGAGGATCCGCCTGCGCACCGGGATGCCGGCCAGCCGGGCGGCCTCCGGGTTGGAGCCGAGGGCGTACAACTCCCGTCCGCTGCGGAAGTGTTCGAGGTAGTAGGCGGTGGCGACCAGGACGGCGAGGGCGATGAGCGCGAGCCAGGGGACGGCCGACAGTCCGCCCGAGCCGAAGTCGTTGAAGCCGCCGGGGAGATCCGCGGCCGTGATCTGCCGGGAGCCGACCCAGATGGAGTCGACGCCCCGGATGATGTAGAGCGTGCCGAGGGTGACGACCAGCGCGGGCACTTGGCCGAGGCTGACGAGAAGGCCGTTGAGGAGCCCGCAGCCGATGCCGAGCAGCACGGCAAGGAAGATCGCGACGACCGTGTTTCCGCCGCCGTGAAGATAGTCGCCGGCGGCGAAGGCGGTGATGCCGAGCGTGGAGCCGACGGACAGGTCGACGTTCCTGCTGATCACCACCAGGGACTGTCCGGTGGCGACCAGCACCAGGATGGTCGCGTTGAGCAGCAGGTCCTTGATGCCCTGCTGGGAGAGGAACTCGCTGTTGCCGGCCTGGGTGACGGCGATCATCACCAGGAAGACGACCAGGATGGCGAGTTCGCGCATCTTGAAGACACGGTCGACGAGCCGGGTCCCGCTGGACTCGGGCGCCTCGGTGACGGAGGTCTGTTCGGAGGTGGTCACCGTCATGCGGCGGCCCTCCCCACGGCGGCGGTCGTCATGCGGCGGCCCTCCCGGTCGCTGCGGCCATCACGGTTTCCTCGGTGGCGTCGGAGCGCGGGATCTCGGCGGTGATCCGGCCCTCGTGCATCACCAGTACACGGTCGGCCATGCCGAGGATCTCGGGCAGGTCGGAGGAGATCATCAGGACGGCGACCCCGTCGGCGGCCAACTCGCCGAGGAGCCGGTGGACTTCGGCTTTCGTACCGACGTCGATGCCACGGGTCGGCTCGTCGACGATGAGCACCTTCGGTCCGGTCGCCAGCCATTTGGCGAGGACGACCTTCTGCTGGTTGCCGCCGGAGAGGGTGGAGACCGCGTCGGCGATCCGGGCGTACTTCACCTGGAGCCTCACCGCCCAGTCGAGGGAGCGGCTGCGCTCGGCGGCCCGGTCGACGAGGGCCGCCCTGACGGTCGTACGCAGTCCGGTCAGGCCGATGTTGCGCTCGATGGACATGTCCATCACCAGGCCCTGGGCGCGCCGGTCCTCGGGGACGAGGGCGAGGCCGGCGGCCATCGCCGTGGAGGGGGCGCCGTTGGTGAGTCTGCGTCCCCGTACCTCCACCTCCCCCGCGTCCCAGCGGTCGACGCCGAACACGGCCCGCGCGACCTCGGTGCGGCCGGCGCCGACCAGTCCGGCGAGGCCGACGATCTCACCGGAGCGCACCTCGAAGGAGATGTCGGTGAAGACGCCCTCCCGTGTCAACCGCCGCACCGAGAGGGCGACTTCACCCACCGACACGTCCTGCTTGGGGTACAGCTCGTCCAGGTCCCGGCCGACCATCCGGCGTACGAGGTCGTCCTCGGTCATGCCGTCGACGGGCTCGCTGGCGATCCAGGCGCCGTCCCGGAGGGTGGTGACCCGCCGGCAGATCCGGAAGATCTCCTCCAGCCGGTGCGAGATGAACAGCACGGCGGCGCCCTGTTCGCGCAGGGTGCGGACGACGCCGAAGAGCCGGGCGACCTCGCTGCCGGTCAGGGCGGCCGTCGGCTCGTCCATGATCAGGACCCGGGCGTCGAAGGAGAGGGCCTTGGCGATCTCGACGATCTGCTGGTCAGCGATGGACAGGCCGCGGGCGGGGCGGTCGGGGTCGAGGGCGACGCCGAGCCGCTTCATCAGGGCGGCCGTGGCCGCGCGGGTGGCCTTGTGGTCGATCCGGCCCAGGGCCCGCCGGGGCTGACGGCCCATGAAGATGTTCTCGGCGATCGACAGGTCGGGGAAGAGCGTGGGTTCCTGGTAGATCACGGCGATTCCGGCGTCGCGGGCGTCGCCGGGGCCGTGGAAGACGACGGGCTCGCCGTCGAGCAGCACCTGACCGGCGTCCGGTCGGTGCACCCCGGCGAGGGTCTTGATCAGCGTCGACTTGCCCGCGCCGTTCTCGCCGGCGAGGGCGTGCACCTCGCCGGGGAACAGCTCCAGGGAGACGTCCCGCAGGGCGCGGACGGCACCGAAGGACTTGGAGACGTCCCTCAGCGCCAGCACCGGGGCCGGTCCCGTGTCGGACGGGTGGGTCATGGGGGCTCCTCGACGACACCGGCGGGCCGGTCCGCACCGACTCCACAGCATCGTGAAAGGTTTCAACTGGATTGCCGGGACCGTAGGCACCACGGGCATGTCACGTCAATGGGTCCGTATCGAAAAAATTTCGATAGCCGAAGGTCACGGCGGAGTCACGGAAAACCAGGTTGCCGGAGTCCTTGACACCCCTTCGGGAAGACTCATACTTTGCCGTTCTGAATCGTTTCACCGCGCAGACCCCAGGAGCCCCGAAGTGACCGACCTCGCCGCGGTGAAGGCCGCGCTGAAGACCCAGGCCGTCGAGACGCCGTCATGGGCGTACGGAAACTCGGGGACCCGTTTCAAGGTGTTCGCCCAGCAGGGCGTGCCGCGCTCACCGAAGGAGAAGCTGGACGACGCGGCGCAGGTGCACGCGGTGACCGGGGTCGCGCCGACGGTGGCGTTGCACATCCCCTGGGACAGGGTGGACGACTACGCGGACCTGGCCGGGCACGCCGAGAAGCAGGGGCTGAAGCTGGGGGCGATCAACTCCAACACCTTCCAGGACGACGACTACAAGCTGGGCAGCATCTGCCATCCGGACGCGGCGGTGCGGCGCAAGGCCGTCGGCCATCTGCTGGAGTGCGTCGACATCATGGACGCGACGGGGTCCAGCGACCTGAAGCTGTGGTTCGCGGACGGCACCAACTACCCCGGGCAGGACGACATCCGAGCACGCCAGGACCGGCTCGCGGAGGGGCTGGCCGAGGTGTACGGGCGGCTGGGCGAGGGGCAGCGGATGCTGCTGGAGTACAAGCTGTTCGAGCCGTCCTTCTACACGACCGACGTGCCGGACTGGGGCACGGCCTACGCCCACTGTCTGAAGCTGGGGCCGAAGGCGAAGGTCGTGGTCGACACCGGGCATCACGCGCCGGGCACCAACATCGAGTTCATCGTCGCCACGCTACTGAGGGAGGGGAAGCTCGGCGGGTTCGACTTCAACTCGCGGTTCTACGCGGACGACGACCTCATGGTCGGGGCCGCGGATCCGTTCCAGCTGTTCCGGATCATGTGCGAGGTCGTGGGCGGGGGCGGGTTCACCTCCGATGTGGCCTTCATGCTCGATCAGTGTCACAACATCGAGGCGAAGATCCCCGCGATCATCCGGTCGGTGATGAATGTGCAGGAGGCCACGGCGAAGGCGTTGCTGGTGGATCGGGGGGCGCTGGCCGCGGCGCAGGCCGCGGGGGATGTGCTCGGTGCGAATGCCGTGCTGATGGACGCGTATGACACGGATGTGCGGCCGTTGCTCTGCGAGGTGCGCGAAGAGATGGGGCTGGACCCCGACCCGATGAAGGCGTACCGGCGGTCCGGGTGGGCCGAGAAGGTTGTCGCTGAGCGGGTTGGGGGGCAGCAGGCGGGGTGGGGGGCGTAAGCGTCTGCCGGGATCTGTGATTCGCGGGCTGCGGGTCCGATGTGGCTGGTCGCGCCCACGCGGCGGAACCGCAAAGGAAACACAGCCCCGCGCCCCTAGGGAAACGCACTCACGCTCGTTCGAGAAGTAAGGAATCTCTTATGCCCGCCCATCCCGAAGCCGCCTCCCTCCTCGCCCGCTCCCATCGGCTCGGCTCCGATCCCCGTAACACCAACTACGCCGGCGGCAACGCCTCCGCCAAAGGCGCGGCCATCGACCCCGTCACCGGTGGTGACGTCGAGCTGATGTGGGTGAAGGGGTCCGGTGGGGATCTCGGCACCCTCACCGAGGCCGGGCTCGCCGTGCTGCGGCTCGACCGGCTTCGGGCGCTCACCGGTGTCTATCCGGGCGTCGAGCACGAGGACGAGATGGTCGGCGCCCTCGACTACTGCCTGCACGGCAAGGGCGGTGCCGCTCCCTCCATCGACACCGCCATGCACGGGCTCGTCGACGCCCCGCACGTCGATCATCTGCACCCGGACTCCGGGATCGCGCTGGCCTGTGCCGCCGACGGGGAGAAGCTGACCGCCGAGTGTTTCGGGGACACCGTCGTGTGGGTGCCCTGGCGACGGCCCGGGTTCCAGCTCGGGCTGGACATCGCAGCCGTCAAGGCCGCCAACCCGCAGGCCATCGGATGCGTCCTCGGCGGGCACGGGATCACCGCGTGGGGCGACAGTTCCGAGGAGTGCGAGCGGAACTCGCTGCACATCATCCGCACCGCCGAGGCCTTCCTCGCCGAACGTGGCAGGGCGGAGCCCTTCGGGTCCGTCGTGGAGGGGTACGGCGCGCTGCCGGAGGCCGAACGGCGGGAGCGGGCCGCCGCGCTCGCGCCGTATGTGCGGGCCCTCGCCTCCCAGGACAAGGCGCAGGTCGGGCACTTCACCGACACCGAGGTCGTTCTCGACTTCCTGGCCCGGGCCGAGCATCCGCGGCTCGCGGCGCTGGGGACATCGTGCCCGGACCACTTCCTGCGGACGAAGGTACGGCCCCTCGTCCTTGACCTGCCGCCGACCGCGCCGCTCGACGAGGTCATTGCCCGGCTCAAGGAGCTGCACTCCGCTTACCGCGAGGAGTACGCCGCCTACTACCAGCGGCACGCCCTGCCCGACTCCCCCGCCATGCGCGGCGCCGACCCGGCGATCGTGCTGGTGCCCGGCGTCGGCATGTTCAGCTTCGGGAAGGACAAGCAGACGGCCCGGGTCGCGGGCGAGTTCTATGTCAACGCGATCAATGTGATGCGCGGGGCCGAGGCCGTGTCGGCGTACGCGCCGATCGAGGAGTCGGAGAAGTTCCGGATCGAGTACTGGGCGCTGGAGGAGGCCAAGCTTCAGCGGATGCCGAAGCCGAAGGCTCTGGCGACCCGGGTGGCGCTGGTGACGGGGGCCGGCAGTGGGATCGGCAAGGCGATCGTGCACCGGCTTGTCGCCGAGGGGGCCTGTGTCGTCGTCGCCGATGTCAATGCCGGGAGTGCCGCCGCCGTCGCGGAGGAGCTCGGCGGGTCCGACAAGGCCGTCGCCGTCACCGTCGACGTGACGGACGAGGAGCAGATCTTCGCCGCCTTTCGGGCGGCCGTGCTGGCTTTCGGCGGGGTCGACCTCGTCGTCAACAACGCGGGGATCTCCATCTCCAAGCCCCTGCTGGAGACTTCGGCGAAGGACTGGGACCTCCAGCACGACATCATGGCCCGCGGTTCCTTCCTGGTGTCACGGGAGGCGGCCCGGCTGATGATCGCCCAGGGGCTCGGCGGTGACATCGTCTATATCGCCTCCAAGAACGCCGTGTTCGCCGGACCCAACAACATCGCCTACTCGGCCACCAAGGCCGACCAGGCCCATCAAGTGCGCCTACTGGCAGCCGAGTTGGGCGAGCACGGGATCCGGGTCAACGGGGTGAATCCCGACGGTGTGGTGCGGGGGTCCGGAATCTTCGCCGGCGGGTGGGGAGCCCAGCGGGCCGCCGTGTACGGGGTGGAGGAGTCGAAGCTGGGCGAGTTCTACGCGCAGCGGACCATCCTCAAGCGTGAGGTGCTGCCCGAGCATGTGGCGAACGCCGTGTTCGCGCTGACGGGAGGGGAGCTCACCCACACCACCGGGCTGCATGTGCCCGTCGACGCGGGTGTGGCGGCCGCGTTCCTGCGATGACCGCCCACAGGTCCTACGCCGCGGTCGACCTCGGCGCGTCCAGTGGGCGGGTCATGGTCGGCCGGGCGGGGCCGGACTCCCTGGAGCTGACCGAGGCACACCGGTTCGCGAACCGGCCGGTGCGGCTGCCGGAGGGGCTGCGCTGGGACGTACTCGCCCTGTACGCCGGGGTGTTGGAGGGGCTCAGGGCGGCGGGGCGGGTGGACTCGGTCGGACTGGACAGCTGGGCCGTGGACTATGGGCTGCTGGACGCCGACGGGGCGCTGCTCGGCAACCCGGTGCACTACCGTGACGCCCGCACGGAGGGGGTCGCCGAGAAGGTGTGGGCGACCCTGCCACCGGCGGAGCTGTACGCCCGTACCGGGCTCCAGTACGCGCCCTTCAACACCCTCTACCAGGTGGTGGCGGCGCGTTCGGGCGCCCAGTTCGCGCATGCCGAGCGGCTGTTGCTCATCCCCGACCTGCTGTCGTACTGGCTGACCGGCGAACAAGGCACCGAGCTGACCAATGCCTCCACCACCCAGCTGATCGACCCCCGGACGCGCGACTGGTCGTACGATGTCGCGGACCGGCTGGGGATCGACCTCGGGCTGTTCGCGCCGCTGCGGCGGCCCGGGGATCCGGCCGGGGTGCTGAGCCCCGGGGTACTGGAGGAGACCGGCCTGACCGGGCCGGTGCCGGTGACCACCGTCGGCTCGCACGACACCGCGTCGGCGGTGGCCGCCGTACCGGCGGCCGGTGAACGGTTCGCCTATATCTGCACCGGCACCTGGTCGCTGGCCGGGCTCGAACTGGCCGCGCCCGTGCTGACCGAGGAGAGCCGGACCGCCAACTTCACCAACGAGCTGGGGCTGGACGGCACGGTCCGCTATCTGCGCAACATCATGGGGCTGTGGCTGCTCCAGGAGTGCGTTCGGGCCTGGGGTGACCCGGATCTGGGCGGGCTGCTGCGGGAGGCGGCCGGCGTGCCGGCGCTGCGCTCGGTGGTGGACGCGGGGGACGCGGTGTTCCTGGCCCCCGGCCGGATGCCGGAGCGGATCGCCGAGGCGTGCCGGGCGTCCGGACAGCCGGTGCCGCGCACTCCCGGTGAGATCACCCGGTGCATCCTCGACTCCCTGGCGCTTGCCCACCGGCGGGCGGTCACCGACGCGCAGCGGCTCGCCGATCATCCGGTGGACACGGTGTATGTGGTGGGTGGTGGCACCCGCAACGCGCTGCTCTGCCAGCTCACCGCCGACGCCTGCGGGCTGCCGGTGGTGGTGGGTCCGACGGAGGCTGCGGCCCTCGGGAACGTGCTGGTCCAGGCCCGTGCGCACGGTCTCGTCGGCGACCTCGCCGACATGCGGCGGCTGCTCACGCGCACCCAGCCGCTCACCCGGTACGCGCCGCGCGGCGACACCGCCCGCTGGGCGGCGGCCGAGGCACGACTCGCCACACGGTGACCGGGTCTCCCGCTGCCCGCACCGGCCTACTACTCTGCACTCATCCGATGATCGACCTCTAGGAGCCGCGATGCGTGTCGCCCTGTTCCTGACCTGCGTCAACGACACGCTCTATCCGGACACCGGGCGCGCCGTGGTGAAACTCCTGACCAGGCTGGGCGTCGAGGTCGACTTCCCGATGGCCCAGACCTGCTGCGGACAGGCCCATTACAACACCGGATACCGCCATGAGGCCGAGCCCCTCGCCCGTCATTTCTCCGATGTCTTCAGGGAGTACGAGGCGATCGTCACCCCGTCCGGGTCATGCGGGGCGATGGTGCGGGAGCTGTATCCGAGGATGGGCGAGCGGGCCAGGGCGGAGGGGCGGGGGAGCGGGCTGGCGGCGACGCTGGCGCCCGTGGTGCCGAAGACGTACGAGCTGACCGAGTTCCTGGTGGATGTGCTCGGGGTGACGGACGTGGGGGCCTACTACCCCCACCGGGTCACCTATCACCCGACCTGTCACGGGCTGCGCAGCCTGGGGCTCGGCGACCGGCCGCACCGGCTGCTCCAGGCGGTGAAGGGGCTGGAGCTGGTGGAGCTGCCGGGGGCCGAGGAGTGCTGCGGGTTCGGCGGCACCTTCGCGGTCAAGAATCCCGACGTCTCGGCGGCGATGGGCACGGACAAGGTGCGCAACGCCGAGTCCACCGGCGCCGAGGTGCTGTGTTCGGCCGACAACTCCTGCCTCATGCACATCGGCGGCACCATGACCCGGCTCGGCACCGGTATGCGGCCGGTGCACATCGCGGAGATCCTGGCGAGCACGGAGGAGGAACCGGCCGTATGAGCGGGACGTATCTGGGTATGCCGGCCTTTCCGAAGGCCGCGCACGAGGCCGTCAACGACCGGACGCTGCGCGCGAATCTGCGCCACGCCACGCACACCATCCGCGCCAAGCGGGCCAGGGCCGTCGCGGAGGTGTCCGACTGGGACGCGCTGCGGGAGGCCGGCAAACAGATCAAGGACCATACGCTCCGTCATCTCGACCGGTATCTGATCCAGTTGGAGCAGGCGGTGACGGCGGCCGGCGGTACGGTCCACTGGGCTGCCGACGCCGAGGAGGCCAACCGGATCGTGGCCGCGCTGGTCAAGGAGACCGGCGAGTCGGAGGTCGTCAAGGTCAAGTCGATGGCCACACAGGAGATCGGGCTGAACGAGGCTCTGGAGGCCGAGGGCATCCGGGCCTATGAGACCGATCTGGCCGAGCTGATCGTGCAGTTGGGCAGGGACCGGCCCTCGCACATCCTGGTGCCGGCCATCCACCGGAACCGGGGGGAGATCCGGGACATCTTCCGGCGTGAGATGGGTGAGTGGGGACGCCCCGCGCCCGAGGGGCTCACCGACACCCCGGCCGAACTCGCCGAGGCGGCCCGGCTCCACCTCCGCGAGAAGTTCCTGCGCGCCAAGGTCGGTATCTCGGGAGCCAACTTCATGGTCGCCGAGACGGGCACCCTGGTCGTCGTCGAGTCCGAGGGCAACGGCCGGATGTGCCTCACCCTGCCCGAGACGCTGATCTCGGTCGTCGGTATCGAGAAGATCGTGCCGACCTGGCGGGACCTGGAGGTCTTCCTGCAGACCCTCCCCCGCTCGTCGACGGCCGAACGCATGAACCCGTACACCTCGATGTGGACCGGCACCACCGACGGGGACGGCCCGCAGACCTTTCACCTGGTGCTCATCGACAACGGCCGCACCGACACCCTCGCCGACGAGGTCGGCCGCCAGGCGCTGCGCTGCATCCGATGCTCGGCCTGCCTCAACGTGTGCCCGGTGTACGAGCGGGCGGGCGGCCACGCCTACGGCTCGGTCTACCCGGGCCCGATCGGTGCGATCCTCAGCCCCCAGCTGCGGGGGACGGGGAGCGAGATCGACGCCTCGCTGCCGTACGCCTCGTCGCTGTGCGGGGCCTGTTACGAGGTGTGCCCGGTCGCCATCGACATCCCCGAGGTTCTGGTGCATCTGCGGGAGCGGGTCGTGGAGGGCGGCGAGGCGGTCCGCAACGGCAACAAGGTGCTGCTCAAGCCGGCCAAGGGGCATGCGGCCGAGCGGGCGGCGATGCGTGCGGCCCGCTGGGCGTTCTCCCACCCGGCCGCCCTGCGCACCGGCCAGCGGCTCGTCTCCCGCAGCCGTCGCCTCCTCCCTCGTACGCTGCCGGGTCCCGGCAGGGCGTGGAGCGCGACGCGGGACCTGCCGGCCGTACCGGCGGAGCCGTTCCGGGACTGGTGGCAGCGGACGAACGGCGGAAAGGGCGGTGCGAAGTGAGCAGCAGGGAGCGGATCCTGGGGCGGGTGCGGCGCGCGCTGGCCGATGTGCCGGGCGAGGACGCGCCGGTCGAGCGGACGTATCTGCGCGAGCACGGGGAGCGGAGCGTCGCGGAGACTGTGGAGCTGCTCGCCGAGAACCTGGCGGACTACCGGGCGGTCGTGCATCGGTGCGCGGAGGGTGAACTGGCCTCCCTGATCGGCCGGTTGGTCGCCGAGCGTGGGGTCGGGACGGTGGTCGTGCCGACGAGGCTGGACCCGGAGTGGCTCTCGGTGGCCGATGCCGAGGTGATTGCGGATCGCGCCGAGAGCACACCGCACGAACTCGACGGGGTCGGCAGTGTGGTCACCGGGTGTGCGGTGGCGATCGCCGAGACCGGGACGATCGTGCTGGACGGCGGCCCGGACCAGGGCCGCCGCCGTATCACGCTCGTCCCGGACCATCACATCTGTGTGGTGCGGGTACCCGACCAGGTCGTGTCGTCCGTGCCCCAGGCCCTCGAACGCCTCGACCCGGCCCGCCCCTTGACCTGGATCTCCGGGCCGTCCGCGACCAGCGACATCGAGCTGGACCGGGTCGAGGGGGTGCACGGCCCGCGCACCCTGGAGGTGGTGCTGGTCGGCGCTGGTCAGCCGGGTACCGAGGTCAACTCGTAGGAGCCGGCTGGAACGGGTGCCCGCCGACTGCCGTCCGCGAGGCCGGGGCCGGGGCCGCCGTAGCGTACGGCGACCGAGTCGGGGGCCGGGGGCGGGGCCGCTGTCCCCTACCGGTGCGCCGTCGCGGGTGACCCGGATGCGGTACGCCGTCCGGCGGCGGGCGAGCGGTCCGGAACGCTCGCGGCTAGCGTGAGGGAATGATCCGGTTCGAGCAGGTCACCAAGCGGTATCCGGACGGCACGACCGCCGTGGACGGCCTCTCCTTCGAGGTGGCGGAGGGTGAACTCGTCACGCTCGTGGGCCCGTCCGGCTGCGGCAAGACCACGACGATGATGATGGTCAACCGGCTCATCGAACCGACCTCCGGCCGGATCCTCGTCGCCGGCGAGGACATCGCCCGGGTCGACCCCGTGCAACTGCGCCGCCGGATCGGCTACGTCATCCAGCAGGTGGGCCTCTTCCCGCACCGCACGATCCTCGACAACACCGCGACCGTCCCGGCCCTGCTCGGCTGGAAGCGGGCCAGGGCCCGCAAGCGTGCCGCCGAACTGCTCGACCTGGTGGGCCTGGACCCCGGGACGTTCGGGCCGCGCTACCCGGACCAGCTCTCCGGCGGCCAGCGGCAGCGGGTCGGCGTGGCCCGCGCGCTCGCCGCCGATCCGCCTGTACTGCTGATGGACGAGCCGTTCGGCGCGGTCGACCCGGTGGTGCGGGAGCAGTTGCAGGACGAGTTCCTCAGCATGCAGGCAGCCGTGCGCAAGACGGTGCTGCTGGTCACCCATGACATCGAGGAGGCGGTGCGGCTCGGTGACCGGATCGCGGTGTACGGGCAGGGGCGCATCGAGCAGTACGACACGCCGGGTGCGGTGCTGGGGACGCCCGCCACGCCGTACGTCGCCGAGTTCGTGGGCGCGGACCGCGGGCTGAAGCGATTGTCGGTGACCGAGATCGAGCCGGACGACCTGGAGCAGCCGCCGGTCGCGCGCCCGGCCGAGTCCGCCGAGAGCGCCGCCGCGCGGCTGCGGGCGGAGGGCGCCCGCTGGGCGGTGGTCCTGGACCCGAACGGCGACCTGCACGGCTGGGTGGGCCGGGACGAGTTGGCGTCGGGCGGCACGGTGGGCGACCTCGCGCACCGGATGACCGCGTGGGTGCCGGTCGGCGCCCCGCTGAAGCAGGCGTTCGGTGTGATGCTCCAGCACGACGCGGGGTGGGTCGCGGTCCTCGACGGCTCACGCTTCCTGGGCGTGCTGACCCCTGCCAAGCTGCACGAGGCGCTGCGCCGCTCGGTGGACGCGGACGCACGCGGCGTCTCGCGAGGTCAGGTGCCGTTCGACTCGGTCTCCGATGCGTGACCGGCAGAGCGGCAGGGTGTCGGACGGTGTTCGTCAGGAGTACGTCATCGGGCAACCGCGGCGCAGCGAGTGCTGGGCGGCCCGCAGATACAGCGCGACATAGAAGGCGGCGTCCAGGTCCTCGCCCCACGGGCCGGGGCGGGCGGCGGCCGCGTCCTCGGCCGGGCCCTCCAGGAACCACATCGTCAGGTCGAGGTTGTCGCAGGCCTCCGGTATCACGTCGACGGGAAGCCCGATCGCAGCCGCCAGCCGCTCTGCGAGGGCGAGCACCTCGGGAGCGCCGGCGACCACCGTCTCGTCGGTGTAGGCGGTTTCGAGGGGCAGCCGGATCTCCTCGTCGAGCGAGACCGGCACCAGCACCGACCAGCCCAGCAGCAGCTCCGCTTCCCCCGGTGCCAGATGTTTCCGGCACAGCGCGCCGAACCCGTCCATGGACGGCACCAGCTTCTCCTCGAACGACAGCCCCGAGCCGCGCACGAGGCCGGCCGCCTCGGGCACCGACTCGTACGGCGCGAGGCCGCGCCGTCTCAACTCCCCGTTGAGGGCCGAGGCGACGGCACCCTTGCCGCCCTCCTCCGCGTCCTCGTCGAACCACTCCTGTGCGGCGACGCTCACCAGATAGATCCCCATGTCCCGAAACGTACCGCCCGCCACTGACAACGGGCACCGGCCGTCACTTGACCAGGCCCTTGTCCCGCAGATACGTCCGGGCCACGTCCTGGGCCAGCCGTCGCCAGCTGTCCACCTGCTGGTTCATGGAAGCCAGATCGGCGGTCGTCAGGACGTCGTTGAGCCTGCCGAGCGTCTTCGTCACACGCTCGCTACCCGCCCGCGCGCGGTTGACGACCGGGACGACGTAGTCGGCGTTCTGCAGGTGCCTGTCGTCGGCGAGGAGGACCAGGCCGAACTGGTCAAGGGTCGCGTCCGTGGTCGTGGTCAGCACCATCTGGTCCTGCCCGTTCTGCACGGCCCGCTTGGCCTGGGTGGTGCCGACGCCCTTGGGGTCGACGCCGGTGATGTCGATGCCGTACACCTTCTTCAACCCCGGCTCGCAGTAGGGCCGTTGTACGCACTCGTCACCCGCCGCGAGCCGCACCTTCAGTCCCGAGGCGCCGAGGTCGCTGAGCGTCTTGAGGTGGTGCTGTCGGGCGTAGGCGGCGGTGACCGCGAAGGCGTTCTGGTCCACCGCCCGCCCGGGGTCCAGGACCGTGAGGCCGCGCGGTGTGGCGAGGCGGCGCAGCGCCTTCATCGTGGTGGCGAGGTCGGGCGAGCCCACCGGCGGTGCGTCGGGGCCGTTGGCCTTGGCGTTGAGCCAGTCGGCGAAGGTGGCGGCGTACTCGGGGACGACATCGATCTGCCCGGATACCAGGGCGGGTTCGTAGATCTCGCGGTTGGCCACGGTGATGAAGGAGGTCCGGTAGCCGGCCTGGTTCAGCAGTTGCGCGTACATCTGGGCGAGCAGGTCGCTCTCGGTGAATCCGGCGGAGCCGATGGTCAGGTGCCGGCTGTCGCCCGGGGGTGCGGTGACCTCGCCGCGGTTCTCCAGGGAGGGGCCGGTGGTGCAGGCGGTGAGCACGAGGAGTACGGCGACGGCCGCCGTACGGACTCTCATCGCGAGCCCCGCACCCAGACCGGGGCGAGCCGCTCGGCGAGTTCGAAGACACCCTCGACGATCAGTGCGAACACGGCGACCAGGATCGCCCCCGCGACCACCTGGGGTGTACTGGCCAGGTTGAATCCGGCGGTGATGATCCGCCCCAGCCCTCCCCCGCCGGCCAGCGCGGCGATGGTCGCCGTGGCCACGAGCTGGACGGCGGCGATCCGCACCCCGTTGAGAACCAAGGGGAGCGAAAGGGGCAGTTCTGCGTGAAACAGCATCTGTCGTCCGGTCATCCCCATGCCGCGCGCCGCCTGCACGATGCTCCGGTCGACCTCGCGCATCCCGACGTAGGCGTTGGTGAGCAGGGGCGGTACCGCGAACAGCACCAGGGCCACCACCGTGGGACCCTCGCCCCATCTGCCGATGGGGGTGAGGAGCAGCAGGACCAGGACGGCGAAGGTGGGTACGGCACGGCCGACGTTGGAGATGTTCACCGCGAGCGCGCCACCCTTGCCGAGATGACCGAGGATCAGGGCGACCGGCAGTGCGATCAGACAGCTGATGACGAGGCACACCACGGTGAGGACGAGGTGCTGGAGCAGCCGGTGGCCGATCCCGTCGTCGCCCGCCCAGTGCGCGGGGTCGGTGAGCCAGTCCCAGGCGTCGGCGAGCGTCGTCATGCGCGGGCCGCCCGTGTCCACGGGGTGAGCAGCCGCTGCACACCGAGCAGCAGCAGGTCTGCGGCGACGGCGATCAGTACGCACAGTACGGAGGCGGTGAGCACCTGGGCCTTGAAGTAGGTGTTCATGCCGGCGTAGATGAGATTGCCGAGCCCGCCGAAGCCGACGATCGCGCCGACGGTGACCAGGGAGACCGCCGAGACGGTGGCGATGCGCAGTCCGGCCATCGCGGCAGGCAGCGCGAGGGGCAGTTCGACGGTGACCAGGAGGCGAATCGGGCCGTAGCCCATGCCGCGGGCGGCCTGTCGGGTCTCCTCCGGGACGGCCCTGAGGCCCGCGAGGATGTTCCGGACGAGCAGGGTGAGCGAGTAGAGCACCAGCCCGGCGACGACAAGAGTGGCCGAGAGGCCGTAGACCGGCAGGAGCAGGGAGAACATCGCCAGGGACGGGATGGTGTAGAGGATCGTCGTGACGCCGAGGACGGGGCCGGCCGACCAGCGCCAGCGGCGGGCCAGCACGGCCAGCGGGACGGCGATGACAAGGCCGATGAGCACCGAGACCGCGGTGAGCCGGAGGTGCTGGCCGACCGCGTCGAGGAGGATCTGGCGGCGGCTGCTCAGATAGGCACCGCAGATCCACTCGTTGCGCGCGAGGCAGTCGTTCGGGGGCGCGGTCACCTGTCCATTGCATCGGGCGGCCAACAGCCTCGGCGCGTTGTGGTCACCCGTCCGGGTCGCCGAAGGGGCGGGCGGGGCGGCAGGGACACGTGGGCCAAGCGCGCCGATCATCGCCGGAAGGCGGTCGGCCCCACGGGGGCATCCGGGCCGGGCGGCGACGGCTCCCACGAGGGGCCGAACGCGCCGCCCCTTGGCAGACGGCAGCGGCCCCCACGGGGACCTCCAAGCCGGACGGCGACCGCTCCCACGAGGGCATCCGAACCGGCGAAACCGAAGGAACGCGCTACACCACGGCACCCCCGAAGACAGACCGCAGCAGCAAGAACGTCCGGGTCGAACGCGCCACTTCACACCGAACCGCAGCGGCGCCCTCCATGTCGCCTCCCGGCCCGGACACAGGCCGCGGCGGCCAGGGGCGCCTGGGCCAAGCGTGCCAGTCCACGACGAGTGGCGACCGGTCCCCCGGCGCGTCCCGGCCGGCCGCGCTACTCCATACCTCCCGCGTCCATCAGCGCCGTCGCCGTTCCCGTGGCCAGCCCGTCGTCCAGTCGTTCGATGTGGGCGCCGGCGCGGGCGCTGGCGCCGTCGAAGAGCAGCATCAGCTGGCGGGCCAGGACGGCCGGAGCCGTCGCGCCGCCCTGTTCGGCCTGTTCCCGGAAGAAGGTCTCCAGCCGGTCCTTGGCCGCACGGGCCACCGCGCTGGCCGGGTGCTCGGGGTCCTTCAGCTCCACCAGGACCGCGAGGTACGGGCAGCCGTGGTAGTCGGGGTTCACGGAGCCCTTCTCCAGCCGCTCGAAGACGTAGAGGATCCGCTCGCGGGCCGTGGCCGACACGTCGGCGTCGTCGGTGGGCGTCAGCTGCGCCTCGTACCAGGGCCTGCGGCGTTCCAGGCTGGCGGCCAGCATCTCGTCCTTGCTGTCGAAGAGCTGGTACATCGAGCGCTTCGACACCCCGGCCGACCTGCACAGCGCCTCGACGCCGATGGAGACACCGTCGCGGTAGAAGAGCTGGGCGGCGGCGTCGAGCAGCCGGTCGCGGGGGGACGCCTTGTCAGTGGTGGCCATAGGCCCGAGGTTACCGCGCGAGAACCAGTTGGGAAACCGATCGGTATACAGGGTGGCAGGCGAGGTGAACAAGCGCTTAGATAGGAGCCCGCACCTGCTTGACGTATGTGTTCCATGACCCGATCAGCCGGAGGCCCCCGTTGTTCACTTCCGTCGACGACGTCTCCGTCCGCCTCGCAGAGACCGGCTATCTCGCCTCCCCCGCCGTCGCCACCACCGTCTTCCTGGCCGACCGGCTGGGCAAACCGCTCCTCGTCGAGGGCCCCGCCGGCGTCGGCAAGACCGAGCTGGCGAAGGCCGTGGCCGAGGTCGCCGGCGCCCGGCTGGTGCGGCTGCAGTGCTACGAGGGCGTGGACGAGTCCCGGGCGCTGTACGAGTGGAACCACGCCAAGCAGCTGCTGCGCATCAGCGCCGGCCGGGACGAGACCTGGGACGAGGCCCGCACCGACATCTTCAGCGAGGAGTTCCTGCTCCCCCGCCCGCTGCTCACCGCGATCCGGGGCGACGACCCGAAGGTGCTGCTGATCGACGAGACCGACAAGGCCGACGTCGAGGTGGAGGGCCTGCTCCTGGAGGTGCTCAGCGACTTCCAGGTGACCGTCCCCGAGCTGGGCACGGTCACCGCGACCCGCCGCCCCTTCGTCGTGCTCACCTCCAACGCGAGCCGTGAGCTGTCCGAGGCGCTGCGCCGCCGCTGTCTGTTCCTGCACATCGGGTTCCCGGACGAGGAGCTGGAGCGCAGGATCGTACGGCTGAAGGTGCCGGGGCTCACCGAGGCGCTCACCGAGTCCGTCGTCCGGGTGGTCGGTGCGCTGCGGGCGATGGATCTGCGCAAGGTGCCGTCGGTGGCCGAGACGATCGACTGGGCGCGCACCCTGCTGGCGCTGGGCGCCGACACGTTGGACGAGCAGGTCGTACGGGATTCCCTGGGCGTGATCCTCAAGCACCAGGACGACATCCAGAAGGCGGCCGCCAAGCTGGACCTGGACGCGCTGTGAGCACAGCGGCACCCGCCCCGGCCGACCTCGCCGACCGGCTCACCGGTCTGGTGGGGGCGCTCAGGGCGCATGGGGTGCGGGTCGGTACCGGAGAGACCGTGGACGCGGGACGGGCGGTGGCGGCGCTGGGCCTGGCGGACCGGGAGTTGCTGCGCGAGGGACTGGCCGCGACCCTGCTGCACGGCACGGGCCAACGGGCCGTGTTCGACCAGGTCTTCGACCTCTACTTCCCGCGCGGGGTGGGCGGGCCCGGCGCCGAGTCCGCCGACCGGGACGAGCTGCGGGAGCGGCTCGCGGCCGCGCTGGCCGACGACGACACCGCGCTGCTGCGGCAGTTGGCGGCGCAGGCGGTGGACGGCATGGGCGGATACGGGAGTTCGCCGGGCTCGGACGGCTGGTCGTCGTACCAGACACTGGACCGGCTGCGGCCGCAGACGCTACTGGCGCGGGTGCGGGCGGACCTCCGGGCGCGGGGCACGGACCCGGGGTTCACGGACCGGCTGCTGGACGACGAGATCCGGCGGCGGATCGAGGCGTTCCGGGGCATGGTCGCGGCGGAGGCCCGGCGCCGGGTGGCCGAGCGGCGCGGACGGGACGAGATCGCCCGGCGGGCGGTGGCGCCGAGCGCCGACCGGGTGGACTTCCTGTTCGCCGGCCGGGACCAACTCGCCGAACTGCGCAGGGCCGTTCAGCCGCTGGCCCGCAAGCTGGCCACCCGGCTGGCCGCGCGCCGCCGCCGCGCCGCGCGGGGCACCATCGACCTGCGCCGCACGCTGCGCGGTTCGCTGTCCACGGGTGGGGTGCCGATGCGGCCGGTGCTGCGCCGGCGTCGGCCGGTCCGGCCCGAACTGGTGCTGCTGTGCGATGTGTCGGGCTCGGTGTCGGGGTTCTCGGACTTCACGATGCTGCTGGTACAGGCGTTGCACGACCAGTTCAGCAAGGTCCGGGTGTTCGCCTTCGTCAACCGGATCGACGAGGTGACCGGCCTGCTCGAACACGGCCGGGCCGACCCGGAGGGGCTCGGCGCCCGGATCCGCGCCGAGGCGACGCTCACCGGCTGGCACGGCAGCAGCGACTACGGGGTCGCGCTCGGCGAGTTCGCGGAGCGTTACGGCGCGGCGGTGGGCCCGCGCAGCACGGTGTTCGTGCTCGGCGACGCCCGCACCAACAACCTCGACCCCAACCTCCCCGCCGTCCGCCGGATCGCCGGACAGGCACGCCGGGTCTACTGGTTGAACCCCGAGGCGCGCTCCCTGTGGGGCACCGGCGACTCGGCGGCACCCGACTACGCGGAACTGGTGGAGATGTACGAGTGCCGTACGGCCCGCCAGCTCAGCGGGCTGATCGCACGGCTGCTGCCGGTGTGACGGACCGGGTGCCGTCACCTGCGGACGGTGACGGCACCCGGTGATCTCTCAGTCCGTGATCGGTCGCCCGCCGTGCCTGCTCTGCCACGGCGCCGGCCTCACCTGGCCGGTTCGGGCTCCTCCAGCACGCCCACGGTCGGTGTGGCGGCCCCGCGACCGCGGACGGTCAGACCGAACAGGGCCACCAGGAAGGCGACGGCGGCCAGGGCTGCCGCGCCGAGCAGGCCGCTGCGGGCCGCGGCCGGGAAGTCGTGGTGGCCGGCGAGGAGCCGGCTGAAGTAGAGGGAGCTCGCCAGGGCGGTGCCCAGGGAGGTGCCGATCTTCATGCCGGTCTGGTAGACGCCGGCCGCCGTACTGCCCTCGCGGCGTGGGACCAGCTGAAGGGCGAGGGTCTGGTTGGACGCGATGACGCAGCCGGCACCGCAGCCGGCCACCAGCAGCGGCAGGGCCATCAGCAGGAACATGTTGTCGCCGGGTCCCGAGGCGCCCACCACCAGGGCGGTGGCCGCGAGGCCCAGCGCGGTGAGGGCGGTGCCGGCGATCACCAGCGGGCGCCCGACGCGGTGCACGACCCGGCCGCTGACGACACCGCAGACCGCGGAGCCCACGGTGAAGAGCACCGTGCACAGGGACGCCTTGAACGGCGAGTAGTGCGTACTGCCGGACGCGGATCTGGAGCGTGCCGCCTCGACCGCCGCCTGGGGCTCCTTCTTCCACCAGGGTCAGGTCTGCATGACCACCGGCCGCCATCTGGTGCACGCCTCGATTGCGGACGAGTACGTCGAGCGGCTCGCGCAAAAGGCCGCACAACTGCCGGTCGGCAACCCGGACAAGGAGGAGGTCGCGCTCGGCCCGGTCATCGACGCGGGCCAGCGGGACAAGATCCACACCCTGGTCACCGCCAGCGTCGACGGCGGCGCCCGGCTGGCGGCCGGGGGCACCTACCGGGACCTCTTCTACCGGCCCACCGTCCTCACCGGCGTCACCGACGTCTCCCCGGCCTACGCGGAGGAGGTCTTCGGTCCGGTGGCCCCGGTGCGCACCTTCACCGACCTCGACGAGGCGGTCGCCCTGGCCACCGCCACCCCCTACGGGCTGTCCCTGGGCATTCTCACGGCCGACGTGATGCGCGGCCTGGACCTCGCCGAGCGCATCCCCACCGGCCTGGTCCACATCAACGACCAGACCGTGAACGACGAGGCCGAGGCCCCCCTTCGGCGGCGTCGCCGGCTCCGGCACCGGCGCCCGTTTCGGCGGCGCCGCCAACATCGAGGCCTTCACGGAGACCCGCTGGATCACGGCCCGGTCGGCCCAGGCGCCGTATCCGTTCTGACGCGACGGCACGCCGTGGCAGCCCGGTCCGGCCGGGGCCTCGGTTCGGCCAGGGCTTCGGTTCGGCCGGGGCCGGGTGAACTACGTGCTGCGATGGGAGAGTTCGATGTCGTGGTCGTGGACGTCGGCACCGGAGACCAGCACCCCGGCGGCGTGCGGCGGGTAGCCGGTCGCGATGACCGTGTACGAGCCGGTGTCCAGGTCGGAGAAGGCGTACGCGCCGTCGTCCCCGGTGGTGGTCGTGGCGACGACATTGCCGGCGGCGTCCACCAGCGTGACCCGGGCGTCGCCCAGCGGTCCCCCGGCGCCCCGTACCGTGCCGCGCACATGGGCGCCCGGCCGCAGCTCGACCTCGATACGGGTGACCCCGGTCCCGGCGATCTCGACGGGCAGGGCGAGCGGCCGGCGCTTGGGCGAGCTGACGGCGAGGGTCACGGTGCCCGGCACCAGGTCGCCGACCGCGAACTCACCGAGCCCGTCGGTCTGCTGGGTGGTGAGCACGTCCCCGCGCACATCGGTGACGACCACCACGGCTCCGGCGACCGGCGCCCCGCTGTCGGCGGCCCGCACCAGTCCGGCCAGGCCGCTGGTGCCGCTGAGCAGCACGTCGTACGCGACCGGTTCGGTGCCCACGACCAGGGTGGTGGCCTGTGGCTGGCAGCCGTCGGCGGAGGCTATGAGGACGTACGTTCCCTCGCCGGGCGCCGCAACGGCGTAGCGGCCCTCGGCGTCCGCGACCGCGCGGCCGAGCTGGCGGCCGCCCAGGGAGATCAGGGTGACGGCCGCCCAGCCGACGCCGGTTCCGTCGGCGCCGCGCACCCGTCCGTGCACCTGGACGCCGTCGTCGGCGAGGGAGACGGTCATCGGGGTTCCTTTGGCACCCACCGGTGCTTCGGGTGCCGCCTCGGTCAGGGCCTCCGGCACCCCGGCCACCGCCGCGGCCGGCTTCCGGCGCGGGATGAACGCGGCCACCAGCAGCGCGAGGACGGCCGCGCCGGAGCCGACCGCCATGACCACCTTGAAGCCGTTCTCCGAGGGCACGGTGACACCGCCGAAGACGTTCGTCATCTGGGCCAGGATCACCCCGGCGACCGCACTCGCGGTGGACGTACCGATGGACCGCATCAGGGTGTTGAGGCTGTTCGCTGCGGCCGTCTCGTGCGGGTCGACGGCGCCCATGATGAGCGCGGGCATCGCACCGTAGGCGAAGCCGATACCGGCGCCGACGATGCAGGAGACCAGGACGAGCTGCCAGACGGCGTCCATCAGCACGATGTTGAGCCCGTACCCGGCGGCCACGATCACCGCGCCGCACATCAGCGTGATCTTCGGGCCGAAGTTCCTGGAGATGAGGGCCGAGACGGGCGCCGTCGCCATCATCACCAGGCCGGTCGGGGCCATCACCAGCCCCGCGTCGAGCAGTGACTTGCCAAGACCGTAGCCGGTCGCCTCAGGCAACTGCAGGAGCTGCGGAAGCACCAGGGACATCGCGAACATGGAGAACCCGAAGGCGATCGAGGCGAGGTTCGTCACCAGGACCTGGCGGCGGGCGGTGGTGCGCAGGTCGACCAGCGGTTCCCGGGTGCGCAGTTCGTAGAAGCCCCAGGCGAGCAGGACCACCACGGCGGCCCCGAACAGACCGAGCGTGGTGCCGCTGCCCCAGCCCCAGTCGGCGCCCTTGGAGATGCCGAGCAGCAGACAGACCAGGCCGGCCGCCATGCCGAGGGCGCCGGGCAGGTCGAAGCGTCCGCCGGTGCGCACCCTGGACTCCGGCACGAGCAGCATGACCAGCACAGCGGCGACGACGCCGAGCGCGGCCGAGGTCCAGAACAGCACATGCCAGTCGAAGTGGTCGGCGATCAGCGCGGCGGCGGGCAGACCGAGCGCACCGCCGACGCCGAGGGAGGCGCTCATCAGGGCGGTGGCGGAGCCGAGCCGTTCGGCGGGGAGTTCGTCGCGCATGATGCTGATGCCGAGCGGGATCACACCCGAGGCCAGGCCTTGCAGCGCCCGGCCGACGATCATCGGCACGAGGGAGTCGCTCAGCGCGGCCGTGACGGAGCCGACGACCAGCATGACCAGGCTGGTCAGCAGCATCAGCCGCTTGCCGTACATGTCGCCGAGCCGCCCCATGACGGGCGTGGCGACGGCGGCCGCGAGCAGAGTGGCGGTGACGGCCCAGGCCGCATTGGACGCCGAGGCGTCGAGCAGCTTCGGCAGCTGCGGCACGATGGGGATCACGAGGGTCTGCATCAGCGAGACCACGATCCCGCCGAAGGCCAGCACCGCGACGACTACGTTGGTCCGCGGCGCGGCGGGCTCCCCTGCCTCTATCGGCCGGGGCTGTGCATGGGACATGGTCGAGCCTCCGTAGGGCCACTCGAGTCTGCACGACGCTCCCGAATGTAAGTCACTTGATTTACTTAAGCAAGTACAGTCGGATCCTGTGCGACGGAGGTGAAGATTCCGCACGTGCCCACGTTTTGCTGCCGCCACCCGCCCCCGCCATCCGGCTCAGCTCGACTCGCGCACCACCAGGCGGCACGGCACCGTGTGCACCCCGGGTGCCGGTTCGGCGTCGATGGCCTGGAGCAGTCGCAGCGCGGCGATCCGCCCGATCTCGGTCAGGTTCATGTCGACGGTGGTGAGCGGCGGACGGCAGGCGAGGGCCATCGTGTCCCAATTGTCGTAACCGACGACGGCAATGTCCCCCGGCACGTCCTTGCCGCGCTCGCGCAGCGCGTCCGCCACCCCTCGGGCGATCTGGTCGTTGCCGCAGAAGACGGCGTCCGTGTCGGGTGCCGTCCGCAGCACCGCGTCGGCGGCCCGCCGCCCCCAGGCCTCGCTCCACTCCCCGAAGTGCACCCGCCCGGTGGCGAGTTGGAGGGACACCCCGGCCAGGTGCCGGACGGCGTGCTCGGCGCGGTCCCGGGCGGCCTGGTGGTGCTCGGGCCCGGTGACATGGGCGATCCGGGTACGACCGGTGGCCAGCAGGTGTTCCACGGCGAGCCGGGCGCCGCCCCGGTCGTCGGTGACGACGGAGGTGTCGGCGGGGTCGGTGGACGGCGAGAGGGCGTACACGACCGGGATCGCCGGATCGATGCCGGACAGGGGCGGACGGGGGTCGGTACGGCGGCCGGTGACGATGATGCCGTCGACCCTTCGGTCGGTGAGGTTGCGCAGATGATGCTGTTCGCGAATGGCGTCGCCGCGGGTGTCGCAGAGCATCACGGAGATCTTCCCGGCGCCGAGCGCGTCCTCGGCACCGAGCAGCACCGGGGTGCTGAATCGGCCGATGCCGTCCGTCGTCATCAGGCCGACCGTCCAGCTGCGGCCGCTGTGCAGACTCTGCGCATGCTGGTTGGGCCGGAACCCGAGCGCCTCCACCGCGTCCAGCACCCGTTGCCGGGTCTCCGGGCGCATCCGGCCGGCGCCGTTCAACGCCTTGGACGCCGTGCCCACACTGACGCCGGCGAGCGCGGCGACATCGGCGAGCCTGGCCCGGCCGGCAGGCGGAGAGTCTGGAGCAGAGGTCACGGGCAAACCTTTTCCTGGACGATGAGTCGGCGGTGCTGCGGGCCTTGCGACGACATAGCCGCCCCACATCGTCGCAGTCACCGGCACGAAGGACCAGACCTGCCGGGCAAGTTGAAAAAGCCGTGCCGGACGTCTTGACCCCTCCCCTTGACTGCCCTGTACTTCTCGGCGAGAAAACGATTGCGCAGAGTGGTTCCGCGCCGCAGCGCACCCCAAGTTCCGGACGGCGTTCGGCATTTCGAAAACGTCGGCGCCCAGGCACTCAGCCCCTCCCCACCCCCGGAGAGCCATGCCCCGCACCCGCCCCGGTCGGCCCGCCCCGACCGGCCCGATCCGTCTGACCCCCGACGCCCGCAGCACGCTGCGCCCGGCAGCCGTCGCCATCGAGGGCGGCTTCTGGCACGACCGCCGCACCACCAACGCCCGGATCTCCCTCCCCCAGGGCCCGGACCTGCTGGAGTCCGCCGGAAACCTGCACAACCTGCGGCTGGCGGCCGGCACGGCCGAGGGTGAGTTCCAGGGCGCGTACCCGTTCGTCGACACGGACGTCTACAAGTGGCTGGAGGCGGCGTCCTGGCAACTCGCCCAGGGGGACGACTCGTCACTGGCCGCCGACGTGGAGCGGATAGTCGCCCTGGTGGCCGCCGCGCAGCAGCCCGACGGCTATCTCAACACCTGGTTCCAGCTGGTCAAGGGCGGCGAACGCTACCAGGACCTGCGCTGGGGGCACGAGTTGTACTGCGCGGGCCATCTCATCCAGGCGGCCGTGGCCCACCACCGCTCCACCGGGCGCCCCGAACTCCTGGAGGTGGCACGTGGTTTCGCCGACCACATCGACTCGGTCTTCGGCCTTCCCGGCAGCGGCAGGCCCATCGACGGCATCGACGGCCACCCGGAGGTCGAGACCGCCCTGGTGGAGCTGTACCGGGAGACCGGTGAGCGCCGCTATCTGGACCTGGCCGCCTACTTCGTGGACCGGCACGGCCATGGCCTGCTCGGCTTCGAGGCCTACTGCCAGGACCGGGTCCCGCTGCGCGAGGCGACGAACGTCGAGGGCCATGCCGTACGGCAGTTGTATCTGCTGGCGGCCGCGGCGGACCTGGCGGCGGAGACCGGGGACGCCGAACTGCGGTCGGCCGGAGAGCGGTTGTGGTACGCCATGACGACCACCAAGACGCATCTCACCGGCGGGCTCGGCGCCCACCACGACGCAGAGGACTTCGGCGATCCCTACGAACTGCCCAACGAGCGGGCCTACTGCGAGACCTGCGCAGCGATCGCCTCGGTGCAGTGGAGCTGGCGGCTGGCTCTCCTCACCGGTGAGGCCCGCTACTCCGACCTGATCGAGCGCACCCTCTTCAACGGCTTCCTCGCCGGGGTCTCACTGGACGGCGAGCGGTGGCTGTACGTCAACCCGCTCCAGGTCCGCGACGGCCACACCGACACCGGCGGCGACCAGTCGGCCCGCCGCACCCGCTGGTTCCGCTGCGCCTGCTGCCCGCCCAATGTGATGCGGCTGCTGGCCGGCCTGGAGCACTATCTGGCGTCCAGCGACGGACAGGGCCTGCAGATACACCAGTTCGTGACCGGGACCTACGAGGCCGACCGGGTCCGGGTACGCGCCGAGACGGACTATCCCTGGCACGGCACGATCGGGTTCACCGTCGAGGAGACCCCGGCCGACGCCCCCTGGACGCTGTCGCTGCGCATCCCGCAGTGGTGCCGGGACTTCCGGGTGCGGTGCGGCACCGAGACATACGAGCGGTCCGACGCCCCGGTGGACGAAGGCTGGTTGCGGCTGACGCGCACCTGGGAGCCGGGCGACCGGGTACTCCTCGAACTCGGCCTCGAACCCCGGCTCACCGCGGCCGACCCACGGGTGGACGCCGTACGCGGCTGTGTGGCGATCGAGCGGGGGCCGCTCGTGTACTGCCTGGAGCAGGCCGACCATCCGGGCGGCGGTCTGGACGACATCGTCCTCGACCCGTCCCGTCCGCCGGCCGTCAAGCACCGCCCGGACCTGCTCGGCGGCGTCACCACCGTGGTGGCCGCCGGACACCGGCGGCGCATCCCCGACCAGGGCTGGTGGCCGTACGCCACCACGGACGAAACCGGTCCCGAACCCGACCGCGAACCGGTCGAGTTGACCGCGATCCCGTACCACGTGTGGGCCAACCGCGAGGACGGCAGCATGCGCGTCTGGCTCCCCACCACCTGAGACACCCAGTCCTACGACAACGAGGTCACCCCGTGATACCCACCCGCCGTACCCTCATGGTCACCGCCGTCGTCCTCGGCACCCTAGCCTCCCTCACCGCCTGCGGTGGCGGTTCCGGCTCCTCGGGATCGTCGTCCCCGGCCGGCGGCACGTACACCTTCTGGGACCCGTATCCGCAGTTCGACGCCTCCTCGGACTGGGGCAAGCGGGTCACCGCGTGCGGCACCGCGGCCGGGGTGAAGCTCAAGCGGACCACGTACGACACCACCGACCTGGGCAACAAGGCGCTGCTGGCCGCGCAGCAGGGCAACGCGCCGGACGTGATGCTGGTCGACAACCCGGTCGTCTCCACGCTGGTGGAGGCGGGGATCCTCAACAAGACCGGTGACCTCGGCCTTGACACCTCGTCGATCCAGAAGAACATCATCGGGGCCGGCGCGATCGACAACGCCTCCTACGGCGTCCCCATCGGCGCCAACACCCTCGCGCTCTACTACAACAAGAAGATCCTCTCCGCCGCCGGTGTCGACCCGGCCTCGGTCAAGGACTGGGGGTCGCTCACGGCCGCGCTGAAGAAGGTGAAGGCGGCCGGGAAGAAGGGGATCACCTTCTCGGCGATCAACACGGAGGAGGGCAGCTTCCAGTTCCTGCCGTGGTTCTGGGGCGCGGGCGGCGACCTCACGAAACTCGACTCCGCCAAGGGAGTTGCCGCCCTGGCACTGTGGCGGCAGTGGGTGGACGCGGGATACGCGCCGAAGGACGTACTGCAGAACACCCAGACCACCAGCTGGCAGGAGTTCGCCACTGGAGACTACGCGTTCAGCGAGAACGGCACCTGGCAGCTCGGCAACGCCGACAAGGCCGGTTTCCCGTACGGGGTCATCAACATCCCCGCACAGGACGGCGGTTCGGCGCCGGTGCCGACCGGGGGCGAGTTCGTGACCGTGCCCGTGCAGCAGGACTCCTCACGCTACGACGTCAGCAAGAAGATCGTCACCTGCCTGACCAGCGACTCCAGCCTGCTGGCCACCGACACCACGCTCATGTACGTGGCACCCACCTCCGCCGTACAGGCCGAACAGGTCAAGAAGAAGCCGGAGTTGAAGCCCTGGGTGGCGGCGGTCGCGGCGGCCCGGGGCCGTACCAGCGGCGGTCTCGGCACCAAGTACCCGACGATCTCCCAGCCCCTGTGGACGGCCGTCCAGGCGGCGCTCTCGGGGAGCAAGAGCCCGCAGGAGGCGCTGAACACGGCCCAGTCCAGCGCACAGAAGGGCTAGGCCCGGTATGACCGTCGCCCGGGTCGACCATCGGCGGCGCGCACCGGCCGCCGCCGCGGAGGCGAGCGAAGCCGGTGCCCGGTCCCTGCGCCGCAGGCGGCGAATGACCGCACTCGCCTTCGTGACACCGCTGCTCGCCTACCTCGCCGCCTTCTACGCCTATCCGCTCTATCGCAACCTCGATCTGAGTCTGCGCGACTACACCGTCCGGTCCTTCGTGGCGGGCGACGCGCCCTTCTCCGGCTGGGACAACTTCCGGACGGTGCTGGACGATCCGACGTTCGGGCCGGCGATGCGGCACACGATGGTCTTCACCCTCGTGTCGATCGTCTTCCAGTACGTGATCGGGCTCGCCCTCGCGGTCTTCTTCAACCGGCACTTCAGGCTGTCGACCGTGCTGCGGGCGCTGTTCCTGATTCCCTGGCTTGCTGCCGCTGATCGTGTCCGCTTCGACCTGGTCGTGGATGTTCAACAGCGAATCGGGAGTGGTGAACTACTTCCTGCACTTCTTCGGCGTGGCCCCCGTGGGCTGGCTGACCTCGCCGGACTGGGCGCTGACCTCGGTGATCGTCGCCAACATCTGGATCGGCATCCCTTTCAACCTGGTCATCCTGCACAGCGGACTGCAGAACATCCCCGGCGAGCTGTACGAGGCGGCGGCTCTGGACGGCGCGGGCGCCTGGCAGCAGTTCCGCCGGATCACCTTCCCGCTGCTGCGCCCGGTGTCGGCCATCACGCTGCTCCTCGGGCTCGTGTACACGCTCAAGGTGTTCGACCTGATCTGGATCATGACCAAGGGCGGTCCTGGCGACACTTCCTCCACCCTGGCCACCTGGTCGTACCAGTTCGGCTTCGGGACGCTGCTGCCCAAGTTCGGTCCCGGTGCGGCCGTCGGCGACATCCTGATCCTCATCGCCCTGGCCTTCGGCCTGCTGTACATCCGCGTCCAGAGGAGGCAGGAGGCGTGAAGTCCCGTACAGGAGACCGTCGGTACACCGTCATCGGCCTTCTCCTCACCGCGCTGATGCTGTTCCCGGTGTACTGGATGCTCAACGTGTCCCTCACCCCGCAGCAGGACATGCGCAAGAGCCCGCCGGACCTGTTCCCGCTGCACCCCACCTTCGAGGGCTACCGGGCCGTCCTGGACGACCAGTTGCCCTACCTCGGCACCAGCCTGCTCATCGGCCTCGGCACGGTCGCCCTCACCCTCGTCCTCGCCGCCCCGGCCGGGTACGCGCTGGCGAAGCTGCGTCCGCGCGGCGCCGGTGCCCTGGGCCTGGCCCTCCTCATCGCGCAGATGGTCCCCGGGATCGTCATGGCGATGGGCTTCTACGGCATCTTCCTGGACCTCGGCCTGCTCGACTCCTGGTGGGGCCTGATCGTCGCGGACTCCACCATCGCCGTGCCGTTCGGCGTCATGATCTTCACCGCGTTCATGTCGGGCATCCCCGGCGAGCTGATCTCGGCAGCCCGGATCGACGGCGCCGGCACCTGGCGCACCTTCCGGTCGGTCGTTCTCCCCCTGAGCCGCAACGCGGTCGTCACCGTCTCACTGTTCGGCTTCCTGTGGGCCTGGTCCGACTTCGTCTTCGCCAACACCCTCGACGGCGGCGGCAGTTGGAAGCCCATCACCCTCGGCATCTACAAGTACATCGGCAACAACAACCAGGAGTGGAACGCGATCATGGCCACCGCCGTGGTCGCGTCGATCCCCGCGGCCGTCCTCCTGGTCCTCGCCCAGCGCTATGTGGCCGCGGGCGTGACCGCGGGCGCGGTGAAGGACTGAACCCTCCGACTCCCCCGATTCCCTGAGGAGATCCATGTCATGAGCCGCATCACCCTCAGACTCGCCCTCGGCGCCCTGGCACTCGCTGCCGCCCCGGCACCGCGGCCCCCGCCGAGGCGGCGCCCACCTCCTCCACCACCCTGGTGGTGAGCGCGAACCAGACCCTGCGCCCGGTCACGCACGTGGCCTCGGGCAGCCTGTACGGCCTGGACACCGCGAGCGTCCCGGCCGACGGTCTGGTCGAGCCGCTCAAGCCCAACACCTTCGTGCAGATGGCGCCCGGCGGCAGCCAGCTGCCCAACGGCGAGCCCAGCCCGGGCGGTGACGCCCTCGTCGTCGCCCCCGAGGCGGCCAGGGCCGGCGCCAAGGTCGTCGTACGCATGCCGGACTGGTATCCCAACTTCCCCTACAAGTGGGTGAGTTGGAGCGACTGGCTGGCCGCCGTGGACAAGCAGGTCGCCTCGGTGAAGTCCTCCGGCGCCACCAACATCGCCGCCTACGAGCTGTGGAACGAGCCGGACTGGACCTGGGACACCTCGGCGGCCGGCAGCTTCGACTCCGGGTGGGCGACGACGTACAAGGAGGTCCGTGCGAAGGATGCCAGCACCGCGATCCAGGGCCCGAGTTACTCGGCGTGGAACCAGAGCTGGATGAGCACGTTCCTCACCGATGCCAAGGCCAGCGGCACCGTCCCCGACATCATCGCCTGGCACGAGCTGCAGGGCTCGCAGAACATCGCCGCCCATGTCGCCGCCTACCGAGCCCTGGAGACCAGCCTCGGTATCAGCCCCCGCCCGATCGCCATCGAGGAGTACGGCACCACGAGCGAGGTCGGCGTCCCCGGACCGCTCGCGAGCTATGTCGCCAAGTTCGAGCGGGCCGGTGTGCACGACGCCGAACTCGCCTTCTGGAATCACTACGGCACCCTCGGCGACACCCTCACCGACACCGGCGGCTCACCGAACGGGGCGTACTGGCTGTACAGGTGGTACGGCGACATGTCCGGGAACATGCTGGTCACCACACCCCCGGCGCAGACGGGTATCGACGGCTTCGCCTCCCGTAACGGCGCGGGCAACCAGATCAGCGTGGTCACCGGCGGCTGCACCGGTTCGTGTGCCGTCACCGTCAACGGACTGTCGTCGCTCTCCGCCTTCGGCAGCACCGTGCACGTCAAGCTGGAGTACACGCCCTCCAAGGGCCGCACGACCGCGGTCTCCGGGCCGATCACCGTCTCGGACACCGACTACACGGTCAGCGGCGGCTCGATCACCGTGCCCGTGACCATGAACGCCTCCGACGGCTACCACCTGACCATCACCCCGAGCGGCACCGCCACCTCGCTGGCCGGGCGCTACCAGATCACCAACAGGAACAGCGGCCTGGCCCTGGACACCAACGGCGCTGGCACCGCACAGGGCACCGCCGTCGTCCAGGCGACGGCCACCACGGGCACCGACCAGAACTGGACCCTGGTGGCCGCCGGCAACGGCCTCTACAAGATCCAGCAACAGGCGAGCGGGCTGCTCCTCGGCATCACGAACATGGGTACCACCGGCGGCGGTACGGCCCTGATCTGGGGGGACAACGGCACCGCCGACCACCTCTGGCAGCTGATCCCGTCCGGCGACGGCTACTACAAGATCGCCAACTACAACAGCGGGCTGCTGCTCGGGGTGAACAACATGAGCACCTCGTCCGGCGCCCAGGTCCTCCAGTGGGACGACAACGGCACCGCCGACCACCTCTGGAAGCTGACAGCGCGCTGACGTACCCGACAGTGAACCACCGCACACACGGGAGAGGCTGGAGCCGGGAATCGTAGCCGTACAACGGTCTTCCCTCTTGATTCGCAGCAGAAAAAGGCCCGGGCGGCCGCGCCTTCGCAGGCCGACTGCCCGGGCCTCCGGAACCTCCCCACAGGTGATCAGGAACGGGCGGTTATCGTGACGGGACCGATCGAACGCGGACAGAGCTGGCGGAGGACGGGGCGGTGTCGGAGGAAGGGCGGCTGGTCGCCGGGCGGTACCGGCTGACCGAGCGGATCGGTCGCGGCGGCATGGGCACCGTGTGGCGGGCCGACGACGAGGTGCTGGCCCGGCAGGTCGCGCTGAAGCAGATCCACGCCCGCCCGCAGCTCTCCTACGACGAGCTGGCCACCCTCTACGAACGCACCCGCCGGGAGGCCCGCAGCGCCGCACGGGTCGTACACCCCAATGTCGTCGTCGTGCACGACGTGGTGGAGGACGGCGGCCGCCCCTGCATCGTCATGGAGTACGTCCCCGCGACCACCCTCGCCGACCTCCTCGACGGCGGACGGACGCTTGTGCCCGAGGAGGCCGCCCGGATCGGGCTCGGCATGGTCGCCGCCCTGCGGGCCGCGCACGCCGCCGGCGTTCTGCACCGGGACGTCAAGCCCGGCAATGTGCTGCTCGGACCGGACGACCGGGTCGTCCTCACCGACTTCGGTATCGCGCTGACCGCCGGGTCGTCGACGCTCACCCAGACCGGGCAGATGGTCGGCTCGATCCCCTATATGGCCCCGGAGCGGCTGCGCGGCCTGACGCCCGGACCGGCCTCGGACCTGTGGTCGCTGGGGGCCACGCTGTACCAGGCGGTGGAGGGCCGGCCGCCGTTCAGGCGCGAGACCGCGATGGAGACGGCGTACGCCATCGTCACCGACCCCGTCGAGCCGATGAAACAGGCCGGCCCGCTGGAGCCGCTCGTCCGACTGCTGCTCTCCAAGGACCCGGCGGACCGGCCTTCGGCCGAGCGGACGGAACGGGCGCTGCTGGCCACCTGGTCGGGAGCCGTGACGGAGCTGGTGCGGCCGACCGAACCGGTGCGGGCTCCTGCTCCCCCGGCAGCCCCCGGTGCCCGGCGCAGGCGGCGCGGCCGACGCGGCCGCCTCGCCCTGGTCGCCGGTGCCGTCGCCCTGGCGGCGGCCGCGGGCACCGCCGTGACGCTCCTGCACACGCCCGCCAGGAAGACGCCGACGAGCACGCCCGCGTCCTCCCCGCTCCCCCGGGGATACCACCGCGTCACCGACAAGAGCCTCGGCGTCTCCTTCCCGGTACCCGACGACTGGACCGTCGGCACCCGCGCCACCGACGAGGTCAGCTACAAGGACCCGACCGGTCTGGCCGGTGTCACCATCGGAACGGTGGACCCGGCCGGTGCGAACCCGATCACGCACTTCGCCGACATCGAGACCAACACCAAGGTCAACTACCCGACCTACCGCAGGCTGCGAATGCAGCGGACCGACTTCCGGGGACAGCCCGCCGCGATCTGGGAGTTCACCTTCCAGGGCCGGGCCCGCGCCTTCCGCGCCATCGACCTGGGCTACGGCAGGGAAGGCGGCCGGGAGTACGACATCTACCTCTCCGCGCCGGACGCCGCGTGGGAGACCTACCGGCCGGTCTTCGACAACGTGAGGGACGGGTTCCGCACGACGGGCTGACCGCTCGGCAACCGTGACCTTCGGCCGCTAGGTTGGGCGGCATGAGCAACCTTGACCGCGCGCCCGTACCGAGCGTGTGCGGTGGCCGCGGATTCGTCGTCGCCGAACCCGTCCGCGAGCTGCTGAGCCCCCGCCACGTGCAACTCGGCGAGTCGACCGAGGTGCGCCGGCTGCTGCCGAACCTCGGCCGTCGCATGATCGGCGCCTGGACGTTCGTCGACCACTACGGCCCCGACGACATCGCCGACGAGCCCGGGATGCAGGTACCGCCGCATCCCCACATCGGGCTGCAGACGGTCAGCTGGCTGCACCAGGGCGAGGTGCTGCACCGCGACTCGACCGGCAGCCTGCAGACCATCCGGCCCAGGGAACTGGGGCTGATGACCTCGGGCCGGGCGATCAGCCACTCCGAGGAGAGCCCCAAGTCGCACGCGCGGTATCTGCACGGCGCCCAGCTGTGGGTCGCGCTGCCGGACGCCCACCGGCACGCCGAGCCGATGTTCGAGCACCATCCCGACCTGCCGAAGGTCACCGCGCCCGGCCTCACCGCGACCGTCATCCTCGGCACCCTCGACGGCGCCGCCTCGCCCGGTACGACGTTCAGCCCGATCGTCGGAGCCGACCTGGCGCTGACGCGGGGGGCCGATCTACGGCTGCCACTGGAGCCCGACTTCGAGTACGGCGTGCTGGCGATGTCCGGCGAGGTGCGTGTCGACGGCGTACCGGTGCTCCCGGGCTCGATGCTCTACCTCGGCTGCGGCCGCACCGAACTGCCGCTGCGCGCCGAGTCGGACGCGGCGATCATGCTCCTCGGCGGCGAGCCGTTCGAGGAGGAGCTCGTGATGTGGTGGAACTTCGTCGCCCGGACACAGCAGGAGATCGAGCAGGCCCGCGAGGACTGGATGAGCGGGTCGCGATTTGGGGAAGTGAAGGGTTACGACGGAGCCCCCCTACCCGCCCCCGAACTGCCGCCGGTGCCGCTCAAACCGCGGGGAAGAGTGCGCTGAGCTGGGACTTCGCCCCCTGTCCACACATCGCCGGGCGAGGTGAAACACACCCCGCCCGGTGCACCCAGATAGCGCGAGCGAAACCGCTTTACACCACTCGATCCTTCGCACCTCGAAGTGCAGGATTCGCCAGCCGTAGTCGGCTTTGATCGGACTGATGCTGACTCAATGCTGACTTTACTGACAGGCAGTCAGATCCTCCGGGAGGGCTCCGCTCTCGCTTCACGCCCCACACTCACCTCGGCGTTCTCGGACTGGCACCGCGAGTCACCTACAAGCCGCTCCTCCCAGGGCGAGCGAAAATCCCCAGCCCCCGAGGACCCATGCTGACCGCAGCCCCGGTTATGGGGTCTCCACAAACGCAACACGCGACAGTCCTGGCTAATGACACCAGGCAACCTGCGCATTTTCGCAACCGGCCTGCCCGGCCGGGCTGGGACCACCCCGGCATGTGCGGGGAGCAGACGCTGGCGCTGGGGAACCTGCGCCAGGGCCCGCGAACATCCCCCCGGCACCGGGAGCAGACCCGCAACCGAAACGCCGTCGTGCAAGACGAAGGAAACATCCTCGCGGGCGCGAGGAGCAGGCGACCGAGCAGGAGCAGCAGGCGCAGGCTCTGGGAACATTCCCGCGGGCGCGGGGAGCAGACTGCTTGGAACTTCCGGTTGACCAGGTCATCGGAGGTGACGACACCTCGCAGGCGCTTGATCCGCACCGGTCCGGGCAGTCCGTAGATCCCGGCCTGTGTCATCAGCACCGACACGGTCCTCGATCACACCTGGATGCCCATGCCCAGGGTGAGCTCGGCGTGGACGCGGCGGTAGCCGTAGGTGCCGCGTGTGGCGACGTGGACCTCCCGGATAAGCCCGGTCAGCCACTCCCGTCGCAGCTGCCGCGGTGTGGTCGGGGTGCGCTTGTGTTTGTAGTAGTTCTGCCGGGCGACCCCGAGGATCCGGCAGCATCGGTCGACCGGTGCCCCGGCATCGAGGAGACGGTCGATCACCGGGTAGAGCCTTTTGGGGCCGGCTTGTCCTCGCCGAGGAACTTGGCGGTTTTGCGGACGATCTCGAGCTCGGTTTCCAGCTCGCGGATTCGTCGCCGCGCTGCACGCAGCTCTGCGGACTCCTCCGAGACCCTGCCAGGGCGCCGGCCGTTGTCGATGTCGTCCTGGCGCAAGCACTTCGACAACGTGACCGGATGGATGCCGAGGTGAGCTGCCCCGAGTTTCGTAGAGTCCGGTGATCTTGTTTCAGGCGGACTGCGGGGTCTGCTCCTGGTTCCGCCGGAAGTCGCGTTCGTACTCGGCAGGTGGCGCGTAGTCGAGCGCGGAGTGAAGACGCTCTGGCATCAGGGACTCCACAAATCTCAGTACAGCTCACTTAGGGCGTGTATCGAATGTCAGCCCCGCCCCGGTCACGCTGCTTTCGCGTCCTCACCGGCCAGGAACGGATGCAGCAGCGTGAGCAGGGCGCGTGGCCGGTGCAGCGGGATGATGTGGCCACAGTTTTCGATGACGTGTCCGGTGAGATCGTCGGTGACCGGGCGGAGTTGGCGTTCCAGCGCAGGACCGACGGGCCGGGCGCCCAGCGCCATCGTCGGTACCGTCAGGCGGGCAGTGGCGACCGCCTGCTCGATCTGTACCGCGCTCTCGGGCAGGGCCCGGTAGTACGAGAATGCGCAGCTCAACGCCTGGCGTCCGGTGTATGCGCGAACGAAGGCGTCCCGGAGGGCGGGGCGCACTCCGTCGCCCATCGTGCCGGCGCTCAGAAACCAGTCGACGTAGGCGGCCTCGTGGCCCTCCAGCACGGTCTCGGCAAGGGCGGCCGCGGCGGAATGGAAGCCGAACCACCACGGCGGCCCGTCGGCGAGGAAGTCCTCGGCGCCGGGCAGCCTGCCCAGCAGGGACTCCATGACGACCAAGCGCCGGACGAGACCGGGGCGGCGCAGGGCGAGGAGGAAGGCCGGCGGGGTGCCCGCGTCTATGCCCACCACCGCGGCCGAGGACACGCCGAGCGTGGTGAGAAGCGCCGCGGCGTCCTCGGCCAGGGTGCCCGCGTCGTACCCGGAGGCGGCCCGGCTGCTCGCGCCGAACCCGCGCAGGTCCGGCGCGATGACGCGGTAGCGGCCGGACAGATCGGTCATGACGTCCGTCCACAGCTCCCAGGTGTGCGGGAAGCCGTGCAGCAGCAGGACGGCCGGGCCTGATCCGGAGAGGGCGACGTTAAGTTCGATACCGTTGGCGAGGACGCGTCGCAGCTCGGGCATGGAGGGACTCCGGGGGCTTGGTGAGTGATGGTGACCAGGTCACGCTAGGGAACTATCCTGGACCGCCCAAGACGGCACTTTCCCTTCAGGTGGTGAGCCCCAGGTGACCACGTCGAGGCCTGGCGGACGTGACCAGCGGGCCGGTGAGCACGGGGACCTGCTGGATCCGCGCTGCCCGACCCGCCAGTTGCTCGACCGTATCGGCACCAAGTGGACGTCGATGGCGGTCAAGGTGCTGGCCGAGGAGGCTCCGGGTGAGCTCCGTTTCGCGGAACTGCGGCGCCGTATCCCGGGCATCTCACAGAAGATGCTGTCCGTCACCCTGCAGAGCCTGGTCCGCGATGGCCTGGTCGCGCGCCGCGTGGAACCCACCGTGCCGCCCGCCGTCCACTACCGGCTCACCGAGCTCGGCCTGTCCCTCGAAAGACCGCTCTCCGCACTGCGGGTCTGGGCCGAGACACACATGCCGGAGATCGACCGCAGCAACCAGCTCGCCGACGAGTCACCCCCCAACTAAGGCTTGTCCCGCAATGAACTTCAGTAAAGATCCGACTGGACCTCGGTCAGTCGATGCCTTCGACGATGCGGAAGTCGCGCTCGACGCCGTCGGAGAGGGAGATCAACGGCGCCGTACTCCTTGAGTCGCAGAAGCACATCATCCACGGGGTCGATGAAGTAGCCGTTGCCGACGTCCGCCCAGGTGACGTCGCCGATGCTGGTTGGAAGGTGGCTAGGTCAGCAGGGACGAGGCGCACTTGGGCAAGCCTGCGAGCCGCGGCCTGGTCGTCGTGGTCGGCCAGCCGGACCTCGTTGGTGCCCGGGGGAAAGCCATGCCGGGGCTCGAACTCGTCGGTCATTGCAACGGCCGCGGCGGCCAGCACAGCGCTGTTGACCGCCCCCCTGAGGACCTCGAGCTTCATTGCTCTCCTCCTTCGCAACGGTTCGCCGTCTTCGGCAGAGACGCCGTCACGGCCGGGGGGGGGACCGCGTCCGTGCCGGCGCAGGCGCAGGCGCAGGCGCAGGCGAGAGACGCCCTCAGTCTTCGCCGTCGCACCAGCCGGTGGGCGCGGGGTGGTGTCCGGCCGCCTGGGTGCCCGGCCCGACGTGGGCATCAGTTCTGCAGACGCCACTGGTGGTTCGCCCCGCCCGTACAGCTCCACAGCTGGAACCTGGTGCCGTTGGCGGTGGCTTCGCCGTTGGCGTCGAGGCACAACCCTGACTGCACCCCTGTGTCGTGCCGTTGGCATTGCCGTTCCACTGCTGGTTGGCCTGTCCGTTGCAGTCCCAAATCACCGCCGCCGTGCCGTCGGCGGTCCCTTGGCCGGAGGCGTCCAGGTATTTGCTGCCGTAGACCACGAGCTGCTTGCCTGCGGTGTAGGTCCACCGCTGGTTGGCGCCGCCGTGAAGGCCGCCCGGCCGACGTGCGACCCCTCGGGGCGCGGCCGCCTCCAGTTGACGGCGCAGTGGTGGCCGAACAGCTGCCGGCGTCAAGGGGCGGTGGGGCCGGGGTCGCCGTAGAGCGCGACGTTGTAGCTGAACTCGTTCAGGATGGTCTGCAGGCCCACCACCTCACCGAGGAAGCCGTTGATCAGCACCTCGTGCGCCAGGCGGAAGCCCTCGGGACTCAGCCAAGCCTGGACCAGCGCAAGGGCCTTCTGCCTGATCTCGGGCGGCTGGAACTCCAGTCGGATGCCGGTGTCGAGAAACTCAGCGCCAGATTGCGGGCGGCCGGCATCGGCGCTATCGCCGACCTGGCCAGACGATCCAGTGACTCAAGCCGGTCGAAGAACAGTCTGCCGAACTCGCCGACTCCGGTCATCCGACGGAGCCGGGCGACTGGACCGAGGCCCGCGAGCCGTGCAGTGACGTAAAGGTCACAAGGCGGCATCCTGCCGGGTGATGTTGGGCAGATAACTCGGCCGGATCAACCCTGACATGAGGAGCGTCAAGGCCGTGACCGCCTCACCCGCCACACCTGCCCCTGTCCCGACCGCGCCTGGCGGGCTCCCGCTGATCGGGCACGCCCATCATCTGGTACGGACCCCGCTGCCGTTCATCGCCTCGCTTCGCGACCACGGCAGCGTCGTCCGCATACGTCTGGGCCCGACCCCCGCATACGTGGTCACCGATCCTGCGCTCACCCGCACCGTACTGGTCACCGAGGCAGCACACTTCGCCAAGGGCGGAAAGATCTTCGACGTCCTGAGGGGTGTCTTCGGCGACGGTCTGGCCACTGTCGCCGACGGCGACACCCACCTGCGCAACCGCCGCCTGATGCAGCCCATGTTCAACAAGGCCCATATCGCCACCCGCGGCAACGCCATGATCGACCAAGTCAGGTCCATGGTCGGTGCATGGGGGGAGGACCAACTCCGCGACGTGTTCGCGGACATGAACGACGTCACCCTCGCCGCCTTCCTCGTCGCTCTCTTCGGCATGGATCTACCCGCGAACCTGCAAAGGGAGTTCACCGTCCTCATGCCCGTGATCATGAAGGGGGCGATCCGGCAGACCCTCCTGCCCCCCTGGCTGACCCGGCTCCCGCTGCCCGCGAACCGCGCCCAGACCCACCGGGTCGCCCGCCTGCGCGTCCTCATCGACCAGGCCATCGACCACCACTCCGGCCGGTCGGCGGGCACACCCCCCGTCACCGCCCACGATCCGGCCGAAGCTGCAGGATGCCCCCACAAGCCCGCCGCCGAAAACGAACAGGCCGGGTTGTTCGAAGCCCTGTTGACAGCCGGGGATCAGTTCACTCGCCGGCAGCTCCAGGATGAAGCCATCACCCTGATGAACGCGGCGATTGAGACCACGGCCACCACCCTCGCCTGGACCTTGTACGAGCTCACCCAACACCCCGAGATCGAACAGCGTCTGCGCGCCGAACTCGCTGCCGTCTGCACCGGCCGGCCCTTGCGCCAAGAAGACCTCGACCGGCTCCCCTACGCCCGGCAGGTCCTACAGGAAGCCGTCCGCAAATACGGGCCGGCCTGGATGGTGACCCGAATCGCCACCCGGGACATCGACCTCGGCGGACACCACATCCCCCAGGGCGCCGACATCGTGTGGAGCCCCTACCTCCACCAGAACGATCCCACCCACTTCCCCGAACCGGCCACCTTCGACCCCGACCGCTGGCCCCCCGATCGCGTACCCACAACCCGCGATTCCCTCTTCGCCTTCGGAGACGGCCGCCGCAAGTGCATCGGAGAGAACTTCGCCTGGACCGAAATGCAGATCATCCTGGCGACCATCCTGCAGACCTGGCCCCGGCTCCGCCTCGTCTCCCGCCCTCCCCGCCCTCAGACAGCCATCACCGTCAAGCCGGACAAACTGGCCATTTCCTTCGGAACTTCTTGATCGCCAAGCACATGTCCTGATCGTCTTCTGTGCTGGTTACGGCTTCGGGTCCCAGGTGCCGTCGAGCGGGATGCCGGCGGCTGCGGCGATCCGGTCGCGGGAATCGAGCAGGCGTTGCTTCAGCGGCGCCAGGTCGCCGTTGACCAGTGCGCCGTTCTGCTTGACGACGAGGACGGTGTCGACAATGCCGGGGTGGCCGGCGGTGACGATCGAGCCGGCCGGGTCGGTGACGGGGAAGACGGTCAGGTCGTCGGTGCGCAGCAGAATGATGTCGGCGTCCTTGCCGGGTGTGATGCTGCCGGTGCGGGCTTCCAGGCCGCAGGAGCGGGCGGCGTCGATGGTGGCGAAGTGGAGCGTCCCGGGCCCGCAGACCGCCGTCGAGGCCGCGCTGGGCGGCTGCTCGACCCGACCCGCTGTGTCGGACGGCGGATCGAGCTGGCCGGCGATGCACCTACTCCTCTGCAGATGGCGGCCGCGCTCGGCGCGGCGCTGGGGCGAGATGTCCAGTACGAACAAGTGCCTCTGGCGGCGATCGACAATCCGGACATGCATGCGATGTGGACGTTTCTGAACGGCCCCGGCTATAGCGCCGACATCGCCGGACTCCACGAGTCCCACCCGGAGATTGCCTGGACCTCCTTCGCGGACTGGGCGCAGGGCACGGTGGCGGCTGCAGGACGTGACTGACCGTCACCAGAGCTCGTCTGCGGAGGGTCTGCTCCAGCCCGAGATCACGCATAGGGTGCTGCCGTGAGCAGCGAAAGTGTGTATGCAGGCCGCTTCCTCGGGGAGTTCCAGGAGCTTGAGCACGGCCGCACCGACGGGCCCTCACTGAGGGATTGCGTGCGAAGAGAGGGCGAGGCGTATGAAGCGGACCTCGTTCGCTACCTGCGTGCCGGCTCGCTGTTGGCCGCGACCACCTCACGAGTCCACGACGTCGTCAGTTCCGGGAACGAGCTGATCGACGGCCTGCATCTCCTCACTGACGGCGAGTGGTTCTGGTACACGGACCTGGCGCACTACGTCGAGCGCTAGCACGTTCCGCTGGATGCCCGATTCGTCGACCACGCACATGGCCGCGGCTGGAGACCGCCTCAGCTGAGCGACGCCGAGCTCGTCCAGATCGCTGACGCCTTCTTCCCCGACGACGGCTCTGCACCCGTCGTTGTTGACGGTGGGCAGTAGAGAAAGTTCTGTGGGACGCCCGGAATCGGAGCCGCTTGACTCCTCAGCTGCCTGAGGTGCCTTTCCACCTGAACGGTTACAGGCGGCCTCAGCCGCCGTCACACGAGGTCGACACCAACTCCTGGCCCAGCCGGGCCGCCCGCCCGCACCGCGATCTTCGACTTCATCGAGGACTGGTACACCTCGACCGGAAACCCACCCGTTCGTGACCGCGATCGCGGGGCCGCCGACAGCGGTCGGTCGGCGGTCTCCTCCGAGCAGCCGACGTAGGTCACAGGCCCTCAGTGGCTCCGGCACACCTCCTCGGCGGGCGCCGTTCCTTCTGCCGAGCGAACCCTCGGCGCGTGCGCGCATACGGTGATCAGGCGGGGGCAGACGATTCGCCAGAGGACGTACTGCTCCGCCGCAACGGTGGCGTCACCGAGGAGTGCGTGCTGCTCGGTGGATACCGCGGGCCCGGTGCGTACGGCGGCCCGCCTCTCGAGAGAGGTTGTCATTGTGCTGCTGCCCGTGGAGAAGGAACTGCGGTCGGTGTTGGCCCGCTTCGCCGATGCCCGGTTCCGCCATGACCTCCACCCCACCGGTCAGTCCAGCCGGGAGCTGGAAGACACCTCTCACACGCTCTGCGCCATGACCGGCACCCAGTCGGTGGAGCACGCCCTCGCCGCCGCCGACGTGCTCCTGGACCAGTTGCGAGCGGACCGTCACGCCGCCACCAGGGTCGGCCAAACCCTGGCTGCCTGAGCCGCGCCGCCTCGGCGGCTCGGCGGCTCGGTGGCTCGGTGGCTCGGCGGCCCGGCGGCCCGGCGGCCCGGCGGCCCGGCGGCTCGACGGCTCGACGGCCGGATCGGGGCCCTGCGATGCGATGCTCCGGCTCCGCGACATCGCCGCCCGTGCGTGGCCCGGACGGGCGACATCCGAATGCGCCGTGACCCCGGCGTCGCGCCGGCCGTACCGGCGGCGCTCGGCGCCGCGGTCGCGGGCTACGCCCGTGATGTCACGCGATGTCGACCATCCCGGACGCCCAGTCGTCCAGAACCCTGGACGGGTCCAGGACGACGGGCAGTTCGGTCAGGCCCCGGAACGCGGGGAAGGGCACGGTGAGCCACTTGGCCTCGTCAGCCGGAACAGCCAGGGAGAGTTTCGGGAAGCGGCGGAAGAGCGAGGCCAGGGCGATCTGCATCTCCATCCTCGCCAGCGGTGCGCCGAGGCAGTAGTGCGGCCCCGTACCGAAGCCCAGGTGGTTGCTCTGTACGCCCGGCCGGGCGACGTCGAAGGTGTCGGGGCTCTCGAACGCGGCGGCGTCCCGGTTGGCCGAGGTGACCGCGATCTGTACCAGCGAACCCTTGGGAATGAGCGTCCCCGCGATGGTGATGTCCTCAAGGGCGTGGCGGAAGGTCGCGTTCTCGACCGATCCCTCGAAGCGGATGATCTCCTCGATCGCGTTCGGGAGCAGGTCGGGCGAGTCGATCACCTGCCTGAGCTGCTCGGGATGGGTGAGCAGGGTGTAGACGGCGTTGCCGATGAGGTAGGCGGTCGTCTTGTGGCCCGCGAACAGCAGCACCCACAGCGTCGACAACAACTCACCGTCCGTCAGCGACTCCTGTTCGTCCCGCGTCTGGATGAGGACGCTGAGCAAGTCGTCCTCGGGAGCCTTGCGCTTACGGGCGATCAGGACCTCGAAGTACTCCCGGAGAGTGTTCTCCGCCTCGGCCAGGTGATCCTTGTCCTTCTTGCTGAAGCCGGTCCGCGCGACGACACTGCACCACTGCTGGACCTCCTGCCGCTCCTCCTCGGGGACGCCGATGAGCTCGCAGATCACCTGCAGGGGCAGCGGGAAGGCGAAGGCCGACAGCAGATCGACGGGCTGCAGGGTGGAGCAGTTGTCGAGCAGCGTGTCGGTGAGCTCCTGGATCCGGGGGCGCAGCGCCTCGATACGGCGGGGCACGAAGGCACGGTTGACGAGCCGGCGCAGCCGCGTGTGCTTCGGCGGGTCGGCGAACAGCATGTTGTCGTCCAGGGCGATGGAGGAGTCGCCGAAGATGGACCGGTAGGCGTCGATGGCCGCGTACATGTCCTTGCTGATCCTCGGGTCGGCAAGGGCGGCCTTCGCGTCCTCGAACCGGGTGATCAGGTACGAGTGCACACCGTGGGGCGGGGTGATGCGGCAGACCGGCGCGTTCTCCCGCAGGTGCTGGTAGAGGGGGTGCGGGTTTGCCCGGTACTCCGGGCAACCACGGGATGCCGCGTCCACCGCCCGGGCTGTCTCGTCCGCGGTCTCGTGCTCCTGCATCTGAGTCATCGACGGCCCTTCTTCTCTTCCCACGGTGGTAGAGGTCGGCTGCAACGCTGGAATGCATTGACGCCACTCGGAACGGGAAAACGCGATTCACCCTGACGCGGACCCATGTCGTCGGCACGGTATGGAAGCGGAAAAGCAGAGTGCGCCGTCCGGGGGAAGGCTCGATTGCCGACCCCGGGTGCCTGTGACAGGTTCGGACCAGGGCCGCCATGAATGCGAATCGCTGCCTGAACTACCGCTGGGTCACTGGAGGAGGACGGGCCGTGGACACGCGCGACAAAGAAATGGTGCCGGTGTTGATCGTGGGCGGTTCGCTTGTCGGACTGTCCGCGTCGGTGTTTCTGGGAAGACTGGGCGTCAGCCATATGGTCGCCGAGCGCCGGGCCGCCACTTCCGAACATCCCCGGGGCCGGGGGAACAACATGCGGACGATGGAGTTGTTCCGCACCGCCGGGCTGGAACCGGACATCAGAAAGGCCGCGGCCGTCCTGTCCGGCAATCACGGCATCATGCAGACGGACAAGCTGTCGGGCGGTGAGAGCAGATGGCTCTCGGCCCGTCTCACCGGCGAAGCCCCCGAGACGAACGTGTGCTCCACCCGGCGGTGCGCGTGCAGCCAGAACGACCTGGAGCCGGTTCTGCTGGCACACGCCCGTGTACTGGGCGGGGACGTGCGCTTCGGTACGGAGCTGATCTCGTTCACTGAGGACCGGGACGGCGTGGCGTGCGAACTGCGCGAGCGGGAGAGCGGCCGGACGTACTCGATGCGCACGGCCTACCTCCTGGCGGCCGACGGGCCGCGCAGCCCCGTGCGCGAGCGTCTGGGCATCGGGCAGAGCGGCGGGGGCGACCTGTTCCACAACGTCAGCGTCACCTTCCGCAGCAAGGTCCTCCGTCAGGTGGTGGGTGACCAGCGGTTCCTCGTGTGTTACCTGAACGGGACCGAGGGCGAAGGGGTCCTGCTGCCCGTCGACAACGAGGAGAAGTGGGTTTTCCACGTCCCGTGGTTCCCCGAGCGCGGCCAGACGCTCGAGTCCTTCACCGACACGCGCATCGCCGACCACATCAGGGCCGCCGCCGGCGTACGGGACCTGGACGTCGAGGTCACGGGACGCGCCCCGTGGCACGCGGCGGACCGGGTCGCCGACCGCTACCGGCAGGGACGCGTCTTCCTCATCGGTGACTCGGCCCACGAGATGCCCCCCACCGGCGCCTTCGGATCCAACACGGGCATCCAGGACGCGCACAACCTCGCCTGGAAGATCACGGCCGTACTGCGCGGCTGGGCGGGAGAGGGTCTGCTGGACACCTACGAGACCGAACGGCGCCCGGTCGCCCTGGCCACGAGTGCCCGGGCCATCGAGCAGGCCGCACGCGAGCAGCACCCCGGGTACACCGCCACGCAGGGCACGGGCCAGAGCACGGACCTGATGACCGTGTCCCTCGGCTACCGCTATGTCTCCACGGCCGTATCCGGCGCCGACACCGACGCGCCGACCATCCCGCAGTCGCTTCGCCTGCTGGCGGAGCCCGGCACCCGGGCCCCGCACATGGCCGTGGTGCACGACGGGGACACCAAGTCGACCATCGACCTGTACGAGCGGTGCTTCGTCCTCCTTTGCGGCCTCGCGGACGGGCCGTGGCCGTCGGCCGCCCACGCCGCGGCGGCCAAGCTCGACGTCCCCCTGGTGTCCTACCGCGCCGGCGCCGGCCCGGACTTCGACCTCGACACCTCGCCCGCCCTGGCCGCCGGTGCCGAGGACTGGGCCGCCACGCACGGCGTCACCCCGCGGGGCGCGGTGCTAGTGCGCCCCGACGGAATGGTCGCCTGGCGCTCCGGCGACCTCCCCGCGAACCCCGAGGACGAGCTGACGCACGTGCTGCAAGGCCTCCTCAGCCGCTGATTCCGCTCTCCGCCGCCCTCGAACCGTCCACCTCAGGGAGCCCTTCCATGTCTCAAGCCGCCGAGACCACCGACCTGCAGGCTCCGGGCGACATGGGCCTGCGCACCGGGCCGAGCGCCGACGACGCCCGGCACCAACGGATAGACGTCCACCACCACTACACCGCCCCCGAATGGGTGCGGTGGGCCGAGAAGAACGGGATCGCGGACCGTGACAGGCTGCCGCCGTGGACCCGGTGGGACGAGGCCGCCGCCCTGGACCTGATGGATCGCACCGGCACGCGCACCAGCATCCTCACCGTCGCCATGCTGGGACGCTTCCAGGACGCGGCGACACGCAAGGAGAGCACGCGTGTCGCCCTCGAGGCCGCGGGCGACCTGACCGTCCGGCACTCCGGCCGCTTCGCCTTCTTCACACCCGTCTTCCTCGACGACGCCGAGCTCTCCCGCTGGTCCGTCACCCATGGGATGGACCAGCTCGGCGCGGTGGGCGTCAGTGCGCGCACCAGCACGGGCAGCACGTATCTGGGCGATCCGGGGCTCGACCCGATCATGGCTGAGCTCGACGAACGCGCCGCTGTGATCAGCACGCATCCCATGCAGGTGACCGCCTCCGGCGCCCCCGAGGGTGTACCGCCGTTCGTGTGCGACTTCCTCATGGACACGACCCGCGCCGCACTGAGCCTGATCATGAACGGCACTCTGGACCGTTTCCCGCGGCTCACGTTCATCCTCCCGCACGGCGGCGGGTACCTCCCCTACATAGCGAGCCGGATCGAGGTCTTCGGGAGTCAGCTCGTCCCGGCCGTCGATCCCGGCCGCGTCCGCGACTACCTGCACCGCTTCTATTACGACACGGCCGCGCCCATGTCCCCGTCGGCCACCCCCACTCTTCTGGCCGCCGCGGGTTCCTCCCGCATCCTCTACGGAAGCGACTGGCCGCCGACCCCCGCCCGGGTGGTCGCCGATGTGACAACTCCCGCTCTGGACAGGGATCCCGCCCTCGGCGAGCAGGAGCGCGGTCACATCAACCGCGGGAACGCCCTGCGTCTCCTGCCCGCCCTCGCACCGGCCTGAGCACTCCCCTTCGTGGCGTTCAGGTCTCGGCGCCGGCCGGCACGATGCCCGAGCCCTGCTCAAACGGCAGCCGGGCTGCCCTGGCGCAGTACTTGTTGTTTTGGAGCACCTGGTTGCCGCCGATGGTGAGAGCGCCGGCACGGGGCCTGTTCTGGTCACCGATCACGATCAGGCCGGCGCAGTTCCCGGTCATGTGGTTCCGCTGGACTGCTCGGGGGCGGCCTTCTTCTCGGGAGGCACGATCACCGTGCGGGACCCGACACCGCGGCACCAAGACCGTGTCACCGGCGCGGGCCGCGTTCACCGTTTCTGGATCGACTCCCCCGGGTGCACCGTCAGGGTTCGCGGTGACGCGGCCGGGAGGGCACCGGCGCCCAGGGAGGAGTACGGCGTCGAACGCGGCGTCATCGGCCGCGTATCGGCGGTGTCGGGACAGCAGCGGTGGCAGCCCGATCCGGCCGTACCTAGGCTCGCTGGTGGAAACGAGTCCGCGGGAAGGACACAGAATGCCTCAGGTAGACGAGGAAGAGATCCGCGTCAGCGCGATCGATACGGCGGATCAGCCCCGAACGCTCGGGCGTGTTCTGCGTTCCGCGGTCAAGGAATCCATGCTTCTGCCGGTGTTCCTGGTCCTCACCGCCATGATGGTGGCGCTGTGGCTCATGGGTATGCCCTTCATGCAGGCCTTGACCATTTCGACCGCGGTGAAGATTTCGATGGTCCTGTTCGAAGCGCGTCGACGGCCTTGCACGTCGAAGGACTGACGCCCGGCGCCCCTCTCCGTTCCGTCGTCCTGCGGCCAGGGCGCTTCTTCGGGTCGGGCGCCTCGCCCTTGGGCGGCGCGCTTCTCCGGTCCCCGCCCGGTCTCAGACCCCGCGACCCACCTTCTCGCCGGCCCCGCTCTCCCCGAGGCCCCGCGGCCCCGCCGCCGGGAGGTCGTCGCGTCCGGGACGCGCCCGGCGCTCCCGCAGGTCGGCCACCGCCAGGACCAGGGCGACGAGGATGATCGCCACGGCGGTGAGCAGCCCGAGCTGAAGGGCTGTCGTGGAGCGGCCCTGGTTGGCGACATGCGCGAAGTAGACAGAGCCGACCACGGCGATACCGGCGGCCGAGCCGATGCGCTGGCCGGTCTGCAGCACTCCGCCCGCCGCACCGGCACGTCGTACCGGCACGAGCGTGAGCGTGAGGGTCGTGTTGGGTGAGACCGTGAGTCCGGAGCCGATTCCGCCGATGACCAGCGGCAGCGCCATGGCCCAGCCCACGCCGTCCCCGGGCACCAGCTGAACGGCGACGACGACACCGAGCAGCCCGAGAGCCACCCCGCTCAGGCCGAGGACGACCAGGCTGCGGCCGTAGCGCATCACCAGCCGGCCCCCGATGGCCGCGCCGACCGCCGAGGCGGCCGCGAACGGCAGGATCGTCACACCCGCGGCGAGCGCGCTGTATCCCGCGGTGTTCTGCAGAAACAGTGACAGGACGAAGAAGATGGTGGTCAGCCCAGCGAAGAACATGAGGCTGATGAGAGCGCCGAGGGTGAAGGAGCGCTGGGAGAAAAGCCCGAGGTCGACCAGTGGTGCCTTCCCCAGGCGTCCCTGGGTCCTCTCCCACACCCAGAAGGCCCCGAGCAGCAGTGCGGCCACCGGAACCAGCAGCCACTTGGCCCGGCCCTGCCACTGCTGCTCCTGCACCAGGGGCAGCAGCAGGGCGAGTACGCCCGCACCGAGCAGCAGTACGCCGAACGGGTCGAACTTCTCCCGTCTGTCGTCAGGCACCGGGAGACGGGGCAGCAGCCGGTTCCCCGCGACGAGGGCCGCCAGCCCGATCGGCACGTTGACGAAGAACACCCAGCGCCACCCGTCGGCCGTGCCGAACGCGTGGATCAGCAGTCCGCCCGCCAGCGGACCCACCGCGGTGGACACGGCGACGACGCTGCCGTGGAAGCCGAACGCCCGGGCGCGCTCGGCACCCTGGAACATCTGCTGGATCAGCCCCGAGGTCTGCGGTGCGACCACACCGGCGGCCGCACCTTGGATCAGCCGGCACACCACCAGCCAGGTGGGGCCGGTGGCGAGGCCGCACGCCACCGACGCGGCCGTGAACACGGCGAGGCCGAACAACAGCGCCTGGCGGCGGCCCCGCAGGTCCCCCAGTCGTCCCGCCGGTGCCAGCGCGAGCCCGAAGGCGAGGGCGTACCCGGACACCACCCAGGACTGGGTGGCTTCGGATGCACCGAGTCCGCGCTCCATGGAAGGCAGTGCCACGTTGACGATCGAGACGTCGAGCAGCGAGATGAATCCCGCGGTCAGACAGACCCCGAGCGCTTTCCACCGCCGGTCGTCGAGAGCGGGCCGGGCCGTTTCTGTGGTCATGTGATCACGCTATGCAGCCGCGACCGGTCGCACCAGCCGGGGAAGGGCGCCGGGATGCGGGATCGTCGAGCCCGGCCTCCGCGCCCGGCACGGTGACGCGGCGGCCTCGGGGGCGGCACCGGGCCTTCGGATACCTCGGAGCGAGCCGCCGAGCAGGCGCAGGGCGAGGACGGGATCGAGCAGGCGCTGCAGAGCTGGGCGGTTGCCGACGCCATCCGCACGCTGCCCCCGGACCACCGAGCGGTCCTGCTGGAGACCTACTACCGGGGCCGGACCATGGCAGAGGCCGCACGGGTGTTGGGCAACCGCTGGGCACCGTGAAGTCGCGGACGTACTACGCCCTGCACGCCCTACGGCTGGCGCTGGAGGAACGGGGAATCGAGCCATGACCGTGACGTGCAGGAGGTGGCGACCATGAGTACGGAGCACGACCCGCTCCGGCTGGCCCTGGGAGGATACGTCCTGGGCACGCTGCCCCCGGCGGAGATGGAACAGATGCGCGTCCACCTCGCGGAGTGTGCCGAGTGCCGGGCCGAACACGCACAGCTGGCGGGACTGCCCGCGCTGCTGGCGACGGTGACCACAGCCGAGGCCGCAGGCGAGACGGTGCCGACAGCCGACGGGGAACTGGCCGACCGCCTGGTGGCACGGGCAGCCGAGAGCGCGCAGGACTCCTCGTCCGCACGACCCGCCGTGCCTGTGATGCAGCAGGCGCCGCAGGCGGGTGGTCTGGACAGGCTGCTCCAGCAGGCCGCGGCCCGGCGCCGCAAAACCTGGCGTCTGCAGCTGGCCGGCGCCGCCGCCTTCCTGACGTTCCTGGCGGCAGCGGTCTGCGGCACATGGCTGGCGGCTGTCGGCACGGTGGGCAGTCAGGCGACGCCACCCGCGCCGACCGCGCCGACACCCTTGCGCACCTTCTCCGGAAGCGATCCCGCCACCGGCGTCACCGCCTCGGTCAAGGTCTCGGCCTCTGCCTGGGGCAGTGTTCTGCAGGTCTCGGCCAAGGGGGCGCCCGCCGGAATCACCTGTCGGCTACAGGCGGTGGGACCAGGCGGAACCAGGGCGGACGGCGCTACCTGGCGGGCAGGCACATACCCGGCCGGCAGCACGATCCAGGGGACGGTTGCCATGTCTCCGGGAGCCATCGACCACTTCGAGATCCTCGCAGACAACGGTCAGAAGCTCGTCACGATCCGGGCGTGAGGCGAGGGAATCCCGCCCGACACTGCGTCGGGCGGGCTCCTGCCGCACCCACCGACTCCTGGGCTCCGGCCGCTCCCGTCACGCGGCTGCCCCCGCGGTGGCAGGCGCGGCGATGGGGGCCGGCGCCATGCACCTCAACCTCCACCGGAAGGTGGCCAAAGCCGGAGCCCCGGTCCTTCTCCCGGCGCGCCGACAGTTCCCGGGATCCGGCCGCCCTCGCCGCCGACTTCCGCGAACCGGCCCAGTGCTCAGTCGACTTGATGCGTGTGTGCACGACGGGTCGTGCACACCCCTCCGGGTGGCCGTCGCCACCCCCCTGGGCTTACAAGGGGCCGGCCGAGATGCTCCCCGTTCCTCGGTAAACAGAGCTCAGCCGGGCCACTGGCATTGACCTGCCCCAAAAAGAAGTTGGACAAAAGCTGCGAACAGCTCGAACCGTTCGGCATGCGTCGTCCGTGGAACTCAATGAGCGCGCCCATGCACAGGATCCGGTCCAGCGACCGCCCCTCCAAGTCGTAGGCGGCCTCCCACGTTCCAGCTTCCGCACCTCGACAGAAGAGCCAGAAGACCATGTCTGTGACCCATTCACCCCACCCGAGTGCACTCCTCTGCCAGCCTTACCGCCACGAGGCGCTGCTCACCCTGCCCGCGCAGGAGGCGCACGTCTCCGCCGCTCGTCACTTCGCGGCCGATCTGCTGGAGACTTGGAGTGTTCCCGCGAGCGAGCGGGACTCAGCCGTTCTCATCGTGGACGAACTCGCCTCCAACGCCGCCCAGTACGGCCGCGAGCGCATGACCGTGCTGCTCGTCCTCGACCGCGGCACTCTGCACATCGTGGTCAGTGACTCCGGCATGGCGGTGGATCGCCGTCGCCCCGACATCGCCCCGGACGAACACGGCCGCGGCGCCGGCATCGTCCAGTGCCTCGCCCAGTCGACCGAGGTCCACCAGTCGCGCGGCGGCCGCGAAGTCCGCGCCTGCCTGAGGCGCTCGGCATGACCGGCCCCGGCGTTCCGCACGGGCGGCGGCCCCTGGCCGGCGCCGGCACCACGGCGCGGCGACGGTTCACCGGGAGCGACTGCGGCACCGGGTCATCCGACGGCCCCACCGAGTGGGACTTCACGACGCACAAGCCGTGCCCCATCGACGGCTGTCCGGGCCGGCCCCAGGTGTCCGTGCGGTCGGCGGCAGACACACCTGCCCTCCATCACGACGACCGTGAACCCGAGCACGGCACGGTGCTGTCTACCACCTGCGGCGCCGGCCCTTGGGTACCGGCGGGGGCGTGAGCGTGGACGTCAACCCCGACAGCAGCGAGGACGTCGGCGCACCGCTCCCGCACAAGGCGTACCTGAACGCGCCCGACCTTCGCCGCGAAATGCGCCGACTGGCCTCCGATCCGGCGCCGGCCGCGGACGCCGGCGGACCCGACGCGCCCCGGCTCACCGACCGTGAGACGGAGGTGCTGCGACTGGTCGCCAAGGGCCTGAGCTACAAGCAGATCGCCGAGCGCCTGGTCATCTCCCACCGCACGGTCCAGAACCACGTCCAGAACACCCTCGGCAAGCTCCAGCTGCGGTGCCGAACGCGACGGCCGCCAGGCCAGGCCCGTCACCCGCCCGCCGGTCGACCCGGCGGCCGCCGAACGCGCCTGGTCGCTGCGTTGCCTACCCAGCCGGCAGCGCACCCTCCGGAGGCAGAGTCCGCGACACATCGGCTTGATCGGAAGAGACAGGCGACACCGACGCATCTGCGCGGAAGCGGGCAGCCTGCTCGCCGTACGCCCCCCGGCTGGCGCACTGATCATCCGGACGGCCAGTAGGCCCTAGATCAGAGAAGTGACCAAGCCGAATCTGATCGCGCCCGTCCAGATGCTCCGGGGTATCGCAGACCTCCAGGGCAAGTCCCGAGCTCCCTCAGAGCAGGCGCTGACCTGTCATGGTCGGGGTCCCGGTCGCCCGGTCAGTTACCGCACTGCGGCCGGTGGCCGCAGGAGGCATCTCCAAGGGCGTGCATCCGCGGAAGCGGGGTACTCGATGTACCGCGTACCGCGAAGGTTACCCGCTGGAGGAGTCATGATCGCTCTCGGTGTCATTCTGCTCATCGTCGGATTCCTCACCGGAATCGGCATTCTCTGGACGATAGGAATCGTCCTTCTGGTCATCGGGCTCATCCTGTGGATCTTGGGGTCCGTGGGCCATGCGGTGGGTGGTCGCCGCCACTACTGGTGACGCAGACTCGTCACCTCCGGTGCGCTCCTCGGCGGCGGGGGGCTCCGCAGCGCGGCCTCCGCGGGTCCTGCAACGAGATCCCGGCCAGTCCCCCGCCGTGTGGTCGGGCACCCCGGGGACGCTGAAGCACGACTGCGCACCGCGCCCCGCGCCGCGAGGCCGTCCTTCTTCCCGCGGCGCGGCATCGCCCGGTGTCGGCGTCGCGGGACTCCAGGTGACGCCGAGTTCCGCGAGCCGCTTTCTAAATACGCTTCGCTGCTCCTCCAGTTCCTGGGTCTGGGCGAGAGGACCGGGAGCAACGAACCGCCTCGCCGACGAGCACGGAGGCTAGGCCATGGCCGCGCCACTTCCGATCCAGGGTGACCCGGTCCATGCCGCCTGGGCCCGCTGCCCGGCGCCGGAAAGGGGCGATGCCCGTGACAGAGTGATCCGCGTGACGCCCGCATGCGGGCCGGACGCAGCGCCGCTCACCTACGCCGACAGCTTCGACGTACCGGTCCTGTTCCGTGACGGGCCCGCCAAGAAGCCGCGCTAGCGGTGGTGGACGGCCAAGCACCAGTCGTGGGCCGGGTCGGACGGGTTCCGGCAGTCGACGGGATTGGTGTGCGCGCCGGCGAGTCTCGGCAACGGGTGAAACGACGGCCACGGACGGCGGATGAAAAGTGAGCCACTCCGCGATCTCTTGATCATCCTGACTTCCGACCATGGCTTTCCTGGTCGTCCTCGATTCGATGACCCCGGCCGAGCGCGTCGCATTCGTCCTGCACGGCGTCTTCGGCTACCCCTTCGGCGAGGTTGCCGAGATCGTCGGCCGTACTCCGACAGCATGCCGCCAACTGGCCTCGTCCGCCCGCCGTCGCATCCGCACCGCGCGGAGCCCGGCGGGTCCGAGTGCCGGACGGGCCTACGCCATCAGGCAGTTCAAAACGGCGTGGGAGGCCAAGGACATCGACGCCCTGATCAGTCTGCTCGACCCCGATCCCGACGCCACCGACCTGCACCCGATCGTGGGCGGTGAGCAGATCGCGCATGCCTGCGCCGAGGTCGCGCGTGTGTCGGGCGACCGCACGACGTTCCTTGAGTGCACGGTCAACGGCCTGCCCGGCTTGGTAGCGCAGCAGGACGGCGACATCACGACGGTGTTCGCGTTTGACATCTCGGGCGACCGGAAGGCATATCTGGGCGGTGCGAAACCCCGAGAAGCTCCGTCTCTGGCAGATCAGCGGACGATCTTCTTCCCGCTCACGCGGCAGATGCAGGTGACTCTGGGGCGAATGGTCGATTCCGACCGGGGCTTCGCGGCCCACTACGGCGGCGTTCGCACCGGGCGGGCCTCTGCGGCCGGTGGGTGCGACACACGGCCGGAGGAATCGGTGGACGTGGACGTGGTCGCTCCCGCGGCCCCCTCGACCAGGCGCCCATCGACCACGTCACAGCCGCCGAATGGGCCGCCCGCCGACAGGAACTGGAGACCCGCGTGGTCGATAGTTGCTCCCCATGGGCCTGCCGCGGTGACGAAGCAGAGCAGCCGGTGCGAAGTGGACGTTCACGGGATGATCTTGTCCACCTGCCTGCGTCCGGGGAACCGGTGCCGTCGCGGCGGCCGGGCAGGGATCGACGGGGCTGTCCGCCGCGCCGCGCGGGAATCGGGCGGGAGAGCGCACTGGAGGTACAGCAGTGGCCCGGTGTCGCGGAGTGGCATATGCATGGAACAACAAATCAGCGAAAGAGGGAGAACGGTGCGATGACCTCAGGCGACGAAGCGATCACCTGTCCGTTCGACTTCAGTGAGGGCTTGGAGTTCGATCCCTCCCTGGCGGCGCTCATGGACCGTGATTCCATCGCCCGGATTCGGCTGCCGTACGGTGACGCCGATGCCTGGCTGGTCACCGGGTTCGAGGGGGTGCAGCAGGTGACCACTGATCAGCGGTTCAGCCGGGCGGGGATCATGGGATCCGACTTCCCGCGGCTGACGCCGGAGCCCATCGTCTCCGCCGAGTCGATCAATGTGATGGACCCGCCGCACAGCAGCCGCCTGCGGCATCTGGCGTCGCAAGCGTTCACCCAGCGGCGGGTGGACGCGATGCGTAAGAGGATCACCCGGCTTGCGGACGCCTTGCTCGACGAGATGGCCGAGCAGGGACCGCCGGCGGATCTCGTAGGCCATCTGTCGGACCCTCTTCCCCAGCACACCGTCTTCGACCTTCTCGGCATTCCCCGGGACGACTGGGGCCGGATGCAGCAGAACCTGCAGCGACTGCTCGCCACTGGCCCGGACAGCCGCAAGACCGCCGCAGCCGCCAAGGCCGAGCTGCGGGAGTACTTCGGCGCGCTGGTCGAGCAGCGGCGGAGTTCTCCCGGGAACGACCTGATCAGCGCGTTGGCGTCCGCGAAGGACGGCGATGACGCGCTCGACGACCAGGAAGTGGCGGTCATGGCGCTGACGCTGACGCTCAGCGGGCAGGACACGGCCACCTGCCAGATCAGCGACATCTGCTACCTCCTTCTGACCCGCCCCGAGCTGATGAAGCGCCTGATCAGTCGGCCGGAGTCCCTCACGGACGTCCTGAATGAGCTGCTCCGCGTCATCCCCTTCCGCAAGGGGGTCGGTATTCCCCGGGTGGCACGGGAGGATGTGGAGATGGGCGGGGTGCGGATCCGAAAGGGTGACTTCGTCCATGTGTCGTACCTGACGGCGAACCGCGACCCGGAGCGGTACCCGGATCCGGATTCCATCGACCCGGACCGGTCCCCTGCACCGCACATGACCTTCGGCTGGGGCGGACACCGCTGCATCGCCGTACCGCTGGCCATGGCGGAGCTGGAAGTGGCTGTCGGGCGGCTGCTGGATCGGTTTCCGGGGTTGCGGCTGGCGGTACCGCCGGAGGAAGTGCGCTGGGACACGGAGACGATCCGGCGCTTCCCGATCGAGTTGCCCGTCGCCTGGTAGGGGGCTGACCGGAGGTCGGCTCCGCTGAGCGCCTGTGGGGGGGCGGCAGGGTCGTGCCTTGCGTGGTCCGAGTAAGGGCGTGCAGATCTTTGACCCTGAGTCTCTGCTCGCTGATCTACCGGTCTGGCACGAGTGGGTTGGAGGGGCAACGGGCCGCGGCGGCAGCCAAGTTCAGGGATGAGTGCCTCTGTGTGTCAAGTAGCCCGGCCTCAGCGAGGGCCGTGTGACGGCCTCGGACAAGTAACCGTCCAGACCTGTGGTTGGGGTGGGATGCCACCTCACGTGGCGCCGCGGTCGCGCCGAGGGGAAGCTTCGTCACTCCGCAGACCGTGGCCCCTCAGGCGAAGTCTGCTGCGGTGATGCCGTCGGGATGTCCGGACGGCCACTCCACCAACTCGATCCGGTAACCATCCGGGTCCGTCAGCCACGACGTCTTCGGGCCGTGAGGGCCGCCCGGGTACTGGAGGGGTTCGGGCCGCAGGCCGGCTTCGGTCAGTGTCTTCAGGGTGGTGGCGAGCTGCTCCACCTGGATCGCGAGGTGGTCGAAACCGCTGCCCACGTCGACCGGTCCGTCGCCGGGGCGGTGGACCAGTTCGAGCGAGGCCGCCGGTTCGTCGGGGAACTTGAGGATCACGAGGCGAGCCCCGTCGCCGCCCTCGACCCTGCCCAGTTCGGCGTAGCCCAAGGCGGTGTAGAAACCGAGCGAGCGGTCCAGGTCGGTGATGCGGTAGGAAACGAAGAGTGTCTTCACGCCGCCTCCTCGGGTCGATGCACCCGGTAGCGGAGATGCGTGACGTCTCGATCCTCTAGCCGTCGGACGAGGTCGAGTTCGATGTGATCGCCACCCAGGTGGTCGAACAGCCGTCGGCCGTCCCCGAGGAGGACCGGCACCAGGTGGATCTCCATCTCGTCCATCTGCCCGGCTCGCAGAAGTGCTTGGGCCGCCCCCGCCCCATGGACCATGACCGGCCGGTCCCCTGCGGCTGCGCGAGCCTGACGGGCGCAGTCCTCGACATCGGTGACGAAACGCGCGTGGCCGGGTGGCACGTCGCCGTCATCCACCTGGTGGGTGAGGACGAAGATCGGCACGCCGTCGTGATGGTCGCCCTGCCAGCGCCTGGCGAGTTCGAAGGTCCGACGGCCGGAGATCAGCGCGCCGGTCGCCAGCGCCTCGCGGTAGATCTGGCCGCTCGGACCGTCGGACTCCCGGTCGTCTTGCCAGTTGAAGAGCCGTCCACCGTCGCGTCCGAGCTCCTGCCCGGGCCGATCGTCCGGGCCGGCGACATAGCCGTCGAGCGACATCGACATGTACAGCCGAATCGGATTGTTCACCCTGGCCTCCGTCTCTCCTCCATCACACCGGGATCCGGCGTTTCCTGATCCGCCGACGGGGTGCCCTTTTCACAAGGAAGACTTCAGGCAACCGGCAAACTCATCGGCCCGACGCGCCGGCCTGCCGCCGGGCTGAGGGGGCGGCAGTCATCTGCCGTGGATCAGTTGAGGTCGTTCAGGCCGCGCGGCTCTCGGAGCGTTCGACGAGGTGGCCGCGCTCGAAGCGGGCTCCGGCACGGACCAGGGCGACGAGGTGGGGTGCGTTCACCGGCCACCACCGCTGCTCGGCGGACTCGACGAGCTTGAAGGCCATGGCCAGGGCGGCGGCCGCACTGCCGGCGCCCCGGGTGACCTTGGTCCGCAGCCGGACAGTGGCGAAAGTCGACTCGATCGGGTTCGTGTGCGCAAGTGGATCCAGTGCTCGGCGGGGGGAACTTCGACGAGTTGCCTGACCTGTATGGGCGAGCTCCCCGATGTCCGGCATCCGATGGTGACGCCGGAGTCCGAGCCGTTGACGAGTCGGCAAGCGCTCCAGGAGCACTTCACGGTGGCGCCGAAAGTTCGGGAGTCCTTGCCGAAGACGTGACACCGGGGCCCGGCGGCGTCGGGCGGAACTTGTCCGCGAGGCGCCGCCGGGCCCGGCCGGCCGGGGCCGCCGTCGTAGGTGGACGGGTCAGGCGGTGTGCAGCGTCAGGCCGTACCGGCCGAGGATCTCGTTGACGGGCTGGAACCAGGTCTCTCCCCCGCTGCTGCAGTTGCCCCAGCCGCCGGAGGTGACCCCCTGCGCCTGGTCGCCGCTGATGAACGAGCCGCCGGAGTCACCGGGTTCGGCGCACACGTTGGTCTTGGTGAGTTCGTGCACCGCGCCCTGGCTGTAGTTGACGGTCTCGTTCTGGGCGAGGACCGTGCCGCAGTGCCAGTGCGTCGTCGATCCCGAGCGGCAGATGGAGGCACCGACGGGTGCCACGGCTGAGCCTCGCACCAGCTGGTCGGAGACGGTGCCCCAGCCGAGCACGACCGGAACCGTCCACCAGCCGCTGCCCACGTTGACCCAGGCGTAGTCGTTGTCCGGGAAGGAGGAGCCCTGGAAGTTGCCGATGTAGCTGCCGTCCCAGCCGCTGACGCCGGCACCTGGCTGTGCGCAGTGCCCGGCGGTGACGAACCCGCCATACACGGAGAAGCCTATGGAGCAGCGGACGTTGCCCGTGTAGTACGGGTCGCCGCCGACGGTTCCGGCGGCGAGGGTCTTCGGCGCGCCGGGGGTCTCCCTGACGGCGATGGGCCCCGCTGTGCGGGCGCGGGCGAGGAACTCCCGGACATCGTTGTCAGCCTGCTCGCCGCCGGCGACGTTCACGACCACCGTGTTCGCCTTGGGGTCGACGTGCCAGCTGCTGACGCCCGCCGGTGCGGGGAGCCTGTCGAGCCGTGCCCGGGTGGCGTCGAGTTGCCGCGCGCTGTGCGCGACGGTACGGACGGTCGCGCCCGTGGCTCGTACCGCCTGTCGGGTCGCGGCGGACGCGTCCGGGGTGACGCCGACGGTGAGTGTGCCGCGGCCGGCGTCGAACCACGAACCGCCGAAGGAGGTTCCCGCCGCCCGGCGGGCCTTGGGTTCCGCGGTGGTGGCCCGCTGTTCGGCGGCCAGCCTTGCCTCGGCCTCGGCCTTCGACAGATGCAGGTCTCGCTGCATCGCGGAGAGGAGACCGGCCGAGGCGGGCGCCGCGGTGGTTCTGGTGGGGGTCGGGGAGTCGTCGGCTGAAGCGGGCAGGGTCGCGGCGGTGGCGCCCGCGCCGAGCATGAGCAGCACGGCCAGGCCGGCATGCATGAGTCTGGTGCGTCTCATGGGGGGGTTGCCCTTCGTCGTTCCAACTGGGGTGGGGTGGAACAGCAGAGCTGTGAGAGCGCTCTCAGCGCTGTGGCAGGGCAGAGCCTAACGGTTGATCATGGGCAGGTCCATGCCAATGCAGGGTTCAATAAGCGCCATGCGCTGCCCATGCCAAGAGGCGGACTGCTCGGCGACGCCGTGCAGAACCACCCAGCAGCTCTCCTCACAGCGACGGACTTCGACGCGCCGACCCGCGGTTACTGCCGTAGCAGACCTGTCATGGCGCGCTACAGCGACGCGTTGGCCGGCACGCCCGACGTATGGACAGATTGGCTGCACAGTGCCAAGAGACGGACGCCGACCGTGTGGAGCGATCCGCACTTGCGGCACGGGCTTTGTGGGCGCGTTGGGAACAGTGCGGCGCCAATCCGGACGGGCCGGACTTGCCACTGCGCACCTGGTACTGCGGCTCGTTCGGCGACGCATCCACCGGGCGGCCTGCGGCCTCGTACGCCTCTCCTTCACATACAACGGACCCAAGTCCTGTCCGGGGGCCGAACCCCCGCACGCGCGTGGTCAATCGCCGCTTGTCGAAACCACCGGGCACCCACTGCCGTGAAGCCTTTTACCTGTCCCAGGACACTGTGTTTACCGCTCGCACTCAAGGGCAGGCGAAGTCAAGTGCTTCGGACCGGAGGCGCATGCCCAGCGGGAAACCACTGAAGCTGCCTGCACCCTCCCGGGACAGGGCACTTCTCCGTTGCGGCACCCCCTGACAGAACCTTCAGGACATGTCCGGAACCTGAGTTCCGGACTTTCTGGAAAAGCAGTCCAGGAGTGATATCCGCGTGGCCTCCTACATTTCGTCCATTTCTTCGCGCCCTTCACGCACGCCCGCCCCCACGACCCGGGCCCCGTCCCGGCGTTCGCACGACGACGCCCCCGATACGGCCTCTCTCTTCGCCCGTCTCACCGCTCTCGGTGACGGCCCCGAGCGGGATGCCCTGCGCGACGAACTGGTGGCCGCCTGGCTGCCCATGGCCCACCGCATCGCCGGCCGTTTCCGTGACCGCGGTGAGTCCGTCGAGGACCTGCGCCAGGTCGCCGCGCTCGGCCTGGTCAAGGCCGTCGACCGCTACGACCCCTCCCGCGGCGCCTTCGAGAGCTACGCGGTGCCCACCATCACCGGCGAGGTCAAGCGGCACTTCCGGGACCGGATGTGGGCGCTGCGCGTGCCCCGCCGGGTGCAGGAACTGCGCAACCGGGTACGGGTGGCCCGCCGCGAACTCACCCAGAACCCCGGCTCAGCCGAGCCCACCGTCGCCGACCTGGCCGCCCACACCGGCCTGACCGAGGACGAGGTCTCCGCCGGTCTGGAGGCCCTGGAGAGCTTCAGCACCCTGTCCCTGGACGCCGAACTCTCCGCCGGCGAGGACGGCTACAGCCTCGCCGACACCCTCGGGGGCTCCGACGGCTCCTTCGACACCGTCATCGACCGGGAGGCCGCCAAGGAGGGGCTGCGCCGGCTGCCCGAGCGCGAGCGGGCCATCCTCTACATGCGCTTCTTCGAGGACATGACACAGAGCCGGATCGCCGACCGCCTCGGCATCTCCCAGATGCACGTATCCCGACTGATCAGCCGCAGCTGCGCCCAGGTCAGGAACGAAGCCCTGGATCGGTGACGTCTCCCCCGCAACCCGCATGCCCCATCGCCCCTGCCGCCCGGATCCGAAAGGACCGTCCGATGCTCATGCCCCACCCCACGACACTGCGCAGACTCCTCAAGGAGTACGAAACGCTTCTCGCGACGGAGACACTCACCGAGGACACCGCTCTCGCCCCACGCCTGCAGGACCTGGCCTACACCCTTTGTGTATCCACCGGAACGCGGGATATCACGCACGCTCTCCAAGCGGCCTACGAATACCTTGACGAGACGATCGACAGCATCGAGGGCGCAGACGTCGTGACCGGCGCGAGCCGGGTACGGGAAACCTTCTCTCCCGGTCGAATCGTCCACGCCGCAGGCGACAGCGTCCTGCCGCAGGGCTGACCGGCCTGCCGGGCGGACGACGTATGGCCCGGCCATCGGCCGGGCCATACGCGCTTGGCTGCTTTCAGATCACCATCGATACCATCGGCCGCGGCCACCGCCGGCAGTGGTAGAACGCATAACGAAACCGAGCAGCCAAAGCACCAGAACCGCTACGGCGATCCACCAGAGAACCTTTACGGCGAAGCCCGCCCCGAAAAGAATCAGGGCAAGCAAAAGAACCAGCAACAAGGGAACCATATTTATGTACCTCCTGCTTTCGATTTCCCCTTCATCGCCCTTTTACTCACGTTGAAGAAGGGGGGTGAATTGAGCTGCGGCAGCTTGGGGTACCCGGCGTGGGCCCACCCACACGCGCGGCCACCCAGTCGGCGCGCAGGCAAGAGAGGGAGCGCGAGTCATGAAGGCAGCGACCTGGCAGGGCCGGCGGGACGTCCGGGTGGAGGACGTACCCGATCCACGCATCGAGCAGCCCACGGACGCCATCATCCGCATCACGTCGACCGGACTCTGCGGCTCAGACCTCCATCTGTATGAGGTGCTCACGCCGTTCATGACTCCGGGCGACATCCTCGGCCATGAGCCGATGGGCGTGGTCGAGGAAACCGGCGCCCAGGTCACGAACCTGCGCCCGGGCGACCGCGTCGTGGTGCCGTTCCAGATCTCCTGCGGGCACTGCTTCATGTGCTCGGCGGGCCTGATGACCCAGTGCGAGACCACTCAGGTGACCGGCGAGGGTATGGGTGCCGCCCTCTTCGGATACACCCGTCTCTACGGTGCGGTGCCAGGCGCTCAGGCCGAGTTCCTGCGCGTACCGCAGGCGCAGTTCGGACCGATCAAAGTGCCCGACGGCCCCACTGACGACCGTTTCGTATACCTCTCCGATGTGCTCCCCACCGCCTGGCAGGCCGTGGCGTACGCCGCGGTGCCGCCCGGCGGCACCCTCGCCGTCCTGGGGCTCGGCCCCATCGGCGACATGTGCTGCCGCATCGCCCAAGCACAGGGCGTGGAGCGGGTGTTCGGCGTCGACCTCGTGCCTGAGCGGCTCGCACGGGCCGGTGACAGGGGTACTGAGACATACGACCTGCGGGTCTATGACGACGAGAAAGAGCTGGTACAGGCGATCCGGGACCAGACCGGCGGCCGGGGCCCGGACGCCGTGATCGACGCCGTCGGCACCGAAGCCCACGGCAGCGCGGCCGCCAAGCTGGCCCAGACCGCCACCGGACTGCTTCCGCGCAAACTCAGCGGACCGCTCGCCGAACGCTTCGCCGTCGACCGCCTGGGCGCCCTCTACACGGCCATCGACCTGGTTCGCCGTGGCGGGACGATCTCGCTGAGCGGCGTGTACGGCGGTATGGCCGACCCGATGCCGATGCTCACCCTGTTCGACAAACAGATCCAGCTGCGGATGGGCCAGGCCAACGTCCGCCGCTGGACCGACTCGATCATGCCCTACCTCACGGACGGGGATCCGCTCGGTGTCGACGACTTCGCCACGCACCGGTTGCCCCTGACGGACGCTGCGCGCGCGTACGACATGTTCCAGCGCAAGCAGGACGGGGCGGTCAAGATCCTTATGCAACCCTGATCAGCGCACTCCCTGCGGCTGCGAGCAGAGGCTGACCGCCGCGGACCGGTACACATCCGTCTCACCCGAGGCCGGCGGCCGTGCCACCACGAGATCGGGGCGTCTGCTCGCGTGGGTACTGGCGGACGCGGCCGTCTCTTCAATGACAGTTGACGCGGCGGGCGACGAAACTGGAGCACCGGTTCCCCCTGATCCGCGATCCCGACGGCTTCGCCCGGTGGAAGCAGGGCGCAAGGACGAAGACCGCGCGGCGCCGCCGCAGCGACGGCACCCTCCACGGCGTCGTCACGCCCCGCCTGGACTCAGCCAATTCAGAACAGCCAGCGGATCAAGGCCCGCAGGGACCAGCGCCCCGGGAGCACCTGCCGGCCTGCCGACGGTCGTCCGAGTGGCCACCGGGCTCCGGCTGCACCGCCAGATCCCGCTCAGGGCCCGGACCGGCCAGGTGCGGGTACCCGGGGCCGACGAGGACCACTGGGGTGCGCCCTCAGGTTCCGTCCGGCAATCCTGCCGACGGCGTCCGTGACGGAGACCTCGGTATGCCGGGCGAAGTACGCGTCGCGTGGCAGTCCGACCTGGTCCATGCGCAGCTCGGCCAGGGGCACCGCGGTCTCGTCGGCCGTACGGGGCACGCCGCCGAGTTACACGGCGACAAGGTCCGCGTGTCGTGCGGGTCGGCGCCTGGATGGACTGTCGCGCGGCGCAAGTCGGAACAAGGTCCTGCTGGTTGCCGCGCCGGCGAGCACAGCACCGCTGATCGGCATCGTCCTGCTGCTGGAGGGCGGCCTCGCGGCGTCAGGTGCGTACTTTCGGCGTTGCCGGGCGTAGGCCCTCGTACTGGACGTATTTCGGGTCTGCGCCCGGTGCGGCGAGTGGGGGTCCCCCCGGCCGAAGGCTGGGGGAGCGTGCATGGCGTCGCGAGGCGGACGGGAATTGCCAGACAGGCCCCTAGGTGAGCTAGGTGCTGCGGCGGCGGGCCGGTGCGCGTGACGCGGACTTGGGTTCCCGGGGCGGGGTGCTGGCCTGCGCGGGGTCGTCGGTGACGTCGGAGTCGAACACCTTGTCGCCGTACAGGTCCTGCAGCCAGTTGGTCTGGTAGATGGTGTCGAGGTAGCGCTCGCCGAGGTCGGGGGCGATGGCCACCGCCGTGAGGTCACCGGTGTTGTGCCGGGACAGCCAGTCCGTCGCGCCGCTGACCACGGTTCCGGTGGAGCCGCCGAACAGGAAGCCCTGTCTGGCCATGCGGTGACACATCCGGATGGTGTCCGGCTCCTCCACCCGGATCACCTCGTCGACGAGGGACTCGTCGAGCAGCGGCGGGCGCATGCTCATGCCGAGGCCCGGGATCATCCGGCGGCCCGGCTCGCCGCCGAACGCCACCGAGCCGGCCGCGTCCACGGCGACGATCCGCACCGGCCGGGGCGACTCGCGGAAGTAGCGTGCACAGCCCATCAGGGTTCCGGTGGTGCCGGCCCCGACGAACAGCACGTCCAGCTCCGGGAACCGGTGGGCGATCTCCGGGGCCGTCGTGCGGTAGTGGGCCAGCCAGTTGCCGGAGTTGGTGTACTGGCTGAGCCAGACGTATCGGTCGTCGGACGCGCACAACGAGCGGACGTACTCTATCCGCTTGCCCAGGAAACCGCCGTTGGAGTCCTGGTCGGCCACGATGTGCACCTCGCTGCCGAGCGCCTCCATGAGGAGTCTGGTCGACAGGTTGCACCGGGAGTCCGTCACACACAGAAACCGGTAGCCCTTGCTTGCGGCGATCATGCTGAGCGCGACGCCGAGGTTTCCGGAGGAGGACTCCACGAGGACGGAATCCGCTGTCAGGATTCCGTCCCGCTCGGCGCTCTCCACCATCTCGTTCGCGGCCTTCAACTTGATGGAACCGGCGAAGTTGAAGGCCTCGCACTTCAGGTAGAGCGGGTATCCGCAGATCGACGCGAGATCGACGAACAGGTCGCCCTCGTTGAAGGCGTGGGGAGCGGATATGACGGGCACGGCGGGCCTCCTGGTGCCGGGCCGAGGACCACGGCCTCAGCCGTACCGACGCAGTTCGTGGAAGAAGTCATCGATGAGACGCAGGTCCCCCGCCCGGGACACCTCGTCGTAGACGTGCTTGCCGACGGCGAGGTCGAGGACGCCGAGTCCGAAGGGCGAGAAGATCACCGGCCGGTCGGCCGGTGGCGCGGCCCGGCCGGCCATGACGTCGCCGAGGGTTCCGTTCAGGAAGTCCCTGTTGCCGCTGAGCTGTTCGGCCAGGTGGGGCGATGTGTCGGCCTTGAGGCAGTGCTCGACGTCGTCGACGAAGTTGGCCGCGCCCAGCAGGATCTCCGGGGCGAGGTCGCGCAGGGAGACATGCAGGACCAGCGGGTTGTGGGTGAACAGGGCCTGGTCGGTCACGTGCGGCCGGCCGGCGATGGTGGCGAAGACCACGAGGTCGCTGGCGCGAACAAGGTCCTCGGCGGTGTCGTGGACGGTGAGGTGTGCGGTGCTGCCGGCCTCCCGCAGGTAGCCGCAGAAGCCTCCGGCGCTGTCGGCGGACACGTCGTGCACGCCGATCTCGTCGAAGTCCCAGCCCGTGCCGGCCAGGAAGGTGTGGATGTAACGGGCGATCAGGCCCGTGCCGAAGAACCCGACCCGGGTGGGGCGGGTCCGGCCGCGGCTGAGCCAGTCTGCGGCCAGCGCCGCGGATGCGGCCGTCCTGGTGGCGCTGATGATCGAGCTCTCCAGGCAGGCGAACGGGTAGCCCGTGTCGTGGTCGTTGAGGATGAGCACCGCGGAGGCCCGCGGCAGCCCGGCACTCACGTTCTCCGGGAAGCTGGAGATCCACTTCAGGCCGTCCACGTGGACCGGCCCGCCGAGGGAGGCCGGCAGCGCGATGATCCGTGAGGTGGGGCGGTCGGGGAAGCGCAGGAAGTACGACGGCGGGTTGACCGAGTCTCCTGCGTCGTGCAGCCGGTAGACGGTCTCGACCAGTTCCACGAGCTGTTTCTCGCGCCCGCTCAGCGCCTGCTGCACCTGTTCTCCGGTGATCACCGCGAAGGTCGGCACGGCGGGCCCGTCGGGCTCGGCGGACCGGGTGGCGGTCGACAGGGTGTCGGTCATCGCTCGCTCGCCTCCAGGGCCGGGCAGTCGTCGGACGGCCGCAGGGGCTCTCCCAGGCCGACCAGCACCTGGCGTTCCCCGGTGAACGCCTCTCTGCTGTGCGCGGTGCGGATGTTGTCCACGAGCAGCAGGTCACCGGCCTGCCAGGGCTCGCGCCGGGTGTGTGCCTCGTAGGTGCTGTTGATGAGTCGGACGACGTCCTCGCCGATCGGGGTGCCGTCGCCGTGGCGGGTGTTGAACGGCAGCCCGTCCGGGCCGTAGACGTCGAGGAGGTACTCGCGCACCTCCGGGTCCAGGGTCCACTCGTTGAGGAAGGCGATCTGGTTGAACCAGCAGCGCCGGCCGGTGAGCGGGTGCCGGACGACGGCGGCGCGGCGCTGCTCGGTGCGCAGTGTCCCGTCCGGCTGCCAGCTGAAACTGATGGCGTTGGCCCGGCAGTAGTGCTCGATCTCGGCGCGGTCGGCGGTGCCGAACGACTCCGCGAGGCTCGCCCCGATCTCGTCGTTGTAGGTGCGGGTCAGGATCCAGCCCTCCCGCTCGAACCGTTCGGTCAGCCCGGTGGGCAGCGCCCGCAGTACCTCTTCGGCGTCGGCCACCGCCGTCGCCCCGCCCTGCTCGGGCGCGGTGAGGCAGGCGAACAGCATCAGGCCGGGCACCTGCAGCTGGTAACTCAGCTCGTGGTGCATGCACATGGGCTGGTTGTCCGGCCAGGGGGTGGAGGAGTAGAGCCCCCGGCCGTGGGCCTCTCGGGGGGCGAACGCCTCCCGCTCCGTCATGAGGTCACCGGCGATGCGGGCGAAGACGGCACCGATCTGGGCGGTGTCGCGCAGGCCGAGGCCGCGGACGACCAGCGCCCCGTGCTCGGTGACGTGCGCGCGCAGCGCCTCGCGGTGCTCGGCCGTCCACCTCGGGGCGTCGTCGGGGGGATCGACGCACAGCAGTGCCGGTTTGTCCGGCCGCAGCTCCACGTCGAGTGGTGATGCCAGGGATGAGGACGGCATCTCGGGTTCCTTTCGGTCGACCGCCTGGGGTGTGACGGGTCAGGAGGAGGCGAGGGGGAGGACGGTGGTCAGGACGGCCTGCGCCGTCTCGCCCGGACGGGTGCGCAGGAAGTGGTGGCCCCCGTCGGCGAGTTCGTGGAGATCAACGTGGTCGGCCAGCAGCAGCCAGTCCCGGTGGCGCTGGGCGTGGCCGGCGGTGTGCGGGTCGTCGGCGGCGACGACCACCGAGACCGGCGCGGTGAGTTTCACCGGCGGCGGGGCTTCCAGGGCCTGGTGGAAGTAGCGGTGCGCGGCGACGCAGTCGTGCCGGTAGGCGGCGGCGATGTGTTCGGCGTGCGGTACGTCGAGTTCCACGAGTTCCGCGTAGCCGCCGTCCGTGGTCAGCCGCTCGGCGATTTCGGCGTCGCTCATGCCGGTGAGTTCGACGATGGCGGCGAACCGGTCGGTGACCGTGCCGAGCAGTTGCGCGCCGAGGAAGAGCCGGGCCACGTGCACGCCCTGCTGCTGGAGCCTTCGGGCGGTCTCGACGGCCGCCGCGGTCCCGGAGGAGTGGCCCCACAGCACGACCCGGGTCAGACCGCGGGCCGTGATCTCGGCGACGGTGCGCTCGGCGACCTGCTCGATCGACGCGAAGGGCTCGGGGGGTGCGGCCAGGTTGTGGCCGGGCAGGTCCACGGCGAGGACCGGCAGGCCGCTGCCCGCCAGCGCGCTCGCCATCGGCTGGTAGTTGACGGCGTTGCCGCCCGCGTAGGGGAAGCAGACAAGGGCGCACTCCGGGGTGCGGCTACCGCCCGACAGGGGCAGCAGCAGCTCCGGGCGCTGCCGGGCCGTGCCGTCGAGGAGGGCGGCCAGGTCGGCCAGGACCGGGTGCCGGGTGATGTCCTTGAGGGACACCGCGCGATCGAGGGCAAGGCTCAGTTTGACCGCGGTGAGGGAGGTGCCGCCGGCGTCGAAGAAGTGGTCCGTGCGGCCGATCCGCCGCTCGGGCACCCCCAGCAGTTCGGCCCAGGCAGCGGCCAGCCGCCGTTCGGTCGGGCTGAGCGGGGCCGCGTCGTCCGCGGCCTCCCGATCCGGTGTCGACTGCTCGGCCAGTGCGGTCAGGGACTTTCGGTCGGTCTTGCCGTTGGCGGTCAGCGGAAGGCTGTCCCGCCAGTGGAAGGCCGACGGGACCATGTAGGCGGGCAGGGCCGCGCCGAGTGCCTTGCGCAGGGTCTCCGGCTGCTGCTCCTCGCCGGAGTAGAAGGCGATCAACTGCTTGCCACCGCCGGACCGTTCGGCGACGACCACCGCGCCGTCCCGTACCCCGTCCACCCGCAGCAGGGAGTTCTCGATCTCACCGATCTCGATCCGGAAGCCGCGGATCTTGACCTGGTTGTCCCGGCGGCCGAGGAACTCCAGCTTGCCGCCGGGGTGCCAGCGGCCCCAGTCCCCACCCAGGTAGAGCCGTTCACCGGGCCGGTACGGGTCCGTCCGGTACGCCTCCCGGGTGCGTTCGGGATCGTTGACGTACCCACGGCCCACGCAGACACCGGAGAACGCGATCAGTCCGGGGGCGCCCAGCGGTACCAAGGACAGGTTCTCGTCGACGACATGGACGCGTACGTTGTTGACGGGCCGTCCCAGCAGCACCCGGTCGGGTACCTCCCGAAGGACCTCGTGGTTGGTGTCGTCCGAAGTCTCCGTCAGCCCGTAGGCGTTGACCAGCTCGATGCCCGGCTGGACCGCGAACCAGCGCTGGACCAGCTCCCGTTTGAGCGCCTCGCCTGTCACCGACACACAGCGCAGGTCCGGGAGCATGCGCGGGTGCCGCTCCAGGTACGAGACCACGACCTCCAGATACGACGGCACGAGCTGTGCCACGCCGACCCGGCCGCGTTCCAGTGTTTCGACGAACCGCTCCACGTCCGTGATCACGTCCTGCTCGACCAGCAGGGTCCGCCCGCCCACCAGCAGTGGGGCCATCAGCTGCCACAGGGAGATGTCAAAGCACTGCGGGGCTGTCTGCGCCACCACCGACCCCTCCCCGATCCCCAGGTCGTCGATCTTGGCGTGGAGATGGTTGAGCATGCCCGCGTGCTCGCACATCGCGCCCTTCGGCTCGCCGGTGGAGCCGGACGTGAAGTAGATGTAGGCAAGTTGACCGGGGTCGACCCGGATACCGAGGTCGTCGTCGGCGTGCGATTCGGTGTACGCCGTCTCCACCAGGAGTTTCCCGACGTCCTGGAGGGTGGCCAGCGCCTCGTCGAGGGTGTGGGCGCTGCCGGTTTCGGTCAGGACGAGCCGACATCCCGCTCGGGACAGCGTCGCCGCGATCCGGCCGGCCGGGAAGTGCGGTTCGATCGGCAGGTAGGCGCCGCCCGCCTTGAACACCGCGAGCACGGCCGCCAGCCAGTCGAGGTTGCGCTCGGTGACGACGGCAACGACGTCCTCCTGGCCGAGGCCCCTCGCCAGCAGCGCTCGCGCCAATCGGTTGGCGCGCCGGTCGAGTTCGCCGTACGTCCACTCCTGCTCGCCGTGTACGGCGGCCACGGCCTGCGGATGCGTCCGTGCGCGCTGCTCGAACAGTTCGTGTGCCCGCGCGTCCGGCAGCGGCCGGTCGGGACCTGCCAGGCCTTCCAGTTGCTCGCGTTCCTCCTCGGCCGACAGCAGGCTCTGCCGAGTGTGGTCGGCGTCCGGCTCCGCGGTCATCAGCCGCAGCGCGGTGAGGTGGTAGCCGCCGATACGGGCCGCGGCCCGGGCGTCGAGTACGTCCGTGCGGTACCGCAGGTGCAGCGTCAGCGGTCCGCCCCGGTCGGACCAGCGCACGTGCAGAACACCGTCGTCGGTGTGGGTCTCGTCGGCTTCCCCCGGCCCGAACACGACCTCGTACGGCGGCTCGGTCAGCCCGAGTTCCCGCCGCAGTTCCGCCACCGGGAAGTCGCGGTGGGCCAGCACCTCCGCCTCGGCGTGCCGAGCCGCCGTGAGCAGGGCCGGCCAGGGCCCGGAGGGGACGGACACCCGGCACGGCAGCGGCCGGCCGCCCGCACCGGTGGTGTACCCCGTGACCACCTCCGGCTCGCCGGAGAGCGCGGCCAGCACCTTGAGGTGCGCGGCCAGCAGCAGCGCGCCGACCGGCAGCCGCCGTTGCCCGGCCAGGGCACGCACCGCCCCCGTCACGTCCTGCGGTACGGACATCTCGTGCTCGGCCGAACCCGGAACCGGTTCCGGAGCCCACCGTGGCACGGGGGTGGCACCACCGGCGGTCAGTACCCGGCTCCAGAACTCCCGGTCCGCTTCCACGCGCGTTCCCATCGAATGGCCTTCCTCAACTCACGGTCGCCGTGGTGGCGTTGGCTGCTGACGTGGTCCGGCCGTTGCTGCTGGGCCGGCTTCCGCTCTCCGGCATGTCCACCGCGGGGTTGCCGCCCCACTGCGCGTTCGGGGGGACTTCCTCGCCCTTCATGAGGAAGGAGTCGGGTGCCAGCACCGAGCCGTCGCCCATGGTCACGCCGTAGTGCACATGGGCGCCGACGCCGAGCGTGCAGCCGGCGCCGAGCGTGGTGCCGTCCGACTTGAAGGTGCCGTCCTCCTGCGAGTGGCACTGGATCTTGCTGCCGACGTTGAGGGTGCACTCGTCGCCGATGGTGGTGAGCGTCCGCTCGGTCAGATAGACGCCGTCGTCGAACACCCTGCTGCCGATGCGCACGCCCAGCAGCCGCCAGACCAGGGTCTTGAACGGGGTGCCGTTGAAGATGTTGAGGTAGTGGTCCGGAACCTTCCAGAGCCGCTCGTGCCACCAGAAGTACGGGTCGTAGATGGAGCACAACCGGGGACGCAGCGCTCTGAACGATGCGATGCAGCGCTCCACAAGGACGAAGTACGCGGTGGAGAAGACGAGCGTGAAAGCCAGGTACCCGCCGATCACCACGTTTCCGACCGCGCCGTACAGGTCGACGGAGGCGAGTCCGAACAGGGTGAGCGCGAAGGTGTGCAGCCAGCGCACGCCCAGCATGGCCGCCATGGAGCGGAGGTTGTAGCGGTTCTTCGCGGCGAGCCGGCGGCGGAGTGTGTCGCCGGTTCTGAGGTGGTCGAACCGGGTGTCGCGGTCCACCGTGCGGGGGATCTCGAAGCACGGTGAGCCGAGGAGGCCCACGCCTTCCCGCACCTCGCCGTCGAGGGGAACCATCACCTTCGTCGCCAGCAGGCAGTTCTCGCCCGTCCTGCCGCCCGCCGGATAGGCGATGTTGTTGCCCAGGAAGTTGTGCGGCCCGATCGCCACCCTGGACAACCGGAAGGACGTGCTGGAGAAGTCGGCGTTCAGGAGGGAGAGGCCGTCGGCGACCATCGTTCCGCTGCCGACGGTGACCAGCAGGGGTGACTCGTGCTGCACTTCGGTGCCGAAGTTCGAGCCGGTCTGCTCGACCCGTGACAGGTCGTATCCGATACCGCGGAGATAGTGCACGATGTACGAGCTGTCGCCGAAGAGCCAGGCGAAGAACTTGAGGTTCGTCATACCGGCCGTGGCCCGTTGCAGCACGTAGTGGAACCCGTAGAGCGGATAGACCCGGTCGGGCCTGACGACCAGACCCACCAGACGCGGCACTGTGCACAGCACCAGCAGCCCCAGGACGACGAACCCGAAGAACAGGACGAGGGAGAGCACGAGGGCGTCGGGGAGCAGTTCCGAGGGGCTGAGAACGGCCGTCTGCGGGTCGAGTCGCTTGCCGATCGCCGGTACCTCGGTGAACAGCATGTACATACCGCCGACGAGCAGCGGGATGTACACGAGGAGCAGCTGCACCAGCGTGCCGAAGCCGAACCAGGCGCGGCGCAGGCTGCCGCAGCGGGCCGGAGCGACCCTGGCGTAGTCGACCGAGGTGGGTTCCGCCGGGGATCCGTGCCAGTGCTCGCCGTCCGGGACCGCCTGGCCCCGGTGCAGGGCGGACGCGTGACCGAGCTGGGCACCGTCACCCAGGGAGGCGTCGATGTCCAGGACGGTCTTCTCGCCGACGAAGACATCGCGGCCGAGAGTGATCCGGCCGGTCTGGATGTGTCCCGCGCGGGCCCGGTAGCCGAGGAAGAACGACTCCTTGCGGATCACCGTGCCCGCGCCGATCGTCACGAGGTCGGTGCAGACCGGGACGGAGCGGGAGAGGATCGTGACCCCCTTGCCGATCCGTGCGCCGAGGGCCCGCAGGTACAGGACGTACAGCGGGGTACCGGCGAGGAAGACCATCGGATTCGCGTGGAGCAGCGCCTTCACGAGCCAGAAGCGCAGATACGCCAGGCCCCAGACGGGGAACTCACCGGGCCGCCAGCGTCCGACGAGCAGCCATTTCGCGATGATCGGGAGGGCGCACAGCGCCACGAACGCGATGTCACCGAACAGCACCGACCGCAGATAGATGTCGGCCAGGCCCGAACCGGCGGCGATCCACTCGTAACCCGCGGCGGTGGCGAATCCCGAGACCAGCGAGTAGCCCAGGAAGACCAGAAGTTGGACGGTTCCGCAGAGCAGGTGGGTGCGCCGGTTCCCGCGCGGCCCCGGGGCCGGCGGCGGCTGGGGCGTCGTCGAGGAGGGGGTGTCCGCCGGGCCGGCGGGGGCGGGTGTGGCCTTTGCGAGCGCCGCGGCCAGACTGTGGATCGTGGGGTGCTGGTAGATGTCCTTCATGGACGGGGAGGGCAGATCGGCCGTCTTGCGTATTCGTGCGCAGAACTGGGCCATGACCAGGGAGTTGGCGCCGAGGTCGGCGAAGAAGTGGCCGTCGGCCGGAACGCTCTCGGCGCCCAGGATGTCGGCCAGGGCCCGGGCGAGCCTCCGCTCGGTGTCCGCCCCCCTGCGGCCGGTGTCGCTCAGCGCGACGGCAGATTCATCCGGCTCCGAAACGACTTCGGAGGACTGTTCCACCATGCGATCTCCTGGAGAACGTGGATGTTCCTGATCACGAACCGGCGGCTTCAGTTTGTCCAGAGAGATCCACGTCTGCCACTTTTGCTGTTGATTTCACTGTCCGGCAAGGAGGATTCGCCGGCCCGTATCCCCCGGGATCCAGGCCAGGACAGGGATCGCACGGTTCACCCACATGGCGGTCCCCCAACCGGCGGCGAGCCTCGTTCGGGCTGGGACCGCACCGGGGAAACGGGTACTCGGCCGGGCGGCCGGTGATCGCAAGGACCGCTCCGGCCGCTGTCGCACAAGGGAGTCGCCTGATGTCCACGAGCGAGAGCCGACAAGGCTCCGGGACCGACCGAGCAGCCGTATTCGACGTGGACGGAACCCTCGTCGACACCAACCACCTGCACGTGGTCACCTGGTGGGAGGCGTTCCGCCAGGCCGGACACCAGGTGCCGACGCATGCGATACACCGGGCGGTGGGACTCGGCTCCGAAGACCTCATCAACCATCTGCTCGGCGAGCGGACAACTCTGGCTCCCGGGGAGGTGGAGGCCCTGAGCACCGCGCACAAGGTGCTCTACGCCCAGTACTTCGAGCGGCTGTCACCCCTTCCGGATGCGGGAGGTCTGCTGCGGCGGCTGGCCGACGACGGCTGGAAGGTGGTTCTGGCCACCTCGGCCAGTGGCGACGAGCTGTCCGCACTGAGGCGCGCGATCGGGGCGGACGACGCCATCACGGGCACGGCCAGCGCCGACGACGTCACCGCGGGCAAACCGGCGCCCGAGCCCGTGGAGCGGGCGCTGGAGCAGGCCGGTGTTCCGGCAGAGCGGGCCGTGTTCGTCGGCGACACGGTGTGGGACATGCGGGCGGGCAGCAGTGCGGGGGTGCAGTGCGTGGCACTGCTGTGCGGCGGCATTCCCCGCAAGGACCTGGAGGAGGCCGGTGCCGACGCCGTGTACGAAGACCCGGCCGATCTGCTCGCCTCGCTGCCGCGGAGTCCTCTGGCGTGACGATGGCACCAGGGACGGTTCTCCCGCACGGCCCCCGCTCACCGTCCGGTCACCCGGCCGTGCGGCCACGCCGGAGCAGGGCCACGGCTTCGTGCAGGCCTCTTCCCGGCAGCGGGCCGGTCCCCGGATCAGCCGGCGGCCGTCCAGGCTTTGGGACCCATGCCGCGCCACTCGATCAGGTCCGGGTCGTCGACCGTCGTACTGGCCTCGGGCAGCCCGGCCCGGCGCAGGAACTCGACGACGTCGAGCAGGTGATACGCGGTGCCGACATACTCTCCGCGGATGGTCACCCGCCTGCCGCCGTCGGGGCCCGGTGGCTGCACCACCACAGGCGCGTCTTTCATGATTGGCAAATGCCCCGTACGGGGCCGGGCCATGCGGGCGAGGCGCGTGCCGGTGCACATCGTTTCGACATCGTTCCGGCCGGTCGTGGCTGCCTTTGCGGCCCCCGGCGGTTGACGTGCGCGAGTCCGGCTACCCGGGAGGGTGCCGCGCATCGCGACAGGGGCGGCCGCCGGGAGGTACGCATGCCGGAGTTGCCGGATGTGGAGGGCTTCCGCGAGGTGCTGGACTCCTGCGGCCGGGGCCGACGCGTCCGCCGCGTGGACGTCCGGGACGCGGGCGTGCTGCGTGGTGTCACCGCGCGGCGCCTGCGCCGCGAGATCGAGGGGCGGCGGCTGGGCCGACCGTGTCGACACGGGAAGCTGCCGGACCTGGTGGAGGGCTACGGCAACCACACCGGGTTCCGCCTCACCGGCGCCGACCAGCTCCGCTACAACCGCATGATCGCGGACATCGCGCATGCACGCGGGATGTCGGTGGGCCTGAAGAACGACCTTCGGCAGATTCCGCAACTGCTCGCCGACTTCGACTTCGCGGTCAACGAGGAGTGCGCGCAGTACGACGAGTGCGCGCGTCTCGCCCCGTTCGTCGAGGCGGCCAAGGCCGTGTTCCATGTGGAGTACGAGGAACCTCCCAGTGCCTTCTGCGCCGAGTCGCGGCGGCTGGGCCTGTCGTCGATGCAGAAGAAGCTGGAGCTGGGGGTGTGGCGCAAGCCCTGCTGACGGCGGCGCGGGATCCGGTCAGCGGACGACGTCGAAGACGGCCTTCTGCACGCCGTTGGAGTAGGCCTCCTGCTCGACCAGCTTCAGCTGCTGCGTGTCCTTGTCCGTCGTGCTGAACAGCCGCTTGCCGGCGCCGAGCAGCAGCGGGTAGACGAGCAGGTGGTAGCGGTCGATCAGGCCCGCGTCGGACAGCGCGTGGTTCAGCGCGGCGCTGCCGTGCACGATGATCGGGCCGCCCTCGGTCTCCTTGAGGGCGGCGACCTCGTCGAGCGAGCGCAGGATCGTGGTGGCGCCCCAGTTCGAGACCAGGGCGTCCGCGGTGAGCGTGGTGGAGACGACGTACTTCGGCAGAGTCTTGTAGTGGGAGAACTCCGGCATGTCCGGCCATACCGGGCTGAACGCCTCGTAGCTGGTGCGGCCCATCAGGATCGCGGTCGACTCCTTCTGTTCGCGCTCCTTGATCTCGAACGCCTCGGGGACGAACTCGACGCCCTTGAAGGTCCACCCGGAGTTCCGGTAGCCGGGTTCGCCACCGGGGGCCTCGACGACGCCGTCGAGGGAGATGAAGGCGGTGCTGATCAGAGTACGCATCTCGGTTTCCTTGCTGCCTGGATGTGCGGTGTCCTGTGTCCGGTTCCAGCATCGGACCGACAAATTATTTTGTCAAGGAAAGTTGAGTTGTCGGCCGAAGGCCACAACAGACACCGGTCCCGCAGGCCTATGACCTGCGGGACCGGTGTCGAAAGCGCTGTGTGGACGAGCTGGAGCAGTCGGCGGGTGCGAAAGTGCCCCGGTGAACACGGTCACCCTCCCCCAGGAGGCGAGTGTGCTCACCGGGGCCGGCGCCGTCTCTGCCGGTTCTTCACAGAGACGGATCGGGCGAGTCCCCCCTCGCCCGTCCGGCACCCCACCATCCCCTCTGGGTAGGTGCCCGGCGCCTGCGTCAGGGCGTCAGTGTGGCCCACACCGCGTGTCCGCTGGTGAGCCGGGACCGGTCGACGCCCCAGGATTGGGCAAGCTCCTCGACGAGCAGCAGTCCCCGGCCGCCCTCGTCGTCGGGGCCGGGCTCACGCACGAGCAGACCCCGCCGCGAGTAGTCGTGGTCGTGCACCTCCAGCCGCAGACAGCCATCGGTGATCACGCCCACGCCGCACAGGATGCGGACGCTGAACGTGTGGCGGATGGCGTTGGTGACCAGCTCGGACACGAGTAGCACCGCGTCCTCGCACAGCTCGCCGGGCATCCCCCACCCGTTCAGGTGCTCCCTCATGGAGCGGCGGGCGACTCTGACGCTGGAGCGGTGCGCGGGCAGCTCCATCCAGTGCGCCTGGTCGGGGTCGACGACGTCTAACAGATCGAGCGGGGAGGTCGCGTGGGGGGACACGGTGGTTGCCTTCCGTGAGGCGGGTGCGGCGGGGAGCAGGCAGAGCTGAGCAACGTCCACACGGGAGACGTACGTTGCCCGTGAGCATGACCCCGATTTACTCAAGTAACTATGCGCGCAGCCGGGTTCAACCTGCAACCGACTCCCTGATAATTTCAGCATGCCGGTGTCGATGTGGTCGCTTCATCAAGTGACTGTCAGACTTGCGCCGGTGATGTCCCCTCAGGAGGTAGGGCGTGAGCGAAGGCCGGTCGAACGCGGGCAGCAGCGCCAGTGCGCCCACCGTGCTGCGCATGATCCTGGGCCGCAGACTCCATGAGCGGCGCCAGGAGGCGGGCGTGTCACTGGAGGAAGCGGCGCGGGCGCTGCGGGTCGCTCCCCTGACCATCCGCCGTCTGGAGAAGGCGGAGGTGGCGCTGAGGCCTCTCTATGTGGAGAAACTCCTTGAGACCTATGGCGCCGACCGGCAGGAGACGGACGAGTTCGTCGCCTTCGCCGAGCGGGCCAACGCGCCCGGCTGGTGGCACGCCTACCGCGATGTGCTGCCCACCTGGTTCAGCGCCTACGTGAGCCTGGAGACCGGCGCCACGGCCATGCGCAACTACGAGCCGCACTACGCCACGGGGCTGCTGCAGACCCCCGAGTACGCGCGCGCGGTGCTCGGCGGCGGCTTCCCCAACGACCGCGACGAGGACCTGGAGCGGCGCGTGAGCCTCCGGCTGCGCCGTCAGGCCCTGCTGGAGAGAGCCGACGCGCCCACCCTGTGGGTGGTCATGGAGGAGGCCGTCCTGCACCGGGCGGTCGGCGGCCCCCAGGTGATGCGGACGCAGATGGAACGGCTCCTGAAGGTCTCGGAGCTGGAGCACGTCAGCGTCGACATCGTGCCGTTCACCGCCGGCGCCCAGGTGGGCGCGTGTGCCCCGTTCACCTACTTCCGTTTCGAGGAGCCCGAGCTTCCCGACGTCGTCTACAGCGAGATCCTCTCCGGCGCGATGTACCTGGACCAGCGGTCCGACGTCGTGGCCCATCTGGAGGCGCACAACCGCATGTCCCTGCTCACCTCCGACGCACAGAGCAGGGCGCTGCTGAACCACATGCGCAAGGAGTACTCATGACCATCATCGACGGCAGTGCCCACGACGTCTACAACGGCATGCCCGCCACGGACCTCGGCGAGCAGGGCTGGGAGTCGCCCTGGAGCGGCCCCAACGGAGGTCAGTGCGTGCAGACGAAGCAACTCGCCGACGGACGGGTGGCGCTGCGGCAGTCGACCGATCCGGCCGGTCCCGCCCTTATCTACACCCCGGAGGAGATCACGGCGTTCGTCGCCGGGGTCAAACGGGGCCTCGCCGACCATCTGACCACTGACTGAACTCCCCCACGCACCCCCTGGCAAGGACCACTTCGACATCGACTCCTGGGAGAAGGTCGCCGGGATCGACCACAACGGCGGCACTTCGGTGCGGTTCCGCACGCGCGAGGAGGTGGGCTGCCGTACCGCACGGTGATACGGCGGTACGACAGCCGAGGCAGCCCCGCGGGTGGGTCAGCCGATGTGGTAGCTGTCCCCGTACACCTTCCAGTCCAGCGGGGTGCTCAGGCACAGATTGCCATTGCGCAGGAAGACCCGCTGCTCGGTGTCGACCCTGGTGGTGTCGCTGTGGGCCTCCTCCTGCTTCATGGCCCATACGCGCGCGTCGAGGAAGGCGTTGAGGTAGGTCACCTCGTCGCCGCCCTGCGCCGGCGGCTTCGCCTTGCCGAGGGCGCGCTTGCGTATGTTGCGGAAGCTGGTGGAGTCGTCGCCGTCACCGTGCATGACGATGGCGTCGTAGTAGGCGAACTGCCCGAGCGTGCCCAGCCGGTCCGTCTTGCCCTGCTGTACGGCCGGGTTGAAGTACACCCGGTCGCGCTCGTCGTTCTGCGCCTGCTGGAACGCGGTGTCCTGGGCCGCCTTGCGCCAGTCGGAGGGGAAGTTCGGGTCGAGGCCGGAGTGCGAGTCGGTTCCGTTGACCCGGCGCAGTGCCGGCAGGTACTTGGCGAGCACGTTGCCGGGCTTGCGGTCGGTGTAGAGCTGTACGAGGTCGAGCATGTCGCCGGTGCCGGAGCAGAATCCGATGATTCCGGCGGTGTAGCCGCGGCCGTCGCCGATGTCCTCGATGTACTTGTACTGCGCCTTCCAGTCGAGCGAGGAGTTCTCCGCGCTCGACACCAGCTTCATGGCGATCTCCTTCTTCGCCGGGTCGTCGAGACCCACACAGCTCGCCTCCGCCGAGGCGGCGGAGGCGGCCGAGGCGTGCGCGGGACGCAGCAGCACGGCGCCGGCCGCGGACGCGCCGAGCAGGGCGAGCAAGGTGCGACGAGAGGTCAGGACGGTGTTCGTCGTGGGGTTGTTCGGATGCCTCACGTGGGCTCCAGAAGGTGGGGGGCGGACGGGGATGCACTGATAGGAAGGTTTCCTATCAGAGCACGTCGGTGATGTGTACCCGTCACGCAGAAAGTTCGTAGAGTCGAACAAGACAGGTACGGACCACGGGGACGGCGGCCGGTTCAGGCAACCGGCCGTAGCTCCCCGGCCAAGCCACGACCAACGCGGTCGTGACTGCCCAGCTTCGCCTAGTTGGTGTTCGACGCCAGGGACAGCACCTCGTCGGCCAGCGGCTTGTCGAGGGCCGCGTGGACCAGGCCGTCGGCCAGGCGGGGCATCTCGCGGCCGGGGACGAGACCGCCGAGCTTTTCGGGCGAGGCGGGCAGTCCGAGCCGCCGGGCGCCCTCCAACGCCTTGCGGTCGAAGTACGGTGCGAACTCCGCCCACACTCCCTGGACGTCACGCAGGAAGATGTCGGCGCCCGTGGGCCCGATCCCGGGAATGTCCGTCAAGGCCTTCCGCGGGTCGCTCTCCCCGCGCAGCCTGCGCAGATCGCCGTCATACCGTTCGAGGAGCAGTTCGGCTCCCTTGCCGAGCATGGTGGAGGTGCGCTCGTCGTAGCGGCGGTAGCCGCCCTTGCCGAGGGCGTCGACGCGTTGCTGCCAGGATGCGTCCGCCATCGACCGCGCGTCGCGCAGCCCGGCGTCGAACAGGGCCCTGGCCGCGGCCACCGCGATGTCGGCCCTGATACGGGCGCTGAGGAGGTTCGCGAGCACGAGCGTCTGGTACAGCGGTGCGGGGGTGTTGCGCAGGCGGATGCCGGCCTGCGCCGGATAGGTGCGCCGCTGCCGGTCGAGCAGCGCGTGCACGACCGCCTCGTCCGTCGCGCCGGTCGTCTTCCTGCCGGAGTTCCTGTGGGTCTTCGTCGTCATGGTCCAGTCACCGACTCACCGTTGTCACCGGAATGTGAAGGCACCGAGGTGTGCGCCGGGGCCGACTACCCGGCCCGGTCCGGGTGATGCGACCGTCCCCCGGCCGCGGCTCCGGCTCCGGCTCCGGCTCCGGCTCCGGCTCCGGCTCCGGGGGAACGATGCCGAGACCGCACGCTGTGTCGGGTTGGGCGCCGTGTAATCCGTCGGGTCGCAGGTACTCGGTCCGCAGGACCGTTTTTCCTGAGGACCTGAGGAGATGACTGGGATGTTGTTCCTCGGACTGCTCCTTGTCGCGGCGACCGTCGCCTTCACCGTCCTGGCGATCGCCGGCAACCTGGCCGGCGGACCTGGTTACACCGTGTCCGTGCTCGATCACCACGTCGCCACCCTCAGCCCGCTCGCGATCTTCTGCTCTGGTCTCGCGCTGGCGCTGATCTTCTGTCTGGGTCTGGCCGCCATGGCCGTCAGTACCGCCCACCACCGCCGTGACGGACGTATGGGCAGGGCCCCTGACACCACCACGACCGGCCGCTTCACAGGGCCTGCGACCGGGGCCTGAACTCACCGGGAAAGGCGCCGCTCCCGACGCAGCCGACGCATCACGACCAGCAGGTCCAGGGCCGTCGCCAGGGCGAGGACCCCGCAGACGACGGCGAGGGCGACCAGGACTGCGCGGCCGGGACTGTCCGCTGCCCGGGAGTGTGCGGCCCAGACGCCGAACAGAACGCATGAAGCGGCGAACAGCGGCAGGAAGATGCCGCTCAGCAGCAGGCGCAGGCGTACCGCGCTCCGCGCGGTGACCGGTTCGGTACCGGTCCGCGGGACGCGGCCGCCGATCATTCCTGAGCGCGCCCGCGACAGCGGCTGCCGAGTTCGCCCGGGAGGCTCGTGACGCACGGCGTTTCTCCCTTCTCGGTGGCCCCGCACATCCCTGTCCACCGGCCGTGTAGCCCGTACCGGCGCCGCCAAACCACCCGGCAGACCGGGTAGTGGAATATTCAACTATGCCGCCCGGTTGACGGCCTCGAAGGAGGTCACGAGTGGACACCACGTACTACGACCAGGGAACTCTCGCCGAGCGCTGGGACCGCGCCCAGCTGTTCTTCGACGCCAAGGACTACGCGGGCGCCGCGCGGGTGCTCGCCCGGCTGGTCGAGGAGGTGCCGGAGCAGACCGGACCTCGGCTGCTGCTGGCGCGCGCCTACTACCACTCGGCCCAACTGCGCCGTGCCGAGGCCGAGTTGCGGGAGATCGTCGAACGCGACCCGGTGGAGCACTACGCCCGGCTGATGCTGGGCCGCACGCTCCAGCGGCAGGCCCGGCACGAGGAGGCGGAACCGCATCTGCGCCTCGCCTCGGCACTGGCGGGCGACTTCCCGCAGGACTGAGCGGCAGTCAGGTAAAAGGGGTCCCTGCATTCCAGGGACTCCTTTCACTGTCGTACGGCTGTCACAGCGGAGTGGCCGCGTGCAGGGTCAGGAACAGGGTGACCGCAGAGTTCGCCGAGGACATCGCCGACACGAGGCTGCCCGCGGCCGCGCCCCAGACGGCGAGGCCGGCCGCGGTGAACGCCGACGGCCAGCCGCGGGCCGAGGGGGCGGGGCCGAGCAGCGCGGCGACCCGGCGCGGCACCGGTCCGGTGGCGGCCAGCGCGGCCAGGGTGGGGGCCGGGGTGCCCCTGGACAGCAGCGCCGCCCTGCCGATGGCAAGGGCGACCGTGCGCCGGTCCCCCACCGAGCGAGCCGCCTCCTCGTCCGCGCAGCGCTCGGCGGTGTAGGCGACCGCGGTACGAAGCGGCCACAGGAAGGGGTTGGCGCGTGCCGCCAGGTGCACGGCGAGCAGGTACCGGTGGTGCCGGGCGGCGACATGGGCGCGTTCGTGGGCGAACAGGGCCCGGCGGGCGAGGCCGTCGAGGAGCGCGGTGGTGACGACGATCCGGTCGGGCAGCGCATAGGCGTAGGGGGTGCGGTCGGGCAGGACGGACACCATCCGGCCGGGCAGTCCGGTCAGCGCCCGCCGGGCGAGCCGGGCGACCCGCCGGTGCCGGTGGAGGGTGCGCCCGCACAGCACGGCGACCGAGCCGAGCGCGGGGATGGCGGCACGGCCCGCGAACCCGTCCTGCGGCACTGCGGCCCGCACCTCCGGGTCGGACCACGCGTCCGGGAGGGGGTTGGCGGGGAGCTGGGCGGTGCCGACCACCATCAGCAGGGCCAGGCGGAGCGTGGTGCCCACGGCCATCACCACGGCCACCGCGGTGAGCAGCCGGGTGGCGGTGCGCGGATGCAGCCGTCCCTCGGCCAGCCGGGCGACGGGCCAGGCGGTCAGCGGCAGGACCAGCGGCAGGACCAGCGGCAGGAAGACGAAGACCCCCATGGGCGGTCAGTCTTCCGTACCGCCGTGGTCGGTGTGCGCGGTGTTCCGACTGTTCACCCGGCCCGGCCCGGCGGCCTCCAGGAGCGCCCGCAGCACCTGCTCGTCGCCCGGCGGCAGCGCGGTGACGAAGCTCGCCAGGACGGCCTCGCGGTCCCGTTCGCCGTCGAGGAGCCGGCGCATCCGCAGGGCTGCGAGCCGGGCCACGTCGGCGGTCGGCGTCCACAGGAAGGCGCGGCCCCGCCGTTCACGGGCGACGACGTCCTTGGCGAGCAGCCGGGTCAGGATGGTCACCACGGTGGTGTAGGCGAGGTCGCCGCCGAGCCGCTCCAGCACCCAGGCGGCGGTGACGGGACCGCCGGCCTCGCGCAGCGCGCCGAGCACCTGGCCCTCCAGCTCCCCCTGCCCGCGCCGGGCCCGCGCCGTAGTCCCCGTCTCCCTCCGGCGTGGCGACACGCTCGTCGGCGTGTCTCACCACGCTACTTCACGCCGCCCCTGCTGCCGTAGGTCCGCCGCCCGCGGCGGTGCGCGATCTCGCCGAGCGCGATGTCCACGGAGCTGAAAGCGGCGAGCGGGATCCCGAGCAGGGGCACGAAGAAGCCGACCACCGCGATCATTCGCCATCGCCGGGACGAGGAGGTACGGCGGGACCTCCGCCCAGGCTCCGCGCGGGATCGGCCGCCCGAAGGCGGAGCCGCGGCCGCGCTGCCACCACATGCGGTAGCCCCACAGGATCAGCAGGATCAGGGAGAGCGCGAGCAGTGCCAGGGCGAGCTGGTTGACGATGCCGAAGAGGATCCCGGTGTGCAGGTCGATGCCCCAGCGGGTGAGTTTCGAGGGGGCTGTGGACATCGGCGGGGTTCTCCGGGTACTCGTGCGGGGGATGATGCCGGTCCAGTGGTCGGGGGTGAGGGGGCCGAGTTCCCGGCGAGTAAAGTGACCCGCGTCACATCCCCTCTCGTGGCATGCTGGCGCGATGGCATCTCCCAGTGATCGCGCACCTCTTGCCGAGCGGGTCGAGGAACTCCTCGCCGCCGGCGGCCCGTTGCCCATCGTCGCGGCGGGCGACCCGGTCCTGCGGCGCGGAACCGAGCCGTACGACGGCCAGTTGGGCCGCGAGCTGCTGGCCCGGTTCGTCGGGGCGCTGCGCGACACCATGCACGCGGCACCGGGCGTGGGCCTGGCCGCACCCCAGGTCGGCGTCCCGCTGCGGCTCGCGGTGATCGAGGATCCGGCGCCGGTACCCGAAGAGGTCGCCGTCGCCCGCGGCCGCCTCCCGCAGCCCTTCCGGGTGCTGGTCAACCCGGTCTACGAGCCCGTCGGCAGCGCCCGCTCCGCCTTCTTCGAGGGCTGCCTCAGCGTGCCGGGATATCAGGCGGTGGTGGCCCGGCACGCCGAGGTACGACTGCGCGGCCAGGACGAGCACGGCCGCGCGGTCGACGAGGTGTTCACGGGGTGGCCGGCCCGGATCGTCCAGCACGAGACCGACCATCTCGACGGCACGCTCTACCTGGACCGCGCCGAACTCCGCTCACTGTCGTCGACCGAGACGATGGCGGAGCGCTGGGCCGAGCCGACCCCGACGACGGCGGCGGCGGAGCTGGGCTTCAGGCTGCCCTGACCAGGACCGCGCCACGGTCGGGAGCGCCCCCGAGGGGGCGCTGGGCCCTATCGCTACGCGGCCCCTTCGGCCCTCACCCCCGGTACGCCTCCAGCAACCGCAGCCACACCTCGCTCAACGTCGGATACGACGGCACCGCATGCCACAGCCGGCTGATCGGCACCTGCCCGGCCACGGCGACCGTCGCCGAGTGGATCAGCTCGCCCACACCGGGGCCGACGAAGGTGACCCCGCGCAGGATCTCCGCCTCCAGGTCGACGACCATCCGGGCGCGGCCCTTGTACCCCTCGGCGTACAGGCCCGCCCCGGCGACCGAGGAGAACTCGACGTCGACGGCCCGCACCCGGTACCCCGCCTGCTCCGCCTCGGCGAGGGAGAGCCCGACCGCCGCCGCCTCCGGGTCGGTGAAGACGACCTGCGGTACGGCGTGGTGGTCGGCGGTGGCCGCGTGGGCGCCCCAGGGGCCGTTCAGGAGGGGCGTGTCCGAGGCGCGGGCGGCGATGGTGTCGCCCGCGATCCGGGCCTGGTACTTGCCCTGGTGGGTGAGGAGCGCCCGGTGGTTGACGTCGCCGACGGCGTAGAGCCAGTCGGTGCCCTCGACCAGGAGGGTGTCGTCGACGGTGAGCCAGGAGCCCGGTTCCAGGCCGACGGTGTCCAGGCCGATGTCGTCGGTGTGCGGGACGCGTCCGGTGGCGAAGAGGATCTCGTCGGCCTCGATGCGGTCGCCGGCGTCGGTCACGGCCACGACCGTGCCGTTCTCGCGGGTCACCGACTCGACGGAGGTGCCGGTGCGGACGTCGACGCCGGCCTCCTTGAGTGCCTCGGCGACGAGTTCACCGGCGAACGGCTCCATGCGGTTGAGCAGGCCCTTGCCGCGGACCAGAAGGGTGACCCGGGAGCCGAGGGCCTGCCAGGCGGTGGCCATCTCGGTGGCGACGACACCGCCGCCGACGACGATCAGCCGGCCGGGCGCCTCCTGGGCGCTGGTGGCCTCGCGGCTGGTCCAGGGCTTGACCTCGGCGAGGCCGGGCAGGTGGGGCAACTGGGCGCGGGTGCCGGTGGCGACGGCGACCGCGTGCCGGGCGGTGAGGGTGGTGAGGGTGCCGTCGGGGCCGGTCACGGTGACCGTGCGGGGTCCGGCGAGGCGGCCGTGGCCGCGGTACAGGTCGGCACTGATGCCGTCGAGCCAGGCGACCTGGCCGTCGTCCTTCCAGTGCGAGGTGAACTCGTTGCGGCGGGCCAGGACCGCGGGGGTGTCGAGGGGGCCCTGGACCGCCTGGCTGAGACCGGGCAGGCGGCGGGCGTCCGCCTGGGCGATGACCGGGCGCAGCAGGGCCTTGCTGGGCATGCACGCCCAGTACGAGCATTCGCCGCCGACGAGTTCGCTCTCCACGACCGCGGTGGAGAGGCCGGCCGCACGGGTGCGGCCGGCGACGTTCTCCCCCACGGGCCCGGCCCCGAGCACCACTACGTCGTAAGCGATGGATTCCGTTTCCGTCATGGGGTCAGTCTTACGGGTGGTGTGCGCCGGGGCCACACGGGTACCTGGCCGGAATACCCACCCGGCCTGACGTGTTGTGCGGACGGTTCGTCCCGGAGCGGGGCGCCCCCCCCACGTCAGGAAGAGGGAAACACGCATGAGCAGCACCGTGGAACTCACCAAGGAGAACTTCGACCAGACGGTCACCGAGAACGAGTTCGTTCTCATCGACTTCTGGGCGGCCTGGTGCGGCCCGTGCCGTATGTTCGCCCCGGTCTACGAGAAGGCCGCGCAGGCCAACCCGGACCTGGTCTTCGCCAAGGTCGACACCGAGGCGCAGCCGGAACTGGCCGCGGCCTTCGACATCCAGTCGATCCCGACGCTGATGATCGTCCGCGACCAGGTCGCCGTCTTCGCCCAGCCGGGCGCCCTCCCGGAGGCAGCCCTGACGGACGTCATCGGCCAGGCCCGCAAGCTGGACATGGACGAGGTGCGCAAGAGCATCGCCGCGCAGCAGGGTGGCGCGCAGGGCGAGTGACGGCCTACCGCCCGGGTGAGAAGCTACCGCCTGAGCAACACCACATAGCCGCAGTTAGGGTCCCTGACTGCGGCTATAACTTTTAGCTGGGTTTGCCGGCTGTAGCTCGATTTAGAAGGGGTACGGTGCCACGTCCCCACGCACGGTCGTCCATCGCACGTCCGTGAACGCCTCCAGGTTGGACTCCCCGCCGAACCGCGCCCCCGTGCCGGAGGCGGCGACTCCGCCGAAGGGGGCCACGGCCTCGTCGTTCACGGTCTGGTCGTTGATGTGGACGATGCCGGTCGGGATGCGTTCGGCGAGGTCCAGGCCGCGTGCCGCGTCCCGGGTGACGATGCCGAGGGAGAGGCCATAGGAGCTGTCTGCCGCGAGGGCGGCGGCCTCGGCGGTGTCGGCGAAGGCGCGGACGGGCGCGACCGGTCCGAAGACCTCCTCGGTGTAGGCGGGAGTGCGGTCGTCGACGCCGGTGATGACGGTGGGCCGGTAGAAGAGCTTCTCGTGGGTGCCGCCGGCGGCGAGTTTCGCGCCGTGGGCGGTGCTCGACTCCACCAGGGCGTGGATCTTGGCGAGTTGGCCGGCGTCGATGATCGGGCCGAGGTGGACCTGCTCGCGGTGCGGGTCGCCGACGGCGAGGGAGTCGGCCTTGGCGGCGAGGCGTTCGACGTACTCCTCGACCAGGGAGGCGTGGACCAGGTGCCGTCCGGTCGTCATGCAGATCTGGCCCTGGTGGAAGAAGGATCCCCAGGCGGCGGTGGAGATCACCGCGTCGAGGTCGGCGTCCTCGAGGACGATCAGGGCGGAGTTTCCGCCGAGTTCGAGGTGGGCGCGCTTGAGATGGCGGCCCGCGGCCTCACCGACGGCGCGGCCGGCCGCCGTCGATCCGGTGAAGGAGATGACCGGCACCTGCGGGTCCTCGACCAGTGCCGCGCCGACGTCGGCCCCGCCGGGCAGCACCTGCAACAGCCCTTCGGGCAGTCCGGCCGCGGCGAACACCGCGGCGAGGGAGAGCCCGCCGCAGACGGCGGTGCGCGGGTCCGGCTTCAGGACCACCCCGTTGCCCAGGGCGACGGCGGGGGCGACCGACCGGATGGACAGGATCAGCGGCGCGTTGAACGGCGCGATCACCCCGGTCACGCCGACCGGGACCCGGCGGGTGTACGACAGCCGGGGCGCCTCGCTGGGCAGGACCTGGCCCGCCGGGCGGGAGGCGAGGGCGGCCGCCTCGTAGCACTCCTGGGCGGCGACGTGCAGTTCGAAGTCCGCCTTGCCGGGTACGGAGCCGGACTCGCGGACGATCCACTCGCGCAGTTCGTCGGCATGCTCCGTGAACAAGTCGCCCGCGCGACGCAGGACTTGGGCCCGCACGAAGTGCGGTGCGCGGGCCCAGTCGCGCTGCGCGGCACGGGCGGCCGTGGCGGCCGGGGAGACGTCCGCGGGAACAGCCAGGGTGACCGTGCCGAGCGTGTCGCCGGTGGCGGGCTCGGTGACGGCGTACTGCGGGCCGGACAGGGCGCTCGCCTGCCAGGTCTTCGGGTCGAGCAGCGGCATGACGGCTCTCCGATCGATCACCGGGTTGCGCGGCCCACGTCGTCCGTGAGCCGTTTTGTTGAGCGCGCAACATCCTAGTCAGGGCGTCGGGAAAAGCACCGCCCCGACCAGGGTGACCGATCAGCTGGACTCGCGCCGCACCACCGAGGCGCCGAGCACCGTATGTGTCTCCGGTGCGCCGCCCGGGTCGCGCACCAGGCGGTCGACCAGTTCGGCGAGGTCACGGCCGGACGGCAGGTCGATATGGATCGTGGAGAGCCGGGGCCGCAGCAGCCGGCCGAGCATCAGGTCGTCGGCGCCGACCACGGCGGTGTCCTCGGGGACGCGCACGCCCGCGTCCTGGAGGGCGCGCATTAACAGCATCGCGTACTCGTCGTTGTACGCGAACACCGAGTCGACCTCCAACTCCCGCCAGCGCGCGGCGAGTCGGGCGGCCGACTCCTCCGTGTAGCCGAGCGGCAGCCCGGTCACCGTGGCGTCGGTGTCACACAGGGCCTGGCGAACGCCTTCGAGGCGGGGCCGGGAGTAGGCCTCCAGGCCGGACTCCTCGGGGACGACCACGCCGATGCGGCGCCGGCCACGGGCGTACAGGTGGGTACCGGCGCAGCGGCCGACGGCGTCATGGTCCATCAGCAGGGCGTGCGCGCCGTCGACCCGCTCGGGGCCGAGGGTGACCACGGCGCGGGCGCCGGCCCGCTTGAGGACGGCGACGCCCTCGACGCCGAGGCCGGCACCCGGAACCAGCACTGCGACCGGTCTCAACTCGGCCCAGGCGCGGGCGGCTTCGTCGCCGCGCAGGCCCGCGGTGCCGTACTGGACCACCGTGTAGTCGAGGCGGCTGAGGGCCCACTGGAGGTCGTTGATGAACTGGCCGTACAGCGGGCCCATCGGGATGGCCGGGGCGGGCATCAGGACCATTTGGCTGTGGCCGGCGCGCAGGCTGCGGGCGGCCGCGTGGGGCACGTATCCGAGTTCCTTGGCGGCCTCGTGGACCCGGCGGCGGGTGGGCTCGCTGATCCGTACGGCACTGGTGTTGTTGAGGACGTAGGAGACGGTCGCGCGAGAGACGCCGGCCAGACGGGCCACATCGGCGCTCGTGGGGACCGAGCGCGGAGTCGGCGACGCTGCCGAGGGCGTATTCGGTATCTGCACCATGACGTACGGCATCTTGGCAGACGGCCGGGTAGGGGGGCCCGGCGGGGCAAGGTGGTTCACCGTTGCACGAAGTGGGATCGCCACACCGTCGGACGAACAGGTTCGTCCCGAACTTGTTCGCAACGAACGCGTTCGTTACAGTGGACGCATGCCAGCAACCCCCCGCTCCCGCCGGGAGCGTCCCGCCAAACCCGCCCTGACCAGGGAGGGCATCGTCGGCGCCGCCGTGGAGATCCTGCGCACCGAGGGCCTGCAGAAGGTCACCATGCGGCGCCTGGCCCAGGAGCTCGACACGGGCCCCGCGTCGCTGTACGTCTACGTCCGCAACACCGCCGAGCTGCACGCGGCGGTCCTGGACGAGCTGCTGGGCACCGTGGGCCCGGCCCCTGCCGAGGGCGGCTGGCGGGAGCGGCTGGAGCGGGTGCTGGTCGCCTACACCGGGATGCTCCTGGAGCATCCGAGCCTGGCCCGCTCCGCGCTGACGGCGCGGCCGAACGGCCCGCACTACCTGAACCTGATCGAGACCCTGCTGAGCCTGCTCGCCGAAGGCGGGGTGCCGCGCGAGCGGGCCGCCTGGGGCGTCGACCTGCTGCTCCAGCACGCCACCTCGACCGCCGCCGAGCACGCGGGCGTGGAGTCCGAGGAGGAGTGGGACACCCTCGCGCGGACCCTGCGCGAGGCGTCGGACCGCACCCACCCGCACATCGCCGCCGCGTCCGGCGAACTACTGGCGGGCACGCCCGAGGCGCGCGTGTCCTGGGCGTTCCAGGCGCTGATCAACGGCATCGAGCACACCGCCGTACCCGACTGACTTCCACGACCGCCGTACCCGGCTGACCGGCACAGCCGTCGTACCCGGCCGACTTCCACAGGAGACCACCATGTCCACTCCCCACCACCCCATCGCGATCATCGGCGCCGGCCTGGGCGGGCTCACGCTCGCCCGGGTGCTCCGGGTGCACGGCGTCGAGGCGGCCGTCTTCGATCTGGACGCCTCCGCCGCCGCCCGCACCCAGGGCGGCATGCTCGACATCCACGACGACTCCGGCCAGGTGGCGCTGCGCGCGGCCGCGCTGTACGACGAGTTCCTGGCCCACGTCCACACGGGCGGCCAGGCGACGCGGGTGCTGGACCGGGACGCCCGGGTCCGCCTCGCAATGCCCGACGACGGCACCGGCGAGCGGCCGGAGATCGATCGGGGCGAGCTGCGCCGGCTGCTGCTCGGCTCGCTCCCCGAGGGCGTGATCCGCTGGGGCGCGAAGGTCACCGGCGCCCGTCCGCTGGGCGACGGCCGGCACGAGGTGACCCTTGAGGACGGCGGCTGCTTCACGACCGATCTGCTGGTCGGCGCGGACGGCGCCTGGTCGCGGGTACGCCCGCTGCTCTCGGACGCGTCGCCCGGGTACACCGGCGTGTCGTTCGTGGAGGCGGACCTGCCGGACGCGGACGTACGGCACCCGGTGAGCGCCGAGGTCGTCGGCGGCGGCATGCTGTTCGCGCTCGGCGCGGGCCGGGGCTTCCTCGCCCACCGGGAGAGCGACGGAAGCCTGCATGTGTACACGGCGGTGGAGGCGCCCGAGGAGTGGCTGGACGGGATCGACTTCACCGACACCGAGGCGGTCAAGCGGGCCGTACTCCAGCACTTCGACGGCTGGGACAAGAGCCTGCGGGCGCTGGTCGCGGACGCAGAGGGCGTGCTGGTGCCGCGGCGGATCCACGCTCTGCCGGTAGGCCACCGCTGGGACCGGCGGCCCGGCGTCACCCTGCTCGGTGACGCGGCCCATCTGATGTCGCCGTTCGCCGGCGAAGGCGCCAATCTGGCGTTGATCGACGGCGCCGACCTGGGCCTCGCGCTGGTTGCGCACCCCGGTGACACCGAGGCCGCCCTGGCCGCCTACGAGGAGTCGATGTTCGCGCGCGCCGAGCGGTCCGCGGCGGAGTCCGCGCAGAACGGCGCCCTGCTGTTCCGCGCCGACGCACCGCAGGGCCTGGTCGACATGTTCACCGCCCACGGGAGGGAGGTCAGCGGGGCGGCTCCGTCCGCGTGACCCGGGCGACCAGGTCGATCCAGCCGGCCTCCAGGCGCTCCATCGGCATCCCGCACTGTCTGGTCAGATGGTGGATCAGGGCGGGGTCGAGATAGCCCAGCAGCGTGTGGGCGAGCAGTTCGCAGTCCGCGTCCGGCTGGATCTGCCGCAGCAGCATGGTGACATGGGTACGCAGCGCCGCCATCGAGGGGTGGGCGTGGCGCCGGGTGGGCTCGGGCTGGGCGGCCAGCTGCAGATCGAGCTGCTCGGCCGCGCGGTACAGCACCGCGACACCGAACGCCCGCAGCCGCTCGACCGGCGGGGCACCGGGGCCCAGCGGCGGCGGCCCGCCGAGGAAGTCGGCCTGGAGTCGGCGCGCCGAGTGGTCGAGCAGAGCCATCAGCAGCCCGGTGCGGTCGCCGAAGCGGCGGAACACCGTGCCCTTGCCCACCTCGGCCGCCGCGGCCACCGCCTCCATGGTGACGCCGGCCACCCCGTGCTCGGCAATCAGCCGGGCGGCGGCCTCCAGCAGCCGGGCGCGGTTGCGGGCCGCGTCGGCGCGCAGGCACAGCTCTTCGGCGGCGGGCCCCACATCGAGCAACTGGGGGGCGTCGAAGGGCTCCTGGGGCTGCGGGAAGGGCGGCAGGACGCTGGACATGAAGACAGCGTAAAGCATCGGGAACAGAACTGGACCGCGGTCCGTTTAAGGTGTTAGAAATTAACCGGACCTCGGTCCGGATTCGTAACAGCAGCGTTTCAGCCCCCTTGGAGTTCCCCCATGTCTGTCCGCATCCTTGCGCTCGTCGGCAGTCTTCGTGCCGGTTCCCACAACCGCCAGCTCGCCGAGGCGGCCGTCAAGCTCGCCCCCGAGGGTGCCGAGGTCGAGGTCTTCGAGGGCCTGGCCGACGTCCCGTTCTACAACGAGGACATCGACGTCGAGGGCAGCGTCCCGGCCGCCGCCGCGAAGCTGCGCTCGGCCGCCCAGGCCGCCGACGCCTTCCTGCTCTTCTCCCCCGAGTACAACGGCACCATCCCGGCCGTTCTGAAGAACGCCATCGACTGGCTGTCCCGCCCCTACGGCGCCGGCGCCTTCGGCGGCAAGCCGGTCGCCGTCGTCGGCACCGCCTTCGGCCAGTTCGGCGGCGTGTGGGCGCAGGACGAGGCCCGCAAGGCCGTGGGCATCGCCGGCGGCAAGGTGGTCGAGGACATCAAGCTGTCGATCCCCGGCTCGGTGACCCGCTTCGCCGAGACCCACCCGGTCGACGACGCCGAGGTCGCCGCCCAGCTGACCGAGGTCGTCGCGCGTCTGCACGGCAACGTGGCTGTCGCCGCCTGAGGCACTGCCTGACGGAAGGGGCCGGGACGCACAGAGCACCGGCCCCTTCGCGCCTCAGTCGATCGCGGCGAGCCGCTCGACGGCCGGGGCCGCGAAGCTCTCCATCCACCCCGAGGTCTCGCCCAGGCGGGGCGACAGGATGACGGTGTCGACACCCAGCTTGGCGTACCCCTCGATGTCGCGGGTGAAGGCGTCCAGGTCGCCCTCGGTGGCGGGCCCGGCGCCGTACGCGATGGTCTTGCGGATGGTGTCGTAGTCGCGCCCGACGGTGTCACAGTGGCCGCGCAGCACCTCCAGCTTGTGGCGCAGTTCCTCCGGCGAGGAGGGGATCAGATTGCAGGCGTCCGCGTACTGGGCGACCAGGCGCAGGGTCTTCTTCTCTCCCCCGCCGCCGATCATGATCTCCGGGTGCGGCGAGCTGACCGGCGCCGGTACGCACAGCGTCTCGGCGAGGCGGTAGTACCTGCCCTCGAAGGGGCCGTTGTTTTCCGGGTCCCACATCTGCAGGCAGATCCGCAGGGTCTCCTCCAGCCGCTCGAAGCGCTCGGCGAGCGGCGGGTACGGCACACCGAGACCGTGGTGCTCACGGTCGTACCAGGCGGCCCCGATGCCCAGCGTGGCCCGGCCGCCCGACACCACGTCGAGAGTGGTGGCGATCTTGGCGAGGAGTCCGGGGTGGCGGTAGGTCACCCCGGTCACCAGGGCGCCCAGCTGGACGGTGGAGGTGCGGCCGGCGAGGTAGCCGAGGGTGGTGTAGGCCTCCAGCATGGCGTCCTCGGCACCGCCGTTGAACTCCATCTGGAAGTAGTGGTCCATCACCGAGACCCAGCTGACACCCGCCGCCTCGGCCGCGGCACCGGCGGCGGCGAGTTCGGCGCCCAGGGCGGGGCCGCCCTCGGGATGGTTGAACCGGTTGATGTGCACGCCCACGCGCATGGCCGTTCTCCGTTCCGCCCGGATGGTCTTCTGCCGTGCCGACGCTAGGACTTCGAGCGCGCTCCAAGTCAAGCTTCGGAGATCGGCGGACTCCCGTGTCCTCGTCGGAGTCGACGGCGCAGAGTATGTCGACGGAGTGGTATGACAGTCGGATCGACACGGCGGACCACCCGCCGGACGGCGGAGAGGTTCCGCCGTCCGGCGGCGCCGGCGGCCGGAGGGGCGCGCGGATCATGGCCGTACGAGCCGCAGTCCACCACCGCCGCGAGGAGCCGCCATGACCTCCGTACCGCCCCCGTTCGACCCCGAACTCGCCGCTGCCCTGGGGCTGATCGGGGAGATGGTCTCACCGGGGTTCACGATGGACGACATAGCCACGGTCAGGCAGGGCGAGGGGATACGGCTGCTCGCCGACATCGACCTCACCATGGACGGCGCCTTCGAAGTGGAGGACCGCGCGGTACCCGGCCCGGCGGGCGCCCCCGAGATCTCCCTGCTGATCTGCCGTCCCACCGCCGCTCCCGGCCCCGCCCCGCTGCCGGTGATCTACCACGTGCACGGCGGCGGCATGGTGATCGGCAACAACCGGGTGGGCGTGGACCTCCCGCTGGCCTGGGCGAGGGAACTGGGCGCGGTGGTGGTGTCGGTGGAGTACCGGCTGGCGCCCGAGCATCCGCATCCGGCGCCGGTCGAGGACGTGTACGCCGGGCTGCTGTGGACGGCGGGGCACGCGAAGGAGATCGGCGGCGACCCTGAGCGGATCGTGATCGTCGGCGCGAGTGCGGGCGGCGGCCTCACCGCAGCCCTGGCGCTCCTTCTGAGAGACCGTCAGGGTCCGTCGGTCATCGGCCAGATGTTGATGTGCCCGATGCTCGACGACCGCAACGACACCCCCTCCAGCCACCAGATGAAAGGCCTCGGCGTCTGGGACCACACGGCCAACGAGACCGGCTGGACCGCCCTCCTCGGCGAGACCCGGGGCGGCCCCGACGTCTCCCCGTACGCGGCCCCCGCCCGCGCCACCGACCTCACGAACCTCCCCCCGGCCTTCCTCGACGTCGGCTCCGCCGAGACCTTCCGCGACGAGACCGTCACCTACGCCTCCCGCATCTGGCAGTCGGGCGGCGTCGCCGAACTCCACGTCTGGCCCGGTGGCTTCCACGGCTTCGACGGCTTCGCCCCCCAGGCCGCCCTGTCCCAGTCGGCGAGGACGGCCCATCTGGACTGGCTGCGGCGGCTGCTGGCGCGCTGAGCATCGGGCGGCCCCGGCGGTCAGCGCAGGCCTGGTGCTCCGCGGTACCGCGGCCTTGGGCCTGCGCTGTCCGTGATGGTCGCGCAGGTCGGGAGGGATGCGCAGGTGTGGGTCGGGGTCAGCAGGGTGTTGTGGGTGAAGTGGAGGTGCTGGGGGTCGCCGCAGTCGGGGGCGGGGGGCCAGGCGCCGGGGTAGGGGCGGCGGGGGAGCCAGGTGGGGACCTTGTCGTCCCAGTAGTTGTTCAGATAGCGGATGTTTCGGACCGGGCGGTTGCCCCAGTTCTCGCTGCAGCCGCCGATCGAGGCCACGTAGTCGTGGACGACGTTGTCGCGGACGGTGATGCGGTTGCTGGAGTCGTCGGTGTAGATGCCGATGTTCCAGACGCCGTGGGCGCTGTCGGTGACGGCGTTGCGGGCCACCAGCGCGCCGTTCGCGTAGGAGGGGCCCTGTTCGCCGCGCAGGTAGATGCCGCCGCCGTCGGCCAGCAGTCGGTTCGTGGCGAAGACGCGGTTGCCGAGGATGCGGTTGCGGCGGGTCAGGCCGCGCAGGTCCTCGCTGGGGCCGGAGAGGATGCCGGTGTACGGGACGTGGTCGACCTGGTTGTGGGCGATCAAGGTGTCCTGGGTGGCGCTGTTCCAGATTCCCGAGGCCGCGCGGTACTCGACGCCGATGTGGTGGATCCAGTTGTCCGTGACGCGGTTGCCCGTGTTCGTGCCTCGGGTGGCCGGGGGCAGGACGCCCAGGGCGACACCGCCGTCGGAGATGTCCGTGAAGACGTTGCCGGCGACCGCGTTGTGCGAGCTGTCAGCGGCGAAGTCGACGCCCTGGGCGCCGAGATGGGTGAAACGGTCGCCGGTGAGGGTGATGTGCTCGGCGTGCCGGACCGTGACGTTGCCGGGCACCGTGAGGGACGTGATGTCACCGCCCTTGCCCGGGCGCATGTACATGCTCCAGGCGGCGGCGAAACCGGCCGGCTCGTTCGGCGCCAGCCAGGTGGCGTGGGCGAAGGTCAGGCCCCGGAGAGAGATGTCGTGGACGGGGTGGGTGGCGGAGCTGCCGGTCCCGCTGAGCAGGGTCTGGAGCGTGGGGGCCAGGACCTCGGTTCGGGTCATGTCCTCGCCCGGGCGGTGGCGGTAGAAGAGGGTGTGGTGGGCGGGGTGGGAGCGGTCCAGGTACCAACTACCTTCTTTACCCAGGAAGTTCGGGGCGTTCTCCACGTCCTGGGTCTGTGTCAGGGCGTCCGCTCCGTACAGGGCCCGGGCCATCCGCCAGCACGGCTGGTCCATGGTGATCGTGGTCTTGCCCGCGGCGCGCGTGGAGATCGCGGCCACACCGCACCGGCCCTCCACGTAGTCGTAGCGGTACACGACTTCGAGGTCGGCGGGGTGGCGCCAGGAGAGCGGGGTCCTGCTGGTCGTGGTGTAGCCGGTGGCCGTCAGTTTCAGTTTTCCTGGCAGGGGTGCGCCCCGGGCCGCGCGCGGGGCCCGGTGGCCGTCGACATAGAGCTGGCGGGTCTCCAGGGTCCCCACGTCGGCCCGCCAGATCCCGGGCTGCCCGGGCTCGGGGCGCCAGCCGGTGATCGGGCGTCCGCCGCTGAGGGTGACCGCCTCCGGGTGCCGGGTGCCGTAGCCGTACGCCTGGTAGACCACCCGGTGGCCGTGCCGGCCCGAGTCGGCGGGGGTCAGGCGGAGAGGAGCGGTCAGTCGGTAGGTGCCGCCACGTAGGTTGACCACGAGGTCCGAGGTCATGTGCGGGGCCATGGCCCGTACCGCCTGCTGGGCACGGGCTGGTGTGGCAAAGGGCTGGTCGAGGGTGCCGGGCCCGTGGTCGTCGCCCCATGGGGCGACGTAGAGCTGCGTGGTGGATGGGTGGTGCGGGGCCGGTGCGCCGGCCGTCGATACCAGTACGGTCGCCATGGCCAGGGCGGCGACCGCACTCCCCCGTGCTGTCCTCACGTGATGCCTCCCGCTCGTCGGATGGTTCCATCGTGGGGCGGGCGCGGTGGTCGGGGCGTCGGCCGATCGTCTATGCCTGGGTCTCTTTGGTCGTTGTCCGGGCAACCGGAGGAGGAGTCGGCGGTACGGCTGATGATCACAGGGACAACCCCCTGCGCCGGCCACCGCGTCCTGGTGCGGGCTTCGCCTTCGACCTGCGCGCTCTCAGCCGCCGTTCGCCGACGCCTTCTTGATCGCCTCCCTGATCCTGGAGTAGGTGCCGCACCGGCAGACGTTCTCGATGCGGTCGATGTCGGCGTCCGTCGGGTGCGGGGTGCGCTTCAGGAGGGCGGCGGCCGCCATGATCTGGCCCGGCTGGCAGAAGCCGCACTGGGCCACGTCGCAGTCAAGCCAGGCCTGTTGGACCGGGTGCAGGGTGTCGCCGTCGGCGAGGCCCTCGATGGTGGTCACCCTGCGGTCCGCGCAGTCGGCGACCGGGACCGTGCACGGCTGGATCTCCTCGCCGTCGAGGTGGCTGGTGCAGGCGCGGCAGACGCCCACCCCGCAGCCGTACTTGGGGCCGGTGACACCGAGCAGGTCGCGGAGCACCCAGAGCAGGGGCATGTCGGCGGGTGCCTCGACGGTGACCGGTTCGCCGTTGAGGACGAAGGAGTACGAACGCATCGTGGCCTTCTGGGAGTTGGGAGACGGTGGGTCAGAAGTCGAGGGGAAAGGCGCGGGGTTTCGTGCCGGTGGCACGGGCGTAGGCGTTGGCGACCGCGCCGGCCGCCGCGGGGACGCCGAGTTCACCGGCGCCGCCCGGTTCCCCGCCCGAGGGGAGGATGTGTGCCTCGAACGCGAGGGGGGCGTGCCGCTGGCGGGCGTAGTGGAAGTCGGCGAAGCTGCCCTCGCGCACCGCGCCCCGGTCGATGTGCAGCCCGGCCCGCAGCACCGTGGAGATGCCGTCGACGGCGGTGCCCATGAGCTGTGCCTCAAGACCACGCGGGTTGACGGCCGTACCGACGTCGGCGGCCATCACCACCTTGGTGACCCGGGGGTTCCTCGGGTCGGTGGCGTCGATCTCGGCCAGGCAGGCGACGCAGGATCCGTACTCCTCGTGGACGGCCACGCCCTGGGCGGTGCCGGCGGGCATCGCGCGGCCCCAGTGGCCGGCCGCCGCCGCCTTGGCGAGCACGGCCTTCACCGTCCTGCCCCGCAGGGTGGTATGGCGGAAGGCGACCGGATCCCGGCCCAGTGCGCGGGCGATGTCGTCGACGACGATCTCCTCCGCCGTGCGCATCGTCCCGGAGTCCACCGAGCGCCAGGCGCCCAGCGGCATCGGCAGCTCGATGCCACCCGAATCGCCGCTCACCCGGCCGAAGTCGTACAGTCCGCTGCCGCTGGGCAGCGGTCGTACCCCGGCGGCCTGTGCGGTCGGGCCGGTCTCGTCGGAGGACTCCCCCACCGAGGCCGTCAGGTGCTGGAAGGCCACCACCCGGCCGCCGGTGACACTGGCCCGGATCCGGTGGTGGCTCGCGGGACGCATCCTGCCGTGCCGGGTGTCGTCGTTGCGGCTCCACATCAGCTTCACGGGCCTGCGGGCCGCCTTGGAGACGAGCGCCGCCTCGATCGCCGCGTCGAAGTTGAGCCGGCGGCCGAACGAGCCGCCGCCGCGGACCACATGGACCCGCACGGCCGAGGTCGCCAGTCCCAGCAGGTCGGCGACGGTCTCGCGGGCGTCCGTCGGGGTCTGCGAGGAGAACCACAGCTCGGCCCGGTCGGAGCGGACGTCGGCGACCGCGGTGAGCACCTCCATCGGGGCATGGCTGACGAAGGCGAACGCGAACTCGCCCTCGATCTGCGTCGATCCACGTGGCGCAGTGCCGGACCGGGGCACCGCGGCCCGCAGCCGGGCGCGGATCTCCTTGTCCGACAGGGGCGCCAGCGGACCGGCGGCCCAGGTGATCCGCAGCGCGTCCCGGGCCTGGAAGGCGTGGTGGAAGGTGTCCGCCACCACGGCGACACCGCCGGGGATCCGCACCACCGCGTGGACGCCGGGCAGGGCGCGGGCCGCCGTGTCGTCGAGGGAGACCAGCTTGCCGCGCAGGGTCGGCGGCCGGGCCACCACGGTCGGTTTCGCCCCGGCCACCGCCAGGTCCCCGGCGTACTTCGCGGCGCCGGTGACGATGTCCCGGGCGTCGATCCTGGTCGTCGGCTTCCCGATCACCCGGTGCCGGGCGGCCGGCTTGGGCTTGCTCGACACCTCCGGGACACGGATCCGGGCGGCGCTCGCGGTGAGGGAGCCGAAGGTGGCCGTCCGGCCGTCAGGGGCGACGACGCGGGTGTTCCAGGTGCGCAGGGTGTGCGCGGGAAGCCGCCAGCGACGGGCGGCCGCGGTCACCAGCCGGGCGCGCGCGGTGGCGGCCAGCCGCCTGGCCGGGCCGTACAGCGAGCTGACCGAACTGGAGCCGCCGGTGTACTGGTTGCCCTTGCGGCGCGCATCCGCGAGCGGGATCCGCACATCGGCGAGGCGGGCGTCCAGTTCCTCGGCGATCATCATCGCGACGGCGGTGGTGATGCCCTGGCCGACCTCGACCCGGGGCAGGCGTACGACGACCTGGTTGGCGGCGGTGACCTCCAGGACGAGCATGTCCTCGTCGGTGCCGGTCACCAGGACGTCGGAGGCCGTGGTGGCGCCGTCGGCCCGCGGGGTGTCGCAGCCGAGCTGGGCCGCGACGGTGAGGGTGGCCGCGGCCAGCGTGTACACCATGAGTCTTCGGCGGGACGGTCCGGCGGCGGCCCGCACGGGCTCGTTGCGGTCCAAGCGAGGGCTCCTGTCGGTCGGTGCCTGTGTCGACGCTGTGTGCCTCGGCAGCGGTCTCGACAGCTATGAGGAGTGGGCGTCCGCATCGGTTGCCTGCCGCCGTGCCCGACTCTCCTCCCGGACGGCCGGATGGCGCATCATGGCGGGATGAAAGAGCTGGCGGGGCGGCTGGCCGCGGTGGACCCGGATGCCGGGGCCGCCGTCGCGGTGATCGCCTACTTCGACCGGCTGGCCGAGACCCGGGCCGGTCTGGAGGCGCTGGTGCGCGGGGCCGCGGTGCTCGCCGGCTGTCCGGCGCGGCTGGTCGACGAGGAGCGGCGGGTCCGGCTGCGGGTGGAGCCGGACGGACGGCGTCAGGACGGCGCGGGCGCACCCGATCCCGGCTGGCCGTGTGCGCCGCTGGTGCCGGGTGGGCCGCCTGCGCTCTGGCTGGAGCGGACCGGGTCCGACCGGCCGAGCGTGGTCGAGGCGGTGATCCTGGAGCGGGCCTCGGCGGCCGCGCGGTCCGTGCTCGACCGCACCCGGGGCCGGGCCCCGGCACCGCCGGTGGACGATCCGGCGCTGGTCGAGACGGTTCTGGACGCCGACGCTCCGCCGGCGGCCCGGCTGCACGCGGCTCGGCGGCTCGGCCTGGACACCGGCGACCCGTCCGTGCGGTTCCGGGCGGTGGCGGTGGCCGGGGGTCCGCACCGGATCGTGGCGGACGGGCAGGCGGTGCCGCAGGCGGGACGTGCGGGCGTGGGCCCGGCCGTGGCCGTGGCGGATCTCCCCCGCTCCTGGGCGGCGGCCCGCACCGCGCTGCGGTTCGCCTCGGACGGCCGTGCGCAGGGGCCGGGGTCGCCCGTGGTGTACGCCGACGAGCTGGGCGGTGTCGCGCTGCTCGGCGATCTCGTCGTACCCGGTGCGGAGCCCGCGCCGGACGTCCGTGCCGTGGAGGCGGCGGCCGTGGACGCGCCCTGGATGCTGCGCACGCTGCACGCGGTCGCGTCGACGGCGAGCCTGCGGGCGGCCGCCGCCGAGGTCAGCGTCCATCACTCCACGCTCCAGGACCGGTTGACGCACGCGGAGCACCTGCTGGGCTGGTCGGTGCGCACCCCGCAGGGCCGGTTCCGGCTACAACTGGCCCTTACCATGCGGCAGCTGATGAGGAGTCAGTAGACGTCCCGAACGTAACGCCGGTCGGCGGCCAGCTGTTTGACGTACACGGTCGCCTCGTCCTCGGTCAGTCCGCCGTGCACGGTGGCGATGTCCTTCAGGGCGCGGTCGACGTCCTTGGCCATCCGGGAGGCGTCGCCGCAGACGTAGAAGTGGGCGCCGTCCTGGAGCCAGGACCACAGCAGCGGACCGTGTTCGCGCATCCGGTCCTGGACGTAGACCTTGGCCCGCTGGTCGCGGGAGAAGGCGGTGTCGAGACGGCTCAGGGTGCCCTCGGCGAGCAGGGCGGTGAGCTCCTGCTCGTAGTAGAAGTCGGTGGCCCGGTGCTGTTCGCCGAAGAACAGCCAGTTGGGGGCCCGGTGACCGCGGGCACGGCGCTCCTCCAGGAAGCCGACGAACGGCGCCACACCTGTGCCGGGGCCGACCATCACCATGGGTGTCGCCGGGTCGGCGGGCGGCCGGAAGTGCGGGGAGCGCTGCACATGCACGGGGACGGGGGTGCCTGGCTCGGCGTCGGCGAGGAACGGCGAGCAGACGCCCTGCCGGGGCCTGCCGTGCAGGTTCTCGTAGCGGACGACGGAGACAGTGGTCGAGACCAGGTGGGGGTCGGTGAGCGGACTGGACGATATGGAGTACAGGCGCGGTTGCAGCCTGCCGAGGACGCCCGCCCACTCCCCGGCATCGGCGCGGATCCCGAACTCGGCGGCGACGTCCACCGCTTGCCGCCCCCAGGACCACTTCGCCAACTCGTCCTTGTTGTCGGGGCGCAACAGCTTGCGCAACTCGCGTGGGTCACGGGTGCGTTCGGTGGCGAAGCGGAGCAGGTCCGGGGTGATCCGGGTGATGTCCAGATGCCGCAACAGGGCTTCAGAGAAAGGGACTTCACCGACTCCGTCGACGGTCACGCCGGTCGCCCCGTCGAGGCCGGTGACGGTCAGCCATTCTGTCACCAGCGCACGGGAGTTGAGAGGGCGGACCGCGAGCGCGTCGCCCGCCTCGTAGACCAGCGGGGTCTCGCTGTCGCGGGTGTCGAAGGTGAAGCGGCGGACCTCCTTGCCGGCGCCGGGCAGGCTGAGCAGCCGGTTGCCGACGAGCCGGGCGGTGGTGGGCGCGGGGCGCCGGGACCGGGCGGGGGCGGGGATCGGGGCCGCCACGGCAGTCCCGTCCTTGAGGGCGGTCAAAACCCGGTCCAGCCAGGACTCCGCCTGCGTCTCGTAGTCGGGTTCGCAGTCGGCGCGCGGGGCGAGCCGGACCGCGCCGAGTTCGTCCATACGGCGGTCCAGGCGTCGCCCGTGCCCGCAGAAGTCGTCGTAGGAGGAGTCGCCGAAGGCCAGGACAGCGTACCGGCGGCCGGTGAGGCGCCCGGCGTCGAGGGCGGCGAGGCCGTCCCAGAAGCCGGCGCCGTTGTCGGGGGCGTCGCCGTCGCCGAAGGTGCTGGTGATCAGCAGCAGGTCGGCGCCCGCGGGCAGGGCGGCCGGGTCGGCCTCGTCCATCGCGACCAGGGAGGCCGCGTGGCCGCCCGCGGTGAGGCGCTCGGCGGCGGTGGCGGCGAAGTCCTCGGCGTTGCCGGTCTGCGAGGCCCAGAGGATCATCACCTGCCGGCCCCGCGCCGGTGCTGTGACCGGGGCCGCGGAGCTACGGGAGTACATGCCGGCGAGGGTGCCGTTGACCCACAGGGCGTGTTCTGGGCTGAACGGCGCGTCCGGGGGCAGGACGGGGACGCCGGGGGCGCCGGCCGGGATGCCGGCGAGGAAGCCGACCAGGTACTGCCGTTCGCGTTCGGTGAGGACCGGCGGCGGGACCGGGTCGAGGCCGAAGACGGAGGCAGCAGCGGTTGCGGCGGCGGGCAGCACGGCCGGGGTCTCCTCGATACCCGGCACCCGCACGCTCACCGGTGTGGACACCTTGGTCAGCGCCACCGCGCACACCTTCAACTCGGGCTGGAAGGACAGGGGATCGACCGCGTCGCTGGTCACCGCGTTGACGCTGAGGTACTCGCCGAACAGGTCGTTCCAGTGGAAGGGCGCGAAGCAGGAGCCGGGCAGTACCCGGTCCGTGACGACGGCGGGCAGTACCGCCCGGCCGCGCCGTGAGGCGACCTCGACGGAGTCGCCGTCGGCGAGGCCGAGCGCGGCCGCGTCCTCGGGATGGACCTCGACGAACGGGCCGGGGTTGAGCCTGTTGAGCTTGGCGACCTTCGCGGTCTTGGTGAGGGTGTGCCACTGATGCTGGAGACGGCCGGTGTTCAGGACGAACGGGTAGTCGTCGTCCGGCATCTCGGCGGGGTTTAGGTGCGGGCGGGCGTGGAAGACGGCGCGGCCGGAGGAGGTGGCGAAGGTGATGGTGCCGTCGGGGCCGACGTAGCGGACGGGGTTGCGGTCGGGGCCGTCGGGGGTGGCGGCCGGCCACTGGACCGGGGTGGTGCGCAGCCGGTCGTAGCTGACTCCGCGCAGGTCGTAGCCGGTCTGCGGGTTGTGGAACCGCTTGATCTCCTCGAAGATCTGCTCCGCGCTGTCGTAGCGGAAACCGTCCTCGAAGCCCATCGCACGGGCGACGCCGGCGATCAGGCGCCAGTCGGCGGTGGCCTCACCGGGCGGGTCGGCGGCGGGGCGGGCCAGGGTGAGGTTGCGCTCGCTGTTGATGAGGACGCCCTCGGACTCGGTCCACAGGGCGGCGGGCAGCGCGACATCGGCGTAGGCGTTGGTCTCGGTGTCGGTGAAGACGTCCTGGGTCACGACGAACTCGGCGGCCTCCAGGCCCTCGATGACGGTTCTGCGGTTGGCGACGGAGGCGACCGGGTTGGTGCAGATGATCCAGCAGGCCTTGATCTCGCCGTCCGCCATCTTCTGGAACATCTCGACCGTGCCCTTGCCGACCCCGTCGGCGCGGATCGTGCCGGGCTTCAGTCCCCACACTTCCTCGGCGAACGCCCGGTCGGCGTCGACCAGGACCGACCGCTGGCCGGGCAGGCCCGGTCCCATGTACCCCATCTCCCGGCCGCCCATGGCGTTGGGCTGGCCGGTGAGGGAGAAGGGGCCGCTGCCGGGTCGGCAGATCCTGCCGGTGGCGAGGTGAAGGTTGACCAGGGCGTTGGTGTTCCAGGTGCCGTGGGTGGACTGGTTGAGGCCCATGGTCCAGCAGCTGGTCCACTCCCCGGCCTCGCCGATCAGCCGGGCCGCCGCGCGCAGGTCGGCCTCGGGGATGCCGGTGGTCGCGGCGACGGCGGCGGGCGGATAGTCGGCGAGGAACTCCGGCATCGCCTCCCAGCCTTCGGTGTACGCGGCGATGAACTCGGGATCGGTGTGGCCGTTCTCGTGCAGGAGGTGGAGCAGGCCGTTGAGCAGGGCGAGGTCGGTTCCCGGTTTCACCTGGAGGAAGAGGTCGGCCTTCTCGGCGGTGGTGGTGCGGCGCGGGTCGACGACGATCAGCTTCGCGCCCGCCTTCACCCGGTCCATCAGGCGCAGGAAGAGGATGGGGTGGCAGTCGGCCATGTTGGCGCCGATGACCAGGAAGACGTCCGCCTTGTCGAGGTCCTCGTACGAGCCGGGCGGGCCGTCGGCGCCGAGGGACAGCTTGTAGCCGGTGCCTGCGCTGGCCATGCACAGCCGGGAGTTGGACTCGATGTTGTTGGTGCGCAGAAAGCCCTTGGTGAGCTTGTTCGCGAGGTACTGGGCCTCCAGGCTCATCTGGCCGGAGACATAGAGGGCGACCGCGTCCGGTCCGTGCTCGTCGACGATTGCGCGCAGCCGTCGCGCGGTCTCGGCGACCGCCGTGTCCACGGCCGTGGGGACGGCCTCCTCACCGCGCTCGGGCCGCAGCAGGGCGGTGGTCAGCCGGCCGGGCGCGGCGAGCATGTCGGCGGTGGTGGCGCCCTTGGTGCACAGCCGCCCGAAGTTCGCCGGGTGCTCCTTGTCTCCGGAGGCCCTGAGGACGGTACGGCGGCCGTCGGGGCCCCTGCCGATGTCCAGGACCATGCCGCAGCCGACCCCGCAGTACGAGCAGACCGTGCGCACCTTGCCGGTGTCGGTGCTGCGCGCGTCCGGCGCTGCCACGGGCGCCCCCTGTTCCTGCTGGTCAGCCTCTTCCGTCCGGCCTAGACCTTATGCACGGGTGATTACGCCGGCGTCACCGCTCCTGATCGACGGCGGTTAAGGCCACCGCACAGACCGGCTCCGGGCGATGTGAGCGGCGCGTCCGGGATGCACTGCGGTGCCGTCCCGGGATGCGCGGTACCGGGACCTGATGGACGATAAGGGCGGCCGTGGGCGGGGGCAGGCGAGGAGGACCTCGACGATGCCGCGCAGCAGATCGATGTAGCCGATGTCGGCGGGTGGTGCGTGCGGGAGTGGCGGTGTGTGTACCACCGGCTGGTGGACAGCACGGGCAAGGTGGTGGGCGTCGCCGGGGTGGGCCTGGAGATCAGTGAGCCGCAGCAGTACGTCTACGAGCTGGAGCGTGCCCATCGGCGCCTGGCGCTGCTGGACGCGGCCGCGTCCCGGATCGGCACCGGCACCGATGTCGCCGGGACCTGCCGGGAGCTGGCGGAGTTCGTCGTACCGGAACTCGCGGACGCGGCCGGGGTGGAGCTCAGTCCGCCGGACACGGCGACGGCGCGGCGGACGCCCGCCCGGCTCGCCGCGTACGCGACCCGACCGGGCCTGGTCACCGGTCTGCCGGCACTGGACGTGCGCGGTGAGCTGGTCGGCTGGCCGCGCGGCACAGGGACCCGGCGGAACCTGGCGGCGGGCCGGGTCCTGCGGCGCAACGCGATCACGGCGGCACAGTGGCGGGCGCTGATCCCGAGCTGGGCACCGGCCCGCGCGTGTCTGACCGCCCGTGTCCACTCGGTGCTCCTCGCGCCGCTGGTCTCGGACGGCCGCTACCTCGGCAGCCTGCTGCTGGCCCGGGCCGGGGACTCCGGGCCGTTCTCGAACGAGGACGCCACGGTGGCCCGCGAACTCGCCGCCCTCGCCGCCCGCGCCCTCGACCGGGCGGTCCGCTTCGAGCGTGAGCACACCATGGCCCTGGAGTTGCAGCGGGCCCTGCTGGCCGAGCCCGGCCAGCTGCAACAGCACGCCGGTGTGGAGACCAGCGCGCGCTACCGTCCCGCCGACGACGGCTCGCTGATCGGCGGCGACTGGTACGACGCCCTGGCCCTGCCCGACGGCCGAACGATGCTGGTCATCGGGGATGTGATGGGCCATGGCGTGGACGCGGCGGTGGCCATGGGCCACTACCGTTCCACGCTGCGCGCCCTGGCGCGCGCCGGGCTCTCCCCGCGCCGGATCCTGGAGCACGCGGACCGGATGGTCGCCGACTCCGGTTTCGAGCGGGTGGCCACCTGCTTCCTGGCGCTGGGGGACGCGGACGTCGCCACGCTCACCTACGCCAGCGCCGGACACCTGCCGCCGGTCTGGCTGGCCCCCGAGGGCGGGATCCAGCTGGTGCCGGTGCCGGTCGGCCCGCCGCTGGGCAGCGGCTTCGGCCGGTACGAACAGCGCGTCACCCCGGAACGCGGAGGTGTGCTGCTCCTGTTCACCGACGGGCTGGTGGAACGGCGCGGTGAGGACATCGACCGGGGGCTGGCCCGCCTGACGGGTCTGTCCCTGTCCCCCACCGACCCGCTGGACAAGATCGTCGACACCGTCCTCGACCACCTCGCCATCGGCTCCGAGGACGACATCGCGCTGCTCGCGGCCCGCGCCGTACGGGAGTGATCCGGTCGGTCAGCCGTAGGTCAGCACCATGCGGAAGCGCGCGGCCCCGTTGAGCATCTTCTGGTAGGCCGCGTCCGCCTCCTCCAGCGGTACGGTCTCGATCGTCGGGCGGATTGCGTGCAGGGCGCTGAACTCCATGGTGTCCTGCACGTCCTGGGCGGTCCCGGACGGATGCCCGCGGACCACCCGCCCCTTCCCCAGCAGCTGCAGCGGGCTGACCCCGAGCGGCTCGGGATCAATGCCGATCACCACGAGCTCGCCCCGGGGCGCCAGCCCGTCGACGGCCGCCGCGATGGCCTGGGAGTTGCCCGCGGTGGCGAGGACGACCTTGGCACCACCGAGCGACTGGAGGGCCTCCGGGACCGGTGTCGCGGCCGTGGAGTCGACATAGTGGTGCGCACCGAGTTGCTTGGCGAAGTCGCCCTTCTCCCCGCCGCGGGCGACGGCCACCGTCTCGAAACCCATGGCCACCGCGTACTTCACCCCGAGGTGGCCGAGCCCGCCGAGACCGACGACGGCGACCAGGTCACCGGGCTCGGCCGGGCTGCGCCTGAGCCCGTTGAAGGTGGTCACGCCCGCGCAGCCGAGGGGCGCGGCATCGGCCGAGGTCAGCCCCTCGGGGATGCGGGCGAGGGCGTCGACCGGCGCGATCACCTGCTCCCCGAAGCCGCCGTCGTAGCTCCGGCCGGGCGTCTTCAGGTTCTCGCACACGATGAAGTCGCCCTGACGGCAGGGCTTGCAGTGACCGCAGCTGCCACCGAACCAGCCGACCCCCACCCGGTCGCCGATCTGCCAGCCCCAGTCCTCGATGCCCTCGCCGAGTTCCTCGATCCGTCCGGCGATCTCGTGCCCGGGCACCACCGGGAACGTGATGCCCGGCAATCCGGCGTTCACGAAGAAGCTGTCGCTGTGGCAGACGCCGCAGGCCTCCACGGCGATCCGCACATGCCGGGGACCCGGCCGCGCCACCTCCCGCTCTACGATCTCGAACGGCCCGCCCGCAGCGGTCACCTGCGCGACTCGGTAGGTACTCATACGTCTCTCCCGGATCTCCCGGAACGGGTACGAAGGGAACGGCCGAACCCCTCCCCCAGCACACCAGCTCCGGGCCGATCGCGCGCGTCGAGCCCTGCTCAGCGCCTCGCCCGGGCGGTGTCCGCGTGCGCGGTGCGCAGGGCGGACAGGAAGGTGTCGGCCGGCTTCGCCCCGGAGAGGCCGTAGGCGCGGTCGAGCACGATGAACGGCACGCCGGTGGCGCCATGACGGCTTGACCGGCGGACGTCGGCCGCGACGGCGTCGGCGTACCTGTCGCCGTCGAGCATCCGCCGTACGTCGTCCTCGGGTACGCCGACGTCGATGCCGAGCCGCACCGGCGTGCCGGGGTGCCGGCCGTCGCAGGTGTCGTCGCAGACCGCCCACAGCCGGGAGGCCTGCGGTTCCCACTGGGGTTCCAACACGCCGGCCATGCCGCTGCTGATGGAGGCGACGCGGGTGAAGGTGCCGCCGTCCTTGAGGACGTAGCCGTAGATCATGCCGGTGCCCTCGACACCGACGAAGAACACCCCGCCCGTGTGGGAGCACCTCGCAGGTGCAGCGGAACATCCTCGCGAAGAAGGTGCCCGGGCTGCCGCGCGAGCCGCGGACCACGGCCGGTCAGGACGGATATGCCCTGGTGACGCGGGCTGAATCGACGTGCCCGTTGGGTCTGCCAGCCCGGTGGGTCTATCGTCGGAATCGTGGGCCAGAGCATAGGAAAGCAGGCGTGATGACGCCGGACGAAGCCGTGATCGGCTGTACCGGGCAGGTACTGATCGGAACCCGCGGTTCCGCGGGTCCCGGCGAGATCCTGGTGCGGGTCAGAGGCGGCTCGGAGACCTTTCTCGCCTGGTCCGAAGATCCCCTGCCCACGGGGGCGACGGTGCTCGTGATCGAGTCGCGTGGATGCCGTGAGGTCGGCGTCGTCGAGTGGGTGGATCCATTGGACGCGCTCGACGGCGACGCCGCGGGCGCAAGCTGAGGAGTAAGCAACATGTTCGGATACCGCGTTCCCGCTCCCGACGAGGCGATGCTGATCTCGGGGGGCCGGCGGGGACTGGGGGGCGCGCCGTTCCGAGTGGTGACGGGGCACGGCAAGTTCGTGTTTCCGATCTTCCGTAAGACCCGTTTCCTCACGCTGGCGATGTGCGAGTCCGAGGTGACGGAGACCTGTGTGACCCGGCAGGGCATCGCGCTGAACGTCCGTGCCGTGATCGCGTTCAAGGTCGGCAACGACACCGAGAGCATCATCAACGCGGGCCAGCGGTTCCTCTCCGACCAGGAGCAGATGTCGGTCCTGACCGGCCGGATCTTCGCCGGTCACCTGCGGGCGATCATCGGCTCGATGACGGTCGAGGAGATCGTGACCGAGCGGCAGAAGCTGGCCGCCGAGGTCCTGGGCACCTCCAAGACGGAGATGGCGAAGATCGGCCTGATCGTGGACTCGCTGCAGATCCAGTCGATCGACGACGGCGACACCGGCTACATCGACGCGATGTCCGCGCCGCACAAGGCGGCCATCCAGCGGCAGGCCCAGATCGCGCAGGCCCAGGCCACGCAGGCGTCCGCCGAGGCGGAGCAGGCAGCGGCCCGCAACCAGGCCGAGTACGCCCGGCAGACCGCCATCGTCAAGGCCGAGTACTCGGCCGAGGTGGACCGCGCGCAGGCGCAGGCCGCCCAGGCCGGACCGCTGGCGCAGGCCCACGCCCAGCAGGAGGTGCTGGCCGCGCAGACGGAACTGGCGCAGCGCCAGGCCAAGTTGCGTCAGCAGCAGCTGGTGTCCGAGGTCGTGCGGCCCGCCGAGGCCGAGGCCGAGCGGGTCAGGATCCTGGCCGCGGCCGAGGCGCAGCGTATGAAGATCCAGGCCGAGGCGGCGGCCTCCTACGACCGGGTCGCGCTCGACCGGATGCTGATCGACCAGCTCCCGCAGATCGTCAAGGAGGCGGCCGGCGGCCTGGCCGGCGCCAACGTCAACGTCCTCAACGGGGCGGACGGCCTGGGCGAGATCGCGGCGGGCCTGGTCTCCCAGGGCCTGACGATCCTCGACTCGGTCCGGCAGAACCTCGGCGCGCAGGAGGCCACCGAAGGGCGCCGGCCGGAGGAGAGCAAGGGCGCCGGGCTGCTTCAGCTGCACTCGGGCAAGGACAAGAAGGGGGACGACGGGCCGGTGGACCTCGACTGATCGCTCCGCGGGTGGGGCCGCGATGTGCCGTCGTTCGGCCGCGGCGCCGTTGTGGCTGGTCGCGCCCACGCGGCGGAGCCGCAAATCGACTCGGCCTCGTGTCCCTTTGGGCGCGTCTGGTCGGAGCCGTCGAAGGTGCTGGGTTATGGGACCGGGCGTTGGCCTGGTCCCAGGCGCCAGCCGGCGTCGCGTACCCGGCTGGTGGAAGACGGGTCGTGGGCCGCACGGCGGTTGCGGGCCGAGAAGGACGACGGGACGACGGCCGGGCCCGGACTCCCCGCGGAACCGTTCCTGGATGGCCCGGTTGTAGCCGGCGGCCACGCTCGGTCCGACCAGGCTGTCGGAGGCGGGGGCGATCAGCGGGCATTCGGCGTGCGGGAAGTGCCGCTGCGGCTCCTCCCACGGGCGTTCGTCACGTAGTTCCGCCTGGACCGGGATCTCGCCGCCGTCCTCCTCGTAGGCGGTGACGGTGGCCGCTCGGCAGTACAGGGGGAGTTCGGGGCGGGTCATGCGGAGGCCTCGTCCAGACCGGCGAACCCGGAGGGCCGGCGTTCGATGAAGCTGAGCACGCCCTCGCGGTGGTCGGGGGCCCGGTTGGCCGCCGCCGGCAGCGCGGCGGCAGGTCGCAGGCGTTGCCGTAGCCCACGAGCCGGGGCCGCGGTCAGGCCGCCCCGTCCCCGGCGACCAGGCGGCGTGCCCTGAGGGCGGCGGCGAACTTCGCCTCCGCTACGGCGAAGCGCACATCACACATCAGCGCCTGGTTGAAGCCGATGCCAGGGCAGGCGCCGTTGGCGGCCGACACGACCTGCTTCGGGAAGGTAATGGACCGGGTGCGTGGGGGCAGCCGGTCGGTGGGGCACGGCCGGGCACCCGACGACGCTCCGTCCAGCATGCTCATGTCCATCCCGGGGCAGAAATCGCGCGTCCACGCGTTGTGCCGCTCGGGCCGGTTCAGGGTGAGCAGCATGGCTCCGTCGTCGGTGAGCTCGGCGAGGATCACCGAGCTCACTCCCAGCACCTGATAGCGGATGCCTGGCCGCACCGGCCGACTTCGGCAAGCTGATCGCCAAGCTCGACGAGTCCAGCCAGGACGACATCATGTACAGCGACGCTCAGCAGCTGATCACCCGCCGAGCGTCGTGGAACCCCGCCTTGCGGGTGGCCGTTGCTGAAGCAGGCGACGACAGGCCCGACTCCGGGCCCATGAGGCCCAGTTGGTACGCGGCCCCGGCACTGACGAAGACGCGGGCGACCCGGTGGATGGCAGTTTGCTACCGACGTCGGCCCCGGCCACCGTGACGAACAGCTCCACGCTCGTACGCCGGCCGCCGCCACCGCCGTATATCTGCTCGCCACACGGGTGGTTGGCCAGCCGAATCCGCCGCGCCTCGGCCACTGCCTCCGGCTTCCGCAGGCCCAAAGAACTGCGGGCGGCCGCAGGCCCAAAGAACTGCGGGCGGCTCAACGGGCGTTGCAGCCGCACCCGTCCAGTATCCGCTGAAGCGGTGCCCACGAGCCCATGCCGTGTTGGGCCATCAGAAACCGTTCGATTACAACGAATTCACGTTCGAGATCTACCCGCGTAGCCCTCTCTTGGAGTGTCATGGGCACGACGTCGTTCACACCACCGTGCTTCGTGCCTCAGGAGGCTCTCCCATGCGCTCCATCACCCGAATACCAACTGCCGGAGCTTGCTCCCTCGCCCTGGCGTTCAGCGGCCTCATCCTCGGCGTCAGCGCCGGTACCGCGCAGGCCAGCAGCTGCTCGCAGGCCTACCTGCCGCTGCCCGACTCCGGCTGTACGCCCGGTTCGTACAACTCCGCCGTCACGCAGTCCACCATCGGCAGCACCATCTGTGTCTCGGGCTGGACGGCCACCGTTCGCCCGCCCACGTCGTACACCAACCCGCTCAAGGCACAGGGCATCATCGACTACGGCTACTCCGACACCAACATGTCGGACTACGAGGAGGACCACCTGGTACCCCTCGAACTGGGCGGCGCTCCTCGCGATCCCGGCAACCTGTGGCCCGAACCGCACTACGGGACCAAGACCGCGTACACCAAGGACGGCATCGAGACCAAGCTCAAGAACGCGGTGTGCAACGGCACCATCACCTTGTCCGCCGCCCGTAGCGCCATCAGGACCAACTGGACCACGGCACTTCAGGTCACCGGCATCGGCTGAGCTCGACGGACCGTGGCCGGTGCGGGACGTCACCGGCCACGGTCCGTGTCGACGTCCGGGGCGGCAACCCGCCCCCGGCGGGTGGCTCAGAGAGGCCGGACAGCCGGTCACCCGTACTGGGCGTGGCCGTGTCGACGTGTTGATGATCAGCGGCCCGGTGCGGGCACGCCGTGGCTCACCTTCGTTCCGCGCGCCACGGTGGGGATCGCCGAACGCGTCCGCGAGCTACCGCGGCCCGCCCTGCTGGACAGACGCACCCTGGAGGCGGCCCGCCTGGGCCGGCTGCTCGGCGGGCCTCCGCTGCGGGCCGCCCGCCGCGCGGAGGCGGCCTTGCGGCACAGAATCGGCGGCTTCTTCGCGTCGTACGACGCGATCCTCGCGCCGACCACGGCCGCTCCCCCGCCGCGCATCGGCGCGATGCTGGGGCTGGGCCAGTTCGCCACCGACCGGGCGATGATCGCCGCCTGCCCCTACGCCTGGCCGTGGAACGTCCTCGGGTGGCCGGGGGTCAATGTGCCCGCCGGGTTCGTGGGGGACGGGCTGCCGGTAGGGCGCGCAGTTGCTCGGCCCGGCCGACAGCGAGCCGCTGCTCGTGTCCGTCGCCGCCCAGTTGGAGGCCGAGCTGCGCTGGCACGAGCAGTGGCCGGCCCGGGCCGTGGTCACGGGCTCCCCGGCCGTATGACCATCTGCGGCCGACGGCCTGCGGCTTTCCCGTGGCTTGGCCTGCCCGTACCCTCTGGCCATGGACGATGCGTCGATGGTGGGGCTCATGGGGCGGGTCACCGGAACGATCGGGCCCGGGCTCGTCGGCGAGGTGATCGTCAGGGTGCGCGGGGGCGCCGAGCACTTCCTCGCGTACCCCGCCGACGGCGGCACCCGGATCGAGCGGGGCACGGTGGTGATGGTGGTCGAACACCTGCCGCCGAGAACGGTCTACGTCACACCCGCGTACGACAGTTGAGCGGGCTTCGTCCCAGGTGAGGGACGTGTGCGTCAAGATTGCAACAAGGATCCGTCAGCGTCTTCACCCCGCGCTCGCGCAGGCGCACACTCCCTTCGTTCGGTGCCGACAGGGCACCATCCAAAGGGGGCGTATGCCGATGGTCATCGGCGTCGTTGCGGGGGCGGCGGTCGTTGCCGTGCTCGTGTTGATCGGTCTGTTCAAGATGATGTGGCGGGTCGCCGAACCGAACGAGGCGCTCATCATCTCCGGTTCCAACCACCGGACCGAGGGCCTTGAGGCGGGCATGGGATTCCGCATCGTCACGGGGCGCGGCACGCTGGTACTGCCCGGCGTGCAGGCGGTGCGCAAGCTCTCCCTCGATCTGAACGAGACCGAGTTGCACGTGGATTGCGTGACCACCCAGGGCATTCCGCTGAAGGTGCGGGGTGTGGTCATCTTCAAGGTGGGCGACGACTTCGTGTCGATCGCCAACGCGGGCCGCCGTTTCCTGGACCAGCAGAAGATGATGTCCGAGCGGGTGCACAACGTGTTCGCCGGTCATCTGCGGTCCATCGTGGGCGGATTGACGGTCGAGGACATGATCCGCGACCGCGAGAAGCTCACCGGGCAGACCCGGGCCGCCTGTGGCACGGAGATGGAGAAGCTGGGGCTCATCGTCGACTCCCTGCAGATCCATGAGATCGAGGATCCGACCGGATACATCCAGAACCTGGCGATGCCGCACGCGGCCGCCGTCCAGCGGGACGCGCGGATCGCGCAGGCGGAGGCGAACCGTCTCGCCACCGAGGCGGAGCAGGCCTCGTTCGCCCGGATGGCGGAGGCCACCCGGGACAGCGAGATCCTCCAGGCCGGCTACCAGGCCGAGCGGGACAAGGCGGCGGCCAGCGCCAGGCAGTCCGGTCCGCTCGCCGACGCGGCCGCCCGGCAGGAGGTCGTGGTCCAGGAGACCCGGGTCGCCGAACTGGAGGCGCAGCGGCGGGAGCAGCAGCTCCAGGCGGACGTCCGCAAGCCGGCCGACGCCAAGGCCTATGAGAAGCGGACGCTGGCCGAGGCCGAGCGTGACGCGCGTATCTCGGCGGCCCAGGCCAAGGCGAAGGAGACGGAGCTGGCAGCGGCGGCCGAGGCGACCCGGGTCAAGACGGCCGCGGCCGCCGAGGCCGAGGCGACCAAGTCCCGGGGTGCGGCCGGCGCGGCTGCCACTCGGGCCACCGGTGAGGCCGAGGCGGCCGCCGCACAGGCCAGGGGTCTGGCGGAGGCCGAGGCGACCAAGGCCCAGGGTCTCGCGGAGGCGGAGGCCATCAAGGCCCGAGCCGCCGCCCTGGCCGAGAACCAGGAGGCGGTCGTCGCCCAGCAACTCGCCGAGAACTGGCCGGAGATCGTCAGGGCCGGTGCGTCCGCCTTCGGCAACGTCGACAACATGGTGTTGCTCAACGGTGCCGACGGTATGGGCGAGATGTTCGCCAAGGCGCTCACGATGGGCGGTACCGGACTGGGGCTGGCACGCCAGCTGCTGGCGTCGATGAACCAGAACGGGCAGGTCCCGAACGGGACTTCGCCGATTCTCAACGGGGCCGCGGCCCCGAAGACGCAGAAGGTTCCGCTGGAGCAGGACGGCGAGTAGCCGAGAGCGGGAGACAGGGGTGCCCCCGGCCGGACCGGGGGCACCTCCCTGCTCACTCCTGCTCGTTGAGTCGCCGCAACAGCTCCAGCAGGGTCGTGCGCTCCGCCGCCGTCAGCCCGGCGAAGCATCCCGCGAGGACCTCGCCGGCCACCCCGTGCCCGGCCGCCAGCATCCGCTCGCCGTCCGGGGTCAGATGGTGTTGGATGCGCCTTCCCTGGCCCGGCCGCCGTTCCACCAGGCCCTGTGCGGCCAGCCGGCCCACCAGCGTGCCGAAGGCCTGCTCGCTCTGGAAGGTGGCCGCGGCCAGCTCGCGCGCCGAGGCGCCCGGCGACCGGTCGATGGCGCGCAACGCGTCCCACTGCGCGAGGGTGGTGCCGACGGCCGAGAGCGCGCTGTCCATCGCCCGGTGCTGCCGGTACTGGGCCTGTTTGACCGCTCTTCCGAGAACTTGCAGGTCATCGTGCATGGGCCAAGTCTAACCGATGGCTAAGCTTGTTTATATAAAGATGTTTAGTTAGAGTCCTCGGCATGACGACGAACCGCACCGTCCAGGTGTATCCCGACCTGTCCATCTCCCTGACCGAGGCCGGTTCCGGCCGCCCGGTGCTCGTCCTGCACGGAGGCGGCGGCCCCGCCACCGTCGCCGGTCTCGCCGCCCGCCTCGCCGAGTCCGGACGCGCCCTGACCCCGGTCCACCCCGGCTGGGACGGAACACCCCGCCCCGACTGGTTCACGAGCGTCGACGACCTCGCCCTCGCCTATCTGCACCTGCTCCAGGACAGCGAGTTGAGCGACGTCCTGGTGGTCGGCTCCTCGCTGGGCGGCCAACTCGCCGCCGAGATGGCGATACGCGACACGGCGGGACTGATCACCGGCCTGGTCCTGATCAACGCGGTCGGCGCGGACATCGAGGGCGAGACGGTCACCGACTTCTTCGCGCTGGATCCGCGCGCCCAGGCCGAACACTCCTGGCACGACCCGGACCGCTTCTACGTCGACCCGGCCACCCTGCCCGCCGCCGAACTCGCCCGCCGTCAGGCCAACATGGCGACCATGCGGCTGCTCACCGACGGCGGCCGGATGACCAGTCCGAAGCTGCTGCCCCGGCTGGGCCGGGTGCCTCAGCCGGTGCTGGTGATCTGGGGCGAGAGCGACCGTGTCGTCACCCCCGCCTACGGAGCCGCCTACGCGAAGGCCTTCCCGCAGGGCCGGTTCGAGCCGATCCCGGGCGCCGGCCACCTTCCGCACATCGAACGCGCCGACATCACCGCCGGGTTGATCGAGTCGGAGCTGCGCGGCACCGGTACCCCGCCTGTTCTCGCAGGCTGAGGCCCCTTATGGTGCCCTCGTGACTGCGCTTACCGACGACGAGAACATCCCCGGCCGTTACGGCCCCACCGCGACCACCGAGGCCGACCCGCACGAGGTCGGCAGGGTGCGCACCGAATACTCTCCCGCCCACGACGGCGACCCCGATCCCGGTGAGATCGTGTGGACCTGGGTGCCCTTCGAGGAGAACGACGGCCGGGGCAAGGACCGGCCGGTGCTCGTCGTCGCCCGGGAGGCGGCCGGCACGTTGCTCGCCGTACAGCTGTCGAGCAAGCGGCACGACCACGACCGCGAGTGGGTGGCGATCGGCAGCGGCCCCTGGGACCGGTCGGGGCGCGACTCCTGGGTGGACGTGGACCGTGTACTGCGGCTGCACGAGGACGGCATGCGCCGGGAGGCGTGCGCGCTGGACCGGGGCCGCTTCAACCTCGTACGCAACCGGCTGCACGAGCGCTACGGCTGGAAGTGAGCCGCCAGGGGTTGCCGGGCGGATCATGCCGGCGTCGCGGGGTCTGGCACCCCCTCCCCAGCACGCCTCCTCCGCCTTGCAGCTGCACGCACCGGATCCCGCCCGACTCGGCCAAGAAGGGCCGCTTCTCACAGCCGACCTGATCCGCCGGACACCCCCTGGGCGTCAGCCGTCGAGGGCGGCCTGCTGGAAGGCCTCGGTGAAGGCCGCCCGGACCACCGATCCCGGCGTACGGTCCAGGACCCCGAACACCACGTGCTCGAAGGTCCGCTCGAACCGTCCGCCGGGGCCCAGCAGCCCCCGGAAGGCCCCCGCGACCTGCCGGGGGTCGTTCTGGAAGACCCCGCAGCCCCAGGCGCCGAGGACCAGCCGCCGGTAACCGTTCGCGGCCGCCACCTCCAGGACCCGCTCGGCCCGTACGGCGAGGGCGCCCGGCAGCTCACCGGCGCGTTCCGGCGTCGTACGGCGGATCACGCCCGCGTTGGGCGCGGCGGACGTGAGGAAGCCCGCGCGGTAGGGCTCGGTGAGGAGGCCGCCGCGGTCGTCCCGGAAGACCGGGACGGCCGGGGAGTGGATCACCCGGTCCGAGTAGAACGGGTCGCGGTGGGCGCGGTGGTGGTCGTAGAAGGCGCGGGCGTGCACCTGGCAGGCGTAGAGCGCGGAGGCGCGGCACAGCGCCTCCTCCTGCGCCTGGGCGCCGTTCAGATAGCCGCCGCCCGGATTGCGGGCCGAGGCGAAGTTCAGGACGGCGACCGGGGCGTCGGCCAGCCGGCGGGCGGCCTCCAGGCTGCTCTCGCCGGTGACCTCGACGACCGTCTCCACCGGGGCGGTCGGCGGGACCGGCACCGGTTCCGGGCCGTGGATCCGCGTCCCTGCCTGTGCGGCGGCGATGTCGGCCGCCAGGAGGATCTCCCGGCCGTCGGGGGTCCGATAGGCCCCCGACGCCACGATCTTTTCGGTCTCCTGGGCGATCCCGCGCAGGCGCGCGCTCATGGCGCCACCCCCGTGGACGCCATGACCGCGGCCCGCGCGGTCTCCCCCGTCGTGCTCATGTACGCATCCTGGGCGATGCTGGTGATGCGGTGCAACGGAGTTTCCTGCACCCGAAACGGTTCCGAACGTGCAAGGAAGCAGAGGTTACCGATCTAGAACGTCCCGATAGGTGCCCTTGTGCGAATCGGCGCGAAGGTCTTGGGTGGAACGGACGTGCCGTCCCGGACCCATCCACGGCCGGGCCGGCGGCATGGTGGAATCTCAGGAGGATCCCTACATGTCCGACTCGATATCCGACGGCGGCGACTGTACCGACGGGTCGATGAAAACCGACTTCTCGGACGACCGCACCGCTGTCACCGAAGCCGAGGTGGAGGCCTTGGTCAAGGGCATCTGCTTCAAGACCGGCCCGCCCCGCACGCTCGGGGTCGAAGTGGAATGGCTGGTTCACGAGCTGCGGCAGCCGCAGCTCCCCGTGACACCCGAAAGACTCGAAGCGGCCTACGCCGCACTGCGCACGGTGCCCCTCGGGTCGACGCTCACCGTCGAACCCGGCGGCCAGCTGGAGCTGAGCTCGCCGCCCGCCGCCTCCCTGATGGAGTGCATCGGCACCGTATCCGCCGACCTGGACGCCGTCCGTACGGTCCTCGCCGAGCAGGGCCTCGGTCTCGTGGGCGCCGGTCACGATCCCTGGCACACACCCCGCCGCTTCCTGCGCGAACCGCGCTACGAGGCGATGGAGAGGTGCCTGGACCGGGCCGGTCCGGCGGGGCGCCACATGATGTGCAGCTCGGCCTCCGTGCAGGTCTGCCTGGACGCCGGCCATGAGGAGCCCGGCCCGCTGGGGCACACGCGCCGCTGGTGGCTGGCCCATCAGCTGGGCCCGGTCCTGGTGGCCGCCTTCGCGAACTCCCCCCTTGCGGGAGGTCGGCCCACCGGCTGGGTCTCCACCCGGCAGCTGCTGTGGATGGAGATCGACGCGGGCCGCGCGGGAGCGCCCCCGCTGGCCGGCGACCCGCGGACCTCCTGGGCCCGGCGTGTGCTGGACGCCCCGGTGATGTGCGTACGACGGGACAGCGGCCCCTGGGAGGTGCCCGAGGGCCTCACCTTCCGGGAGTGGACCCGGTCGGGGTCGCCCACCAGGGCGGATCTCGCGTACCACCTCACCACGCTGTTCCCGCCGGTCCGGCCGCGCGGTCATCTGGAGCTGCGGATGATCGACGCACAGCCCGGCGACGACGGCTGGATCGTGCCGCTGGCGGTGACGGCGGCGCTGTTCGACGACCCGGAGGCCGCCGAGACCGCGTACCGGACGGTGAAACCGCTGGCCGAGCGGGCGGAGCCACGGCCCGCCCCGCACAATCCGCTGTGGGTCGACGCCGCCCGGACCGGGCTCGGCGACCCGGAGCTGCACGAGGCCGCCGTCGGCTGTTTCGCGGCGGCGCTGGAGGCCCTGCCCCGGCTGGGCGCGGCCCCCGAGGTCGTGGCCGCCGTGACGGCGTACTTCGACCGGTACGTCCTCAAGGGCCGCTGCCCGGCCGACGACCTGCTGGACCCCCTGCGCGGAACATCGAGCCGCGCCCACGGGAAGGACATCCCCGCATGACCGCCCCCGAGACCGACATCGACATCGAGACCCTGCGGGACCGGGCCCTGAAGTCCCTGATCACGGCCCGGGACCGCACCATGCTCCTGACCAGCTGCGTAGAGGAGCCCGACCTCACCGCCCAGCATTCCCCGCTGATGTCCCCGCTGGTCTGGGACCTGGCGCACATCGGCAACCAGGAGGAACTCTGGCTGCTGCGCAACGTCGGCGGCCGGGAGGCGATGCGCCCCGAGATCGACAGCCTCTACGACGCCTTCGAGCACCCGCGTTCCGAACGGCCCACGCTACCGCTGCTGCCGCCCGCCGAGGCCCGGCGCTATGCGGCGGAGGTGCGCGGCCGGGCCCTGGACCTGCTGGAGGGCTCGGCGTTCAGCGGCTCGCGGCTGACCGAGGCGGGCTTCGCCTTCGGGATGATCGCCCAGCACGAACAGCAGCATGACGAGACGATGCTGATCACCCATCAGCTCCGCAAGGGCCCCCAGGCCCTGACCGCCCCGGACCCGGACCCGACGCCGCCGTTCACCGGTCCGGCCGAAGTCCTGGTCCCCGGCGGCCCGTTCACCATGGGCACCTCCACCGAACCGTGGGCGCTGGACAACGAACGCCCCGCGCACCGGCGGGAGGTGGCGCCCTACTGGATCGACACCACGCCGGTGACCAACGGCCAGTACCTGGCCTTCATCGAGGACGGCGGCTACGAGAACGAGCGCTGGTGGACGCCCGATGGCTGGGCGCACATCCGGCAGCACTCGATCGTCGCCCCGCACTTCTGGCACCGTGAGGGCGGCCAGTGGCTGCGGCGCCGGTTCGGGGTCACCGAGGTCGTACCGCCGGAGGAGCCGGTGCTGCACGTGAGCTGGTACGAGGCGGACGCCTACGCCCGCTGGGCCGGGCGCCGGCTGCCCACCGAGGCCGAGTGGGAGAAGGCCGCCCGGCACCACCCCGGCGAGAACCGGTCCCGGCGCTACCCGTGGGGCGACGCCGAACCGGCACCGGCCCACGCCAACCTCGGCCAGCGGCATCTGCGTCCCGCACCGGCAGGCAGTTACCCGGAGGGCGAGTCACCGCTGGGCGTACGGCAGTTGATCGGTGACGTCTGGGAGTGGACGTCGAGCGACTTCCTCCCCTACCCCGGCTTCACCGCCTTCCCGTACAAGGAGTACTCGGAGGTGTTCTTCGGCCCCGAGTACAAGGTGCTGCGCGGCGGTTCGTTCGCCGTGGACCCGGTGGCCTGCCGGGGAACGTTCCGCAACTGGGACTACCCGATCCGGCGGCAGATCTTCTCCGGCTTCCGCACCGCCCGTTCGGCCGCGGAGACCGCCTGATGTGCCGTCATCTGGCCTGTCTGGGACCCGAGGAGCCACTCGGCCGGCTCCTCGTGGAGCCCGAACACTCCCTCTACCGCCAGTCGTGGGCGCCCCGGCGGCAGCGGTACGGGACGGTCAACGCCGACGGATTCGGGGTGGGTTGGTACGCCCAGGAGGATCCGCAGCCGGCCCGCTACCGGCGGGCCGGGCCGATCTGGGCCGACCAGTCCTTCGCCGACCTGGCCCGGGTCGTGCGCACCGGCGCCGTGCTCGCCGCCGTACGGGACGCGACCCTGGCGGGTGCGGACGCGGAGGCCGCGGCTGCCCCGTTCGCCGCGGGCCGCTGGCTGTTCAGCCACAACGGGGCGATCCCCGGCTGGCCGCGGTCGGTGGCATCCCTCGTCCCGCTACTGCCCCCGGCCGACCTGCTGTCGATGGAGGCGCGCACCGATTCGGCGTTCGTCTGGGCGCTGGCTCTGCACCGGCTGCGGTCCGGCACGCCGCCGGGCTCAGCCCTTGCCGAAACGGTTCGCCAGATCGCCGAGGCGGCCCCGACCGCGCGGCTGAACCTCCTGCTCACCGACGGCGAGACCATCGCCGCCACCGCCTGGGGCGACAGCCTCTACTACCTCTCGGAACCCGGCCACCGCGTCGTCGTCGCCTCCGAGCCGTACGACGACGACCCGCGCTGGCGGGAGGTCCCCGACCGCACGCTGCTCGTCGCGAGCCGCCGGGCCGTCACCCTCGCCCCGGTCGAGAAGCCGGGCGAGGACGGCCCGGCCCAGGACGAATCGGTCGAGAAACCGGGCGAGGCCCCGGCATCCGTATCCCCGAAGGAGCCCTGTACGTGAGTCCCCTCCGTGTCACCCGCACCCTTCCCGAGGACGCGACGGACACTCCCTTCGGACATGCCAGTCGGCCCTGGCCGGCGACGCAGAGGGCTCAGGTCCGGGCCCACCCCCGAGCATCGGGGCCGGCCCAAGGAGAGGCCGAGGCCTGAGTTCCCGTTCCTGCAGTCACTCCGAGCACTCACCGGCACGACGTCGACTGAAATGAGGCAATCATGACCAGCACCCGCGCCTACGGCTACACCGACACCCTCGACGCCGAACACTACGCCAAGGCCCTGCGCGCCGACATCCGCGGCGGACTGACCGGCACCCCCAAGTCCACAGCACCCACGTGGTTCTACGACGCCCGTGGCAGCGAACTCTTCGAGGAGATCACCCAGCTTCCGGAGTACCCCCTGTGGAGGGCGGAACTGGGACTGCTGCAGCTCCACGCCCGGGATGTGGCCGCGTTGACCGGGGCCCGCAGCATGGTCGAACTCGGGTCCGGGAGTTCGACGAAATCCAAGTTGATCATCGAGGCGCTGGGCCCGAAAGCCCTGCACTACGTCCCCGTCGACGTCAGCGCGGACGCGCTCCATCAGGCCAGCGCCCAACTCGTCCAGGACTATCCGGGGATCCGTCTGCACGCCCTCCGTGCCGACTTCACGGTTCCGCTCGTCCTGCCTCCGCTGCCCGAGGACGGCCCACGGCTCATCGCCTTCCTCGGCAGCACGCTGGGGAATTTCCGGCGCCCCGCCCGGGGCCCCTTTCTCCGCGGGCTCCGGGACATCATGCGCCCCGAGGACTTCCTTCTGCTCGGCGCCGACCTCGTCAAGACGGAACACGAAATGACCGCCGCCTACGACGACGCCCAGGGCATCACGGCGGAGTTCGACAAGAACCTGCTGTACGTCCTGAACCGCGAGCTGGACGCCGACTTCGACCCCGACGCCTTCGACCACGTATCGGTGTGGAACAGCGCGGAGAGTCACATCGAGATGAGGCTCCGCAGCCGGGTCGAACAGCTCGTCAAGATCCGGGAGCTCGACCTGGCGGTGCACTTCGGGCACGGAGAGGAATGGATCACCGAGCGCAGCGCCAAGTTCACCAGGGACGGGCTGCAGGCGGAACTGGCCGACGCGGGCCTCCGTACGCAGCAGGTCTGGGTCGACCCGAACGCCGGCTTCACGCTCACTCTCGCCACCGCTCACTGAAAGGGCCGACAGGCTCCCGGTGGGTGATCGAGGAGAGTTCCAGGCCGCGAAGAGCGATCGCGGCCTGGAACACCCGCGGCAGCAGGTGTGTCGTGGCCGACCCGGTCGATCCCGGGATCCTCGCGGGGCCGGCCCGTAACGCGCCGCTGACCCGCCCGCGTCCCGGCCGCGCCGACCTCGCCGGCATGCAGAAGTACGGTTTCGACGAGGCCCGGCCGGTTTTGGAGCGTGCCTGCGCGCGGGAGACCGCGGCCGGGGTGGCGCTCGGCGCGGTCGCCCGCTCGTACCTGAAGGAGACGCCCGGCATCGAGATCGTCTCCCACGTCGTCGAACTGTGCACGGTGAAGGCCCCGAAAGGTGTGTACCCGACCCCGGCCGACGTCGGGAAGCTGGACGCCGACCCGCTGCGCTGCCGACCGGCACGCCGTAGGCCAGGACCTCGACCACACCGCCGAGGGTGTCGCCGTCCTTGTGGGCCTGGTCGACCTCCGCGACCACCGCCTTCGACGCATCCGCGTCCAGGCATGCTCGCCATCAACCCGCGCAAGCAGTGGCGCGAGCTGATGCAGGCGCGGCGGCACCTGTACGAAGAGGTCGCCACGGCCGTCGTCGCGACGGACGGACGTACGCCCGAAGAGGTCACCCAAGAAGCCCTCGACGCACCGGAGTTGAAGGAAGCATGAGCGAGGCGGCCGCACGGGCCCGGACCGCTTCCAGCCGACTCACCCGAAGCCCGACGCGAGAAGTTCGGTGATCCGCCGGGAGGCGCGGCGGGCCTCGGTCGCGGGGTCCGCTCCGCCGAGCACTTCGGTCATATAGCCCTTGATCGGGTTGTCGGCCTCGACCGCCGGCCAGTCCGGGGTGTGGGGGGTCGCCCGTCCCCGCGCGGCTCCCGCCGCCATGGCGGCGACCCCCTCCGCCCCGGCGACCGCGCCCGCCAGCGTGGTCTTGTTGGGCACGTAGTTCATGGTGCGGGCCAGTTCGGCGTCCCACTTGGCACCGGTGAGTGCGCCGACGACGGCGGTCGCGTCGTAGGGTCGGTCGGTGTTCTGCGGTACGACGAGGTCGGAGCCGCCGGTGAAGACGGCGCCGGGGTGGTCGGCCGTGAGCCCCGGCACCGGGAAGTAGCCGATCTCGTCCTTGAGTTCGGGGTTCTCCTGCACGATGGACTGGGCGAGGCCGGGCACCGCGACGATCTGTGCGACCTGACCGCCCGCGAACACCTGGGCCTGGGGCGGATGTTCCTCGTCCGCGTCCACGGGCCCCTTGCCGAGGGCCTGGAGCCGCCGGTAGAAGTCCATCCCGCGCAGCGCGGCCGGACTGTCCAGGGCGCCCTTCCAGCCGGCGTCCGTCTCCTCCGCGAGATCCCCGCCCTCGTCCCAGACGAACCCGGAGAGCGTGTACCAGTCCTGCCCGGCGAGGTAGATCCCCTGGTTCCCGCCCGAGTTGAGCTTCCCGGTGTCGGCCAGCCACTCGTCGCGGGTCCTGGGCGGGGAGGTGATGCCGGCCTTCTCGAAGAGGTCCTTGCGGTAGATGACGACACGGTTGGCCGCGTACCAGGGGATGCCGTACTGACGGGAGTCGTCCCGGCCGGGTTCGGCGAGGCCGGGCAGCCAGTGTTCCTTGCCCCAGTCCCGCATCGACTCCAGCGTGAGGTCGGTGAGCCGGCCGCCCTCGACGTACTGCGGGACCTGGGTGTTGCCGACCTCGATGACATCGGGACCGTCCACGGAGTCGGACTTGAGCGCCGTCTGCACCTTGTCCACGATCCCGGTCCACTGCTGGATACGGATGTCCAGGCGGATGCCCTCGTGGGTGCGCTCGAAGTCCGCGGTGAACCGGCGCAGGAACTCCTGCGACGCGCTGTTCTGCATCAGCCACACCGAGACGGTGTGCCGGCCACCCGCTCCGCCCGGCAAAACGCCACAGGCGCTGAGCAGCGCGGCGGACACACAGACGAGGGCGAGCGGGCGACGACGTCTCACGAGGGGTTCCTGTTCTGTCTGGCGGACAGGGGAGAAGGCCCGACGTGGGGGAACGAGCACGGGTGCTCGTACGGGTGTACGGGATTTTGGTATGGACCAATGCGCAGGGTCAAGGCTTGGCGACACTGCGCGTCGATTCGCCGCCACGGGCGGTCAGGCCGGTCGCCTCATGCGGTGACCCTGGCGATGAACGCCGTGAGGTTCGCGACGGTTCGCTCGATCTTCTCCTCCAAGGTGAGCGACTCGGGCAGGCGTGAACCGACGCCGGCGTCCTTCTTGCCCCGTACGTACAGCGGGCAGGCGAGGTCGCTGCACAGGTAGACGCCCACGGAGTTTCCCTGCTGCCCGGCCTTGCCGGCCTTCGCGGCGACCATCAACGAGACGCCTCCGGTGTGGGTGGTCAGGCATATCGAGCACATGCTGCGCCGCGTCTGCCAGGAGGTGGCGCCGGAGCCGCGCAGGGCGAGCGCCACAGGGCGGTCGCCCAGCTCGACGGCGAGGTAGGCGCGGTCGGGAGCCTGTGGGTCCCGCCAGCCGAGGAAGTCCAGGTCGTCCCACGGTCGCTCGGCCAGGTCGTGGGGGACGGACAGGCGCTTGGCCTCGCCCTTGGTGCAGTTCACGAAGGCGGTGCGGATCTCCCGCTCAGTCAGGGGTCTCATGAGCGGCAGGCTAATTTGCCTAAAAGTCTTAGGCAAATGCTTTATTGTTGTCGCTGGATAGGAGGAAGGTTATGGTGAGAGCAGGCCTGACCCCGGAGCGGCTGACGCTTGCGGGGGCGGAGCTGGCCGACGAGGTCGGCTTCGACCAGGTGACCGTCTCGGCACTCGCCCGGCGGTTCGACGTCAAGGTCGCGAGTCTGTACTCGCACCTGAAGAACTCCCAGGAACTCAGGACCAGGATCGCCCTGTTCGCCCTGGAGGAACTCGCCGACCGGGTCGCCGACGCCCTGGCGGGGCGGGCCGGCAAGGACGCCCTGGCCGCGTTCGCGGACGCCTACCGCGACTACGCGCGGGAACACCCCGGCCGGTACGCCGCCGCCCGCCTCCGGCTCGATCCCGAGACGGCGGCCGCCAGTGCCGGGGTGCGGCACTCCCAGATGACGCGGGCGATCCTGCGCGGCTACGACCTGACAGAGCCCGACCAGACGCACGCGGTCCGGATGCTGGGCAGCGTCTTCCACGGCTACGTCAGCCTGGAGCTGGCCGGGGGTTTCGAGCACAGCGCCCCGGACGCGCAGGAATCGTGGGCCTGGGTCGTGGACTCCCTCGACGCCCTGCTGCGGAACCGGGCCACCTGCTGACCGTCCGGACATGTCGATCAACAGGCTGAGGCAATGAACACCGAACGCGACTGGATCACCACCCCTGTCACTGCGGATCTCCTGCGCGGCTACCTCGACGTGGAAGCGACCGCGCACGGACTGCTGCCGCATCGGCTGCCCGCCCGGGCGCGCCGGCAGATCCCCGACAGCCAACTGGCCCTGGCCGAGGCCCAGCCCTCCGGCGTGCGGCTGGTCTTCCGTACCAGGGCCACCACCGTCGAACTGGACACGCTCCCCACCAAACGGGTGTACCGAGGGTTCCCCGCCCCGGCGGACGGCGTGTACGACCTGCTGGTCGACGGCCGCCTCACGGCCCAGGCCACGGTGGCCGGCGGCAACGTACACACGATCACCGACCTTCTCACCCAGTCCGCCGAGCTGACGGAGGGTCCCGCCGGCACCGCCCGCTTCACCGGTCTGCCCGCCGGTGACAAGGACATCGAGATCTGGCTCCCGCACACGGAGATCACCGAGCTGATCGCCCTGCGCACCGACGCCCCCGTCGAGCAGGCACCGGCAAGCGGGCGCCGGGTGTGGCTGCACCACGGCAGTTCCATCAGCCACGGCTCGAACGCCGCGCATCCGACCGCCATCTGGCCGGCCCTGGCAGCCGCCCAGGGCGAGGTCGAGCTGGTCAACATGGGGTTCGGTGGCAGTGCGCTGCTGGACCCGTTCACCGCCCGTGCGATGCGGGACACCTCCGCGGACCTGATCAGCGTGAAGATCGGCATCAATGTCGTCAACGCGGACGCCATGCGCCTGCGCGCCTTCACCCCTGCGGTCCACGGCTTCCTGGACACAGTGCGCGAGGGGCATCCGACCACGCCGCTACTGGTCGTGTCCGCCCTCCTGTGCCCGGTCCAGGAGGACACTCCCGGACCGCTCGCGCCCGACTTCGACGGCGGAACCCTGCGGTTCAGGGCGACGGGCGATCCGGCCGAACGCGCAGCCGGGCGCCTGACGCTCAACGTCATCCGTGACGAACTCGCCCGGACAGTCGAACAGCGGGCGGCCGACGATCCGAACCTGCACTACCTCGACGGCCGTGACCTGTACGGCGAACGGGACTACGCGGAATTCCCGCTGCCCGACGAGGTCCACCCCGATCCGGCGGGACATCGCCGCGTCGCCGAGAACTTCGCGCGGCTCGCGTTCGGGGTCGGCGGCCCCTTCGCCGTCGCGACCGGCTGACCGCGATCACGATCACCGACGCCTCGCGCTCCGCCTCCGGATGCGGCACCTTGGAGTGACGACGAGACGAGAGGAGCATCCCGATGCCGAACAACACCTACCGGGTCACCGAGATCGTCGGCACCTCGCACGAGGGCATCGACCAGGCCATCCGCAACGGTGTCGCACGCGCCAACCAGACCCTGCGCAACCTGGACTGGTTCGAGGTGACACAGGTCAGGGGCCAGATCGAGAACGGGCAGATCGAGCACTACCAGGTGGGCCTGAAGGTGGGCTTCCGCCTCGAGGACGAGGACTGACGACGGCGGGTCCCGGGCCGGACGGGGTCAGGTCCGCCCCTCTCCCTCCTGGGCCTGCTCCAGCGCGGCCGAGCGGTCGGCCCAGCGGGCCCGCACCACGGTGAATCCCGCCCGTTCGGCGTCGTCGCACACCAGCTCGTCGTCATCGACCAGGACACGGACCTCACGTCGTTCGGCGAGGCGGCGCAGGATCTCCAGTTTGGTGTGCCGGGCGGGCCTGCGGTCGGCGTTGCGCCGCATGTGCACACGCCCCTCGGGCAGCCCGTGGGCGGCGAGCCAGTCCAGGGTGTCGCGACGACAGCGGTCGGGCCGCCCGGTGAGATAGACGATCTCGCACTCCTGCGCGGAAGCCACGGCCAGCGCGATCCCTTCGGCGAGCGGCGGGTCGTGCGGCGCGGCCGCGAAGAACGCGTCCCAGTCCCGGGGCGTACGCTCCAGGAACCGCTGCCGGTGCGCGGTGTCGGCGAGAGTGTTGTCGATGTCGAACACGGCGATCGGACGCTCGCTGCTGTCGGCCACGCGGTAACCCTAGCGGGCGCAGACCCAAGTACGTTTAGTACGAGGGCCTACGCCCGGCACTCCCCCAGCCTCCGGCCGGGGGGACCCCCAGAGCACGCACCTGACGCCACGAGGCCGCCCTCCGGGCGACGACGGGAATTGTCAGACCGGCCCTGGTCGGGGCGACGGCATCGGCCCGGGGCGCCGTCCGCCAGGGATGCAGCGGCGGTGCCCCGGGCCGTGACCACGGCACCGGCCACGCCGGGCAGCGGGAACGACGGAGGCCGCCAACTGCTCGCCACCGCCGCACCCAGTGGAAGGGGAGCACCCCGGCACCCGACCCGATGACGGTCGACGGCGTCCGCCACCTGGTCCCGCGGCACCCGGTCGGGGCCTGCGAGCGCGGTCGGCCGCACCCCGGGGCCTGGCCGGCGGCGGGAATCCTGAGGCCGCCCCGGTGTTGAACCCTGTGTGAACGCGCTGATCGCCCGGACCCGGTTCTCCGTCCTCGACCGCTCACGCACCCGGGAGGGGCAGGCCCCCGGTGCGGCGCTGCGGGACACCGTGGCGCTGGCGCGCGAGGTGGAGGCGCTCGGGTATCACCGGTTCTGGGTGTCGGAGCATCACGGGGTGCCAGGGGTCGCCGGTTCGGCGCCGACCGTGCTCGCGGCCGCTGTCGCCGCCGCGACCCGCACCATCCGGGTCGGCACCGGTGGTGTCATGCTGCCGAACCACCAACCCCTGGTCGTGGCTGAGCAGTTCGGCGTGCTGGAGTCGCTGTTCCCCGGGCGGATCGACATGGGGCTCGGCCGGTCGGTGGGTTTCACCGGCGGGGTCCGCAAGGCGCTGGGACGCGACATGGGCGACGCCGAGGACTTCGCGGCGCAACTCGGTGAGCTGCTCGGCTGGTTCGAAGGCACGTCACCGACCGGGGTGCGGGCCCGCCCGGCGGAGGGGCTGCGGGTGCCACCGTTCGTGCTGGCGATGGGCGAGGGCGCGAACATCGCGGCCCGCGCCGGACTGCCGATGGTCATCGGCGATCTGCGCAACCGGGAGAAGATGCGACGTGGCATAGACCACTACCGCGACCGCTTCCGCCCCTCCCCCTGGGCGGCCGAGCCCTATGTCGTGATCTCTGGGACCGTCGCCGTCGCCGCTACCCCCGAGGCGGCCCGCCGGCTGCTCGTCCCCGAGGCCTGGTCGATGGCGTACTCCCGCACCCACGGCTCCTTCCCGCCGCTGCCCCCGGCCGAGGCCGTGGAGACCCGGACGATGACCGCGAAGGAGCGCGGCTTCTACGAGTCCGGTCTCGCCGGGCACCTCGCCGGTACCGAGGACCAGGTCGCGCACGAGCTGGAGACGGTCCTGAAGGAGACGGCCGCCGACGAGGTGCTGGTCACCACCAGTACGTATGACCGCCCGGCCCTGCTGGACTCCTACCGGCGGCTGGCCGGGATCGTGAGCCCCTGATCAGACCTCGGCCGGTTGGTCGGAGCGGATTACGATCTCGCCGTCGGCCGCGTCCACCACCGCCCGGTCGCCCGCCGTGAGCTGGCCGGACAGCAGCAGGTCGGCGAGGCGGTCGTCGACCTCGCGCTGGATGGTGCGGCGCAGCGGACGGGCGCCGAAGTCGGGTTCGTGACCGAGGTTCGCGAGCAACCCCGCGGCCTCGTCGGTGACTTCGAGGCTGACGTTCTGGGCATGCAGCCGGCGCCGGGTGTGCTCCAGCAACAGGTCGACGATCTGGCGCAGTTGGGTGCGGTCCAGGCCGCGGAAGACGATGATCTCGTCGACGCGGTTGAGGAACTCCGGCCGGAAGTGCTGCTGAAGGGCCGGCATCACCGCTTCGCGGATCTTGGCGTAGTCCTCGGTGCCGGCGACCAGGATGCGGTCGGCGCCGATGTTCGACGTCATGATGACGACGGTGTTCTTGAAGTCGACGGTCCGGCCCTGGGCGTCGGTGAGTCGGCCGTCGTCCAGCAGCTGGAGCAGGGTGTTGAAGACGTCCGGGTGCGCCTTCTCCACCTCGTCGAGGAGCAGCACCGCGTACGGCTGCCTGCGCACCGCCTCGGTGAGCTGGCCGGCCTCCTCGTGGCCGACGTATCCGGGCGGGGCGCCGACCAGCCGGGAGACCGTGTGGCGCTCCTGGAACTCGCTCATGTCAAGACGGATCATGCGGCCCTCATCGCCGAAGAGGGCGGCGGCCAGGGCGCGGGCCAGCTCGGTCTTGCCGACGCCGGTCGGGCCCAGGAAGAGGAAGCTGCCCACCGGACGGTTGGGGTCGCTCATTCCGGCGCGGGCACGGCGGACCGCGCGGGCGACGGCGGCGATCGCCTCGTCCTGGCCGACGACCCGCTCGTGGAGGTGCTCCTCCAGCTTCATCAGCCGCTCCCGCTCCTCCTCGGTGAGCTCGGCGACCGGGATGCCGGTGGTGCGGGAGACGACCTCGGCGATGTCCTCGGCGGTGACCTTGGGCGCGTGTTCCTCGGCCGTGGCCGCCTGCTCCAGCTCGGCCTCGGTCTCCCTGATCCGGTCGCGGAGTTCCTTGGCGCGCTCGTACTCCTCGTCGGCGACGGCCTGGTCCTTCTCCCGGTTCAGGGCGGCGATCCGGTCCTCGATGTCCCGGGTGTCGGTGGCCGGGGTCTTGGAGCGCAGCCGGACCCGTGCGGCGGCCTGGTCCATCAGGTCGATCGCCTTGTCCGGCAGGAAGCGGGAGGTGATGTACCGGTCGGACAGCTCGGCCGCCGCGACGAGGGCCTCGTCGGTGATCCGGACCTGGTGGTGGGCCTCGTAGCGGTCGCGCAGTCCGCGCAGGATCTCGATGGTGTCGTCGACGGTGGGCTCACCGACCAGGATGGGCGCGAACCGGCGTTCCAGGGCCGCGTCCTTCTCGATGTGCTTGCGGTACTCGTCGATCGTGGTCGCACCGATCAGGTGCAACTCGCCGCGGGCGAGGGCGGGTTTGAGCATGTTGCCCGCGTCGAGGGACCCGTCGCCGCCCCCGCCGGCGCCGACGACGGTGTGCAGCTCGTCCAGGAACAACACCAGTCGGTCGCTGTGCTCGCGGACCTCGTCGAGGAGTTTCTTCAGCCGCTCCTCGAACTCGCCCCGGTACTTGGTGCCGGCCACCATCCCGGCCAGGTCCAGGGAGACCAGCCGCTTGCCTTCGAGAGTCTTGGGCACGTCCCCGGCGACGACCCGCTGCGCGATCCCCTCGACGATGGCGGTCTTGCCGACACCGGGGTCACCGATCAGGACCGGGTTGTTCTTGCTGCGCCGCGAGAGCACCTCGATGGTCTGCTCGACCTCCTCGTCCCGCCCGATCACCGGGTCCAGGCGCCCGGCCCGGGCGTCCTCGGTGAGATCACGGCCGTACTCGTCGATGGTCGGCGTGGTGCTGGGCCTCTTCCGCTCCGCCGCGCCCTCGACCGGCATCCGGGTCGGCTCCCAGCCGCTCTCGCCGAGCGCCCGTCCGGCCGTCGACTCCGGGTTCGCGGCGAGCGCGCGCAGCAGATGCTCGGGGCCGATGTAGGAGGCGCCCTCGGCCCGGGAGATCTGGTAGGCGTCCAGCAGGGCACGCTTGGCGGCCGGGGTGAGATTCGTTGGCTCCGACTTCTCGGCGCCGCCGTGGCCGGCGGTGAGCCGCTCGCGAAGCTGGTCGGGGTCCGCGCCCGCCTCGGTGAGCAGCCGCCGGGTGGAGTCGTGCGTGGTGGTCGCGGCCAGCAGATGCCTGGCGTCCAGTTCCTCGCCGCCCTCGACGGCGGCGAGGTCGCGGGCCTCGGCAACCAACTCTCGTGCCCGTTCGGACAGCAGGCTGCCGATGTCGACGCGCTGCGGGCGGCGGGCCGCTGTGCCCGGTCCGGATCCGCCGAAGAAGCGGGACATCAGTTCGTCGAACTCCTCGAAGGGACTGCGTCCGAATCCGAAACCGGGAGTGTTCATGGGGCCCGGGCCTTTCTGCGGTCGGCGGGATTCCGCGTCTCCAAGCTCGCACAGGCACGCCGGGCCCGCACGGGGACGCCCGCCGAGATGCGGACCGGTCCCGGGCCGGTGACGCTGGTGGGGAAGCCTCAACCAGCGAGGAGGGCTGCCATGTCCATGCTGGACAAGCTCAAGGGGATGCTCAAGGGCCACGAGGACCAGGCCAAACAGGGCGTCGAAAAGGGCGGCGACATGATCGACCAACGGACCGGGAACAAGTACCAGTCCCAGGTCGACATGGGCCAGAAAAGGGCCGACGACTACATCGAGCAGGAGCGGAACCGGAACAACCCGCCGCAGCCCTGACGAACCCCACGGGCCGGCTGGCTAGACTCGCAGGGTTTGTCCCTGCCCGGCGAGTCGCCCGTACGGAGCCCCCCGACATCCCCCGGGACCGGAGTTCGGGCGTATGCAGCTCGCATACGGCACCAGGACCGGCAGCGATGGCGGCCGGCCCTCAGGGGGCTCGCCCTCGAGGCAGCCCACCGGGCAGATGACAGGCCTGCCCACGGGGATGCCGACCGGTGGCCGGCCGGGCGGCGGCGGTGGCATGGGCGGTCCGGGCGGCACGCCGACCCAGCAGCACATCCACACCGTCATCCGCACGCAGCACATCCACACCGTCATCCGCACGCCAAACGGCGGCGACTACGGCGTCGACTTGCTCAAGCTCCACTTGGAGACCGACCACTGAGAGCCCAAGCCGGGGCTCACCAGAGCCGCGTGCGTCCAGGCCGGCTCGTGGGTCACCGGCTGGGCGGCGCGGGCGAGGGTGCGCCGGTCCGGGTGACTGCCGGCCGGTATCAGCGGCCGTATGTCCACCTCGGCCACCAGGCCACGGGTCGACACCACTCGCCACACGGAGGCCAGCAGGGTGTCCTCGCCGACGTAGGCGGGCACGGTGCTGGCCTCTCCCGCTTCCAGCCGGTAGTGGAGCCGCACCGGCTGCACCGGCGTACCAGCATCCAGGGCGGCCTGGAACACGGCCCGGCGGAAGCGGCCCTGCGCCCGGCCGCACCAGGTGCTGCCCTCCGGGAAGGCCACCACCGCGGCGCCCTCCCGCAGCGCACCGGCGATCCGGCCGACCGCGTCCGGCAGTGCGCGCAGCCGGTCCCGGTCGATGAACAGCGCTCCGGCGCCGGCCACCAGCGTGCCGGCCACCGGCCACTCGCGGATCTCCTTCTTGGCGAGCATCCGCGCGGGCCGTACGGCGGCCAGCAGCGGGATGTCCATCCAGGAGATGTGGTTGGCGACAAGGAGCACCCCACCGGTGCTCGGAGCACTGCCGGTGATCCGGATCCGGACCCCGGCGGCCCGGACAACCACCCGGGAGAACCGCCGCACCCACTCGGCGGGGACTTGCTCCCCGAGCGGTAGCAGCACGATCGCGACCAGCATCAGGGCCACGACCGCGGCGAACCGCAGCACCGCACGGGGCACGACCGTGAGGGACCTCGCGGACTCCACGCACGCGCCGGGGGTGCACGGCGCGCTGGGCAGCCAGACGCTCATCAGGCCGGGACGAGCGAGAGGAAGTGCCGCAGATAGCGCGCGTTGACCCGGCGCATCGACAGCAGGACGTACATGTCGGCGACCCCGAAGTCGGGGTCGTGCGCGGGCTCGCCGCACACCCACGCGCCGAGGCGCAGGTAGCCGCGGAGCAGCGCGGGCAGTTCCGCACGGCCCTCCGGGGCCGGCCCCTCGGGCACCCACGGGCGCAGCGGTCGTACCCGCAGCTCCTCCGGGGCGAGGTGCTTGGCCTGCACCCGCTCCCAGGTGGCGGCGGCGAGGGCGCCGCCGTCGGCGAGCGGGACGGAGCAGCAGCCGGCCAGCCACTCGTGGCCGCGGTCCACCATGTACCGGGCTATGCCGGCCCAGATGAGGCCGATCACGGCGCCGTCGCGGTGGGCGGCGTGCACACAGGAGCGGCCGACCTCGACCAGTCCGGGGCGGATGCCGGCGAGCGGGCTCAGGTCGAACTCGCCCTCGGAGTAGAGGCGGCCGGCGACCGCGGCGCGCTCGGGCGGCAGCAGTCGGTAGGTGCCGACGACCTCGCCGGTGAGGGCTTCCCGGATCAGGAGGTGGTCGCAGAACGCGTCGAAGGCGTCCACGTCCAGACCCGGTTCCGGCCCGTCGAGCCGGGCGCCCATCTCTCCGGCGAACACCTGGTGGCGCAGTCGCTGCGCGGCCCGGACGTCGTCCTCGTCACGGGCGAGCTGCACCAGATAGCCGGAGTCCCCGGATGGGGCGGCGAGAGCAGGGGGTGAGGCGGGCATGGCGGTCATGGAGGTCTCCTGCGCCGAGCGGAAGCTGAGGAAATCTGCACCTGCTTTCTTCCTTGGCAGGCTGGACTCGGCGTGACGTGCGCGGGACCCGGGGATGTGCGGCTGCTGAATGCCGGGAATCGGGGGGTGGCTCACCCTCGCGCGCGGCCTGATGGACGCGCTGAAGCAACGCTACCGTGACCCGGCCGGGCCGTTTCGCGCCCCTGGCGGGGTGGTTGGCGAACGGCGAGACGGGGCCGGGGAGCACCAGCCCCGGCCCCGCCCGTCCGCACTAGTCGGCGAACGTTCATTTACGCGCCTCCTACGGCGCTACCGCTTCCCAGCCTTCCGGGTGGCTCGCAACCACTCCTTGTTCATGCTCGTGATGGACACCAGCGGGATCCCCTTCGGGCAGGCCGTCGCGCACTCCCCCGTCAGCGTGCAGCCGCCGAAGCCCTCGTCGTCCATCTGCGCCACCATGTCCAGCACCCGCGTCTCCCGCTCGGGCGCCCCCTGGGGCAGCACGTTCAGATGGTTGATCTTGGCGGAGGTGAACAGCATCGCCGCCCCGTTGGGGCAGGCCGCCACACACGCCCCGCACCCGATGCACTCCGCGTGCTCGAACGCGAAGTCGGCGTCGGCCTTCGGCACCGCCGTGGCGTGCGCCTCCGGCGCGGACCCGGTCGGCGCGGTGATGTAACCGCCGGCCTGGATGATCCGGTCGAACGCGGTCCGGTCGACCACCAGGTCCTTGATCACCGGGAAGGCGGACGCCCGCCACGGCTCGATGTCGATCGTGTCGCCGTCCTTGAAGGACCGCATGTGCAGCTGGCAGGTGGTGGTCCGCTCCGGACCGTGCGCGTCCCCGTTGATCACCAGGGAACACGCGCCGCAGATCCCCTCACGGCAGTCGTGGTCGAAGGCGACCGGGTCCTCGCCCCGAAGGATGAGCTCCTCGTTGAGCGTGTCGAGCATCTCCAGGAACGACATGTCGGAGGAGATCCCGTCCACCTCGTACGTGGACATGGCGCCGTCGGCGTCGGCGTTGCGTTGCCGCCAGACGCGCAGGGTGAGCTTCATGCGTAGCTCCGCTGGGTGGGGTGTACGTACTCGAAGACCAGGTCTTCCTTGTGCAGCACCGGGGCGTCCCCGGTGCCGGTGAACTCCCAGGCGGCCGCGTAGGCGAACTCCTCGTCCTTGCGGGCGGCTTCGCCGTCCGGCGTCTGGGACTCCTCGCGGAAGTGACCGCCGCAGGACTCGGCGCGGTGCAGCGCGTCGAGGCACATCAGCTCGGCCAGCTCCAGGTAGTCGACGATGCGGTTGGCCTTCTCCAGGGACTGGTTGAACTCCGCACCGGTCCCAGGCACCTTGATGCGCCGCCAGAACTCCTCGCGAATCTGCGGGATCCGCTCGAGTGCCTTGCGCAGCCCCGTGTCCGTCCGGGCCATACCGCAGAACTCCCACATCAGCTCACCGAGTTCACGGTGGAAGGAGTCGGGCGTACGGTCGCCGTCGACGGACAGCAGCAGGTTCAGCCGGTCCTCCGTCTCGGCCAGCACCTCCTGTACGACGGGGTGTTCGACCGTCACCGCCTCCTGGTGGGGGTTGCGGGCGAGGTAGTCGTTGATGGTGGCCGGCAGTACGAAGTAGCCGTCGGCCAAGCCCTGCATCAGCGCACTCGCGCCGAGCCGGTTCGCGCCGTGGTCGGAGAAGTTGGCCTCGCCGACCGCGAACAGCCCGGGGACGGTGGTCTGCAGGTCGTAGTCGACCCACAGCCCGCCCATGGTGTAGTGCACGGCGGGATAGATCCGCATCGGCACCTGGTACGGATCCTCGTCGGTGATCCGCTGGTACATGTCGAAGAGGTTGCCGTACTTGGCCTCGACGGCTTTCCGCCCCATCCGCGCGATGGCGTCGGCGAAGTCGAGATAGACGCCCTGGCCGCCGGGCCCGACGCCCCGTCCCTCGTCGCAGACGTTCTTCGCTGCGCGCGAGGCGATGTCGCGGGGAACCAGGTTGCCGAAGGACGGGTAGATGCGCTCGAGGTAGTAGTCGCGCTCGTCCTCGGGGATCTGGTTCGCGGGCCGGGTGTCGCCCTTGGCCTTGGGCACCCAGATCCGTCCGTCGTTGCGCAGCGACTCGCTCATCAGCGTCAGCTTGGACTGGTGGTCGCCGGTGCGCGGGATGCAGGTGGGGTGGATCTGGGTGAAGCACGGGTTGGCGAAGTAGGCACCGCGCCGGTGCGCCCGCCAGACGGCGGTGGCGTTGGAGTTCATGGCGTTCGTCGACAGGTAGAAGACGTTGCCGTAACCACCGCTCGCCAGTACGACGGCGTCCGCGAAGTACGTGTCGATCTTGCCCGTGATCAGGTCCCGGGCCACGATCCCGCGCGCCCGCCCGTCAACCACGACCAGGTCGAGCATCTCGGTGCGCGGATGCATCTCCACGTTCCCGGCGGCGATCTGCCGGCTCAGCGCCTGGTAGGCGCCAAGGAGCAGCTGCTGCCCGGTTTGCCCACGGGCGTAGAACGTCCGCGAAACCTGCACACCGCCGAAGGACCGGGTGTCCAGCAGACCGCCGTACTCCCGTGCGAACGGGACGCCCTGCGCCACGCACTGGTCGATGATCTCGACGGAGATCTGCGCGAGCCGGTGGACGTTGGACTCGCGGGCCCGGAAGTCACCGCCCTTGACGGTGTCGTAGAACAGCCGGTGGATGGAGTCGCCGTCGTTGCGGTAGTTCTTCGCCGCGTTGATACCGCCCTGCGCGGCGATGGAGTGGGCGCGGCGCGGGGAGTCCTGGTAGCAGAACTGGACGACGTGGTAGCCCTGTTCGGCGAGGGTGGCACCGGCGGAGCCGCCGGCGAGGCCGGTGCCGACGACGATCACGGTGTGCTTGCGCCGGTTGGCGGGGTTGACCAGCTTGGCCTCGAAACGGCGCTTGTCCCAGCGTTCGTTGATCGGTCCGGAAGGGGCCTTGCCGTCGGCGACGGCTTCGCCGGTCGTGTAGTTGACATAGTCGGTCATGTTCAGCTCACCACTCCGGTCATAACACCCACGGGCACGGCGATGAAACCGGCCGTGAGCAGCAGCGCGAGGACGTCGGCCGTGGCCTTGAGGGCGCGGTCGCGGGTGCGGCTGCCGACGCCGAGGGTCTGGGCGGCGCTCCAGAAGCCGTGCCGGACGTGCAGGCCGAGCGCGAGCATCGCGACGATGTAGATCACGTTGCCGTACCAGGTGGAGAAGGTGTCCACGACGTTCTGGTACGGGTGGCCCTCCTGGAAGCCGCCGGAGTGCACGGTTCCGGTGGTCAGGTCGAGGATGTGCCAGACGATGAAGAGGGCGAGGATGATCCCGCCCCAGCGCATGGTGCGGGTCGCGTAGCTGGCCCGGGGCCTGCTGTGCACGTACTTGGTGGGGCGCGCCTTGATGTCACGGCGGCTGAGCTGATAGGCGGACGTGGCGTGGGCGACCACGGCGACGACCAGGACGATGCGGATGAGCCAGAGCGTCCACTCGTAGTGCATGAAGGGTTCGCCGATGGTGCGCAGCCAGTGGGCGTAATGGTTGAACTCGCCCGCCCCGAAGTAGATCTTCAGGTTGCCGATCATGTGCACGACCAGGTAGAGCAGCATGATCAGGCCGCTGACGGCCATCACGGTCTTCTTGCCGACGGAGCTGTCCCACATCGTGCGCGCCATGGACGGCCGTCGGTCCGTCCGCGTTGCCAGAGCCATGCTCAGGACGGTAGAGCCCGAGGATCCGATCGGTCCAAGACATGGTCCGGCTTGATTCCATAGCCAGACGCTATCGTGTCACCATGCAGTTCCAGCAGCTTCAGTACTTTGTCGCCGTCGCCGAGACCCGGCACTTCACCCGGGCCGCCGAGCTGGTCCATGTCGCCCAGCCCTCGCTGTCCCAGCAGATCAAGGCACTGGAGCGGGAGCTGGGGGCGGATCTGTTCCTGCGGGCCCGGGGCAACATCACGCTGACCGACGCCGGCGAGGCGCTGCTGCCGCTGGCCCGGCGAATCCTCGCGGACGCGGACACCGCCCGCCACGAGGTGCAGGAACTGGTGCAGCTGCGGAGCGGGCGGGTGCGGCTGGGGGCGACCCCGAGTCTGTGCACCGGGTTGCTGCCGGACGTGCTGCGTTCCTTCCACGACCGCTACCCGGGGATCCAGCTGCTGATCGAGGAGAGCGGCTCCCATGATCTCGTACGGGAGCTGGCGCGCGGGGCGCTGGATCTGGCGCTGATCGTGCTGCCGCTGCCACCGGCGTCACCCGCACTGACCACGGTCGAGCTGTTGCGGGAGGACCTGGTGGTGGTGTCCTCCCCCGAGGCGACGGTGCCCGGGCGGGGGCGGGGCGGGGTGAGGATCTCCGACCTGGAGGGGGAGCGGCTGGTGATGTTCCGGCACGGGTACGACCTGCGGGAGCTGACCGTCGCGGCGTGTCGCTCCGCCGGGTTCGAGCCGGGTTTCGCGGTTGAGGGGGGTGAGATGGACGCGGTGCTGGGGTTTGTACGGGCGGGGCTGGGGGTGGCCGTGGTGCCTCGGATGGTGGCCGCTCGGTCGGGACGGGGATTGCGGGTCACTCCGTTGGCTCGGCCGGGGTTGCATCGGACCATTGCGTTGGCTCACCGCAGTGATGTGGCTCCGCCTCGGGCGGCGCGGGAGCTGCAGAGGATGCTGCTGGAGAGGTGAGAGTGCCCATGGACGCCGTTCTGGTTGATCGCCGTTCGGGACTGCTGGCTCGCCGTGGCTGGTCGCGCCCACGCGGCCGAGCCGCATATTGATACGGCCCCGCGCCCCTGAAGGGGCGCTGCTGTAGCCCGAGCACCTTTCGATGCACCGCTCACTCCTTCGTCGATCCCGCCAGCATGCCTGACACCAAGGTGCGTTGAGAAAAGAGGAAAAGGACCAGCACCGGCAGGATCGCGATGATGATCGCCAGGGCCAGTTCGGGGATCGTGATGTTCAGGCCCGCGCCTGCCACCGGGTTGAACGACGGGGTGGAGGTGAGGAGTTGGTTGAGGCCTACCTGGACCGGGAACTCGTTGCTGTTCGGGAGGACGAGGTAGGGGAGGAAGAAGTTGTTCCAGTTGCCTACGAAGCTGAAGAAAGCGACCAGGCCGATCACCGGCTTCGCCAGCGGTAGGGCGATGCGGGCGAAGAGCTGCCATTCGGTGCAGCCGTCGATCCGTGCGGCCGACAGCAGGTCCCTGGGCAGGCTGCTGCCGAAGTAGATGTACGCGAGGTACACGCCGAACGGGTAGAAGGAGAAGGGCAGGATCACCGACCAGATGGTGCCGATGAGGTGGAAGCGGTTGAGTTCCAGGAAGACCGGCAGCACCAGGGTGGCCTGCGGCATGATCATGGTGACCAGGGTGATCACGAGGAGCGTCTTGCGGCCCCTGAACTTCGTCAGGGCCAGGGCGTAGCCGGCCGGGACGCTGACGGCGAGGGTGAGGACGAGCGAACCGCCGGAGTAGATCGCCGAGTTCTTCAGCCAGGTGAGCATCGCGCCGTCCTGGAAAGCGAAGAGATGGTGCCAGGCCGCACCGATCTGCCCGAACGATCCGAAGGACAAAGGATTGTCCCGGACCACCTCCCCCGCCGTCTTGGACGGGGCGAGCAGCAACCAGATCACCGGGAGGACGAAGAACACCAGCAGGAAGGCCAGCAGCAGGGCCACGACCAGGAAGGAAAGGGCTCGGGACGGCCGGACGACGCGCCGGGTCACCGCTGCCGGGGAGAGAGTTGATTGCGTCATGACTCATCCAACTTGAACAGGTTCGAGCGGGCGACCAGCAGACCCGCGGCCAGGACACCAACGGCGAGCAGGACGACGGAGACGGCGGCGGCGCCGTTGAAGTCGCCCTGCTGGAAGGCGTACACGTAGGCGAGCTGGTTGGGCGACCAGGTGGGGCTGACCCGGCCGAGGCTGGCCGTCTGGAGCAGTTGGGGCTCGACGAACAACTGGGTGCCGGTCGCGAACGCCATGATGGTCATGTAGACGACCCACTGCCGGATCATCGGGATCTGGATGTGCCAGGCGGTCCGCCAGGGGCCCGCGCCGTCCATTCGGGCGGCTTCGAGGACTTCGTCGGGGATGTTGTTGAGCGCCCCGTACATCACCACCATCCAGCCGCCCGCGCCGGTCCAGAAGGCGATGAGCATGAGGATCCACGGCAGGTTGGCGGGGGCGAGGACGGCCGCGAAGGTCTGCATGCCCATGCTCTTCAGCAGCCAGGACACCGGGCTGACGTCGGGATCCAGCATGAACAGCCAGACCAGGACGCTGGCCACGCCGGCGAGAGCGCCGGGGATGTAGTAGAGGAAGCGGAAGAGGGCGGAGGTGCCGGGGCGGACCCGACCGCGCAGGATCACCGCGACCAGGACGACCAGGACCACCAGGGCGGCCAGCCACAGCAGCAGGTAGATCAGCATGTGGGTGAAAGCGGGCCCGAAGCGGTAGTCCTGGACCACCTTGACGAACTGGTTCAGGCCGGTGAACTGGCCCCGGTCGTTGGTGAGGGCCAGGTAGAAGGAGTACGCGGTCGGGACGATGCCGAAGGCGAGCAGCAGCAGCGCGTAGCCGGCGACGAACCAGTAGCCCGCGCGGCCGCGGCGCCGCGGCGGGGTGCCGCGGCGCAACGGGGAGACGGCGACGCGCTCGGACTCCAGCAGGGTCACTGGTTCTCCACCTTGTATCCGTGTGCCTTCGCCTCGTTGCCGATCTCCTTCTGCCAGGCCGGTAGCGTGTCGGTCAGGCTCTTTCCTGCGGTCAGCGCGGGCAGGACGACACTGGACCAGGCGGTGGCGTCCGAGAACTTGGTGTTCGACCAGCCGGTCCACACCTCGTCGGCGGCCTGCTCGAACGCCTCGCTGACGTCGGCGGCGAAGTAGTCGCTGTTGGCGGGATTCTTCAGCCACGCCTGGGCCGCCTTGGTGTAGGCGGGGTAGGTGGGCGCGGACGCCTGGTTCTCGTCGGACGTGGTCAGCCAGGTGACCAGGTCCGTGGAGGCCTTGAGGTTGGCGCTGTGCGAGGACACCATCCAGACCCCGCCGCCGACGTTGCCGGTGGCCGCCTTGGTCTCCCCCGCCCAGGTCAGCGGGGGCGCCGCGGCGATCTGCCTGGCCGGGGTGTTGAAGGCCGCCTTGAAGAGGTACTGGCCGTACCAGGACGGTCCGTACGCCATCAGGACCTTGCCGCCGCTGTCCTTGGCGAAGCCCTGGCTGAAGAAGCCCTTGGTGGTGACGGCCTTGGCGTCGATCAGGTCGTCCAGGAGCCTGGCCGTGCGGGTGCAGTTCGGGTCCTGGAGGTCGGTGCGCAGGGTGTCCGGCTTCACCAGGTCGAACGCCGGGCACTGGCCGGACCAGAAGTACGACTCGTGGGAGTTGGTGTCACCGACCGAGCCGACGAGGTAGCCGGGGTGCTCCTTGGCCGCCTTCTTGCCGAGGGCCTCGTACTCCTCCCACGTGGTGGGGACCTGATAACCCCACTTGTCCATGAGGGACTTGTTGTACCAGAGGACGACCTGCGCGATGTCGTTGCGCAGGCAGTACGTGTGGCCGTTGAACTGGCAGGGTGTCAGAGAGCCCTTGGCGAAGCGGTCCAGCGTGGGTTGCGGGACGAGCTTGTCGTCCAGCGGGGCGGCGAACGGCTGCACGCCGGGCTTGGTCGGCTCCGAGGCCCAGGTGACGTCGGTGGGCGAGCCGAAGACCACGTCCGGCCAGCCGCTGCCGGTCCGGTCGAAGAGCTGCACCTTGGACTGCAGGTACGTCGAGCCGTCGGCGCCGCCGTCGTACGTGACGATGTCCATCTTCACGTCCGGGTGGGCCTTCTGGTACTTCTGCACCGACGGCAGGCGGGTGGAGTCCGTCCACACCGTGATCTGCGAGCCGTCCTTCTGCGTGGCCGGCTTGAACGTCGACTGGTCGGAGGAGGACTGGGCGGTGGTGTCGGCGCTGGCGCAGCCGGCCAGGAGTGCCGCGGTGGACAGGGCGAGGGCGGCGGCCGCCGTACGCAGAGCGGAGCGGCGTCGGCCCGCTCTCGGGGACTCGGAAGACCTCATCGTCTTGCCTTTCTGTTCTTGCCGGTCAGCGCGGCTGTTCGACGAACGGCAGGAGTTCGCTGCCGTAGCCGAAGTCGAGGGGAAGGGCGATGCCGGGTCCCGTGGGGGCGTGGACCAGGCCCTGGGCGTCCACGTGGCGTTCACGCACGACCGTCGTGGCAGTGACCAGGGACTCGTAGTAGGTGGTGTTGGAGATGGCCATGCACAGGTGGTGGTTGGGGATGTCCGAACCGTGCACCTCGGCGCGCAGCCGGTAGGCGTCGGCGAGGTGGGCGGTGCGCATGGCGCCGGTGATGCCACCCCGCAGGGTGGTGCCGGCCCGGACCCCGAAGGTGGCGGCGCCGGCCCGGATGAAGTCGGCGGAGTTCATGTGGGCCCCGTCGGAGGTCTCGGCGACCAGCAGCGGGACGTCGACCGCCGCGGCGAGCTGCCGGTACGCGGAGACGCTGAACTCGCGCATCGGCTCCTCGTACCAGAGGTAGTCGGCCTCGGAGAGGGCCCGCCCGAGGCGGATCGCGTCGGGCAGGTCGAAGCCGGCCGATCCGTCGTACATCAGGGGCACGTCCGGGCCGACGTGCTCCCGTAGGGCCAGGCAGAGGGCGGCGTCCCGGCGGGCGTCGCCCCAGGCGTGCAGTTTGATGCCCCGGTAGCCGAGGTCCAGGCACTGGTCGGCGACGTCGAGGAACTCCTCGGTGGTGGCGAACGTCGACGTCGAGGCGTAGGCGGGAATGGATTCGCGGAACCCGCCGAGCAGCCGCCAGACCGGCTGGCCGTGGTGGCGGCCGGCCAGGTCCCACAGGGCGATGTCGATCAGGCCCAGGGTGGGGAGCGGGAGTTCGTGAATACGGTCCAGCTCCCACACCCGGTGCCAGAGCCACTCCCGCTGGAACGGGTCGGCCCCGACCAGTTCCTCGCGGAAGACCCGGTCCACCAGCTCGGTGAGCGTGGTGAAGGCGCCCGGGCGGGCGAACAGGGCCACTCCCTCGGCCCCCTCATCCGTGCCGATGCGCAACACCGCGCCGTCGCCGACCGGAGCGCTGCCGTTCAGACCGTCCCGCCAGCGGAAGGGCGGGCTGGCCGCCGGAACGTCGATCCGGTGTACTTCGACATGGGTGATCTTCATCCTGGCTTTCGTCTCTGTGGGTGCGGGGACGGCTCTTCGGCTGACTGCTCAGAAGCCGCCGTACGCCTGGAGTTCGTAGACGCTGCCGCCGTTCCAGCTGGAGCCGGTGACGGTCAGTCGCAGATAGCGGGCGGTGACGGGCTCGTCGGCGAAGGAGTAGTTGGTCTGCGTGACGGTGTTGTCCGCGGTGTGGTCCTCGAAGGTCGACCAGTTCTCGCCGTCGGCGGAGTACTCCAGGCGGTACTGGTAGCCGCTCGCCTTCTCGAAGGTGGTGACCACGGCGGAGACGCTGGTGTCCTTGCCGAGGTCCACCTGGAGCCAGGACGGGTCGGGCAGGCCGAGGCCCTGCGCCCAGCGCGTCGACAGGTCACCGTCGACCGCCTTCGCGGGAACGTTTCCCTCCGAGTCGGAGGACGCCGTCGCCGTCTTGTCCAGGGCCAGGTCGTCGTCGGGCGGGGTGGTCACCTCGGCGGCCGGGCCGGGGTCGGAGCTGTTCAGCTCGGCGTCGCGGGCCACGACGGTGAAGGAGTACTTCGTCCCGGGCTTCAGGCCCGAGACCCGGTAGTTCGTGTCGCCGGTGACCCCGATCCGCGTGCCGTCCTGGTAGACGACGTAGCTGGTCACCCCGGTGTCGTCGGTGGCGGCGGGCCAGCTGACGTCCACCAGGCTGGGCAGCAGCGGCTTCACGGTGGGCTGTCCGGGGCTGGTGGGGGCCGTGTGGTCCGAGCCGGGGGCCCGGGCGGTGCCGTAGACCTGGAAGTCGTAGATGCTGCCGCCGTTGCCGCTGGAGCCGGTGACGGTCAGCCGTACGAAGCGGCCGGCCACCGGGGTGTCGGTGTGGGCGTAGTCGGTCTGCGCGGTGGTGTTGCCGGAGGTCTGGTCCGCGAGGGTCTGCCAGTGGACCTCGTCGGGCGAGACCTCGACGCGGTACTTGTAGCCGCTGCTCTTCTCGAAGGTGGTGATCGCGCCGCTCACGTCGTACGACGCCCCGAGGTCGACCTGGATCCAGGACGGGTCGGGCAGGCCGAGGCCCTGCGCCCAGCGCGTCGACAGGTCACCGTCGACCGCCTTCGCGGGCACGTTGCCCTCGGAGTCGGAGGACGCGGTGACCGGCTTCCTCAGCGCCAGGTCCGAGCCGTCGGGCATGGTGACCGTGAGGGACTGACTCGGCCTCGACTCGTTGCCGGCCGCGTCGCGGGCGGTGACGGTGAAGGTGTAGGTCTGTCCCGCCGTCAGACCGGAGAGGCGTACGGAGGTCCTACCGGAGGCGTTGACCAGCTTGCCGTCCTGGAAGACCGAGTATCCGGTGACCCCGATGTCGTCCGTGGCGGCGGTCCAGCTGAGGTCGGCGACGGTCGGGAAGTCGGCGACCGAGGTGAGGCCGCCGGGGGCGGCGGGCGCCTGGTGGTCGGTGACCGCGGGGCCCGGATCGAGATGCTGGTACGCCTTCTCCAGGCCGGCGTTGTTCACGATCGAGGCGGGCAGTTGGTCGCAGGACCCGACGGTGATGTTGCCGCCCACCTCGTTGTTCTGGCTCAGGTACTGGACGCTGAAGGCGGGTTGGGTCGTGTAGTTGCCCCGGGCCGTGTTGTCCTGGGCGTGGTTCATCAGCAGCCACTGGAAGGCGACGTCGCAGAACGCGTTGCCGGTGTTCTCCCAGTGCCGGCTGCCCTCGTCGTGGTAGACGGCGCCGTAGGCGGGGGCCGGGACGCCGTGGATGTAGTTGCCGGTGACCTTGCCGCCGGGGTCGCTGCTGAGCGTGTAGACCGCTCCGCCGTCGGCCTGCGACTTCATGATGTCGCTGATCTCGTTGTCGCTGACGACGTTGTCACGGCTGATGGTCGGGGTGTCGGAGACCGGGACACCCGCGTTGTTCGGGTAGGCGGAGTTGCCGCCCTGGTCGGTCAGGCCCCAGCCCCAGCCGACGGAGATGCCGCTGTAGGGCAGGTCGTGGACCTTGTTGTGGGTGATCAGCGTGGAGTCGGTGTAGCCGGCCAGGATGCCCAGCGAGCCGTTGTACTGGTCGGCGACCTTGGTGACCACGTTGTCATCGACCAGGGTGTCCTTCGTGATGTCACGGGGGTCGTCGGGGTGGGCGTCGCCCCAGGTGACTCCGCCGATCTGGATGCCGGTCGCGGCGATCTGGCGGAAGACGTTGCCGGTGATGGTGGTGTGCTGGGTGCCGGTGTTCAGGTTCAGGCCGACGGCGCCGAGGTGCGTGAAGGTGTTGCCGGTGAACTCGATGCCCTGGCCGTGGCTGACGTTGACGGCTCCGGGGGTCTTCTTCCAGTTCAGGCGTGTGGAGTCGAAGGTCGGGTTGTCGTCGCCGACCATCCGGAAGCCGGCCTGGCCCTCGATGAGCCCGTCGGCCGAACTCGGTTCGAGCCAGGTGGAGTAGGAGAAGGTGATGCCCTGGAAGGACACGTCGGCGACGGGTTGGTCACGGGTGCCGTTCAGGTCCACCAGGTCCTGCACGACGGGGACGGTGACGTCCGCGGTCTTCATGTTCTCGCCCTGCTCGGGCATGTAGTAGATCTCGCCGGCGCTCTTGTCCAGGTACCACTCCCCCGGGCTGTCCAGCAGCTCGCGTGCGTTCTCCAGCCAGGTCGGGTTCTGGATCTCCTGGCCCTGCTGGAGGTTGGCGTTGTGCCAGCACGGCTGCCGCATCGTCATCGTGGTGCCGGCGACCGACTCCACGGGGCAGCGCATCAGCTTCCAGCCCCAGGAGCTGACGACTTCGAGGTCCGCGGGGTGCTTGTAGGTGCTGATGCCGGTGTCGGTGAAGGTGTAGCCGGTGGCCGTCTTGCTGAAGCCGGAGGGGTTCTTCCCGCTGCGGGCGCGGGTCTTCGACTCGCCGTTGACATAGAGCTGACGGGTGTCGAGGCCGGTCAGCTTCGCCTTGTAGACCTTGCCGTCGGCGTCGGCCCTGGTCCAGCCGGTGACCTGCTTGCCGCCGCTGACCACCGGGTGCGCGCCGGGCGCGGCTTCGTAGACGACCCGCTGCCCGTCCCGGCCGGAGTCCTGGGCGGTGAGGGCGAAGGTACGGCTCAGCCGGTACGTGCCGGACAGCAGCCGGACGTGGATGTCGCCGTCAACCGTCTCCTTGGCCTTGCGGACGTAGTCCCGGGCGTGTTCCAGCGTCCTGAACGGGTGTTGCGCGGTGCCGCGGCCGGTGTCCTCGCCGGCCGGGGAGACGTAGACGGTGAGGCCGGACGGCCTGGCGGCGGCCCGGGCCGAGGTGACGGTCAGCGGGACCGCCGCCAGGGCAAGGGACACGGCGGCTACGAGGACTCTCGGCAGGGGCACGGCTCGGCCTCTGCGTTCAGACAGAAGAGACACGGAGATCCAATCGCCTGGGGGGATTTGGGGGCGCGGGAAACAGGTCGTCCGCCCGGTTCCTGGGGTGCCGGTCGGCGCGGTGCCTGTGCCGCGCGGCACAGGCACGCCGCCGGTCTACGACACCGACGTCTGCGGGGGCAGCCCGGAGTCCCCGGGACCGCTGTCCGCCGACGGCCGCGCCGGTGCCCCGGGGGCGGCGCGGTCGCCGAGGTTGAACAGCCGGTCGCGGATCTTCCGCTCGAACTGGCTCTGGGTGGTGGTGATGTGCTCCACCATCAACTCGCTCGCGAGATCGGCCTCCCCCGCGGCGACCGCCTCTGCGATGGCGAGGTGCTGCCGTGCGGCGACCTCTAGCGAGCCGGGGGCGTCGCCGTGGAAGAGCAGCACGTCGGACTGGGACGCGAGGCGCCGTACGCCGGCGACGCTCGACCGCAGGAACACGTTGTGCGAGGCCGCGCCCACCGCGTCGTGGAAGACCTCGTCGGCCCGGGCGAAGGCATGTCCGTCGTTCTGCTGGGCCGCCGTCAGGGAGTTCTGCGCGCCCTCCCGGACGGCGCGGACCTCGATGGGGGTGGCGAGGCCGGCGGCCCGGCGGGCCGTCTCCGACTCGATCACCGCGCGGTAGTCCAGCAGCATCAGCACGTCTTCCATGCTCGTCGGCCGGAAGTGCGACAGCTGTTCGTCCACCAGCCCGCCGGACACCTCCGCGACGAAGATGCCGGCACCCCGCCGCACGCTCAGCCGGCCGATGGCGGCGAGGACCTTGACGGCCTCACGCGTAACGTTGCGGGACGCTCCCAGGATCTCGGCCAGGCCCGCCTCCGTGGGGAGCCGGTCGCCCGGTCGCAGGTTCTGCTCGGCCATGTACTCCAGGAGTTGTTCGGCGACCAGTTCGTACCCCGGCCGGTAGGGACCGTCGGAGACCGGTGACGGATCGGCCACGGTGCACCCCCTCATCGATGCTCGGATTAATCAGATTCATCGGCGGTGGTCACTATGACATCCGTGTTACACGGAGGGAAGATGCCGGACAGAACTGGTTTCAAGTGCCAGATGAGGCAGGGGAATACCGCCCGTAGGTGACATCTCTCGTAACCATTGCGCGGGAAGGATCAGATCCTTATCGTCCTGCTCGTTGGATGAAACTGATTCTTCGCCGCTGTCCCTCAGGAAGGAAGGTGAGCCCGATGCAGCGCTTCGCCGCCGTCATCCGGTTGCGCCCGGAGAAGGAGTCGGAGTACCGCGCACTGCACGCCGCCGCGTGGCCGGGCGTGCTGGCGGCCCTCAAGCGTGCCCACATCGGCAACTACTCGATCTTCCTGCGGGACGGGCTGCTCTTCAGCTACCTGGAGTACTCGGGCAGCGACTACGCCGCCGACACCGAGGGGATCGCCGCCGACCCGGTGACACGCGACTGGTGGGCCCTGACCGACCCCTGCCAGCAGCCGCTGGAGACCGTGGCCGAGGGCGAGTGGTGGGCCCCCGCCGAGGAGGTCTTCCACCTCGACTGAGGGCCCACAGGACGCCGGGTCGTCAGCCCGTGGCGTCCACCAGCGCCAGGTCGTGCAGGCGCTCCGGTGGGCCCGGACGGGCGTAGTACCAGCCCTGGGCCGTGTCGCAGCCCAGTATCCGGAGTTGCTCCGCCTGGGCCCCCGTCTCCACGCCCTCCACCGTGACCGCCAGGTCCAGGCTGTGGGCCAGGGAGACGATGCCCTCCACGATCTTGAGGTCGACCGGGTCCGCCGGGAACTGCTGCATGCTCTGGGTGAAGGAGCGGTCCAGTTTGAGGATGCTCACCGGGAGGCGGCGGAGGTTGGCGAGGTTGGAGTAGCCCGTCCCGAAGTCGTCCAGGGCGATGTCGACGCCCATCTCGGCGAGGCGGCGCAGCGGTTTGAGGAGATCGTCGTCGGCGCCGATCAGGGCCGACTCGGTGACCTCCAGGCAGAGGGCCTCGGGGGCCACTCCGGTCCGCTCCAGGATGTCCACCGTGTCCTGGACCAGGCCGGGGTGGGTGAGCTGGCACGGGGACAGGTTGACGTTGATGCGCAGCGGGCCGGCGATGGTGTGCTCGCCGTAGCGTTCTCGCCATTCGCGGGCCTGGCGGATGGATTCCTCCAGGACCCAGCGGCCCAACGGGACGATCAGGCCGGTGTGTTCGGCGAGCGGGATGAACCGGTCGGGGCCGAGGACCCCGTGCTGCGGGTGCAGCCAGCGGACCAGGGCCTCCGCGCCGCGCACGCTGCCGTCGCCGAGATGGACCAGCGGCTGGTACTCGATGAAGAACTCGTTGCGGTCCAGGGCCGCGGGGAGCGCGGTGGTGAGGCCGTGCCGGGTGATGGCGCGGGCGTCGGCCTCCGGGTCGGCCAGTTCGGAACGGTTGCCGCCCGCCGACTTGGCCCGGTACATCGTGATGTCGGCGCTGCGCAGCACCTCGGCCGGGGTGCGCTCGCCCGCCGGTCCCTCGACGATGCCGATGGAGCCCCGGACCATGAGGTCGCGGCCGTCGATGCTGATCGGAGTGATGAGGGCGTTCATGATGCGGTCGGCCAGGTCGTCGACCTCGCGTTGGGTGGCCGGTCCGGTGGTCAGCGCCACGAACTCGTCGCCGCCGAGCCGGGCGACCATCTCGCCGGGCGCGGTCGCGCAGGACTGCAGCCGGTCGGCGACCTCCACCAGCAGCCGGTCGCCGGCCGAGTGGCCGAGGCTGTCGTTGACGGTCTTGAAGCCGTCCAGGTCGAGGTAGCACAGCCCGAAGCGCTGACCGTCACCGGCGGCCAGGGCCTTCTCCAGGCGCTCGAAGAACAGCGTGCGGTTGGGCAGGCCGGTGAGCGCGTCGTGGGTGGCCTCGTAGCGCAGCCGCAGATTGAGCAGCCGGCGCTCGGTGGTGTCCTCCATGAGGGCCAGCTGGTACTGCGGTTCGCCGTCGGCGTCCCGGAGCAGGGAGACGGTCAGGTTGGTCCACAGGACCGTTCCGTCGGAGCGGTTGAACGCCTTCTCGACGTGGTAGTGCTCGCGGTCTCCGCGCACCAGCTCCTCGTAGAGCCGCCAGGTCTGGGGCGCGTCCTCGGGATGCGCCCACTCCATGACCTTGCGGCCGCGCACGGCCTGCTCGGAGCCGCCGAACATCCGCAGCAGCGCACCGTTGACCTGGAGGACGTTGCCCTCCAGGTCGGCGATGCCGATTCCTATCGCCGCGCCCTCGAAGACGGCGCGGAAGCGGGCCTCGCTGGCGTGCAGCGCCTGCGCGACCACGCCCTGGGCCCGCAACGCGGCCTGCGCGATGGCCTCCTGCTCGGCCAGCGTGCGCTCGCGCAGCGCCTGGGCGAACCCGGCGGCCATCGCGTGCTGGATCCGCGAGGAACGCATCCGCAGCTCGTCCTGGGGGCCGTCCCCGCCGCAGTACAGGGCCAGATAGGCGTCGACGCAGTCGAGGGTGCGGGTGAGCGCCTCGGGGTCGGTGCAGTGCGCGTCGATCAGCGCGGCGCCCACCTGCCGGGCCTCCTCGGCCTCGAAGCCGTGCGCCAGCAGCACCTCGCACAACCGGCGGGCCAGCGGGAGGAGTTGCTCCTCGAACTCCGGCCGGGTCAGGGACGTCGAGGTCACCGGGAACACCGCCCGGCTCCAGATCGTCGCGAACCGGCGCAGTCTGTCCTCCGGGCCGTCCGGCTCCGCGATCACGCCGCGATCCCCACGCCGGCGAATCCGGAGAAGGCATACGGATCCTCGTCCTCCGGCACCGACTCCGGCCGCCAGTGCGGCATCGGCACCAGTCCGGGTTCCACCATGTCGTACCCCTCGAAGAACCTGGCGATCTCGTCGCGCGAGCGCATGATGAGCGGGTTGCGAATGTCCCTGTATACGTCCACCGCGCTCTCGGCCCGCTCGGGTGGCAGCGGGATTCCCTCGTACGAGGCATGGGTGAGGATCAGCAGGCTGCCGGGCGCGAGTGCCTCGCGCAGCTGTGCCACTGCCCCGTAGGGGTCGTCCGCGTCTTCCACGAAGTGCAGTATGGCAACGAGGAGCAAGGCCACTGGCCGATTCAGGTCGATGAGGCGCCCAACCTGAGGGCTCGACAGGATCTCCTGTGGCTTGCGGAGGTCCGCGGCGACCACGTCCGCCTCGTCGTTGCCCGTGAGCACGGTCTGGCTGTGGGCCACGGCCACCGGGTCGTGGTCGACATACACCACGTGTGCGCCGGGGTGCGCCGTCTGCGCCACCTCGTGGACGTTGCCGAAAGTGGGGATGCCGGAGCCGATGTCCAGGAACTGCTCGATGCCGGCGGCCACGGCGAAGCGGACGGCACGGCGCATGAAGGCGCGGTTGGCCTGCATGATCTTCGGCAGGCCCGGCATGTGCGTCATGGCCTTGCGGGCCGCTTCCCGGTCGACCTCGAAGTTGTGCGAACCGCCCAGGTAGTAGTCGTAGATACGCGAAACGCTCGGCACCGAGATGTCGATGCTCCGTGGGGCCCAGGCGGGACGCTCCATGTATCTCTCCAAGGCTGAGGCGATCCGGTGTTCGAGCAGAGGCTACTGATCGCCTGCGAACTGGGCGAGTGGAACCGGAAATTGACCATCCGTTCCCGGTCACCACCTGGGAATTCGGCGTGCGCTTTGGGGGTGTTCGGGCATTCCGCCGGTTGGGGGTGCGATGAACAGCACATGCGGGTGCGCCGGAAAGCACAGGAACCCGCCCCCTCCGTGCGGTCCGGAGGGGGCGGGTGGTCGAATGTGGACTCGGGTGGGGCGATCAGCCCTGGGGAGGTGGTCCCTTACTGGCTCGGCGCGCCGACCAGCTTTCCTTCGGGCGAGACGGCGTACCAAGTGCCGCCGACGCCCTGCCCGTTGGTGTCCCCGGCCTTCGAGTCACCGGAGAAGGTGTAGATCGGCCAGCAGTTGACCGTCATCTGCTTCTGGCCGTTGTCGGACCGGGTGAAGCCCATCAGGCCCTTCTTCTGGATGCCCTTGGTGTCGTTGGCGGCGACCTCCGCGACGGCCGGCCACTTCGCCAGGCAGTCTCCGGTGCAGTTCGAGACGGACTTGGGCCATGCCTTGTCCTTGATGAAGCGGTAGACCGTCATGCCGTTCTTGTCGACGACGATGTCACCGAGCTTGGCGTCCTTGCGGACGGACAGGCCGGGCAGGTCGGCCAGGGTGGCCTTCTTGCCGTCGGGGGCCAGCGCGAACCACTTGCCGCCCACACCCTGGCCGTTCACGTCACCGGCGTTGACGTCCTTGGCGTAGCGGTACACCGGCCAGCCGCCGACAGTCAGTTGCTTGGTGCCGTCGGTGCGGGTGACCTCGCCGAGCAGTGCCTTGTCGATGCCCTCGCCGGCCGCGGCGTCGCCGGCGGGCACCGGCGGCCAGGTGGTGGCGCAGTCGCCGTCGCAGTTCGACTTGGGGGGATTGGCGGTGTCCGCGTCGAATCGGTAGAGGGCGAGGCCGCTGCCGTCGGTCAGCACCTTGCCCAGATCCGGGTTGCTGGCAACGGTCAGCTTGCCCACGGGCTGGACCGTGGCCGGAGAACTGGAAGCCTGACTGCCGTCCGCGCCGTAACCGTTGCCCGCACCGGTGGAGGGGGTGGTCACACTGCCAACGCTGCCGACACCGGCCGGAGCCGTGGCACCCACGTTCTGGGCCGCCGAGGACGGAGTGGTCACATTGTCCTGACCACACCCCGTCGTCAACGCCAGCACGCCTGCGGCCGTGGCCACCAGAGAGGCGCTCCTCCAGGAGGTCTTCATCTTCAACTCCCCATAATCGCCTGGATATTGCAGCGCCTGTGCGCCGCCGCACGCCACCAGGTACGGATGCCGGGGGCCGAAGTGTTCAACAGCCGCACAAATTTCTTTCGGGACGCCGTACCCCCGGCCCGCGTCCCGCACGGGCATACGCTTCGAGCCAATCGCCGACCGATGTGATTCAAACCGGTTTACGGTACATATCCCCCGTTCGGGCCAATCCCTCCGCACTCCGGCGTGCGACGGCACCCGACGCCTCATGATCTCGGTCGTGCATGCACCCGAAGTGACCCGACTCGCGCCCGTCCCCCGAGTGTTGGCCTTGCTGACACTCACGTGGACCCTGGTGGGCTGCCCGGTCGGCACGGCGTCGGCCGACGCCTGCGCCTACGCCTCGACGGGCCCCGACGGCACTCACGCGGTGGCCGTGGCCGGCGGCTCCTGGCCCACTCCCCCACCCTGCCCGCCCCCCACACCGCCCCCTTGCCCCACACCGACGCCAACCCCCACTCCGACGCCCACGCCGACTCCGAGACCGACCCCCACCCCCAAACCCACACCAAAGCCCACCCCGAAACCACCGCCCCCCACCCCGCCGGCCCCGGCACCACCGCCGCCGCCCCGGCGGGCGCCGGCCCCGAAGCCGGCGCCCACCCCGCCACCGGCTCCCCAGCCCAAGCCGAGGCCGACGCCCACCCCGGCCCCGTCGCCGAAGCCCACCCCGCGGCCCTCACCGACCCCGGTGACCTACCCGCCGTACCGCATCCAGTCGACCGGCACGACGGCGCCGAACCGCACCTCTCCGGTCACCTATGTCCTGCTCATCGCCGTACCCGCCATCGTCGCCATCGCCGCGTTCCGCGCGCGCTGACGGCCGGCCCGCTCACTCCTGGAGGCTTCCGTTGCCGGATTGGCTTGTTCTCGTCCTCGCGATGCTCGCGGCCTGTGCCGTGGTGGTCATCATCACCCTCGTACGGCACAAGAGGGCGGCGGAGGACGAGGATCCCTCCGAGACGCCGGACGTCATCGAGTACATGACCATGTGGATCGGCGTCATCTACGCCATCGTCCTCGGTCTGGCGGTGGCCGGTGTGTGGGAGGCCCGCAGCGCCGCCCAGGACCATGTGCAGGCGGAGGCGCAGGCGCTGCACGAGATCTACGAACGGGTACGGGTGTATCCGCCCGACGCCCGTGACCGGATCCGGGCGGACGTCGAGGCCTACGCCCAGCAGGTCGTCGGCAAGGAGTGGAAGGAGATGGCGGATCACGGCCGTCTCACCCAGCAAGGCGCCGACCTGCTTGCGAAGATCCGCCAGGACGTCACCGACTACCAGCCGAAGAGCGACTTCCAGGCCCAGGCCTACCAGCCGCTGGTGGACCAGGTGGCCGCTCTCGACCAGTCACGCAGCGCCCGGGCCGACTCGACCGGGGCCACCATGCCGAACGTGGTGTGGTTCGGGCTGCTGACCGGAGCCGCGGTCACCATCGGCATGGTCTTCGCCCTGCAGATCAGGCGCACCCGGCGCGAGCTGATCCTGGCGGGGCTGTTCTCCGCGACGATCGCCTTCATGCTGTTCCTCATCTGGGACTTCGACGAGCCCTACAGCCGGGGCATCACAGCGACGGCGCTGCCCTTCCTGAACCTCTTCCCGCACATCAGGGGTTAGGTGACCCGAAAGCCGGAGGCACCCGGGGGACAACGCGTCACGCCACGCCGCGCATGTCCCCCGGGTGCCGTATCCACATCCCCCGGTCGGCCCGCTCGCCTCCCCCGTTCGCGCTACTGCGTTCGCGCGGGTGTACGGATGTTCCTAGCGTTCCGATCATCGAGGTGCGTTTCCGGCACGAGCGGAACAGATCCGCCGGCAGCTCCTCGGAGATCCGGAGGAACCACCATGCACGCCATACGCGTCGCTTCGGCCGCACTGCTCGGCGTCGGCGCCCTCGTCCTCGGCGCTCCGGCCGCCCTCACGGACGACGAGGGCGACGGGGGCCGTGACAGCGGCCAGCACACCTCCTTCGGCCTCCACGTCACGCCGTCCACCGTGTCGGCCGGCGGCCGGATCAGCCTGCAACTGAACCGCGCCGAAGGCTGCCGGGGCGCCGCGACGGTCAGCTCGGACGTGTTCGACACGGTCCGGATCCCGGAGGGACGGGACTCGGTGGCGGCCACGGTCCACCGGGACGCGAGAACACGGGCCTCGTACCGGGTGACCTTCGACTGCGACGGGACGAGGGGATCGACCCAACTCAGCATCGCGGCCGGCCAGTCGCAGGGGCATGGTGACGGCGGTACGGACGGCGACCGCACGGAGGGCCGGTCCGACGGCCACACCGACGGCCTTGCAGATGGCCACTCCGACGGACGCACGGACAGCGAGGCCGACGAACGCACAGACGGCCGTACCGACAGCGGTACGCACGACGTTGTCGACCGGCAATCGGACAGCGGCACCGGCGGGCGTGAGGAGCTCAACCCGCAGCCTCTCCCGCCCGAGCGGGGTGTGCGGGCAGGTGCGGGCGGCAGCGCCGGCGGGTTCGATCCGAAGGAGATCGGCCTCGGCGCCGCGCTCGTCGTGGGCTCGATAGGCACGGCGTACCACATCGCACGCCGACGGGCCGGCGAGGGCGGTACGGACGGTGCCTGATCGCCTCCCGGCTCGCCACCTGACCGCGCAGGTCTTCGCCCCGGCCCTGCGGGACCGGGGCGAAGACGGCCCGCACGGGTCAGAGCCGCTTCTCGTGCCGACGGCGCAGCCAGAACCCGCAGCCGGCGAGCACGGCCGCGCCCACCAGCCCACCGCCGATCGCCATGTCGGCCCGGGTGGCCCCACTGGAGACGCTGCCGCCGACGCCGCCCCGGACCCCACCGAGCACGAAGAACGCGGACGGCCGGGTCAGGGTCCGTCCGTCGCAGCGGACGGTCAGGTCGTACGGGCCGGGGCGGGCGTCCCGGTCGATGGTGGCGACACCGCGCGCCATGTCGCCGCCGAACGGGAACAGCTCGGTCGTCCGGAAGGCACGGGAGGTCATGACACCGCGGCGGCAGCCGTCGACGGTGACGGTGAGGCGGGCGCCGCTCGTGATCGCTCTGGGCTGGGCGACGATGTTGCGCACCCCGTTGCCCCGGCCGCCGAATCCGTCGTCGAAGCGCCCGTCGTCCCCTCGGCCGCCGAATCCGTCGTCGAACCCGTCATCGCCACGTCCGCCGCCGAACCCCTCACCACCACGTCCGCCGCCGAACCCCTCACCACCACGTCCGCCGCCGAACCCCTCACCACCACGTCCGCCGCCGAACCCCTCACCACCACGCCCGTCACCGCCCCGCCCACCGAAGCCGTCCCCGCCTCGGCCGCCGAAGCCGTCCCTGCCCCGGCCGATTCCGCCTACGCCGTACCCGGGGACGACGACTCCGGGGACCGCGACGCCTGGGGCGACACCGACTCCGGGGGCGACACCGACGCCGGGGGCGACGCCGGTCCCGGGAGCGACGCCCACCCCGCCGACGACCGGGGCTTGGGTGTTGGCCGGGCCGCCGCCGTTGCCCATGCCGTCCGCGACGGCCATGGGGGCGGCGGCTCCGAGCACGGCGACCACCGTGCACGCTGCCGCGAGGGCACGTGAGTTTCGCATCTCTTCCTCCGCGGAAGGCGCCCCGGGAACCGTCCCCGGTCGATCGGCGAGAAAGCACCTCCCGAACAGACCCTCAGATGTATTGAACACGCCCGCATTTCGAGAATGGTCCGTCCTGGTGAGTGGACACGCCGAGCGAAAAGCACACAATCGGATATTGCTGCAGGTCACGGACCGTCAGAAAAATCCTGAGAACGGCAACTCGGATGGCGCACCGGAATACGCCCGGGCCACCCGTTCGCCCGTGGCCCCGTCGCCGCTCGCGCGCGCGGGACTTAGCGTTTTCCCATAGGCGATACGGAGATCGCAGCGGCCGCGTCGAGAGGGGATGGCGAATGTCTGCGTCCGAACTTTCCGAGCTGGCCGAAGAGGCCGAAGAGGAGGAGCGGCGGCGCAAGCGTGCCCCCTGGGGCGTGATAGCGCTTGTTCTGCTGACCGGTCTGGCGCTCATCCGGAACGGTTCCGGGGAGTTCGACGTCGGTCCGCCGCAGCCGGCCTCGGCCGCCGCCCCGGACACCCGTAGCGCGCTCCCGGACACCTTCGCCACCGCGCCCGACGCACTGCCGTACGCGGCGGCGGACCGGATCAGGATCCCCGCTATCCGGGTCGACGCGCCCGTGATGCCGGTGGGGCTGGACGCGGACGGCTGGGTCGCCGCGCCGCCGCCGGACGATCCGAATCTGGCCGGCTGGTTCACCGGGGGCGTCTCGCCCGGCGAGAAGGGCACGTCCGTGATCGTCGGTCATGTCGACAACTCCAAGGGCCCCGCGGTGTTCTACGGACTCGGTTCCCTGAAGAAGGGAAACCGGGTCGAGATCGAGCGCACCGACGGAAAGACCGCGGTGTTCGAGATCTACGGCATCGAGGTCTTCGCGAAGGCCGACTTCCCCGGCGACCGGGTCTACGGTTCCAAGGGCACACCGGAGTTGCGGGTCATCACCTGCGGCGGCGGTTTCTCGAAGCAGAACGGTTACGACGGGAACGTCGTGGTCTTCGCCCGCCTGGTCGAGGCCCGCTGAGGCGGCCCCGGCCGGGCGGGCGAACGCCCGTTCGCGGCGACGGGCCGAACCCAATTCAGGTCCGGCGGCGCGGCACCGTCAGGTGGTATCCGTTGTCCAGCAGATAGGGCAGATACTCGCGCAGGGCCTGGACGCTCTGCGAGCGGTCGCCCCCGGCGTCGTGGGAGAGGACCACGACGCCGGGGGCGGCGCCCTTCTCGATCGTGTCGACGATGGTGCGGGTGCCCGGGGTCGTCCAGTCGGTACTGTCGACGGTCCACGCCATGGGCTCCATCCCCATCTCGGCGCCGAGTTGGAAGGCCGCGCGGTTCCATGCACCGTAGGGGGCGCGGAACCACTGGGGGCGTTCGCCGTAGGTGTCCTCGATGGCGTCACTGGTGCTCTCCATCTCGTCGCGGATCTCCCGGCGCTTCATGGTGGTCAGCAGCGGATGCGTCCAGGTGTGGTTGCCCACCACATGGCCCGCGGCGGCCATGCGCGCCACCAGCTCCCGGTTCTGGACGATGCATTCCCCGCACAGGAAGAACATCGCGCGCACGTCGTACTTGGCGAGGGTGTCCAGGATGTGCGGGGTGTAGGCCGGGTTCGGCCCGTCGTCGAAGGTGAGCATCATGCGCCTGCCTCGTCCGGAGATCTGCAGGATGGGTTCCTTGCGGACCTTGAGCTTGCGCGGCTCGGTGGGCGGCGGGCCGTAGCCGGTGAGCGGCTGGAGCCGGAAGGCGGAGGACTTGAGCGTCTGGCGGGCCGGCGGGCCGGCGGCCGGGGCGACTGTGCCCGCCGCCTCCTCGCCGTCGCTCGCCAGCACGATTCCCGCGGTACCCGCGGCCCCGAGAGCGGCGGCACCGGCGAGCAGCAGCCGGCGCCGGGTGAACAACTGATCCTTCTGCATGACTCATCAGTCGCCCGGCCGGGCTTGGGCGCACCACTAAGACACCGGTGCGGCGGCGCGAAAACACCCGCACGGACCAGCGAACGGAGGTTTCGGAAAGAATGGGTCAAGTACCCGGAAACGATGGCGAGTCCCGGAACCGGGGAGGCCTCAGCGGCGGCGGACCAGCGGGAACGGCAGCGTCTCGCGGATCGTCAGACCGGTGAGGAACATGACCAGCCGGTCGACGCCGATGCCGAGCCCGCCGGTGGGCGGCATCGCGTATTCGAGGGCGTCGAGGAAGTCCTCGTCGAGCTCCATCGCCTCGGGGTCCCCGCCGGCGGCGAGCAGCGACTGGGCGGTCAGCCGGCGCCGCTGTTCGACGGGGTCGGTCAGTTCGGAGTAGGCGGTGCCGAGTTCGGTGCCGAAGGCGACCAGGTCCCAGCGTTCGGCGAGCCGCGGGTCGGTGCGGTGCTGCCGGGTGAGCGGGGAGACTTCGGTCGGGAAGTCCTTGTAGAAGGTGGGCAGCTGGGTCCGCTCCTCCACCAGTCGCTCGTACATCTCGAGGACGACGTCCGCGGGCCCGTCGTCGGGGGTGTACGGCACACCGGTCCGGTCACAGTGCCGGTGCAGCCGCAGCAGCTCGGTGCCGGGGCCGATCTCCTCCCCCAGCGCCTCGGAGACGGCCCCGTACACGGTCTTGACCGGCCAGCTGCCCGAGATGTCGTACTCCCGCCCGTCCTTGCGGGCCACCGGGGAGCCGAAGGCGGCGGTCGCGGCGCCCTGGACCAGTTCGCGGGCGAGGTCGAGCATCACGTCGTAGTCGGCGTACGCCTGGTAGGCCTCCAGCATCGTGAACTCGGGGTTGTGCTTGTAGGAGACTCCCTCGTTGCGGAAGGTGCGGCCGAGTTCGAAGACCTTCTCCAGGCCGCCGACGCACAGCCGCTTCAGATACAGCTCGGGGGCGATACGCAGATGGAGGTCGAGGTCGTAGGCGTTGATGTGGGTGGTGAAGGGGCGGGCGTTGGCGCCGCCGTGGATCTGCTGGAGCATCGGGGTCTCGACCTCCAGGTAGCCGCGGTCGAGGAGGCCCTGGCGCAGCGCCTGTACGGCGGTGGAGCGGGCGCGCACGACGGCGCGGGCGGCGGGGCTGGTGGCGAGGTCGAGGTAGCGGCGGCGGAGCTTGGCCTCGGGGTCGGCGAGGCCCCGGTGTTTGTCGGGCAGGGGGCGCAGGCACTTGGCGGTGAGCTGCCAGTCGGTGACGAAGACCGTGGGCTCGCCCTTGTCGCTGTGCCCGGCCCGGCCGGTGGCGGTGATCTGGTCGCCGATGTCGGTGTCGGCGGTGAAGCGGGCCAGAGCGGGGCCCGACCGGGTCCGGGTGAGGGCGAGTTGGCGGTCGCCCGACCAGTCGCGGAGTGTCACGAAGAGTATGCCCCCGAAGTCCCGGACCAGCATGATCCGCCCGGCGACGGTGACCGTCTCGCCGTCGCGGACGTCGGCGAGGGCACGGGTGGGCCGTACGGTCGCCACCGGGTAGGGGTCGACGCCCTTCGCGCGCAGCCGGTCCAGCTTCCGGCGCCGGACGCGCAACTGGTCCGGCAGGCCCGTCTCCGGTGCGCCGGGCCCGGCCTCGTCCCCTCCGTCGAGACCGGGCACCAGCGAAGACTGCGGCGCCTCGACGAGCCGCGGTCCGGTCTTCGGGTGCCCCTTTCCCCAGAGTTTGCGCAAGGACGGTACGGAGACGAAGCCTTCGGCGATTCCGGAGGCGAGGCCGATACGGGCCAGGGAGGCGGTCTCGCCGTAGCAGATGAACCGCGGGTACCACTCCGGGTGGTACTTGGCGTTGGAGCGGTACAGCGCTTCCAGTTGCCACCAGCGGGAGAGGAACAGCAGCAGCCCGCGCCACAGGCGCAGCACCGGTCCGGCGCCGATGCGGGCGCCCTCCTCGAAGACCGAGCGGAAGACGGCGAAGTTCAACGAGACGCGACGGACGCCCAGTTTGGGGGCGGCCGCGCACAGGTCGGCGACCATGAACTCCATCACCCCGTTGGGGGCGGCGCGGTCACGGCGCATCAGGTCGAGGGAGACGCCGTCGCCGCCCCAGGGCACGAAGGAGAGCAGGGCGAGCAGCCGGCCGTCCTCGGCGAGCGCCTCCACCAGCAGGCAGTCGCCGTCGGCGGGGTCGCCGAGCCGGTCCAGGGCCATGGAGAAGCCGCGCTCGGTCTCGGTGTCCCGCCAGGCGTCGGCCTTGTCGACGACCTCCTCCATCTCCGCCTCGGTGAGGGTGGCGTGGCGGCGCACACGGGTGGTGGCGCCGGTGCGCCGGACCCGGTTGACGGCCTGCCGGGTGACCCGCATCTCGCGGCCGCCGAGGTCGAAGCCGGCGACGGGCAGGATCGCCTCGTCGCCGAGTTGCAGGGCGCCGAGTCCGGCGCGGACGTAGGCCTTGGCGCCGTCCTCGGAGGCGCCCATCACCGCGGGCACCCAGGCGTGCCGGCGGGCCACGTCCAGCCAGGCGGCGACGGCGTGCGGCCAGGCCTCCGGGTCGCCGACGGGGTCGCCGCTGGCCAGGCAGACACCGGCCTCGACGCGGTAGGTGACGGCGGCCTTGCCGCTGGGTGAGAAGACCACGGCCTTGTCGCGCCGGGTGGCGAAGTAGCCGAGGGAGTCCCGGTCGCCGTAGGCCTTGAGGAGGGCTCGGATGCGGGCCTCCTCGTCGCCGTGCAGGGCCGCTTCCAGGCGCTGTGAACGGAACAGGGTGGCGGCGGCGTTGAGCAGGGCGAGGGCGCCGAAGAGGCCGAGGAGGAAGGCGACGAATCGGGGCGGGCGGCCGCCGTAGCTGCCGCCGGGGACCAGGCCGCCGCAGACCCGGTCGGCCGCCCAGGCCAGGTGCTGGCCGTGCGGGAGCGAGCCGGGGAAGAGCGAGACCAGGCCCCAGCCGGCCATGATCGCCACGAGGAGACCGACGAGGAGTACGGCGAGGGCACGGCGTACGGCGGCCCGGCGGGAGGCGGCGTAGAACTCCCGTCTCCCCACGATCAGCAGGGTCAGGGCGAGTCCGCACACCAGCAGTGAGCTGAAGGAGTACCAGTCGAAGGCGAAGACGACCGTCAGGACGTCCGCCAGCACCGGCAGCCCGAGGTAGATCACCACCAGCCACCAGGCGACCTTCTTGCGGGCGGCGGTGGCGCCGCCGAGCAGGAACAGGAAGACGGCGTAGGCCAGATTCGGGCTGACGGGCACCACGACGGCGTTGAGGAAGTGCACGACCGGACGGAGCAGCGCGCGGAGCGGGGCGATGAAGGAGAGCAGGGCGCACAGCAGGGCGAGGGCGCCGAAGAAGGTCCCGAAGGCCTCCGGCACCCAGGTCAGCCGCCCGCCCCCGGGCGGGCGCGGCGGGCCCGCGGTCTCCTTCCCCGGCGCGGGCTCCACGGCGGCACTCATGTTCCGACTGTAGGAAGCACCCGCCCGCCTCGCCCGTCGAGCACCCCGAGACCGACAACACCCCCACGCCCGCCGATCGCCTTCAAGCCGGCCGGACCCGACTCGTCCATCGATCACCCCGAAGCCGAGCGGACCCGGCCCGTCCGTCGGCCAGCCCACGGCCAACAAGAGCCGACCCGCCCCTCCACCGGCCCGCGGCCGACAAATCCTCGCTCGCCCATCGACCTGCCCGAGGCGAACAAGACTTCGCTCGCCCATCCACTGGCCCCACGCCGACAACACCCCACACGCCCATCGACCAGCCCGCGGCCAACCGGAGGCGACGCGTCCGTCGATCAGCCCCGGGCACCTGGGGGGCCTGCGGTTTCCGATAGCCTCGGACCGTGGCGGAACAACACCAGTTCGAGCGGGGCACGGACGGGCCCAAGGTCATCGTGGTCGGTGTCGACGGCTCTGACTCCTCGTGGCGCGCGGCTTCCTACGCCGGTGGGCTGGCCCGGCGGCAGCACGCGCTGCTCGCCGTCGTGTACGTGCAGCCGGTCCTGGCGGCCGGGGCGGCGCTCGGGGCGCCGGTGGCGGAGACGACCGACGAGATCGCGGAGGAACTGGTCGCCCAGGTCAGGGAGGCGACCGAGCGGCTCAAGGGGATATTCGAGGTGCGCTGGGAGTTCCACACCTTCCGCGGTGACCCCTATACCGGCCTGGTGAAGGCGGCCGACGAACTGAAGGCGGACGCGGTGGTGGTGGGCGCCTCCGAGCAGGCCGGCCACCGGTTCATCGGCTCGGTGGCGATCCGTCTGGTGAAGGCGGGACGGTGGCCGGTGACGGTCGTACCGTAGCCGTCTTCCGGGGCTCCCCGAGCAGGAGCACCGGGGTCGCCAGGAGCAGGACACCGGCCACGGCGATGGCGGTGCGCGGGCCGGTGAGGCTCGCCAGCAGGCCCCATAGTGCGGTGAGCGCGGCCGTGGTGGCCTTGCCGGTGATCGACCAGGCGGACAGGGTGCGGGCGACCCGGTCGTTCGGGGTGCACTCCAGGCGACGGGTGGCGTACACCGGGCTGTAGACGGCCGAGCAGGTGATCACCCCGAACTCCAGGACCATCACCAGCAGCAGTCCGGGGAGCCCTGGCCGGACGAAGGCCAGCCCGAGGGGCCAGACGGTGCGCAGGGTGGCCGCGCTGCGCAGTACCCGCCGCTGCCCGTACCGGGTGGCCAGCGGGCGGGCCGTCCGGGAGCCGAGGAGGCCGCCCAGGCAGGGCACGGCGAAGGCGAGGCCGTACTGCCAGGGGGCGAAGCCCAGCGGGCCGAGCATGAGGACGGCCAGCGGCGGTGCGGCGACCATGATCAGGGCGTTGGCCGCGAGGTTGTTGAAGAACAGCGGCCGCAGCTCCGGGCTGCCGAGGATGTGCCGCCAGCCGTCGAGCAGGTCGGCTGCGCGCAGGCGCTCCGTGCGGGTGTGCTCCGGCCGGGTCTCACCGCCGCCGACGGCCCGGATGCCGAGCGCCGACAGCAGAAAGCTGACGGCGTTCGCCACGACGGTGGTGACCGGGCCGAACACGCCGATCGCCGCGCCGCCGAGCGGCGGTCCGAGGACCAGCGCGGTCCAGTTCGAGGACTCGAAGCGAGCGTTCGCGGTGAGCAGCCGGTCGGCGGGCACGAGGCTCTTCAGAAAGGCGCCGGAGGCCGCGTTGAAGGTGATGTCGGCCGCCGCGACGAGCACCGACACCAGCAGCAGCTGGCCGAGGCCGAGCCCGCCGAGCGCGTAGGCGGCGGGGACGGTGAGCAGAGCGGCGAACCGGACCAGGTCCATCGCCATCATCACCGGCCGCTTGCGCCGGAACTCCACCCACGGACCGAGTGGCACGGCCACCACCGCGCCCACGGCGGGCCCGGTCGCGGCGAGCAGCGCCACTTGGGCGGAGTCGGCGTGCAGCGCGATGACCGCGATCACCGAGAACGCGTCGAAGGCCAGACAGGTGCCCAGGGCACTCACCGAGTACGCGGCCCACAGCCACCCGAACCGCCGCCCCATGCACAACCTCCCGTTGACCCGGGACATGAAAACGCGCAGGTGGCCGCCGAATCAAACAACTCACGGGGCATCCGTCACAACCTGCGGTTGTACGGTGGGGACGTGGACCTCAGAGCCGTACGCACCTTCGTCGCCGTCGCCGACTCGGGGCAGTTCCAGGAGGCCGCCGCCGTGCTGGCGGTCACCCAGCAGGCCGTCTCCAAGCGGATCGCCGCGCTGGAGAAGGAGCTGGGGGTGCGGCTGTTCACCCGTACCGCCCGGGGTGCCGACCTGACCGTCGACGGCCGGACCTTCCTTCCGCACGCCCGCGAGCTGCTGCTGGCCGAGGAGCGCGCGACCGCCTCCGTACGATCCGGGCGGCGGCCTCTGCGGGTCGATGTGATCGGGTCGCGGCTCGCCCCGGCGACGCTGCTGCGCGGCTTCCACGAGGCGCACCCGGAGATCGCGCTGGATGTCGTCACGCTCTTCGACGTGGACTCGGCGCTCACCGCCCTGCGCTCCGGTGCGATCGACGCGTCCTTCCGTGCCGTCGCCATGCCCGGCCGGCCGCTGCCCAGGGGCGTCGAGGCGGCCCGGGTGCTCGACGAGCCGGTCCAGCTGCTCACCGGCCCGGGGCACGCCCTGGCCGGCCGTCGCTCGGTCTCGCCCGGGGAGCTGGCCGGGCACCGGATCTGGATGCCGGGCATCGTGGACGGCACCGAGTGGGCCGCGTACTACGCCTCACTCGCCGCCGAGTTCGACCTCACCATCGACTCCTCGGGCCCCAACTTCACCGGGGCGGTGCAGGAGGCGGTCGCCGGCTCCGACACGCTGGCGACCCTCGTCAGTGAGCAGACCCGGCTGGTGTGGCCGGAAGGTCACGATCTGCGCCGTATCCCGCTGCTCGACCCGACCCCCGTCTACCCGCACTCGCTGGTGTGGACCACCGCCAACCCGCACCCGGCGCTGATCGCCCTGCGCGGCCATCTCGCCGGCACCCGGCCGCCCCGCCCCGCGCCCCGGACCTGGGTGCCCGGCTGGGCCGAGAGCGTGCGTGGCGTCTTCCGTCCGTGAGGCCCCTGAGCCATCATGATCCGCCGTCAGCCGTTCGCGATCGGCGAAGAGGTGAGGCACATGGCGAAGCTCCGTGTGGGTGAAGGAATTCTCCGCCGCAAACCCATCGAGCACATCGAGGAGACCGAGGCCGGCGAGGGTGCCCGGCTCGACAGATCGCTCGGGCTGTGGCAGCTGACCGCGATCGGTGTGGGCGGCATCATCGGCGCGGGCATCTTCACCCTCGCCGGTACGGTCGCCAACGGCACGGCCGGTCCCGCCGTCCTGATCTCCTTTCTCATCGCCGGTCTGGCGAGCGCCTGCGCCGCGCTGTCGTACGCCGAGTTCGCCGGGCTGATCCCGAAGGCTGGGTCGGCGTACACCTACGGCTACGCGGTGCTCGGCGAGTTCGCGGGCTGGTTCATCGGCTGGGACCTGCTTTTGGAGTACACGGCGATCGTGGCGGTGGTCGCGATCGGCATCTCCGGGTACTTCGGCTTCCTGGTCGCGGAGATGGGCGCGGAACTGCCGCGGTGGATGCTGGGCGCGCCCGGCACCGGCGCCGGCCACCGGGTCGACCTGTTCGCCGCCGTGCTCTGCCTGCTGATCGCCTATCTGCTCAACCTCGGCATCCGCAGCGCGGCCCGGTTCGAGACGGTCGTGGTGGTGCTCAAGGTGCTGGTGGTGCTGCTGGTGATCGGTGTCGGTGTGTTCCACATCAACTCGGCGAACTACCACCCCTTCTTCCCCTTCGGCGTCAGCGGGGCGTTCACGGGTGCGGCCACGGTGTTCTTCGCGGTCTTCGGGTACGACGCGATGTCGACGGCGGCCGAGGAGTCGAAGGACGCGCAGCGGCACATGCCGAAAGCGATCATCTACTCGCTGGCGATCTCCATGGTGCTGTACGTGGCGGCCTGTCTGGTCCTGACCGGCATGCAGAACTACAAGGACATCGACCCGGAGAGCGGCTTCTCGACGGCGTTCAAGTCGGTGGGGCTGAACGGGCTCGCGGATGTGATCGCGGTGGGCGCGATCATCGGCATCCTCACGGTGATGTTCACGTTCATGCTGGGTGTGACCCGTGTGTGGTTCTCCATGTCCCGGGACGGGCTGCTGCCCGGCTGGTTCGCGAGGACGCACCCGACGCGGCACGTGCCGACGCGGGTGACCTGGATCGTCGGTGTGGCCTCGGCGCTCCTCGCCGGGTTCGTGCCGATCGGCGAGGCGGCCGAACTCACCAACATCGGCATCCTGCTGGCGTTCGTGGTGGTGTGCACGGCGGTGATCGTGCTCCGCTACCGGCAGCCGGAGCTGCCGCGCACCTTCCGTACGCCATGGATGCCGTTCGTGCCGGCGCTGGGTGTCGTCTTCTCGATCTGGCTGATCACGTTCCTGGCGTGGCAGACCTGGGTGCGGTTCGCGGTCTGGTTCGTGATCGGGTGCGTGATCTACTTCGGCTACTCGTACAAGAGGTCACGGCTGGCCGGGCGTTAGTCGGAGCGAGCGCAGGAACCCGAGCAGGAGGTCGTTGAAGACGTCCGGCCGTTCCAGGTTCGGATAGTGGTCGGTGCCTTCGACGATCTCGGCGCGGCCGTCGGGGACCTCGCGGGCGAGGCGTTCGGCGGCGGCGAGCAGATCGGCGGGTTCCAGGCCGCCGTTGATCGTGAGGACCGGGACGTCGATCTTCGGCACCCGGGGCCAGGAGTCGGTCACCCGCACATGCCGGTCCGTCTCGCCCGGCGCGTGCTTGGAGAGGGTGTGGCGGGCCATCTCCCGGAGCCGGCGCGGGATCTGTGGGTCGAGGGCGTCGGGTTCACGGTGTTCGCCCGTCGCGACCCGTACGAAGGCGTCGAGCCAGCCCTCGATGTCACCGGCGCCCAGGGCGCGGGCGTACTCGGCCTGGAGTGCCTGGTGCCAGGGGTCCGTGTACCGGAAGTCGCCGGTGACGGCGCCACAGGTGACCACGGCACGGACCAGTTCCGGGTGTTCCAGCACGGTGTCGGTGGCGATCACCCCGCCCATCGACACACCGACCAGGACCGCGGGCCCGGCGTCGAGTTGGCGCAGCAGTTCGGCGAGGTCGTCGGCCCAGCGGAACGGCTTGCTCGCGTTGGCGGAGGACCCGTGACCGCGCACGTCCGGGGCGATCACCCGGTACTCGGCGGCGAGGGCCGGGATCTGGCCGGCCCAGAAGCGGTGGTCGACGTATCCGGAGTGGAGCAGGACCACCGGGTCGCCGGAGCCGGTGTCGAGGTAGGCGAGGTCGCCGTCGGAGGACGGGAAGAAGCGGACGTCCGCAGCACCATTCATGACAACCAAGGTGTCACTTTCCCGAGACTTTGACAACTGGGTTGTCATGACGACTTTGACATCCGAGGTGTCACCACGGCCCGGTGCATGATGGCCGGGTGAACGACATCGACAAGCCCCTCGCCCCCGACGAGCTGGCCGAGCGCATCACCGAGGTGTACGACCTCATCGGCCCGCTCTACCGGCGTGCCTTCCGCAAGCTCGAGCAGGGCGAGCAGATGGAGGGGGCCTCCGTCGGCGTGCGCTCCGTCCTGGATCTGCTGCGCCGGTTCGAGCCCATGACGGTGCCCCAGATGGGCCGGATCATGGCGCTGAGTCGGCAGTTCGTGCAGCGCACGGTGAACGACGCGGTGGCGCACGGCTGGGCCGAGGTCATCCCCAACCCGGCGCACCAGCGCTCCTCCCTGATCCGGCTCACGGCCGAGGGCCGCGCCACGATCACCGCTGTCCTCGCCCGCGAGCACGCCCTGAACCGGCAGGTCGGCGGCGATCTGACCGACGCCGAGATCACGGCGTGCGTGCGAGTGCTGAAGCAACTGCTGCGGACGCTCGACCACGTCGACGTGGAGTGACCGCCGCTACTCCCCCATCACCAGCCCGTCCTTGGCGGCCCCACGGCTGAGCACGACGTCCCGGATGCTGTCGCGTACGGCGGTGAAGTCGGCGCCCTGGTCGATGGCCGCGTTGAGGTCGACGACCCGGCCGGCGTCGAGGTCGTACAGCTGGGGGATGAACTCGGCCTTGGCCACCTCCCAGCGGCCGCCGGGGCGCGTGGGCGGGGTGAAGGTGAAGCGGGCGAGGGTGGACTGGTTGCCGCGCGGGTCCTGGTGGCCCTGGCGGTTGTACAGCTCGCCGGCGAGCTGGTCGCCGAGGCTGTAGACCACCCAGGTGCCGTTGACCTTCTCGTACGCCTGCGGGATGTGGGCGTGGGTGCCGAGGATCAGGTCGATGTCGGGGCGGCCGCCGGTCCGTGCGGCGGTGAGCCGCTTGGCGAGGGTGAGCTGCTGCTGGTCGGGGGCGTCCTGCCCGTCGGTGCCCCAGTGCACGGAGACGACGACCACGGCGGCTCCCGCCTGCCGGGCGGCGCGGGCGTCGGCGAGGATGCGGTTCTCGTCGAGGAGGTTGACCGCCCAGGGTTGCCCGGGCGGCAGGGTGTTGCCGTTGACGTCGAAGGTGTAGGAGAGGTGGGCGACTCTGGTGCGGCCCGCGTTGAGCAGAGTGACGGTGGCCGCCTCGGCCTGGGTGCGGGCGGTGCCGGCGTGCCGCAGGCCCGCCCGGTCCAGGGTGTCGAGGGTGCGCTTGACGCCGTCGGCGCCGCCGTCGAGGGCGCGGTCGGAGGCGGTGGAACAGCCGTCGTAACCGATGGCGGCCAGGCCCTCGGCGAGCTGTGGCGGGGACGTGACACCGGGAGAGCCGGACTGCCCGTCGGCCACGGTCGCCAGGTGGCAGAGGGCCAGATCGGCGTGGGAGACGACGGGTTCGACGCCGGCGAGCATCGGGCGGAAGTCGTGGCCGTTGCCGCCCGCGTCGAGGTTCGCGTGGTCGATCGCGGACCTCTGCGGCATGACGTCGCCGGAGGCGACGAGGGTGAAGCCACCGCCGGGAGCGGGCACGGCGGGTGCCGGCTGGCCGGGCGGGGCGGCGTTCTCCTGCCGTACGTGGTTCTGGCAGGCGGCTGCGGTGGCGAGCAGGGCGGTCAGGGCCAGTGCCGCCTGGCGTCTGCGATTGATCATCAGGAGCACCCCAGAGTCGCAAGCCTTGTCCGATATACAGATCAATGGGTACGAAGCCGGGCCGGGCCGCAAACAACTCAGGCGCCCCGATTGACCCATCCGGGTCGGGTAAGGGGGGTGACGGACCGTTCGTCGCACCGTTCGCCGACGCGATCGACCGTCCGCCGCAGATCCCTGTGCGTCCCCTGTCCCCGGGGCCGGCCCTGCGATGCCATACGGCCATGACGGCCGGAACCACTCTTCCCGACGGGACGACGACCGCCGAGCACGAGCTCGCCGCACTCCAGCGCGAGCACGGCCGCCCGCTCTTCGCGCTGCTGCTGCGGCTCAGCGACGGCGACCGGCAACGGGCCGAGGACCTCGTGCAGGAGACCCTCGTACGCGCCTGGCAGCATCCCGAGGCCCTGCGCGCCGACCACTTCGACTCCGTACTGCCCTGGCTGCTGACGGTCGGCCGGCGGCTCGCCATCGACGCGCGCCGGGCCCGGCAGGCGCGGCCGCCCGAGGTGCACGACGCCGTCCTGGAGAACACCCGGGCCATCGGCGACCACGCCGAACGCGCCGCCGCGGCGCTCGACGTGCGGGAGGCTGTGAAGACTCTCACCCCGGAGCACCGTGAAGTTCTGGTGCTGGTGTATTTCCAAGGGGCGAGTGTTGCGGAAGCCGCCGAGACCCTCCGGATTCCACCCGGTACCGTGAAGTCGCGGGCGTACTACGCGCTGCGCGCCCTGCGCCGGGTTCTGCCCGGTTATGCACCCGACCTGCGATGAAACCGTAAGCCAGGTCAAACCTCGGTAAAGCGCCTTGCTGAGGACCATGTTTGAGCAATCAGCTGTCTTCATCCGTGTTCCGCACCGGGAGAGGGACGGACCCGGGGTCGGGGCCACGCGCGCGCACCGGAGGAAGGCAGGACGGGATGCTGCACAGAGGTCAAGAGAGCACGGACGGGGCCGGAAGCGGGGAACTGGCGGTCCCGATGGCCTGGTTGTACGCCGAGTACATCGCCGACGAACTGCTGCGCACCGGCGATCTCATGCCGCCGACGTCCTTCGAGTTCCGGGCCGGCCGGGACGCGCTGGCGCTGACGATCTTCCTCTCCGACACGGACGGCGAACTGTCGGGCATCCGGGTCGTGTCCCAGTTGGAGAACTGGCTTTCGCTGACGGCATACGACCAGCCGTGGCAGGAGTGGGTAAGGGAACGTATGGCCGGGCTGGCCGCCGAGGCGGTCGCGTCTGTCGGGCCGTCACCGGACCTGGATCTGGCCACGGCGGCCTGGCGCTGGCTGGAGGAGACCGAGCTGCTCGCACCCGACCTGGACGCGGTGCCGGGCGGCGGTTCGGTGTTCGGCGAGGATGACGGACCGAAGGTGTGGACCCCCGCCTGGCGGCTCGGTCTGCCCCTCGGGCATCTCGCCATCCATCTTTTTTGAATCGGCACCAATCCGCGGGCCCGGCCGCTCCGAATCCGTTGATTACGATTCTGTACGCGCCTTGAGTGAAACAGCGGCCGACTGCGTACGGGTGGGAGCAAGGAGCAATGAGTAACCCCACCCGCACCCATCGGCACGAGGATTCGGCATGAGGTCCCTGGAAAGGCATCGCGACGTCGGCGCGTACGCGCTCGGCGTGCTGGACGAGGCGGATGCCTTCCGCTTCGAGGACCACCTCATGGAGTGCCCGCGCTGCGCGGCACACGTGACCGAATTCGGCCCCACCGCACGGCAGTTGATGCTGTACCGCAGGGCCACACCGCGCTTTGTGCACCCCATGGCCCAGCCGGGTCCACGGCTGCTGGACCGGCTGCTCGCCGAGGTCGCGAGCCGGCACCGGGCCAAGCGCCGCAGGCTGCTGTACGGCCTAGCCGCCTCGGTGGTGTTCGCGGTCGTCGGCCCCGGCATCGTGACGTACGCCGGTCATGACGCCCCGCCGGCCGTGCAGGTCACCGCGGCCACCGACGCGCAGTCGGGTGTGTGGGCGCAGGTGAAGTCGGCGGACACGGACTCGGGCAGCACCATCGAGCTGCAGGTGAAGGACGCCGACGGGCCGCGCTCCTGCCGGCTGGTCGCCGTCGGCCGGGACGGCTCCGAGCAGATCGTGACCACCTGGGCCGAGCGGGACCACGACGACCGGGTGTCCACCATGGCGGGCGGCTCCTCGATGCACCCCGACCAGATCGAGCGCTACGAGGTGCGCGACGCCGACGGGCAGCGCCTGGTGACCCTGGACCCCAAGTGACCGCCGGCTACTTGAGCAGCCGGGACATCCGACGGTCCGCGAGCGGCTTGCCGCCCGTCTGGCAGGTCGGGCAGTACTGCAGCGAGGAGTCGCTGAAGGAGACCTCGCGGATGGTGTCGCCGCAGACCGGGCAGGGCTCGCCGGTCCGGCCGTGGACACGCAGCCCGCTCTTCTTCTCCGTCTTGAGCCGGCCCGCCGCCAGGCCGTGGGAGCGCTCCACCGCCTCGGTGAGGGTGGTGCGCAGCGCCTCGTACAGCCCGTGGACCTCCTCGGGAGTCAGGGACGCGGCCAGCTTGAACGGGGACATCTTCGCCGCGTGCAGGATCTCGTCGCTGTAGGCGTTGCCCACCCCGGCGATCAGGCTCTGGTCGCGCAGGGCGCCCTTGAGCTGCCGTCGCTCGTCCTTGAGCAGGCCGGCGAGGCGGGCCTCGTCGAAGTCGGCGGCGAGCGGGTCCGGGCCGAGCCGCGCGATGCCGGGTACCTCCCGCGGGTCCCGGACGATGTACACGGCGAGCTTCTTCTGGGTGCCGGCCTCGGTGAGGTCGAAGCCCGCGCCGGTCTCCAGGGCCACCCGCAGGGCGAGGGGACCCTTCCCGGGCCGGGGCGGGCCGTCCGGCAGCCGGTCCTTCCACTGGAGCCAGCCCGCGCGGGCCAGGTGGGTGATGAAGCGCAGGCCGCCGTCACCCTCGAGGTCCAGGAACTTGCCGTGCCGGTGCACGGCGACGACCTCGCTGCCCTCGAAGGCGCCGACGGGAGGGTCGTACGTCTTCAGGACGCTGATGGCGACCGGCAGGACGCGCACGACGTCGTGGCCGACCAGGTTGTCGGTCAGGAACTCCTTGAGCGCTTCGACCTCGGGCAGTTCGGGCATGCGTCCAGGGTGCCACCCGTGGCCTCCGGGGTCAGGCGGGCTCCGGCATGCGGAACTCGCACCACACCGCCTTGCCGCCGCCGCGTGCCTCCACGCCCCACCCGTCGGCGATCTCGTCGACGAGCAGCAGGCCCCGCCCGGACACCCCGTCCTGCCCCGCCTCGCGCCGCCGCGGCAGGGCGCTGGAGGAGTCCTCGACCTCGACGCGGAGCCGGCGGTCGCCGCCGCCGAGGACCCTGAGGGTGACGATCGCGGAGCCCTCGGTATGCATCAGCGCGTTGGTGATCAGTTCGTCGGCGACCAGCTCGATCTCGTCGGCGCGGTCCTCGGCGCCCCAGGCCCGGACGGCGGCGCGGATCATGTGCCGGGCCAGGCTGAGCGCCTCGGGGTCGCCGGAGGCCACATGCTGCTGGAGGCGGCCGACGGCCTGCGTGCTGTCCGGGCCTCGTCGGCGCAGCAGGAGCAGGGCCACGTCGTCGTCGCCGCCTCGCGCCTCGGCGAGCTCGATCAGCCTGTCGGCCAGGCGCCGCACGTCCTCCGGCCCCTCCGTGACCTGTTCGGTCAGGGCCCGCATACCGTCCCCGAGGTCGGTGCCGGGCTGCTCCACGAGTCCGTCGGTGCACAGCAGCAGCGTCTCGCCGGGGCCGAGCTCCAGGGTGGTCACCGGGTATTCGAGGCTCTTGAACTCGGCGGACAGGCCGAGCGGCAGGCCGCCCTCGACGGCGAACCGGCGGCAGCTTCCGTCGGCACCGCGGATCAGCGGGTCGATGTGCCCGGCCCGGACCACCTGGACGACGCCGGTGGACAGGTCGGCCTCGGCGTACAGGCAGGTGGCGAAGCGGTCGGTGTCGAGTTCGTCCAGGAAGACGGAGGCACGGGCCATCACGGTGGCCGGGGCGTGGCCCTCTGCGGCGTAGGCGCGCAGCACGATACGCAGCTGGCCCATGACGGCCGCCGCGTGCGTGTCATGTCCCTGAACATCCCCGATGACCGCTCCGACCCGGCCGCCGGGCAGCGGGATCAGGTCGTACCAGTCGCCGCCGATGTCCCGGCCCAGGGCGCCGCCGGCGCTCGCGGAGCGGTAGCGGACGGCGACGTCGGCGCCGCGCACGCTGGGGATGGTGCGCGGCAGCATCGCCTGCTGGAGGCCCTGGGCCAGGTCCTTCTCCTGCTCGTAGAGCATGGCCCGCTGCAGGCTCTGCGCGATGCTGCCGCCGAGGGCGACGAGGACGGCGCGTTCCTCGGTGGAGAAGCCGAGGCGGTCGTTGTAGAGCAGGCCCATGGCGCCGATCGGCCGGGCCTGGGCGATGAGGGGGAGGTAGGCGGCCGAGGTGATGTGCAGGCCGGTGATGTGCGGCCACAGTATCGGGTAGCCCTCGGCGAACTCCTCCGGTGACTCGATGAAGCGCGGGCTGAGGGTGCGCACCACCTCGCCCATCGGATAGGGCTCGTCTATCCGGGTGATCCCGGTGCCGGGCACGAAGCTGCCGGCCGGCCCCTCGGCGACCAGCCGGATCCGGCCGGCCTCGACCAGTCCCATCACCAGGCTGGTCGCGCCCAGGTTGGGGATGCCCTGGGTGTCCTTGAGGGCGTCGATGACGTCCTGGACGCTGCGGGCGTGCGCGAGAGCCATGGTGACCACCTGGACGACGCCGGACTGGTGGCGAAGTGCCTGGTCCTGGGCGGCCCGCAGGCTGCGCGCCTCGCTGTCCTCCAGCTCCTGGGTGGCGTCCCGGACCACACCGACGACCCGGCGCGGTCGGCCCGTCTCGTCCCGCCGGATGTAGCCCTGGGTGTGGGTCCAGCGTGGTGTGCCGTCGCGGCGGCGGATGCGGAAGTACGCCCCGTAGTTCTCGCTGCCGTCCTTGATGGCCTGGGCCATCACCGCGTCCAGCCGGCTGGCCTCCGGCGGAGGCACCCGGACGGCAAGGCTCTCGGGACGCCCGTCGTACTCCTCGGGGAGCAGGTCGAACACCTCGTACGCTTCGGCGTCCATGTGGAACAGGCCGGCATCCAGGTCCCAGTCGAAGGTGCCCATGCGGTTGAGCGCCAGGATCGGGTGGTCCGGGTGGGCGGGCCAGTCGTCCGGGAGTGACGGAGCACTCGCTCCCCGATCAGCCATGGGGCCACCTTGCCAGGGGAACCCCTCCCGGGCAATTCCTCCTATATTGCCCATTTCACTCGCTCGGGTTACTCGACCGGAGGGACGCGGTACACAGGGTGACAGGCCCTTTCCCATACCGGGGCCGCAGACCGGAGAGAGGCAGGGGCGCACGGCCGTGGACTGGTTCACCGCACCCGGGTACTGGTTGAGCCGGCTGGTCTTCCAGCGGGCGCTGGCCGGTGTGTATCTCGTCGCGTTCCTGGTGGCGGCGCTCCAGTTCCGGGCCCTGCTGGGCGAGCGCGGGATGCTGCCGATCCCGAGGTTCGTCGCCCAGGTCCCCTTCAGGCGGGCGCCGAGCCTCTTCCACTGGCACTACTCGGACCGCTTCTTCGCGGCCTGCGCCTGGGCGGGCTGCGCGGTGTCGGTGGCGCTGCTGGCGGGGCTGGACTCCTGGCTTCCCCTGTGGGCCGGGATGGTGCTGTGGCTGATCCCCTGGGCGCTGTACCTCTCGATCGTCAACGTCGGCCAGACCTGGTACGCGTTCGGCTGGGAGTCCCTGCTCCTGGAGGTCGGCTTCCTCGCGGTCTTCCTCGGCAACGACGAGGTGGCCCCGCCGGTCGTCGTCCTCTTCCTGCTGCGCTGGATCCTGTTCCGGGTGGAGTTCGGGGCGGGCCTGATCAAGATGCGCGGGGACGCCTGCTGGCGCAAGCTGACCTGCCTCTACTACCACCACGAGACCCAGCCGATGCCGGGCCCGCTGAGCTGGTTCTTCCACCACCTGCCGAAGCCGGTGCACAAGGCGGAGGTGGCCGCGAACCACTTCACCCAGCTCGTGGTCCCGGTCCTGCTGTTCACTCCCCAGCCGATCGCGACGGCGGCCGCGTCGCTGATGATCCTCACCCAGCTGTGGCTGGTGCTCTCCGGCAACTTCTCCTGGCTGAACTGGATCACCATCGTGCTGGCCCTGTCGGCGCTGCAGCTGCCGACCGGCCACACCTCCGCAGCCCCCGCCCCGCTCTGGTACGAGATCGTCGTCCTCGCCGTGACCGCGCTGCTGCTCTTCCTGAGCTACCGCCCGGTGGTGAACATGGTCTCCCGCCGCCAGGTCATGAACCGCTCCTTCGACCCGCTCCACCTGGTCAACACCTACGGCGCGTTCGGCAGCGTCAGCCGGGTGCGGTACGAGGTGGTGGTCGAGGGCACGCTGGACGAGGCGCCGCGCGAGGACTCCGACTGGCGGGAGTACGAGTTCAAGGGCAAGCCGGGCGATCCACGGTACTGGCCACGCCAGTTCGCGCCGTATCACCTCCGCCTGGACTGGCTGATGTGGTTCGCCGCCCTCTCCCCCGCGTACGCCGGCGACTGGTTCGGAGGCCTGGTGGAGCGCCTCCTGGAGAACGACCGCGACACCCTACGACTGCTGCGCCGCTCCCCCTTCCCACCGGACCGGCCCCCGCGCTTCGTCCGCGCCCGTCTCTTCCGCTACCGCTTCACCAGTTGGCGGGAGCTGCGGGAGACGGGGGCGTGCTGGGAGCGGACGTATGTGCGGGAGTTCATGCCGCCGACGCGGCTGGAGAGCGCGGCTCAGCGGCGGTAGACGCTGCCGGCGGGGGCGGCTCAGAGGTCGTAGACGCGGGTGGCGGTGGTCTCGAAGACCCGGGTTCGTTCGTCAGGACCGATCAACTGGGTTGCCGTGTCGAAGACTTCGCCGTACGTCCCGGCCAGGACGCACACCGGCCAGTCCGAGCCGAACATCAGACGGTCAGGGCCGAAGGCGTCCAGGACCGTCTCGGCGTACGGGCGGAGGTCGTCGACCGTCCAGGAGGCGGGGTCGGCCTCCGTGACCATGCCGGAGAGTTTGCAGACGGTGTTGGGCCGGGCGGCGAGGGTGCGTACCGCGGTGGCCCAGGGGTCGAGGGCTCCTGATGCGATGGGGGGTTTGCCCAAGTGGTCGAGCACAAAAGTGAGTTCGGGGTGGGACTCGGCTGCCTTGACGGCGGCCGGAAGCTGGTGGGCCTGTACGACCAGGTCGTAGACGAGGCCCGCGGCGGCGATCGCGGCCAGGCCCCGGTGGACGTCCGGGCGCAGCAGCCACTCCGGGTCAGGTTCGCCCTGGACCTGGTGGCGGATGCCTTTCAGGTAGGCGCCGCCGGGGAGTTCGCGGAGGCGGGCGAGTTCGTCGGCGATCGCCGGATTGGTCAGGTCGGTCCAGCCGACGACTCCGGCGATCAGGTCGTGGGTGTCGGCGAGAGCCAGGAACTCGGGGGTCTCCTCCGGGACGGTGATCGTCTGGACGAGGACCGTGCGGGTGACGCCGGCCGCCCGTGCCTCGGGTTCGAGGTCCTCGACGGTGAAGTTCCTTCTGAGTGGCTCGAGTTCGGGGCCGGTGATCCAGTCCTGGTCCCGTACCGAGAGGTCCCAGACGTGGTGGTGGGCGTCGACGGTCATGGCAGCTCGCGGGGCGACTCTCATGACGGCTCCTCTGTCGGGAGCGGGGTGTCCGCGGGCAGGAGTGCGCTGTCGCGCAGTTCCTGCCAGAAGGCGGCGGGGACCGGGGTGGCGAACTGCGCTGCCCCGTCGGCGATCTCGGCCGCCGAGCGGGCGCCGACCAGCACGCTCGCCACGGCCGGGTGGGCGGCGCAGAAGGCGAGGGCGGCCGCGCGGAGGGTGGTGCCGTGCTGTTCGGCAAGCGCCTTGAGGCGCAGTGCGCGGGCGAGCAACTCGTTGGAGACCTGGGCGTAGTTGTAGGTGGCGTCCGGCTTCGGGTCCGCCAGCAGACCGGAGTTGAAGGCCCCGCCGATCACCACCGACGTACCACGCTCCTCGGCGGCCGGAAGCAGATCGGCCAGGGCGCTCTGGTCGAGGAGGGTGTAGCGGCCGGCGCACAGCACCACGTCGACGTCGGTGTCTCGGACGAACCGGGTGAGCATGGTCGTCTGGTTCATGCCGGCGCCGATCGCGCCCACGACCCCCTCGGAGCGGAGCTTCTCCAGGGCCGGATAGCCCTCGCGGAAGGCCTGTTCGGCGTGGTCGTCGGGGTCGTGGAGGTAGACGGCGTCGACCCGGTCGAGGCCGAGCCGCTCCAGGCTGGCCTCCAGGGTGCGGCGGATGCCGTCGGCGGTGAAGTCCCAGACCCTGCGGTAGGTGTCGGGCACGGCGAAGCCGTTGGCGAGGTCGTCGCTGTCCCCGGGACCCGGCTCCAGGCGGCGGCCCACCTTGGTGGACAGGGTGTAGGTCTCCCGGTCGTACTCCCGCAGCGCCTCGCCCAGCCGCCGTTCGGACAGGCCGAGGCCGTAGTGCGGGGCGGTGTCGAAGTAGCGGATGCCCTGCTGCCAGGCGGCGGTGATCGTGTCGTGCGCCTGCCGCTCGGGGACTTCGGTGTAGAGGTTGCCGATCACCGCGGCGCCGAGACCCAGGGGGCTGACCCGGACACCGCTTCGGCCGAGGGCGTTCACTGGCCCGCCGGGCGCAGCCGCAGGCCCTGCATGCCGCCGTCGACCGCAAGGGAGGTGCCGGTGGTGGCGCCCGAAAGGGGGCTCGCCAGGTAGGCGATGGCACCCGCGACTTCGGCGGCGGAGACCAGGCGGCCGGTGGGCTGGCGGGCCTCCAGGGCGGCGCGTTCGGCGGCCGGGTCGGGAGCCTTGCCGAGGAGGCGGCCGATCCACGGGGTGTCCGCCGTACCGGGGTTGACGCAGTTGACGCGGACGCCCTCGCGGAGGTGGTCGGCGGCCATGGCCAGGGTGAGGGAGTGGACGGCGCCCTTGGTGGCGCTGTACAGGGCGCGTTGGGGCAGGCCCGCGGTGGCGGCGATGGAGCAGGTGTTGACGATCGCGGCGTGGTCCGAGCGGCGCAGGTGCGGGAGGGCGGCGCGGGCGGTGCGGACCATGCCGAGGACGTTGACGTCGAAGACGCGGCGCCATTCGTCGTCGTCGTTGTCCTCGACCGTGCCCTGGGCGCCGATGCCCGCGTTGTTGACCAGGACGTCGAGGCCGCCGAGGGCTGCCGCCGCGCTCTCCACGGCCGTACGCACGGAGTCGTCGTCGGTGACGTCGGCCTGGAAGCCGAGCAGCGGCTTCTCGACGGAGGACGGGTCGAGGTCGAGGACGGCTACCTGGGCGCCGCGCTCGGCGAGGAGTTCGGCGGTGGCCCTGCCGATCCCGGAGGCGCCACCGGTGACCAGTGCCTTCATGCCCTCGAAGTCGGTCATGCCGCCTGTCCCTTCTGCTTCTGTGCCTGCGTCTGTGTCTGCGTCTGTGCGTCGGCGGCCCAGAAGGTGCCGCCCGGATAGGTGTACTCCGCGATGGACTCCGGTCGCATGGCGGCCGAGAAGCCCGGTGCGGTGGGTGCCGTGTAGTGACCCTCCCTGATCACCACCGGGTCGCGGAAGTGGTCGTGCAGATGGTCGACGTACTCGATGACCCGGTCGTCGGTGGTGCCGGCGACCCCGAGGTAGTCGAACATCGAGAGGTGCTGGACGAGTTCGCACAGCCCGACCCCGCCCGCGTGCGGGCAGACGGGGACGCCGAACTTGGCGGCCAGCAGCAGGATGGCGAGGTTCTCGTTGACGCCGGCGACCCGGGCCGCGTCGATCTGGACGATGTCGAGGGCACCGGCCTGGAGCAGCTGCTTGAAGACGATCCGGTTCTGCACGTGTTCGCCGGTGGCGACCTTCACCGGGGTCACCGCCCGGCGGACGGCCGCGTGGCCGAGGATGTCGTCGGGGCTGGTGGGCTCCTCGATCCAGTACGGGTCGAACTCGGCGAGGGCCTTGGTCCAGCGGATCGCCTCGTCCACGTTCCAGCGCTGGTTGGCGTCGATGGCCATACGGATGTCCGGGCCGACGACCGAGCGGGCGACCCGGCAGCGCCGGATGTCGTCCTCCAGGTCGGCGCCGACCTTCAGCTTGATCTGCTGGAAGCCGTCGGCGACCGCCTGGGCGGCGAGCCGGGTGAGCTTCTCGTCGTCGTAGCCGAGCCAGCCGGCGGAGGTGGTGTAGGCGGGGAAGCCGCGCTCCAGCAGCCGGGCCCGGCGCTCGTCGGCGCCTTCGCGGGCGCGCCGGAGGATGCCGAGGGCCTCCTCTGGGGTGAGGGCGTCGGTGAGGTATCGGAAGTCGATCTGGCGGACGATCCACTCCGGTTCGGCGTCGGCGAGCAGCTGCCAGAGCGGCTTGCCGGCCCGGCGCGCGGCGAGGTCCCACACGGCGTTGATCACCGCGCCGATCGCCATGTGCATCACGCCCTTCTCGGGGCCGAGCCAGCGCAGCTGGCTGTCACCGATCAGGACCTGGAAGAGGGTTCCGGGGTCGTCGCAGATCTCGTCGACCGGGCGGCCGAGCACATGGTTCCGCAGCGCGTCGATCGCGGCGACCTGGACGTCGTTGCCCCGCCCGATGGTGAAAGTGAACCCGTGCCCCTCGTGCCCGTCGGCCGCGTCGGTGCGCAGCACGACATAGGCCGCCGAGTAGTCGGGGTCCGGGTTCATCGCGTCGGAGCCGTCGAGCTCGCGCGAGGTGGGGAAGCGGATGTCGTAGGTGTCGACCGCGGTGACGCGAGCGGAGGGTCCGGGGCTCGGGGACACGGATTGCCTTTCCGTCAGGGGGAGTTCGGGACGCCGGTCGATCAGTCCTGCGCCCGTCCCGTGGTGACACGGGCGATCATGAGGGCCACGAGGATGATGCCGCCGTAGATGGCCTGGATCCAGAACGACGGGACCTGCGCCAGGGTGAGCAGGTTCTGTACGACACCCAGAAGGAGTACGCCGGTCAGGGCGCCGAACATGGTGCCCTTGCCGCCGTCCAGGCTGATGCCGCCGATCACGGCCGCCGCCATCACCGTGAAGATCATGTTGTTGCCCTGGTTGGCACTGATCGCACCGACATAGCCGGTCTGCATGATTCCGCCGACCGAGGCGAGGACACCGGCGACGACGGACACCCCGAGCACCACCCGGTCGACGCGGATACCGGCCGCGCGGGCCGCCTCCGCGTTGCCGCCGATCGCGTACAGGGCGCGGCCGACCCGGTGGTACTTGAGGATCAGCCCGGCCACACCGAAGGCGACCGCGGCCAGCCACACCGACAGCGGGACGCGCAGGAAGGTGGAGGTGGCCAGGGAGAAGAACGCGTCGGGCATGCCGAACAGCGTCTTGCCCTTGGTGGCGCCGACGAGCAGCCCGCGCAGGACGATCAGCATGGCGAGGGTGACGATGAAGGCGTTGAGCTTGAACTTCACCACCAGAACGCCGTTGAAGGCGCCGATGACCCCGCCCACGACGAGGACGGCGAACAGGGCGAGCCCGGCCGGCCACCCGGTGCCCCAGCCGGACTCCGCGGAGGGCAGCACCAGCAGGGCGCCGACGGCGGGCGCGATACCGACCACCGACTCCAGGGACAGGTCGATCTTGCCGGTGATCAGCACCAGCGACTCGGCGAGGACCACCATCGCCAGGGCCGCCGAGGCGCCCAGGATGGAGATCAGGTTCCGCTCGGTGAGGAACGAGTCGTTGACGATCGCACCGAGCACAAGGAGCACCAACAGCGCTGGTACGAGCGCGAGTTCACGGACCCTGCGGAGCAGCACGTTCTTGGCGGCACGGGCGTCCGGGACGCGCACGGGGCCGGCGGTCGAGGCCGACGGGGCCTTCGTGTCAGCCATGGTCCACTCCTTCGGCCGTGGAGTCAGCTCCTGAGGGCATGGAGTCCACTCCTTCTATGGAGGCGATCAGCTCGTGGTCGCGCCAGCCCGCCGGGTGCTCGGCGACGACACGGCCGTGGAAGAGGACGAGTACACGGTCGCAACGGCGCAGGTCGTCGAGTTCGTCGGAGACGACCAGTACGGCGGTGCCGTCCTCGCGGGCGTTGTCCATTCGGGCGAGCAGCGACTCCTTCGACTTCACGTCGACGCCCGCGGTGGGGTTGATGAGCACGAGCAGCCGGGGGTCCGAGGCGAGGGCGCGGGCCATGACGACCTTCTGGGCGTTGCCGCCGGACAGGTCGGAGACGGGCTGCTCGGGCCCCTCGGCGTGGATGTCCAGACGCTCGATCAGCTCGTCGGCGAAACGGCGCTTGCGGTCGCCGGCGACGAATCCGAAGCGGCCGAGCCGGTCGAGGACGCTCATGGTGGCGTTGTCGCCGATGCTCATGCCGAAGACCAGCCCCTGCCCGTGCCGGTCGCGCGGCACACAGCCGACACCGGCTTTCAGGGCGGCTTTCACGTCGCCGAACGGCAGCGGCTCGCCCTCGAGTCGGGCGGCTCCCCCGGTCGGTGTGTACAGCCCGGCGAAGGACTCCGCCAGCTCGATCTTGCCGCTGCCGCTGGATCCGGCGATCCCGACGACCTCGCCCCGGCGCACGGTGAGGTCGATGTCCTGGTACGACGGTGAGGTCAGCCCCCGCACGTCCAGCACGACCGGGGACTCGTCCGCCACCGCCTCGCGGCTGTGGTCCTGCTCGGCGATCGACTCCCCCGCCATGGCCTCCACCAGCGCCCGGCGCGGGAGTTCGGCGACCGGCGCGGTGGTGATCCAGCGGGCGTCACGGAGCACGGTGACGGTCTGACAGACCTCGTAGACCTCCTGGAGGTGGTGCGAGATGAACAGGAAGGTCACGCCCGAGTCCTGGAGCGCCCGCATCCGGCTGAACAGCCGCTCGATCTCCCGGTTGTCGAGCTGGGCGGTCGGCTCGTCGAGCACGATGAACCGGGCGCCGAAGCTCAACGCCCTGGCGATCTCGACCATCTGGCGGTCCTCGACCTTGAGGTCGGCGGTACGCGCCTCGGGGTCGACATGGACGTCCCAGGTGTCGAGCAGGGCGGCGGCCTCGCTCCGCAGCCGCCGCCAGCTGATGAAACCCCGGTGCAGTGGCTGCCGGTTGATGAAGAGGTTCTCGGCGACCGTCAACTCCGGTACGACGGTGGGTTTCTGGTACACGCAGGCGACCTTGCTCCGCCAGCCGTCCCGGTCGGCGAGCGGGGGCGCGGGTTCGCCGTCGAAGCGGACGACGCCCTCGTCCGGGGCCTGGAGGCCGGTGAGGACGTTGACCAGGGTGGACTTTCCGGCGCCGTTGCGGCCGACGAGGGCGTGGGACTCGCCGGGCCAGACGGTGAGCCGGCCCTCGGCGAGGGCCATGGTGGGGCCGTACCGCTTGACGATGTCCCGGGCCTCAACAAGTGGCGTGCTCATTTGACCGTGTTGCCCCACAGCTTCGGGTCGTCCACGTTGTCCTTGGTGACGAGCGGCGCGGGGAGCTGGTCCTCCAGGATGCCACTGGGCAGCTTGACGATCGTGGAGTCGTGGTCGGTCGGACCCGGCTTGAACGTCTTCCCCTCCATCGCCGCCTTGATGTAGTACATCCCGTACTTGGCGTAGGCGTCGGCGGGCTGGGAGACGGTCGCGTCGATCTCGCCCTTGCGGATGGCGTCGAACTCCTGCGGGATGCCGTCGTTGGAGACGATCGCTATGTGCCCGCTCTGGCCGGCCGTCTTGAGCATGCCCTTGGACTTCAGGGTCTGCAGGGTCGGCGCGAGATAGACGCCGCCGGCCTGCATGTAGATGCCCTTGATGTCGGGGTTGGCGTTGAGGAGCGTGTCCAGCTTGGACGCGGCCGTGTCGGACTCCCACTTGGCGGGGATCTCCAGGACCTTGAGCTTCGGGTACTTCTTCTTCACACAGTCCCGGAACGCCTCGGACCGGTCCCGGCCGTTGACCGAGGCCAGGTCGCCCATGATCTGCACGACCTTGCCGCTGGTCACGTGCTGGCCGAGATAGTCGCAGGCCTTGGTGCCGTAGGCGACGTTGTCGGCGCGCACCACCATGGCGACCTTGCCCTTGTCGGGCGCCACGTCCACGGCGACGACCGGTACACCCTTGCGGTCGGCCTGGTCGAGACCCGCCTCGATGGCCGCGCTGTCCAGCGGGGCGACGACCAGCCCCTTCACACCCTGGTTCAGCTCGTTGTTGATGTCGGTGATCTGCTGCGAGGGGTCGCTGTTGGAGTTGACCGTCTTCAGCGCCTCGACGCCTTGCGACTTCGCCATCTTGGGTACGTAGTCGTTGTACGACTGCCAGAACGGCGAGGTCAGCAGGGGCAGGATCACCCCGACCCTGCCGGTGCCGCCGCCACCGGCGCTGCCGCTACCGGTGTCCTTGGTACTGCCGCATGCGGCGAGCACGAGCGAGGCGCCGACGGCCACGGCCGTCGCGCCGATGATCCGGGACCTGTTCCGCTTCCGCAGTGTTCTGCCGGGCATCTGGCAGCTCCTCATCGAGCGTGTTCGAGCAGATGCCCGCATACTTATCAGACCACTCGGCGCCTTCAACACCCTGCTGACGCGTTTTTTCCGTGAAACGAGCCGTAGTGGTCCGACCACATCGCTGGTTAGACTGCGGCGCACCGGCGACAGGAGGAGCGGTGTGGACGAGACAGCCCCGCAGAAGGGCACGGTGACGCAGCGCGCCATCGAGCGCATCAAGGCGATGATCGGGGAGGGCCGCCTGGAGCCGGGCCAACGGCTGCCGACGGAACGGGATCTCGCCGCGCAGCTGGGCATGTCCCGCAGCTCCATGCGCGAGGCGATCCGCGCGCTGACGGTCCTCGGCGTCCTGGAGGCCCGGCACGGCTCCGGCATCTACGTCACCCAGCTGGAGGCGGGTGACCTGCTGGAGACCTTCGGTGTGGTCGCCGATCTGTCACGCGGGCCGCAGCTGGTGGAGTTGCTGGAGGTGCGGCGGGTCCTGGAGTCGACGGCGACGGCGCTGGCCGCCGCGCGGATCACGGCCGATCAGCTGGCCGAGGTGGAGAAGCACCTCACGGCGATGAACGCGACGGATGACCCCGAGGAGATCCTCGCGCATGACCTCGCTTTCCATCGGGTGATCGCGGGTGCGGCGGGGAACGACACGATGGCCGCGATTCTGGAGGGGTTGTCGTCGCGGACCTTCCGGGCTCGGGTGTGGCGGGGGTATCAGGAGGAGGACGCGTTCGCACATACCCGGCGGGAGCATGCCGCGATTCACCGGGCCCTCGTCGCCCGTGATCCGGAGGCGGCGAGGGCTGCGGCGGCGGCGCATGTGGGTGAGGTGGAGGAGTGGCTGCGGGCGCAGCTGGACGTGGGTAGGGGTTGAGCGCCCCTAACGAGCCACGAGGCGCAGCGTCACCAATTCGAACGGGCGCAGCCGTACCGAGACGTGGTTCCCGTCCAGGTCCAGGGTCTGCTCGTCCAGCGGGCGTTCGAGCAGGTCCGTCACCCTGACCCCCGCGACCTCGAAGCCCGCCGTCAGCGTCGCGCGCGCCCGGCCGCCATGGGCCTCATGGAAGCGGACCACGACGTCCCCGCTACCGTCGTCCGCCAACTTCACTGCCGTGACGACAACCGCGTCGTTGTCGACCGTGACCAGCGGAGCCACCTCCCGCGCACCCGTCACCCTGCGGTCCGGCAGGTTGATCCGCCAGCCCTCCCGTACCGCGTCCGCGATTCCCGCGCCCGGTACCAGTGCGTGCCGGAAGCGGTGGACGCCCTGGTCGGTCTCGGGGTCGGGGAAGCGCGGGGCGCGCAGCAGGGAGACGCGGACCGTTGTCGTGGTACCCCGGTCGCCGTCCGTGCGGACCGCGCGGGTCACGTCATGGCCGTACGTCGAGTCGTTGACGATCGCCACGCCCCAACCCGGCTCGTCCAGGTGGATGAAGCGGTGGTTGCAGGCCTCGAACTTCGCCGTCTCCCATGAGGTGTTGGTGTGGGTAGGGCGGTGGAAGTGCCCGAACTGGGTCTCCGACGCGTAGCGTTCGGCGTGCAGGTCCAGCGGGAAGGCCAGCTTCAGGAACTTCTCCGTCTCGTGCCAGTCCACCTCCGTGTCGATCAGCAGCCGGCGCTCGCCCGGCGGCAGCGACAGCACCTGGGTCACCCGGGAGCAGCCGAAGGACCGTGCGATCCGCACCGAACGGCCGTCCTCGGCGACGGTCAGCTCATCGATGGACGTCAGGTCCGTCACCGCGTTGCGGTAGAAGGCATCGACATCCCACGCGTCCCACATGTTCGGGAAGTCCGGATGGAGTTGGAGCAGGTTGGCGGCCGTACCGGGGGCGATGGTCTCTCGGTCGGCGGCGAGGTCGAACGCGGACACGACAAGGCCGCGGGCGTCGATCTCGATCCGCAGCAGGCCGTTGGAAAGGATCTGGCCGCCCTCAGGGCGCTCCGACACCGTCGTCTCCTCGGGCGGCTCCTCCTCACCGGCGCCCAGGGCCGGGACGCCGTTCCTGCTGTGTGGCGCCGCGTTGAACAGGAGGAGCCGGTCGCCCTCCCCCGCCAGGGCTCGCTGGGCCGCGTCGATGAGCCCGTCGAGTTCGGCGGCGATCCGCTGATAGGTCGCCCGGGCCTCGCGGTGCACCCAGGCGATCGACGAACCCGGCAGGATGTCGTGGAACTGGTGGAGCAGAACTGTCTTCCAGATCCGGTCCAACTCTGCGTGCGGATAGGGGAATCCAGTCCGCACCGCCGCCGTCGCCGCCCACAGCTCGGCCTCCCTCAGGAGGTGCTCGCTGCGCCGGTTGCCCTGTTTGGTCCTGGCCTGGCTGGTGAGGGTGGCGCGGTGGAGTTCGAGGTAGAGCTCGCCCACCCAGACGGGCGGGTCCGGGTATTCGGCCTCCGCCTTCGTGAAGAACTCCTCCGGGGTCTCCCAGACGACCGTCGGCGAGCCCTCCAGGTTGCGCGCCCGGGCCGCCTTGGCGACCATCTCCCGGGTCGTGCCGCCGCCTCCGTCACCCCAGCCGGTCGGCGCCAGAGAGTGCCGGGCCCGGCCCTTGTCCTTGAAGTTGCGTGCCGCGTGGGCGAGTTCGCTGCCCTTCATGGAGCAGTTGTAGGTGTCGACGGGCGGGAAGTGGGTGAAGATCCGGGTGCCGTCGATGCCTTCCCACTGGAAGGTGTGGTGCGGGAACTTGTTCGTCTGGGACCAGGAGATCTTCTGGGTGAGGAGCCGGGTGGAGCCCGCCGCCCTGATGATCTGCGGGAGCCCGGCGGCGAAGCCGAAGGTGTCCGGCAGCCAGGCCTCGTCGTTCTCGATCCCGAACTCGTCGAGGAAGAACCGTTTGCCGTGCACGAACTGACGGGCCATCGCCTCCGAGCCCGGCATGTTGGTGTCCGACTCCACCCACATGCCGCCGGCCGGCACGAACCTGCCGTCCGCGACCGCCTTCTTCACCCGCACCCACACCTCGGGCCGGTGCTCCTTCACCCACGCCCACTGCTGGGCCTGGGACATGGCGAACACGAAGTCGGGCTGGTCCTCGATGAGGGCGGTCATGTTGGCGGTCGTACGGGCCACCTTGCGGACCGTCTCGCGCAGCGGCCACAGCCACGCCGAGTCGATGTGGGCGTGACCGACGGCGCTGATGCGGTGCGCGGAGGGGACGGCGGGCGCGGACAGGACGTCAATGAGTCGTGAACGCGCCTGCTGGGCCGTGCCGTTGACGTTCTGGAGGTCGATCGCGTCCAAGGCCCGCTCGACCGCGCGCAGGATCTCCCAGCGGCGCTGGGCGTCCGCCGGCAGCTCGGCCATCAGCTCGCCGAGTACCTCCAGGTCGATCACCAGCTGCCACACGGTCTCGTCGAAGACGGCGAGGTCCATCCGGGTGAGCGTGTACTGCGGCTCGTGCCCGGCGGTGTCCTTGTCGCCCAGCCAGGTGGGCCGGAAGGGGTGGTAGTCGAGGATGACGGGGTTGGAGGCGGCCTCGATGTGCAGCCGCACCTGCTCGCCGCCCGCCACCGGGGCGCCGATCCGGACCCACTGGTTGCGCGGGTTGAGGCCCTTCACCGGGGTGCCGTCGGGCCGGTAGACCAGGCCCTCGCACTGGAAGCCGGGCATGTTCTCGTCGAATCCGAGGTCTAGCAGGGCCTCCACGGTCCGCCCGGCCCACTCCTCGGGGACGGTTCCGGTCACCCGGAACCAGCTGGTGCCCCACGGAGCGCCCCACCGGGCGCCCACCTCGATCGGCCCGGGCTCGGCCGCGAGCCCTTCGGCAACCGGTACGGGTTCGCCGGGCGCATGCCACACGGCGACGTCGAGCGGCACGGACTCGGGGTACACGGCGGGACGGATGCGCTCGTCGAGGACGCGCCTGAGTCGGGCTTCGACAAGGCTGCGGTCGTCATGCATGTGGGTGCTCCGTTTGTTCGTTACCGGTTACCAGGTGTGCGTGACGGTCACGGGAACCGACGAGGTGTACAGCTCCCCTACGGCACGCACTTCGAACCGTGCCGTCACCTCGCCCTGCTCCGGCTGGAGCCCGGTCAGGTAGTAGGCCCGCTGGCCGGTGGCGCCGAGGAAGCGCCGGGTGCCGTCCGGGAGCAGCCGGTGCAGGCTGTAGTGCCGTACATCTCCCGGTGCCGCGTCCCAGGCGAGGCGCAGATCGCCGCCGCCGGCCGCGGTGATCCGCGGGTCGGCGGGTGCGGAGGGGGTGGGGCTCACCGCGTCCCGTACGGCGATCCCGCCGAGCCGCCACCGGACGGGACCGTCGGTCGCGGTGAGGCGGACGCCGAGGGCGTGGACGGTGCCGGAGAGTCCGGTGAGCGGGACGGTCGCGGTCGACCAGCCGTCGCCCTGTTCCGTCGGCAGATAGGTGTACGGCGGGGTCTCACCGGCGCTGCCCGGCTCGGCGGTGGCGATGGCCAGCTCGACGTCCACACTCCCGGCGTCGGTCCGGTACGTCAGCTCGACAACCGTCCGGTCCGTGATCGGCAGCTGTGTCGAGTAGAGGTCGAGGACCACCGGCCGGTCGAGGTCGCCGTCGACCAGCACGCTGCTGCCGCCCCGCCAGGCTGCGGAGAAGTCGAAGGACACGGCCGGCCTGGTGCCGTCCGTCCGTACCGCCCACCGCCGGGACGGCAGCCGGTCCTGCAGACCGAGGTGGTTCCAGGCCGTGTCCGAGGTGACCTCGCCGTCCTCGTACCAGCGCAGCCCGTGCCCGGTGTTGAACACGCTCGCGAACGGCACCGCCGACACCGTCGACCGGTCCGCCACCGACACGGCCGGCGCCCGCCAGGGGTCCGAGCTGTCCGGCCGGGACGGGTCCAGTGACCGCCCGGTCCAGAACCGGTCGTCGGCGGCGTGGAAGTCGCCGGGGGTGCGGCTCGCGGGCAGGTGGTTGCGGGTCCACTCGGGCCGGTAGAAGCCGATCGAGGCGATGTGCGCCGAGCCTCTGGGCACGATCGCCTCCCAGTTCACGGAGGTGTTCGACCCGTTGGACTCGACGTCGACCCCGGCCGACAACTCGTAGGCGCTTCGGTCGAGTTGGAGCGCCTTCGTACCCGAAGAGGCGAGTGTCGAGGCGCTCCACCGGAAGTCGACGAACATGTCGTCGGCGGCCTGGAAGAAGGCCTGGTTCTGGCTGTTCAGCGCGCCCTGCCAGCTGACCGTGCCGTTCACGGTCATGGCGTCGTACCAGGTCACCCGCTGTCCACGGGCCGCCGCGAGGGACTTGAGCTCCTTGACGAAACCGAGCATGTCGGTGCCGAGGGCGGTGTCGCCGCCGCCGGTCTCGGCATTGACGAACCAGCCGTCGAAGCCGTAGGCGGCGGCCACGGCGACCAGTTGGGCGGCGAGGGGAAAGTGCCCGGTGGAGTCCTTCTGGACCAGGTCGCGGGTCCACTGCAGCTGGCCGCCGTAGGCGGTGGGCGGCAGGAAGATGTTGCCGAGGACAGGCACGCCGTGCCGGTGGGCGGCGTCGACGATCGGCGCGTTCGGGGCGAGGATCAGCCCCTCCCCCGCCGAGCCGCCCCAGAAGACCAGCTCGTCCAGGTAGGCCCAGTGGGTGAGGGCGTAGTAGTCGGCGGTGGCCGAGCCCTGGGAGGGGTTGCCGGAGGTCGGTCCGAAGGACACCAGCGCCTGGATGCGGGCCTGGCCTGAGCGGGCGGTGGTGTTGGCCGGGGTCGGGGTGAAGCGTGCGGCGAGCGGCACCGAGGCGGCGTTGAAGGCGAGGTCCGTGTCACCGGCCGCCGTCCAGCTCTTCAGACTGTGCCAGGTGATACCGGTGCCCGGGGTGCCGGCGGGGAAGGAGTCCGGGTACCAGTAGGAGGCGTACGGCGGGGTGACGGCCGCCGCCTCGGTCGCCGCCGTCGCCGGCAGTGAGCGGGCCAGGGCCGCGGCGGTGGCGGCGATCAGAACGGTGCGTCTGCTTGGGTTCACGAGCGGGTGCCTCCTGGTGGGGTGGGGAGTACCTGATCGGGAGTGACGACTTCGGTGATGCCGCGCGCGGCGAGATGGTCCCGGTCGTCCACGCGTGTGTCGAGGACGGTGGTGGGGCGGGCGCCGTCGGCGACCAGCCGGAACCAGGCGTCGAAGACGGGCCCCCCGGGCGCGCAGCGGGAGCGGCGGGCCGGGTCGGAGGGCACGACGAGCGCTGTACTGCGCGCCTTCGCCGCCCTGGGCTCGGCAGCGGCGAGGGCATGCGCGAGGTCCTTGGGCTTGCGGTCGTTGGTGAACAGACCGAGCCCGTATTCGAGTTCGGGGAAGTCGGCGAGGCTCCGGCTGACGTCGTGCGAGCACCACCAGGTGACGCCCCACAGATCGGGGCAGTCCAGTACGGCGGTGAGGGTCGCCTCGGTGAACGCGGCCGCGTGCTCGGCGGGGATCAGCGGCGCGGGCGCACCCACTTCCTGGAGCCATACGGGCCGGTGCGCGTCCTCGGCCCAGGCCTTGCTGAGCTCCACCAGATACGCGGCGTGCTGTTCGGTCTGCGGGGCGGTGCGGCCGTGGCGTTGGGCGGTGCCGTTGAACACCCAGGAGTGCACGGCGGTGAGGTCGCCGAGCCGGGCCGAGTGGGCGGGGGTGAAGGGCTGGTCGTCCTGGTACCAGGCGGCGTCGTAGGAGGCGTGCAGATGGAGCCTGCCGGGGGCGGCCTCGGCGCAGGCGGCCAGCAGCCGTACCAGCCAGCGCTCCGCCTCCTCCTCGGTGGCCCGGTCCGGATCCGGATGCGGGCCGGCGGCGAACTGGTTGACCTCGTTGCCGACCGTCATCCCGATGAAGTTGGGCCGGTCCGCGAGCGCCGCGGCCAGGGTGCGGAGATAGGCGGCCTCCCCTGCCACGACCTCCGGGTCGGTGAAGAGGTTGCGCCGGTGCCAGGTCCGGGTCCAGGCCGGCAGGAAGTCGAAGCTGCTCAGGTGCCCCTGCAGACCGTCCACGTTGACGTCGAGCCCGCGTTCGGCGGCCGCGTCCGCGAGGGCGACGAGCTGCTCTACGGCGCGCGGCCGGATCAGGGTGCGGTCGGGCTGGAAGTAGGGCCACAGCGGGAAGACCCGGATGTGGTCGAGTCCCAGGGCGGCGATGGAGTCGAGGTCGGCGCGTACGGAGTCCAGGTCGAAGTCGAGCCAGTGGTGGAACCACCCTTCGCTGGGGGTGTAGTTGACGCCGAAGCGCACGGCCGGAGGCATGCGGTCTCCTTGCGGGAACGGGGGTTCAGCCTTTGACGGCGCCTTCGCCGACCCCGCGGAAGAAGTACCGCTGGAGGCAGGCGAACAGGGTGAGCAGTTGCGGCCGCCGCGGTCCGCTCCTAGACGGCCGGCCGGAACGGCGCGAACCGGCCCGGGCCGGACCGTGCCCAGGTCCGCCGTGATCCGTACCCGCCACCGCCGCGCCCGTACCGGCTCCGCGAGCCGCAGGATGCGGCTCGCCGATCGTTCCGGCCGCGGCAGGCGGCAGGCCGTCGGTGTCCGGTGGGACGTTCAGCAGCGGCACGGCCTCGCGGCCGAGCCGAAGTAGCTCTCCGTCAACTCGTCCGCGGATTTCGGCTGTTGGTCCGTGTGGTGGAACCAGCCGTCCCGGATCGACACATGGCACTCGGCCGGTCGCCACTGGAGGCAGTCGGTCTTCGGCCGGGCGGCCACCAACGCGGCCCCGAGCAGCCGCAGCAGCCTCTGTCCGACCTCACCCCTGCCACTCCACTTTGAACACCCACACGTGCTGTCCCGCCCGCCGGGCCGACTCGGGCACGTCGATCACCAGTGCTCCGCCCGCGACGGTCCAGGTCAGCGGCCGGTGGTGGCCGAGCATGGTCACCTTGTCACCGGCCCGGATCGGTACGGGTGCCTCGACGGTGAGCTTGGCGCCGGGCCGGGCCAGGGAGTGGATGTAGAAGGCCTCGTTCGGGCGGACCGTGAACCGCAGGTCCGCGCCGAGCTGGGCCATGCGCGACCAGTAGGTGGTGCCGTAGATCGCCTCGCCGTTGACCGCGAGCCAGGCGCCGGTCTCCCGCAGCCGGGTCTGCATGATCGCCGGGATGGTGCCGTCGGCGCGGGGGCCGATGTCGAGCAGGAAGTTGCCGTTCTTGGAGACGATGTCGACCAGGCTGTGCACCACCTCCTCGGCGGTCATGTAGGCGTCGTCCGGGGTGGCCCGGTTGTAGCCGTAGCTGCGCGGGTCGAGGCCGCGGCTGGCCTCCCACTTGGCGACGACCGTGTCGGCGTACGTCGTGTACTCGGGCGTGGTGTAGTCGTGGAAGCCGATGCCCGAGCGGTCGTTGACGGTCACGTCGACCGGACGGGCCCGGTTCTTGGCATGGTTGAAGTACTCGGCGAGGACGTGGACGCTGTCGTTCGCGCCGCCGATGTCGCACCAGATGATCTCCGGGTCGTAGCCGTTGATCAGTTCGAGCATCTGCGGGGCCTGGAAGTCCCTCACGTAGTCCTTGCCGGAGGTGTATCCGGTGTACGGCAGCGGGTCCAGCGTGTAGGGGTTGCGCGGGGCGTGGCCCATCCAGGGGTTGTCCGGGTTGAACCACTCGGGCATCGAGAAGTAGAGACCGCGGTGGAGTTCGGGGGCGTGCCTTCGAGACGCCTCGAAGAGCTCCTTGACCAGGTCCCGTTTCGGGCCCAGCCGCACGGCGTTGCGGTCGGAGACCTTGGTGTCCCACAGGGCGAAGCCCTCGTGGTGCTTGGAGGTCAGTACGTGGTACTGGGCACCGGCGTCCCGGAACAGCTCCACCCACGCCCGCGGGTCGAACTTCTCGGCGGTGAAGCGCGGAATGAAGTCGTCGTAGGCGAAGTCCTCGCCGTAGGTGTCCCGGTGGTAGGCGTAGGTGGGGTTGTTCGGGTCCTGCATCTGGTCCCAGTACCACTCGGCGTACTGCACCCCGACCGGCGCCCACGCGGGCACGGAGTAGACGCCCCAGTGGATGAAGATGCCGAACTTGGCCTCGTTGAACCAGTACGGGGCCCGGTGACCGGCCAACGAGGTGTCGGTGGGCTGGTAGTCGGCGGTGCCGAGCGTCAACGTGCGCTGTGCGGAGGCGACTTGGGAGCCACCTCCGTGCACGCTCACCGTGCCGTCCCGCTCGGTGCCGGGCGCGGTGCCGGTGCGGCTGCGGATGCCGACGCGGACGCGTGCCTGTTCGCCGGGGTCGAGGCGGCGGATGCGGGCGGGCTCGACGGTGCGGGCGCCGGGGACGTCGACGTGTACGGTCACCGCGTCGTGGGCCAGGATCGCGGCGGTGCCCGCGTTGACGACGGTGGCCTCGACGCTCTGGGCGCCGGTGGCGTCCAGCAGGGAGGCGGTAGAGCGGGCGTCGCGCAGGGCCAGCGCCCGCCCCTGGCCGACGGGCTGGAGGGAGAGCGCGAAGACGTGCAGGGCGGTCTTGCCCGCCTCGGCCGCGTTGGTGACCGGCAGGGTGAGGGCGACGGCCTCACGCTGCGGGTCGATCCACACCTCCGAGGTGCCGATCCCGACACTGTGCTGGTCCTTGCCGCCGTCCGGCTGGTAGCGGTAAGGCGCCGTCAGCGGGCCGCCCGCCGAGTACCAGTCGCCGCCGCTCAGGCCGGCGGTGGTGGTCGTACCGTCGGCGTAGTGGACGGTGGCCCGGCCGAAGGCGTTGCCGTAGCTGCCGGCGGTGAGGAGGACGGCGGACAGGTAGTGGCCCTTGGGGAGGTCGACGCGCTGGCCCAGGGCGACAACGTTGTTCTTGGCGCCCGCCGTCGCCGCGGGGAAGTCGAAGGGGATGCCGTCGACCTCGATGCGGCCGGCCGGGAGTTCCTCGCCCGGGAACGTGTAGCCGGAGCCGTCGAAGTCACCGCCACGGGCGTCGGCGCTGTCGATGCCGTCGTTGTCGTAGAGGGAGTCGAGCGGTACGGGGACCGGAGCGGGGACGGGAACCCATGGCGCCGCGGCACCCGCATCGGCCGACCCGGCGGCGCGAGCCTCGGCGGGCTCGGCGGCGTGGGCCTGGGGCGTCGTGGCGAGCGGCAGGGCGGCCGCCGCGGCGGCACCCGCGGCGGCCCCCAGGACCTGGCGTCTTGGGTAGGGAGACATGCTCATGCGCGGCTCCATTCATCGGATGTCTGATGATTGAGCGGGCCCAGAAGCCTGTCAATGGGGCGTGCACATGCGGGAGTTGAGACAGTGGTCGGATGACCAGTGGGACCAGTGCCGACACCGACGACCGGCCCGCGGTACGCCCGCCCGCGCGTCCGGGGTCGACTGCTCTCGACGCGAAGCCCGCGGCGAGGCAGAGTGCCATCCCATACCGACTAGTAAGCATCTTTCCCGCACCCCCAGGAGCGCCTGTGACCAGCTGGGTCGGCCGGACCGCCGCCGAGATCGCCGCTGCCGTACGAGACAAGCGGGTCACTCCCCGGGAGGTGGTCGCCGAGCACCTGGAGCGGATCGCGCGGCTGGACGGGCGGATCGGCGCGTTCCGGAAGGTCCGGGCCGATGCGGCGCTCGCCGAGGCGGACGAGGTCGCCGCCCGTGCCGACCTCGCCGAACTCCCCCTCGCTGGTGTGCCGTTGGCAGTGAAGGACAATCTGGCGGTGCGCGGTGAGGCACATCTGGACGGTTCGGCCGCTGCACCGGACATGCTTGCCGACGCCGACCATGTCACCGTGGCCCGGCTGCGGGCGGCGGGCGCGGTGGTCGTGGGGCTGACGAACGTGCCCGAACTGTGCGTCTTCGGCACCACCGACGGGGTCCACGGCGTCACCCGCAACCCGTGGGACACGCTGCGCAGCGCGGGCGGCTCCTCGGGCGGCAGCGCGGCCGCGGTCGCCGCCGGGCTGGCGCCGATCGCCCTCGGCAACGACGGCATGGGCTCGCTGCGCATCCCGGCGGCCAACTGCGGTCTGGTCACCATCAAGCCGGGCTTCGGGGTGGTCCCGGCCGGGATCGGCCACGGCGACTGGTTCGGCATGTCGGAGAACGGGCCGCTGGCCACCAGTGTCGAGGACGCCCGGCTGATGCTGGCCGTCCTCGCCGGCAAGGAGTTCGAGAGCGGCGGGCGGCCAGGCCCGCTGAAGATCGCCGTCTCGCGGCGCAGCCAGCTGGTCGGGGTGACCGTGAGCAGACCGTATACGAACGCGGTGGCGCAGGCGGCCGGGCTGCTGACGAGGACCGGGCACCAGGTACGGCGGGCCGAGCCGCCGTATCCGATGTCGCTCGGTGTCACCGCGCTCCGGCACTGGACCGCGGGGACGGCCGTGGACGCGGCCGACCTCGACCCGGCGTTGCTGACCCGGCGGACCCGGGTGCACGCGGCGATCGGCCGCCGTTTCCTGCGCGGGGTCCGGGTGAGCGACTCCCGGGAGCGGCTGCGCGCCCGGCTCACCCCGTTCTTCGCCGAGTACGACGTGCTGCTCACCCCGGCGCTGGCACGCCGCGCTCCGGTGGCGGCCCCCTGGCACGAGCGTGGCTGGCTGCGCAACGCGCTGGCCGGCTCCAACCACTCGCCACTGACCCCGGCCTGGAACCTCACCGGCTGGCCGGCGATGTCGGTCCCGTTCGGCACCCTGCCCTCGGGCGCCCCCTGCGCCGTACAACTGGTGGGACGGCCGGGCTCGGAGGCGCTCCTGCTGGAGGTGGCCCAGACCCTGGAGACCCTACGGCCGTGGCAGCGAACGGCACCTGTCGGCTAGGGGGCCGGCGGATCGGCTCGGCTGCGGGAAACGGCACTCTTGGGCCGAGCCGAGCGGGGTGTGGTGCGGCGGCTGTAAGGCGGAGGGGACGTGGGCAATCAGCCTCCCCCATCACGGCGGGCGACGCGGGGCGGGCACCCCCGGGCGCGCTGGGCCGACGACGGCATCACCGCCAACGCCCTGATGCCGGGCAACATCGCCGACACCAACCTGGCCCGGCACATGGACATGCAGCAGGTCGCCGACTTCATCGCCTCGGGCGAACTCACGCTGCCGCCGCAGAAGACGCTCGAGCAGGGCGCGGCGACCTCGGTGCTGCTGGCCGCCTCGCCGGCGGTGGAGGGCGTCAGCGGTCGCTACTTCGAGGACTGCACGGAGGCCGAGCCGGTCACCGGGCGGGCCGCCGATGCCGTCGGCGGGGTCGCGCCCTACGCCCTGCACCGGGACAACGCGGACCGGCTGTGGGCCGTGTCCGAGGCCTCGTGGGATTGACGGTGCTCAGAGTGGGCGGTACATGATGTGGAGGCCGACCAGTCCGTGCTTCGGGTGGTCGAAGGCCTCCGGGACCGTGCCGATGACCGTGAAGCCGAGGGAGGTCCACAGGGCGACGGCGGGGTTGGTCTCGACGACGGCGTTGAAGACCATGGACCGGTAGCCGTGCGCCCGGGCCTCGGCCAGGACGTGTTCGGCGAGGGCCCGCCCGATGCCCCGGCCGACCTGGTCGGGGTCGACCATGAAGCCGGCGTTGGCGACGCCTGCGGCGGGGCCCCCGTAGTTGGGGGTGAGATAGGCGGAGCCGACGACGGCTCCGGTGGGATCCTCGGCGACGTAGACGCGTTTCGCCGGGCTCATCCACAGGGCGCGGGCCGCCTCCTCCGAGGTGTCGGGGTCCCAGCCGTACGTCTCGGCGGCGGCGACGATCCGGTGCCAGAAGGGCCAGATCTGCGGCCAGTCAGGCGCGGTGGCTGCTCTGATCAGCATGGGCGTGAGTCTCGCACGCCCATGCGTCGGCGATCACGGATTTTCGACCGGCGGTCAGTCCACGCTGGGCAGGATGTGGGGCTCGGCGAGATCCTCCTCGTAACCCGCGAGGCGGATCGGGGCGGACCGGGCCCACACGTCGAGGCTGCCGAGCTGTCCGGGCCGGCTGCCCGCGCGCTCCGCGCGTTCCTTGGGGCGCTGCTCGCGATTCGTCTTCTCCGGTGTCACCGCGCACTCCTTATGTGTCGGTCACCCTCGGGGCGTGCCGGACAGTCTGCGTCCCGGTGCTCGACGCCCGCTCGGGTCTGGATGGAAGGCCAGTTCGGACGCGGTGGCGCCGGTCACTCACAAGAGAGCAGGCCGCTTGTCAACCGGTTTGTCCCGGGACGGACCGTGGGTGTGGGTGGGACCCCTTACTGCTGTCCGTCCCCCATAGGTTAACCAAATGAGCACAGGTCCGCTCGATAGGGAGTGCAAACAAGGTGTAACTATCTCGAGTCGCTGCGTACTTCCGCAGCCCGGAAATACACCCCTTCGTAACATGATGACCGGTTTACGCTCCACTCGCTCGACCCAGCCGGCGAACACACTTTCGAACGGGCAGACCTCCGCTCCCTGCACAGGCTGTGCAGTTCAGGTTGCGTTGGCCGGGTCGAAAACTCGACATGATCCGATGGCACAGGACAACGGCTGTCTCGCGGAAGGACTGACGCATGGAGCTGCGCAGCGTCGAGGAGCTGATGGATCTGCTGTACGCCTGCCGGCACCAGCGCGCACTGCGCACCGCGGCTCTGCTGCGCCGCAGCCGCCCCGCCGACAAGGAGCTCCAGGTCGCCGGCCTGGTGCACGGCATCGAGGAACTGCTGGGACCCGCCGACGGCGCCGCGCACGCGGTACAGCATCTGCTCGGGGAGCGGGTCTACCACCTGGTACGCGGGGACGGCGCCCCGGCCGACGACGACGTGCTGCGGCTGCGCCAGGCCGACGAGGAGGGCCGCGCCGCGGGGTTCGACGCGGGCGTCCTGGAGGACTGGCGGACCGTCCTGGAACTGGTCGCGGCCCGTAACTCCCGCCTCGGGGCTGTCGACTGACGGCCCGTCATGAGACGGTACGGCGATGACGTCGTCGTACGGGCTCAGGGGCAGGGCGGCCGTCGTCACCGGCGGCACGCGCGGGATCGGACGCGCGGTCGCCGGGGCGCTCGCGGCGGCCGGGGCGCTGGTGTGCGTGAGCGCACGGGACGCGGAGGAGGTCCGGCGTACCGCCGCGGAGCTGGGCGGGACCGGCCTGGCCGGCAGCGTCGCCGACCCGGAGCACGCCCGGGAGCTGACCCGGCTGGCGCTCGGCGAGTTCGGACGGCTCGACATCCTCGTCAACAACGCGGCCACCAATCGTCCGTACGGACCGCTCATGGACGCCGATCTCAAAACGTGGCGGGAGGCGTTCACGCTCAACGTCGAGGCACCGCTGCGACTCACGCAGTGCGCGTGGCGGGGCTGGATGCGGGAGCACGGCGGCTCGGTGGTCAACATCTGCACGGAGGGCGCGGCGCATGTCGGCCCCGACGTGGGCGCGTACGGCACCACCAAGGCGGCGCTGCTGCATCTCACGCAGCAGCTGGCAGGCGAACTGGCACCCCGGGTACGGGTGAATTCGGTGTCGCCGGGGCTGGTGCGCACGGAGATGGCCCGGTTCATGTGGGAGCCGCGGGAGCCGGAGATCGCGGCTGGGCTCCCGATGGGGCGGATCGGGGAGCCCGAGGACGTGGCGGGGGCGGTGCTGTGGCTGTGCTCGGACGCCGCGGCGTGGGTGACCGGAGCCGACTTGCTGGTGGACGGCGGTACCCGGGTACGAGCGGCACACCGGCTTGCCTGAGGGGGCGCGGGGAACTGCGCGAGCAACCACGCACGACCCGCACCGGCCCCCCGACCCGCACCCCTCCTCGACCGGACCGCCGGAGGCACCCGCACACCGGCACCTGCCCGAACAGTAGGGCGCCGGTGCCGGTGGCCGCCAACGATCAAGTGGGGCCTACCACTTGCCCGGCTCGTAGTCCTTCAGGAAGACCCCGTAGATGTCCTCGCCCTGCTCGCCGCGCACGACCGGGTCGTAGACACGGGCCGCGCCGTCGATCAGGTCGAGCGGCGCGTGGAAGCCGGCCTCGGCGAGGCGCAGCTTGTCGTAGTGCGGGCGCTCGTCGGTGATCCAGCCGGTGTCGACGGAGGTCATGAGGATGCCGTCGGTCTCGAACATCTCGGTCGCGCTGGTTCGCGTGACCATGTTCATGGCCGCCTTCGCCGCGTTGGTGTTCGGGTGTCCGGCGCCCTTGTAGCCGCGGCCGAAGACGCCCTCCATCGCGGATACGTTGACCACGTACGACCGTCCGCGCGCCGCCTTCTTCGCCGCCGCGGCCATGGCCGGCCGGAGCGCGCTGATCAGGATGAACGGCGAGGTGTAGTTGCAGAGCTGGGTCTCCAGGAGCTCCACCGGGGAGATCTGGTCGATGGTCTGCACCCAGGTGTTGCTGTCGACGACGTCCGGGACGAGGCCGCCGGCGTCGATGGCGGTGCCGTCGAGATGCCGGGCGACGCTGGCGTTGCCCGCGACCAGCGCCAGGTCGGCGACCTGCTGGGCGTCGAGGCCGCTGATGCCGGGGGGCAGCGCGGCGAGGCCGTCCACGGCGCCCGAGTTGAAGGCCCCGATGACGTGGTGGGCGGGGAGTTCACCGGCGGGCAGCGGGGCGCTCTCGCCGTCGACCAGGGCCGCGTAGGCGGAGGGCAGCCGGCGTACGGTCTGGGTCGCGTTGTTGATCAGGATGTCGAGCGGGCCCGCCTCGGTGACCTGCTCCGCCAGGGCGACGGCCTGCGCTGGGTCGCGCAGGTCGATGCCGACGACCTCCAGGCGGTGCAGCCAGTCCGCCGAGTCCTCCATCGCCTTGAAGCGGCGGATGGCGTCCTTCGGGAAGCGGGTGGTGATCGTGGTGTGCGCGCCGTCGCGCAGCAACCGGAGCGCGATGTACATGCCGATCTTGGCGCGGCCGCCGGTAAGCAGGGCGCGCTTGCCGGTGAGGTCGGCGCGGGCGTCCCGCTTGGCGCGGTTCAGGTCGGCGCAGTCCGGACAGAGCTGGTGGTAGAAGTAGTCGACCTCGACATAGCGGCTCTTGCAGGTGTAGCAGGATCGCGGGCGCTGGAGTATCCCCGCGATCCTGCCCTCCTCCGTCCGTGAGGAGGGCAGCAGGCCCTCGGTCTCGTCGTCGATGCGCTGGGCGGAGCCGGTGGCGGTGGCCTCGGTGACCGCCTTGTCGTGCGCGGTCTTGGCGGCCCGGCGCTCCTGGCGGCGGCGCTGCTTGACCGTGCGGTAGACGCCGGCCGTGGCCCGGCGCACCGCGATGGCGTCCGGGTGGTCGACCTCCAGCCGGTCCAGCTCCTCGAGCACGCTGAGGCAGACGGCGAGCCGCTCGGGGTCGATGCCCGGGCCGTAGACCACCTGGTCTTCGGCCGTCGGGCCGTCCTGTGTCACCGTCATCGCGCTGCCGCTTCCCTGATCCACGAGCGGCGCTCCGACTTGCGCCTGCTTTCGAACAGGGAATTTTACGGAGCGCCGGGCAATACCTCCAAACCAGACCGGATCATGGATGGCAGATCGCCATCAGCGAGTCCACCTCGTCCGTGACCGCACGGGCCAGGACATCGAGGTCCGGGACGGCACGGGCGTCGGCGACCAGGCCGTAGTGGACCTGGTTGCGGTAGGTGGAGATGGCGACCGCGAGGGACTGGCCGGGCGCGAGCGGGGCCAGCGGGTAGACGGCCGTGAGCGGCTGACCGCCCAGGCGCAGACCGAGGCCGGGCAGCGGGACGCTGGTGACCAGGATGTCGAACCAGAGCCGGGCGGCCTGGCCGACGAGCGGTCCGCCGAGCCGGTGCCCCAGCGCGGGCACATGGTCGGCGAGCAGCGCTACGGCACCGGCGCCCCGGTTGGGGCCGGCGTCCTTGTTGCGGACCATCGCCGTGCGGACGCGGTCGAGGCGGGCGAGCGGGTCGGGGTTGTCGACCGGAAGCCGTATCAGATAGCCGGAGAGCCGGTTGCCCTGTGGGGTTGCGGTGCGCGGGCGGCGCTTGGAGACGGGGATCAGGGCGCGCGGGGCGACGCCCTCGGTACCGTCACCGCGCTCCTCCAGCCAGCGGCGCAGCGCGCCGGCGACGACGGCGATGAGGACGTCGTTGACGGTGCCGCCGACGGCCTTGCGGACCCGGTGCACATCGTCGATGTCGAGGTCGACGCCGGCGACACGGCGGGTGCCGGTGGGCTCCGACCTCAGCGCGGCCGAGGAGCTGACCCCGAGGGCGGACAGGGCGACGGAGGCGCCGATGTCCAGGGCCCGGCCCACGTCCGAGAGCGCGCCGCGCACCAGCTCGGGCACCCTGCGCATGTCCGGCAGCACCGGCATCGGGCGCGCCGCCTCGATCGGGCGGGGGGAGCGCTCGGGCAGGTCGAGCGGGTCCATGACCCCGGCGGCCAGCTTGAGGGCGCGCAGCCCGTCGGCGAGGGCGTGGTGGAACTTGAACAGCACCGCGAACGACACCCCGTCCTCGCCGGGCAGCACATGCGCCTCCCACGGCGGCCGGCCGCGCACCAGCGGGCGTTGCATCAGCCGGCCGGCGACGGCCTGGAAGTCGGCGGTCGGGGCGTGCAGCCGGACGTGGTCGAGGGGATCGAAGTCCGGGTCCGTCTCACGGGCCGCGCCGCCGAACGAGAGCGGCTGCCAGACGTCTCTGATGCGCATGCGCAGTCCGGGCACGGCGGCGGCACGGGCCGCGAGCAGGTCGGCCGCGTGGGCCCCGGCGGTCGGCGAGTGCGCCGAGAAGACGCCCAGTGCGCCGAGGTGCATCGGGTGCCGGTCGGACTCGATGTTCCAGAACGCCAGATCGAGAGGAGCGAGCAGATCAGCAGTCAAGGGTTGCCTCGCGTGGACGGAGGGTGGATCAGCAGTCAATCGCCGTCACCCGATTACGGTCAAGTACGATCACGCTACGCTCAGTTAACAGCAGATTAAGCCCCGCCTCCTCCGAAAGAGGCGGGACTCAAGGGACACCTGAGGTCACCTCAGGGCCGGTGGCGCCGCCTTGGGTGACGTACCCCACTCTGACGGGCGCGGGCCGACCGTGAACGCCAGCGACCGCAGGGTGCGCAGCGAACCGTTCGTCAGATAGGTCCGGCCGTAGTCCGATCCGTCGACCCGGGCCGTCTGGACGTACCGGTCGCGGGCCGAGGTACCGGGGGCGGTGACCGTGAATCCGCCGCTCGGCCAGTAGCGGCGGTCGACGCGGACGTCGACCCGGTCGAAGACGGGCGTGGACAGGCCCCAGGTGCCGTATCCGGGCTGGACGGGGAAGAGACCGATGGACGAGAGCACGTTCCAGGCGGACATGGTGCCGAGGTCGTCGTTGCCGGTCATCCCGGACGGCCCGTCGGTGAAGAGGGTGAGCGCCGCGTGCACCACGTCGGTGGTCTTCCAGGGCTGGCCGGTGGAGAGATAGGTGTACGGGGCGATGAGGTCGGGTTCGTTCATCGGGTTGTAGACGGCCGCGTTGTAGTAGGCGTAGGCGTTGCCGTGCACCCACACCTCGCGCGCGGTCTTCTCGGGGTCGGCGAGCAGCCTGTCGTAGGCGAAGAAGGAGTCGAGCCGCGTGTTGGTGGCGCGCTCGCCGCCGATCAGGGAGATCACGCCGGGCAGGTCCTGCGGGACCAGCCACTGGTACTGCCAGGCGGTCCCCTCGTGGAAGCCGATGCCGCGAGCCGGGTCCGGGTCGCCGGTGAAGGCGCCGGAGGCGTCCCGGGCGCGGAAGAAGCCGGTGGAGGGGTCGAAGATGTTGCGGTAGTTCTGCGCCCGGGTGGCGTAGCGGGCCGCGTCCGCGCCATGGCCGAGGTCCCGGGCCATCTGGGCGAGCATCGCGTCGGACAGCGCGTACTCCAGGGTGACGGAGGCGCCGTGGTCGTAGTCGGAGTCGCCCACCTTGGCGTGCGGGCGGCCCTTGGCGTACGGCGCGAAACCGTCGGCGAGGTACTCGGCGTTGGCCTCGCGGCCGACGCCCGGGTTGGCGGCCGGCGGCACGCCGTCGGCGTTCCTGCGCAGCGCCCGGTACGTCCGCTCCTCGTGCCCCTTGAGCAGGCCCATCTGGTAGGCGGTGGTCAGGAACGGGGTGACCGGGTCGCCGGTCATGATGTTCGTCTCGACCGTGCCGTAGCCCCACTTGGGCAACCAGCCGCCCTCCTCGTCGACCTTCAGCACCGACAACGCCATGTCCCGTGCCTCACGCGGCGCGAGCAGGGCGAGCAGCTGGGCCTGGGTGCGGTAGGTGTCCCAGAGCGACCAGTTCTGGTAGTAGGTGAACCCCTTGGCGCGGTGGATCCGGCGGTCCCAGCCGGTGTACCGGCCGTCCGCGTCGTCGCCGACGTTGGGCGCCAGGAAGGCGCGGTACAGGGACGAGTAGAAGGTACGGCGGAGGGTCGCACCGCCGCCCTGGACGCGCACCCCACCGAGCCGCCGCTCCCAGGCGTCCCGGGCCTGCCCTCGTACCGCGTCGAACGAACGGCCGCCCTCGGCACGCAGATTGACCTCCGCGCCGCTCGCGTCGACGTACGACAGAGCGGTGGTCGCCTCGACGGTACGGTCCCGGGTGGTGTCGAAACGGACATAGGCACCGTCGGCTCCGGTGCGGGCGCCCGGGGTGATCGTGGTGCCGTTCCAGGTGCCGTAGGCCGTGAAGGGGCGGCTGAAGCGGGTAACCGTGTAGACGGTGTAGGGCGCGGTCTCCCGGCAGAAACCATGGCCGGTGATCCTCGTGCGGACGGTGTGGTCGTCGAGGATCTCGACCTCGCTGCTCACCGGCTTGTGCAGCGCCTGGGCCGCGTTGAGCAGGACGTTGGCCTTGTCGGTGGCCGGGAAGGTGTAGCGCTGGACGCCTGTGCGGGCGGTCGCGGTCAGCTCGGCGCGGACGCCGGAGTCGAGGCCGACGCGGTAGTAGCCGGGGCTCGATTCCTCGTCGGCGTGGTCGAACCCGGCCGCGTACCGGGCGTAGTCCGTCTGTGTGACGTCCCCGGTGGTGGGCAGGACCGGCAGGTCGCCGCCGATGCGGCAGCCGACGCCCGAGAGATGGACCAGGGAGAAGCCGCGGATCCGGTTCTGCGCGTAGTCGTAGCCGGTGCTGTGCCCGGTGTCCGGGGAGAGCTGCACCATGCCGAAGGGTACGGCCGCGCCGGGGAAGGTGTTGCCCTCGTTCTGGGTCCCGATGAAGGGGTTCACCAGGTCGGTGAGGTGGCCGTCGGGCGGTTCGGCGGCCCCTGCGGCGGGGGCGGTGAGCAGCGCGGACGCTGTCAGCACCCCGGCCAGGCACAGCCGTGTGCGCCGGGTCCCTCTCATGTCGGATGACCTCCGAAGGTTCGACATCGTTGCCTGCATCGTGAGGGGAAAAGGCCGTAAAGCCCGGCACATAGGGCTTTTCGCGCGCAGCGCGTCGCGCGACGGGACGCGCGACGGGCGGGCAACGGGTCGGGCCCGGCGCGGAAACCGCGCCGGGCCCGGGGGGCGGAGAGGGGGCTACGAGACCAGCTGGCCCTTCCCGAGGGCGATCACCCCGCCCTTGGAGACGGTGTACAGCTCCGCGTCCCGGTCCGGGTTGACGCCGATGGTGGCGCCGGGCGGGACCTCGACGTTCTTGTCGAGGACCGCGCCGCGCACCACCGCGCCCCGGCCCACGATCACGTTGTCGTGCAGGACCGACCCCTGAACCACCGCACCCGGGTCGACGCGCACGCCCGGTGACAGCACGGACCGGGTGACCTGACCCCGGATCAGGCAGCCCGCACTGATGATGGACTCGCTCGCCATGCCGCCGGCGTTGAAGCGGGCCGGGGAGAGCTGGTAGGAGTGCGTGTAGATGGGCCAGCTGCGGTTGAAGAGGTTGAAGGCGGGCCGCTCGGCGATCAGGTCCATATGGGCGTCGTGGTACGCGTCGAGGGTGCCGACATCCCGCCAGTAGCCGCGGTCGCGGCTGGTCTCGCCGGGGATGTGGTTGGTGCCGAAGTCGTAGAGCTGTGCCTCGCCTCGGGCGGTGAGCTGGGGCAGTATCGAGCCGCCCATGTCATGCACCGAGTCGTCGTCCTCGGCGTCCCGGTGCAGGGACTCGACGAGGGCCTTGGTGGTGAAGATGTAGTTGCCCATAGAGGCGAAGACGGTGTCGGGGGCGTCCGGCAGCCCCGGCGGGTCGGCGGGCTTCTCCAGGAAGGTCTCTATCGTCTGCCCGTCCGAGCCCGGGGTGATCACACCGAACGCCGAGGACTCCACGCGCGGGACGCGGATGCCCGCGACCGTGACTCCGGCGCCGCCCTCGATGTGCTGCTGGAGCATCTGCCGGGGGTCCATGCGGTAGACGTGGTCGGCACCGAACACTGCGACGTAGTCGGGCTGTTCGTCATGGACGAGGTTGAGGGACTGCAGGATCGCGTCGGCACTGCCCAGGTACCAGCGCGGGCCGAGCCGCTGCTGGGCCGGGACCGGGGTGACGTAGTTGCCGAGCAGACTGGACATCCGCCAGGTGGTGGTGATGTGCCGGTCCAGCGAGTGCGACTTGTACTGGGTCAGCACGCAGATGCGCAGCACGTCTGCGTTGACGAGGTTGGACAGGACGAAGTCGACCAGACGGTACGTCCCGCCGAAAGTGACAGCTGGTTTGGCGCGGTCGGCGGTCAGGGGCATCAGGCGCTTGCCTTCCCCGCCCGCGAGCACGATCCCGAGTACCGAAGGCCCACCACGACGCATGGCCGCTCCCCTCACCCTGGTGCTCCATGCTTGCCCTCGGAGCACTCCCGCTAAGCCTGTACCCGGATCGCGTCCAACAAGCGGCCTGCCAGTTACGACTGTTTGAGGATCTCCTCGTAGAGCCGGACCGTGCGCCGCGCCACCGCGTCCCAGCCGAACTCCCCCACGGCGCGCTCCCGTCCGGCCTCACCCATCCGGCGGGCCGTCTCCCGGTCGCCGACGACCGCGTCCAGCGCCCGGGCCAGGCCCGCCTCGAAGTCGTCGCCGAGGTCGACCAGCAGCCCCGTCTTGCCGTCCTCGACGACCTCCGGGATACCTCCGACCCGGGACGCCACCACGGGTGTGCCGCAGGCCATCGCCTCCAGGTTCACGATACCGAGCGGTTCGTACACCGAGGGGCAGACGAACACGGCCGCATGGGTGAGGAGTTGGATGACGTCCGCGCGCGGCAGCATCTGCGGGATCCAGTGCACGCCCTCGCGGACCCGGCGCAGCTCCTCGAAGAGCTCGCGGAACTCCCGGTCGATCTCAGGGGTGTCGGGTGCCCCGGCGCACAGCACCACCTGCACCCCTGGGTCGATGTCCCGTACGGCCCGCAGCAGATGCGGCACACCCTTCTGGCGGGTGATGCGGCCGACGAACAGCACGTAGGGACGGCCCGGGTCAATGCCGATCCGGCCGAGGACGTCGGTGGAGCGGTCCGGCCGGTAGAGGGCGGTGTCGATGCCGTTGTGCACGACATGGACCTTCGCCGGGTCCAGGGCGGGGTAGCAGCCGAGGATGTCCGCACGCATGGCCCCGGAGACCGCGACCACGGCGTCGGCGGCCTCGATCGCGCTACGCTCGGCCCAGCTCGACAGGGCGTATCCGCCGCCGAGTTGCTCGGCCTTCCAGGGGCGCAGCGGCTCCAGGGAGTGCGCGGTCACCACGTGCGGGACGCCGTACAGCAGCTTGGCCACATGGCCGGCGAGGTTGGCGTACCAGGTGTGGGAGTGCACGAGTTCGCGGCCTTCGAGGCCGGCGGCCATGGCGAGGTCCACGGAGAAGGTGCGCAGCGCGTCGTTGGCGGTGTCCAGCGCGGACCAGGGGCGGTGCCGGACGACGCCGATCCCGCGGCCCTCGCCCCAGCAGTGCACCTCCAGATCGACCAGGGGGCGCAACTCCCTGGCGAGGAACTCCACATGAACACCCGCACCGCCGTAGACATCCGGAGGGTACTCCCGGGTCAGCAGTCCCACTCGCACCCGCAACCCCCTGATCTCCACGGCCGGTTGTTCCATGGTCACCCAGATGCGGCGCGCGGGGAAGAGCCCGGTGGTTGTGTGAAACAACAGTCACCGCACACCCCGCCGCCCGGTACCCGGTAGTACAGACAGCAGCTGCGCCGCCGGAAGGCCGGGCCGGTGCGGATGCCGCCGGGACTGAGCAGGGGGTGCGCGAAGAGAGCGTCGACGAGGGTGCGGGTCCGGTCGGCCACCTCGGTCCGGCCGTCGGCTCGTGCCCAGCTGTCCAGCTCGCGGGCGGCGCCGGCCAGCGCGGAGCCCGCGTTGCCCCACAGCAGCCCGGTGGCAACGCCGTACCGGCCCCGCAGAGCCTCCGCCAGGGGTTCGAGATGGCCGTGTACGACGACGTCCGCGAGCGTGGCCGGTCCGGCGCCCGCGGGCAGCGGGCGCACCTCGGTGAGCCACAAGTCGTCGGGGGCGGTGGCACCGGCGTCCCAGCGGAGCAGTCGGGGGTCCAGGTCGGGGAGGCCGTCGTAGCGGGCAGCGCAGCCGAGGGCGACGGACCAGAGCCGGGCGGCCAGCGCCTGGTGGGCGATGGAGGCGGCGACCCGAAGCTCGGGGGTGCGGAGACGGTCCGCCACCAGCCCAACACGGAAAGTTAGGATATCTCCGTAAACATCCGATGTGACTTTTTTATAAGCCTTTGCGAGGCTCGGTAGCTCGGCGACCCACGCCGCCGCCGGCTCTGCGGCCGCCGATCGGAGTGTCCGCAGCACGAAGAATCCGCCGAGCGGCCGGAGCGCGGCGAGATCGGGGTCCAGGTCCACGAACAGCAGTAGTACCAGGCTTGTCAGGAGCCAGGCGCCCCGGACCTCCACCCGGCGTCACCCACCCTGGGGATGATCAGAGACCTCCCCTACTCCATCGGTAGTACGAGGCATTGGGTGCTCAGGTACGACGACGGGAAGCGTTCGGGCGGGGAAAGTGTTGCTCATGGAAGCCGACCGTTCACCGTGCGGGACCGCCCTGCGGCTCCGACTGACGCAGAGGAGCTCCGCATGAGTGCCCTCGCGTTGTCCGTGTTGCTGTCCTTCGTCTCCGCCGTCGCCTACGCCGGCGGAGCGATCGTGCAGGAGCAGGTCGCGGTCACCTCCCCCGACGAGCAGTACGCGCCGCTGCGTCGCCCGAGCTGGTGGGGGGCGATGGCGCTGAACGGCCTCGGTGGCCTGCTGCACGTCGTGGCGCTGGCCTACGGCCCGCTCAGCCTGGTCCAACCGCTGGGCGCGCTCACCATCGTGTTCGCGCTGCCCATGGCGGCCCTGTTCGTCGGCCGCAAGGCCGGATCGACCGCCTGGCGGGGGGCGGTCATGGCCACCGTGGGTCTGGCCGGCCTGCTCTCTCTGGTGGGCTCCTCCGACTCGCACGCCCTGGACTCCGCCGGCCGGGTCGGGGTCGCGCTGGTCACCGGCGGGGCGGTCGTCGCGCTGATGATCGCGGGGCGGGCCGCGCACCGGCACCCGGCGGTACGCAGCGTGCTGCTCGCCGTCGCGTCCGGCATAGCCTTCGGCATGTCCTCGGTGTTCACCAAGGTCGTGGCGATCGACTGGGACGGCGGGATCGTCCTGTCCGACCTGCTCTGGCTGGGCGTGATCGGCGTTTACGCCGTCGCCGGCGTCCTCATCTCCCAGTCCGCGTACCGCGGCGGCGGCCTCGCCTCGCCGCTGGCCACGCTGACGGTGGTCAACCCGGTGCTGGCCGCCGCGGTCGGCATCACGATGTTCGACGAGGCGTTCCGCTACGGCACTACGGGCACGGTGCTGGCGCTGGCCTGCGGTGTGGTGGCGACGGGCGGCCTGATCCTGCTGACGACCGAACGTATCGAGAGCACACCGCACCCGACGGAGTCGGCGCCGCAGCCCGAGGCATCGCCCGAGCCACTGGTCGAGGCACTCGTGGAACTGGCGGAAGCGGGCCTGGCGAGGGCCGGTCATGCGAACGCCGGCCTGACGGAGGCGGGTGTGGCCAAAGCCGGTCTGGCCGAGGCAGGCATGGCCAAAGCCGGTCTGACGGAAGCGGGTCTGGCGAAGGCTGGTCTGACCGAGGTCGGCGTGGCGAACGCCAACCTGGCCAGAGCAGGTCTGGCGGAGGCCGGTCCGACGGAGATGGACCTGACGCAGGCCGGTCTGACAAACGCGGATCTGGCGGAGGCCGACCTGGCCGAGGCGGACCTGGCGAACGCCGGCCTGACGGACTCGGACCCGGCAAACGCCGGCCTGGCCGAGGCGGACCTGGCGAGCGCCGGCCTGACGGAAGCGGGTCCGGCGAACGCCGGTCTGGTCGAGACGGGCCTGGCGGGAGTGCGGGCGGCGGTGGGAGACGGAGCCCTCGTCGGGTCGGTGGACGGCGAGGTCCGACCGGCGCCGGTCGCGATGCCGCAGCAGCGCACCGCGTCTTCGATGGCGGACATGGCCGGCGTCCTGCTCCCCACCGTCGGCTATCTGCCGGGCCAGGTGCTGGACCGGCGCCGGACGCGGGTCAAATCCTGACGCCACCGGCCCGGAGATAGGCGACCGGGTCGATGTCCGTGCCGAAACCGGGCCCCGTCCGCACCTCGAAGTGCAGATGCGGGCCCGTGACGTTTCCGGTGGAGCCCGAGCGGCCGATCCGCAGGCCCGTGGACACGCTCTGGCCGTCCCGCACGGAGATGGCCGACAGGTGGGCGTACTGGGTGTAGCGGCCGTCGGCGTGCCGGATCACCACCTGGTAGCCGTACGAACCGCCCCAGCCGGCGGTGACGACCTGCCCTGCCTCGACCGCCTTCACGGAGGTGCCGGTGGGCGCGAGGAAGTCGACGCCGGTGTGGTAACCCTTCGACCAGTACGAGCCGGACGCGTGATACGGCGTTCCGATCGGTGCGTCGACCGGGGCGACGAGGGAGTGACCGCTGTGGGAGGGGGCCTTCCTGGTCCCGGCCGCCGGCTTGGCCTTGGCCTTCGTCCTGGCCGGCTTGGCTGCCTTGGCCGCCTTGGTGGCATCCGCCTTCTTCGCCGACGACGGGGTCTTGGCAGCCGCGGCGGCCTGGCCCGTAAGACTCAGCCGCTGCCCGGGCAGGATCAGGTCGGGGTCGGAGCCGACCGTGGCGCGGTTGGCCGCGTACAGCCGGTGCCAGCCGCCGGTGACGTCGTGCTCGTCGGCGATCCCGGAGAGCGTGTCGCCGCGCACCACGGTGTACAGCTCGGCCTTGCCGGCCCGGGACTGCGGAGTGGTCTGCGGCTGTACGTCCCGTACCGAACTCTTGGCGGGGCGGGTGGTGGTGCTCTCGGTGTGCACGTCGGGTGTGCCGCCACCGCGGGTGAGCCCCGCCTGGACCGAGCAGACGGGCCAGGCACCCGGCCCCTGCCCGTCCATGACCTTCTCCGCCACGGCTATCTGCTGGTCCTTGGTGGCGAGGTCGGCGCGCGGCGCGTAGCGGGTGCCGCCGTAAGCCTCCCAGGTGGACTGGGTGAACTGGAGCCCGCCGTAATAGCCGTTGCCGGTGTTGACGCCCCAGTCGCCGCTGGACTCGCAGGCGGCGACCTTGTCCCAGGTGGACACGGAGGCCGCTTCGGCGCTCCCGGCGGCGGCCAGCGGAATCGCCAGCCCGGCGCCGCCCGCCGTGACGGTGAGCGAGGCGCGATTGATCCTGTTCGGCTGGTACCGGCGGTGCCGGCCGCGTTCGGCCATGTCTGAGAGCCCCCTCGCCACGCGCGTCAGGAAGGCCAAAAGTAAGCGCCCCGAACAGGCCATGACAAGACAGCAATCAGCCGCCTCTCACACCCGGGGGCACGGCCGTCACGCCGTGAAGCAGCAGGGGCCGCAACGGATTTGACCTGCCGTCATCCCAGTGGGCCGCGCGGCGGTCGTACGGAGTGTCTCGTGAGACTACTGAGGCGTCAGCCCCTGTGGTCCGTATCTGCAAGTGCGGCCGGTCGGACGGCGAGTCAGGATGGCCTTTGGGCAATACTGGCGGCCATGAGGGGCGGCAGCATTCCTTGCACGTTCTACGGGATCGACTTGATCTTTGAGGAGCAGGCGGTATGAGCACTTCGGCGCAGATCGGCGTCACGGGTCTCGCGGTCATGGGCCGCAACCTCGCCCGGAACTTCGCGCGCAACGGCTACACGGTGGCGTTGCACAACCGCACGGTGTCGAAGACACGCGAGCTGGTGGAGAACTTCGGGGACGAGGGCGACTTCATCGCGGCCGAGACCGCCAAGGAGTTCGTGGAGGCCCTGGAGCGGCCCCGCCGACTGGTCATCATGGTCAAGGCCGGTGATCCGACGGACGCGGTGATCGAGGAGTTCGCACCGCTCCTGGAGCCCGGCGACATGATCATCGACGGCGGCAACGCGCACTTCGCGGACACCCGCCGCCGGGAGAAGGCGCTGCGCGAGCAGGGCATCCACTTCGTCGGTATGGGCGTCTCCGGCGGCGAGGAGGGCGCGCTGCACGGGCCGAGCATCATGCCGGGCGGCCCGAAGGAGTCGTACGACTCGCTGGGCCCGATGCTGGAGAAGATCTCGGCGAAGGCGAAGGACGGCGCGCCCTGCGTGACGCACATCGGCCCCGACGGGGCCGGGCACTTCGTGAAGATGGTGCACAACGGCATCGAGTACGCCGACATGCAGCTGATCGGCGAGGCGTACCAGCTGCTGCGCGATGTCGCCGGGTACTCCCCCGCGCAGATCGCGGACATCTTCCGTACGTGGAACCACGGCCGGCTGGACTCGTATCTGATCGAGATCACCGCCGAGGTGCTGTCCCACGTGGACGCGGCGACCGGCAAGCCGTTCGTGGACGTCGTCGTCGACCAGGCCGAGCAGAAGGGCACCGGCCGCTGGACCGTCCAGATCGCGCTCGACCTGGGCGTGCCGGTGTCGGGGATCGCCGAGGCGGTCTTCGCCCGCTCGCTGTCGGGCCACGCGGATCTGCGGGCGGCCTCGCGCGGGCTGGCGGGGCCGAAGCCGACGGCGCTCTCCGAGTCGGAGGCGGCGGCGTTCGCCGACCGGGTGGAGCAGGCGCTGTACGCGTCGAAGATCGTGTCGTACACGCAGGGCTTCCACGAGATCGCCGCGGGCAGCGAGGAGTACGACTGGGACATCGACCTCGGTGCGGTGTCGTCGATCTGGCGGGGCGGCTGCATCATCCGGGCGGCGTTCCTGGACCGGATCCGGTCGGCGTACGACGCGCGGGCGGATCTGCCGAGCCTGCTGTCCGACGAGACGTTCGCCCGGGAGATCGCCGACGCGCAGGACGACTGGCGTGAGGTGATCATCGCGGCAACCCGGGAGGGGGTCGCGGTGCCCGGGTTCTCGGCCGCGCTGGCGTACTACGACGCGCTGCGGGCGGAGCGGTTGCCTGCGGCGCTCACGCAGGGGCAGCGGGACTTCTTCGGGGCGCACACGTACCGGAGGGTGGACCGGGAGGGGTCGTTCCACACGCTGTGGGGCGGGGACCGTAGCGAGGTCACCGCGTAGCTACGCCTGGTCGTTGCAGATGGGCGGCGGGTGAGCTGCGGGTTTGCGCAGTTCCCCGCGCCCCTCCGGGTGGGGGCCGAGCTTGCCGGTCGGGTGCGGCGCCGTCGTGGGTTTTGCGCGGTTCCCCGCGCCCCTTGGGGGCGCGTTCGGGCGGGGGCTGCTATCGGGTGAGGGGTGGGCCCGGTTCCGGGGTGGGGGTGGGTTCTGGGTCCGGGGGGATCGGGGACGGGGTGGGGCCCGGCGATGGTGGTGTGGGGGTGGGGCCTGGGGGTGGCGGGGTGGGGGTGGGGCCTGGGGGTGGTTCGGGGGTCGGGACCGGGCTGGGGTAGGGGTCCGGAGGCTGGGGGTTGGGGGGTGCGGGGGTGGGGGGCGGGTTCGTCATGGTGTCCTCCAGCCAGTGGCTTGACTTCACCTCTGCGGTTTGGTTCCCGCGTACCCGACCGGGGGCCGTGCACTCGCCCGGGCGGGCGTCAGCCGTTGTTGCGTGCCGTCTGGGCTGCCGCCGCCAGGCCCGGGCGTGGGCTGGAGAGGATCGGTACGGTCGTGGTCGTCAGCTGCTGGGCCGAGGTCATCGAGGCCTGCGCGAGGACGATCACGTCGGCGTCGGTCACGGCGTCCGCGGCGGCTGCCACCAGGCGGGCGCATCCCTCGATGTCGCCGGCCTCGAAGTGGGTCCAGGCGTCCGGCACGACCTGGGCACGGGCACGGATCGGGCGGCCCGCGCGGCGGGCCTCGTCCCGCAGCAGGGCCAGGGTGGGAGCCATGGTGCTCTCGACCGTCGCCAGTACGGCGATGCGGGGGCCCGCTGTCACTGCCGCCGTCGCCATCGGGCGGTCGCCTCGGACTATCGGGACACGGACCGTTTCGGCGGCCTGCTCCGCTACCTCGCCGATCGTCGAGCAGGTGCAGAGCACGGCCCGTACGCCGTCCGCCGCCGCCCGTTCCAGGGCCGCCGTGACATCCGGTGCCACCGCCTCGGGGCCCTCCCGGCGGGCCCGGGCCAGGAGTTCCGGTGCCACGAGGTGTCGTAGCTCCAGGCCCGGGTGGTCCTCGTCGCGCAGGGCGTCGAAGACGGGGATGTGGAGAGGGGAGGTGTGGAGGAGGGCGAGCATGTGCGGTTCCTCAGAAGCGGTCGGGGTGGGCGACCAGCCACTCCTTCGCCGCGCGCAGCAGCTCGGGGTCCGGGGTCGGCGCGACGTCGGGGTGGCGTTCGGCCCACCTGACGACGTACGGGCATAGCGGGGCCACCGGGGTGTCCTCGCGCTCGGCGATCGCGTACAGCTCACGGGCGAGGGAGCCCGCGATGCCCTTCCCCTCGTGTTCCCGTTCCACGATGGTGTGGACCGGCACCAGGGCCCGGGAGGGCGACTCCAGCACGAAATACTCGACGTGGCCGACGACTTCGCCGTCGGCGACCGCCTCCAGACGGCCCGCCGCCCGGTCGTCGCGGATCTCGACGTCGCTCATGTCGCCCATGTCGCCCTCCTGGTCCGCCGGTCAGGCCGGGACGGCCTGCGGGCTTCGCTTCTGGTCCGAGCCCGGTGCCGGCTCGGACGGGTCGGCGCCGAGCGCCACGACACGGTTGTCGTGGTCTACGTGCACGACCCGCGGCCGAAGCGTACGCGCCTCGGCGTCGGTGACCTGAGCGTAGCTGATGATGATCACCAGATCGCCGGGGTGGACGAGATGGGCGGCCGCCCCGTTGATCCCGACGACCCCCGAGCCCCGCTCGCCCTCGATGACGTACGTCTCCAGCCGGGCGCCGTTGGTGATGTCGACGATGTGGACCAGCTCGCCGGGGAGCAGGTCCGCGGCGTCGAGGAGATCGGCGTCGATGGTCACCGATCCCACGTAGTGCAGGTCGGCCTGGGTGACGGTGGCTCGGTGGATCTTGGACTTGAACATGGTGCGCAGCATGAAGAGGCTCCCAATACGTCTGCTCCCTGCCTGCCTGCGCAGGTCAAGGGCGGTCTTCGGAGCGTATAACGATTCGCATGGTCAGTCAGCCGGACCCGGGTGTCTCAGGGCTCACACTGACCCATGCCAGGTCGCCCAAGTCAGGACGATAGTCCTCACCCGCCCGCTCAGGCGGAGTCGGTCTCCGACTTCAGTACCAGTCACTGCACTCCCCGGCTGCCGAAGACCTCCGCCGCCCCTGGGACCAGGCCGTCGTCTCGGCTCCAAGGACGCCGCCCCGGCCAGGAGCGTCGCTTACTCCTCCGGATCCCCCAACCAGCCGCGTGCCTGGGCCAGCAGGGCTATCTGGAAGCGGGTCCGTGCGCCCAGTTGTCTGCCCAGATCGCTGATATGCGTCTGAACGGTCCTGCGGCTGAGCCGGAGAGCGCGCGCAATGGCATCGTCCTTCATTCCGGCGGCCATCAGGCGAAGGATGTCCCGCGTCCGGCTGTGCAGGTCGCCATCGTGTCGTGCGGCGCTCTCGGTGGGTGAAGCGGGCCGGCTTTCCAGCGAGAGGGGCACCGCACGCTCCCATACGCTTTCGAAAAGGGCTATCAGTACGTCCAGCAGCGTTGAGGAGTGCACGACGAGTGAGCCCGCGGCGGGATCGTCCCTACGCAGTGGCATGATCGCCGCGGCGCCGTCGAAGATGACCAGTTTCATGGGCAGTCCGGGCAGGAGCCGCAACTCCCCTTCCGCGGCGTTGCCCCCGAGGGCCGTCTCCAGGCATCCGTCGTCCGCGATTCCGTCGCTGTCGTAAACGGACCGGAGCCGTACGCCGGCACGGACCGTGGCGCCCGCAGCGGTCGAGGCATCTGCAGGAGTGACCCGCGAGGTCACATACGGCGGCTTCGCGAAATGCAGCACCTCGTACCGACTGCTTCTCAGAAGGTGCACATAGCGGGCGCCGACCTGTTCGTCGCTCTCGACGACCTCGAAGAGGTCCGAGGCGATCCGTCGGCCCGGGGCCGTGCTGTAGACCTCGTGGAGCTGTTCCGCGTACAGCTCCGCCTTCGCCAACTCCTGTCGTTTACGGGCCAGAAGAGCGCCCAGGGAAGAGCGAGGCGGGCCGGCGCTCCAACGCGTGGGCCGTTCCCCGACGCGTACCGCCAGGAGTTCGGTCTCCAAGGACCTCAGGGCGGTCCGGGCCGCCGCGGCTGACACGCCGATCCCCTCCGCGACCGCGTCCTCGTCCGCGTCCGGATGACTGACCAGGTATTCCAGTGCCTGCCGGGCAAGAGAGCCCAGGCCGGTGCCCGCCCACAGTGCATCCAAGGAGGACGCGTCCATCAGCAACTCCTTGGAAGATCGCACGAGTTGATACCGATGCTACGCAAGTGCGCAACTGCGCGGGCCCGCAGCCGGCGGATCTTGTCAGGCGCGGCCGCCGAGGTGAGGATGATCACAGGTCACCGGCGCGGTGATCGCCGTTTTGATGTCACGACAGAGAATCATTTCCCTCCGGAAATGGCCCGCGCGGTTCTTGAGCGACGGGCCCCATTTGCATGGAGATTTGTTCCCGATCCTGGACCGGGCCCCAATTCGCATGGAATCTGCTCAGGACATGCACATGTAACGCACAGCCTATTGTCAATTGCCCCCTGAGGTAGGCCAATTGATTGCGATGAATGCGACTACCCGCATTCACCGTCGGCCGGGAACCACGTACGGGTCGACCCTTGCAAGGCGAACTGAGGGGCAACGTTTTGCGCACTTCACCAAGGACACGTTCAGCTTTACGCCGAAGAGCCGCCGCCTGCCTGACGCTCCTGAGCGCCGCGGCAATGACGGTCCTGGGCATGCAGATCCCGGCACACGCGGCGGCGCCGTCCGTCGCGTCCGCCTCGGCGGCCTCGGCGGCGAAGAAGAAGGTCGCCCTCGAACCGTCCTGCGCCACCCCCAAGAAGGGCGAGGCCGCCTGCTTCGCCCTGCGCCGCACCGACACCAAGGCCGTCAAGGGCCTGCTGGCCGCCTCCGTCACCCCCAGCGGGTACGGCGCCGCCGACCTGCAGAGCGCGTACAGCCTTCCCGCCGACGGCGGTGCGGGCCAGACCATCGCCATCGTCGACGCCTATGACGATCCCAGCGCCGAGGCCGACCTGGCCGTCTACCGCGAGCAGTACGGGCTGTCCGCCTGCACCGCCGCCAACGGCTGCTTCACCAAGGTCGACCAGCGTGGCGGTACCGACTACCCCGCGCCCGACGCCGGCTGGGCCGGCGAGATCTCCCTCGACCTGGACATGGTCTCCGCGGCCGCGCCGAACGCACACATCCTGCTCGTCGAGGCGGACCAGCCGAGCTTCGAGGACCTGGGGGCGGCCGTCGACCAGGCGGTCGCGCTCGGCGCCAAGTACGTCTCGAACTCCTACGGCACCAACTACAGCAGCACCCCGGGCAGCGGCGAGAGCCCCGACGAGACGACGTACGACGCCCACTACAACCACCCCGGTGTCGCCGTGGTCGCCTCCTCGGGCGACAGTGACTACGGGGTCGCCTACCCGGCCGTCTCCCCCTACGTGACGTCCGTCGGCGGCACCTCACTGGTCCGGGACTCCGGCACCGCACGCGGCTGGTCCGAGTCGGTCTGGAACCGCAACGGCCTCGGCCCGGGCTCCGGCTGCTCCCTCTACGAGTCCAAGCCCGCCTTCCAGACGGACACCGGATGCGACAAGCGCACCGTCGCAGACGTCTCCGCCGTCGCCGACCCGGCCACCGGCGTGGCCGTCTACCAGACCTACGGCGGTGGCGGCTGGCAGGTGTACGGCGGCACCAGCGCCTCCTCACCGATCATCGCCGCGGTGTACGCGGCCGCCGGGACACCCGTCGCAGGCACGTACCCCAACTCCTACCCGTACGCCGCACGAACCGGTCTCCATGACGTGACCGACGGCGACAACGGCAGCTGCACCCCTGCGTACCTGTGCACCGCCGGGGCCGGCTACGACGGTCCGACCGGCCTGGGCACGCCCGACGGCCTGTCCGCTTTCCGCAGCGGCCCGCACGGCAAGCTCTCCGGCACCGTCACCGACGACAGCACCGGCAAGCCGGTCGCCGGAGCCACCGTCACCACCCAGGGCGGCGGCACCGCGCACACTGGTGCCGACGGGGCCTACTCGCTCGTCCTGCCGGTCGGCAGCTACGACATCACCGTCGAAGCCTACGGCTACGCCAGCAGCACCGCCTCCGGCGTGTCCCTCGCCGACGGCGACACCCTCACCAAGAACTTCGCCCTGAAACCGGTCCCCAGCCGGACGGTCTCCGGCAAGGTCACTGACGGCTCCGGCCACGGCTGGCCGCTCTACGCCAAGATCACCGCGGACGGCGTGCCCGGCGGTCCGGTGTGGACGGACCCCCTGACCGGCGCCTTCGACCTGAAGCTGCCCCAGGGCCACGACTACACCCTGCACGTGGACAGCGTCTATCCCGGCTACACATCGCCCACCAGGAAGATCACCGTCGCGGACTCCGACCAGAGCCTGAACGTCCCGGTGCCGGCCGACCCCTGGGCGGCCACCCCTCCCGCCGGATACTCGGTGCGGGACGAAGGCACCACCGAGCCGTTCGACGCGACCGACTCCGCCCCCAAGGGTTGGAGTGTGGTCAACGCCGACGGGACGACCGGCGGCTGGACCTTCGACGACCCGGGCTCGCGCGGCAACACCACCGGCGGTGACGGCGGGTTCGCGATCGTCGACAGCGACCACTACGGCGGCGGAGCGCACCAGGACACGCAACTGCTCAGTCCCGTCTACGACTTCACCGACAACCTCGCACCCGAGATCGCCTTCGCCAACGACTACTGGGCCATCGGCGGCCAGAGCGCGGACGTCGACGCGACCACCGACGGCGGCGCCACCTGGACCACGCTGTGGTCCGCCACCGGCACCACCTTCGGCGCGCAGAAGGTCGAACTCCCGCTGGCGGACTACGCCGGCAAGTCATCAGTGCAACTGCGCTTCCACTTCACCGGCTCGTTCGGTTGGTGGTGGAAGGTTGACAACGTTTTCATCGGCCAGCGCCACGTCACGACCCTCCCGGGCGGCCTGCTCACCGGCGCCGTGACGGATGCCAACACGACAGCGGGTCTGGTTGGCGCCACCGTGACGAGCAAGGACGACAACAAGCAGAGCACCGTGACCCTGGCCACCCCCGACGACCCCGCCCTGGGCGACGGCGTCTACGCCCTGTTCTCCTCCTTCGGCAGCCACGGCTTCACCGCGGTGAAACCGCACTACACCGGAGTCGACAAGACGGTGAAGGTGCGGGCCGACAGCGCGGTCGGCGCGGACTTCGCCCTCGGGGCCGGGCAGTTGACACTGGACAAGACCTCGGTCACCGCGTCGGTCGGCTGGGGCGGGCAGACCACCAAGACCCTGACGGTCAAGAACACCGGCACGGCGGCTGCCACCGTCAAACTGGGCGAACAGCCCGGCGGGTTCAGCATGGCCTCCGCCAACGGCGCCCCGCGCAAGCTGGTCAAGGGCTCGTACTCCCCGCTGTCCAGCAAGGCCGCCGCGACTGCCGCGGACAAGACTGCCAAGGTGACCCCGGGAGCCGCCGGCGACGCCTGGGAGGCGGCCGCCGACCTGCCGGTGAAACTGATGGACAACGCTGTCGCCACCAACGATGGGAAGGTCTACTCCGCCTTCGGCTTCAACGGCAGCGCCGACACCAAGGACATGTACGCCCTCGATCCCGTAGCCGGCACCTGGTCCAAACTGGCCGCCGCGGCGGACACCCGGGAGGACCCCGCCCACGCCTTCATCGACGGCAAGTTCTACGCCGTCGGCGGCTGGGGACCCAGCGGCGCTCCCGACGCCAAACTGGAGATCTACGACCCGGAAAGCGACACCTGGACCACTGGCGCCGCCTCGCCCAAGCCCTACGCCGGCTCCGGCAGCGCCGTGCTCGACGGCAAGCTCTACGTGGTCGGCGGCTGCGGGGCACAGTCCTGTGGCAGCACGGATGTCACCGCCTACGACCCGGCCGCCGACAGCTGGTCCACGGTGGCCGACTACCCGGAGCAGATCTCCTGGAGTTCCTGCGCCGGCATCAGCGGCAAGCTCTACTGCGCCGGCGGTGTGAGCGGCAGCAGCGAGGTCAAGCACTCCTACGTCTACGACCCCGCCGCTGACTCCTGGTCACAGGTCGCCGACCTGCCGATCACCCTCTGGGGCTCCGCCTACACCTCCGCCAACGGCCTGCTGGTGGCCGCCGGTGGCGTCACCAACAACAGCATCACCAACCAGGCCTTCGCCCTCGACCCCCAGGCCGGGACCTGGGCCACCCTTCCCAACGCCGACACCGCCACCTACCGCGGCGGAGGCGCGCTCGGCTTCTTCAAGGTCGGTGGCGGCGTCGCGCTCGCGACTCCCGCGACGACAGTGGAGGTGCTGCCGGGCTACGACCAGGGAGAGACGGGTGACGTCGGCTGGCTGAGCGAAAGTACGCAGCAGCTCACGGTCCAGCCTGGCAAGAGTTCGAAGGTGACGATCACCCTGGACGCCTCCGTGGCGGAGGTGACCCAGCCGGGAGACTTCACCGCCCAGCTGTCCTTCAGCTCCGACACCCCGTACTCCCTGTCGAGGCTCCCCGTGGAGATGCGCGTCGCCCCGCCCAGCACCTGGGGCAAGATCACCGGCACGGTGCTGGGGGTCACCGCCGCCGGCGGTACCGCGCCGATCGCCGGGGCGACCGTCCAGATCGACACCTGGGCGACGAGCTACACGCTGACGACGGACGCCACCGGCGGGTACGCCCTGTGGCTCGACGTCCGTAACAACCCGCTCTCCGTCATCGTCGCCAAGGACGGCTTCCAGCCGACCGTCGCGACGGTGACGATCAAGAAGAAGTCCACTGTCACCAAGAACTTCACCCTCAAGAGAAAGTAGGCCCGGCCGAAAGCCGGGGTGGGCCGCTCGCCAGCAGGTGTCGGCCCACCCCGGCCGGAGCTACTCCTCGCCCCGCTTGATCCAGATCCCAAGCACAGTGAGTCGCGGTTGTCTTTCCGATCTTGAGGGCTGCCCGTCCTACGGGAGTCAGGCAAGACGTTCGAGCGGCAGGCCGAAGGATGGGAACAAGTCGGGCCGGTGGAATGCGAGCACCGCCGACACTCCTGCTTCGGACGGTGTCAGCACCTGCAGGTAGCGCGCGTGGAAGAGGTCGTCACGACCGCGGCTGTACAGGGCGAACGCGGGCTGGCCGTTGGCTGACGTCTCCACCATGACGCGCCGTCCGTCGCCAGGAACCAGCTTGGCCGCGAGTAGACGCAGTACATGCTCTCGGCCGCTGAACCAGGTCGGGACCGGGGGCATTTCCCACCGGACGTCCTGCGTCAGGAGCCCTTCGAGAGTGACCAGGTCCGCCCGCTCGAAGGCTCTGGCGTACTGATCGAGCAGGGCCCGGCGCCAGGGCTCGTCCGGTTCGCTGAACTGGTCCTCGGCCGGGGCGACCCTGGCGAGTTCGGCCCGTGCGCGCTGCAGCGAGCTGTTGACGGCCGCGGTCGTGGTGCCGAACACGGCGGCGACCTCGGACGCCGGCCAGACCAGGACGTCTCGGAGAATCAGAACCGCGCGTTGCCGCGGCGGTAGGTGCTGCAGCGCCGCGACCATCGCCAGCCTCAGGCTCTGCCGAGTCCCCACGACGACTGCCGGGTCGGCGCTCATCAGGTGATCGGGGAGCGGCTCGAGCCAGCTCGCCTCCAGCATCGGCGCGTCCAGGTCGTCCGGATCGGTTCCGGGCGCACCCAGCGCCGAGGGCACCAGACGGCGACTGCTGTGTTTCAGGGCGTTCAGGCAGAGCCGCGTGGCGATCCGGTACAGCCACGTTCTGACCGAGGAGCGCTGTTCGAACTCCGCGAAGCCCTTCCAGGCGCGCACATACGCGTCCTGTACCACGTCCTCCGCGTCGTGCAGCGAGCCGAGCATCCGGTAGCAGTGCGCGATCAGCTCACCGCGGACTTGTGCGAACTCGTCCTCCAGGTTCATCGAAGTTCCTCGACCGGTTCCGGGCCGACGGTCAGGGCGCTGGGCTCCACGCTGTGCCGTACGCCAATGCAGAGTCCCGCCGCCGCGCCGAGCAGCGACAGTACGCCGCTCGCGGCGAAGGCCCGGGTGAATCCGGTGGACAAGGACGCGTAGCCCCCGGCGGCGGCGAAGACCGCGGCCAGGACGGCCACTCCGTCATCGCGCCGACCACTCCACGAGCCGACCACTCCACAATGAGCCTGCGAGCGCCGGCCAAGTGAAGCGCGCAGGTTCAATCAATGAGCCTTTTTAAGCACTGGCCACTGTCGGGCGAGTAGTGTCGAAAATTCTCCGGATATCGCCTTGCCGGGTTTATTAGGCGAACCATCTGAGATACTCTGTAGAATTATGATGGGTGCTAGCCGAGGCAGAGTCGTTTCCGCCGACGCCGGTCGTCATCGGGCAGTGGCGTCGCCATGATCTGGGAAATACTGGCCCTGGGTTTCGTACTCAGTCTCGATAATTTCCGAGTATCGATCGCGCTCGGCACGGTCCCATTCGGCTTGAAGCGCGCGGTGCAGGTCGCGCTGACCTTCGGGCTGTGGGACGCGGTTATGCCCCTGGTCGGGCTGCTGATCGGTCACCAGATCGGGGAGTCCGTCGGAGCCTTCGCCGATGTGGTCGGCGCGGCCGCGCTCGGCGGGTACGGTCTCTACCTCGTCATCTCGTCCCTCCGGAACCCCGAGCCGGACGAGTTGGACCACCCGTGGGCGTTGTTCGGCATCCCGTTGACGCTGAGCCTGGACAACTTGTTCGCCGGGGCGAGCCTGGGGGTTCTTGGGGTCTCGCCGTGGTTCTCGGCCGCCACCTTTGGCATCATGACGGCGGTGTTGTCGCTGGTCGGGTTGCAGCTCGGGCGCGCCGCGGCGCGCCTCATCCGGATCCGCTCGGACCTGCTGAGCGGGGTCACCTTGATCATCGCCGCTGCTGCGCTGCCGTTGTGGTTGGGCCAGTGACCCGCTCCACCGGCAGGCAGGGGAGCAGCGGAAAAGCGTCGTGCGAGTCAGCGTTGGCGGCCTCGACCCCCCGGGCGACCAGGTCGGGCGACAGGCGGCAGACCGGGCCGGTGCGGGCGGGGGATCAGCGGATGATCGTCGGCCCGTGAATCGGCGTTGGCGGCCTCGACCGCCCGGGCGATCAGGCCATGGTCGGGCGACAGGTAGCAGACCGGGTCGGTGCGGGCGGCGTCGCCGGTGAGCAGGAACGCCTGACAGCGGCACCCGCCGAAGTCCACCTCTCGCCGGGGGCAGCTCCGGCAGGGTTCCGGCATCCAGTCGGTCCCGCGGAACGCGGTCATCACAGGGGCCTCCGCCCAGATCCGCTCCAGCGGGTCCTCCCGTACGCTGGCCCGCGGCAACGGCAGGGACTGGGCGGCGGGGCAGGGCAGGACGTCGCCGTTCGGCGTCACGGTCAGCTGCCGGGAGGCCCAGCCGCCCATGCAGGGCTTCGGGTAGCGGCTGTAGTAGTCGGGGATGACGTAGATGACGTCCATGCGGTCCCGCAACCGCTCGCGGGCGGCCCGCACCACGACCTCGGCCGCCTCGAGCTGGGCCCGGCTCGGCAGCAGAGCGTCACGGTTGCGCCAGGCCCAGCCGTAGTACTGGGTGTTGGCCAGCTCCACCCGGTCGGCGCCCACCTCCTCGGCCAGCCCGAGCACGTCGGCGACGCGGTCGATGTTGTGCCGGTGCAGCACCACGTTCATGGTGAGCGGCCATCCCAGTTCCTTGACCAAGGCCATCGCCTCGATCTTGCGTTGGAAGGACGGCGTCCCGGCGATCCGGTCGGAAACCGTCGGCTCGTCGGCCTGGATGCTGATCTGCACGTGGTCCAGGCCGGCGGCCCGCAACTCCTCGGCCCTCGGACGCGAGAGCCCGAGGGCGCTGGTCACCAGGTTGGTGTAAAGACCCAGGTCGTGGGCGTCCGCCACGATCTCCACCAGGTCGCGCCGCAACAGCGGTTCCCCGCCCGACAGGTGGCACTGCAGAACCCCCAGGTCGCCGGCCTCGACCAGCACCCGCCGCCACTCGTCGGTGGTGAGCTCGTCCTGGTAGCCGGCCATGTTCAGCGGGTTGGAGCAGTACGGGCAGGCAAGCGGGCAGCGGTAGGTGAGCTCGGCGAGCAACCCGAACGGGCTATCCATCGGTGAGCTCCATCCAGCGCCGGGAGAGGAGCCGGGTCAAGAACTGTCGCACCTCGTCCTCGGGGACGGTTCGGTAGCGAGCGCCCAGCTCGGTCACGATCTCCGCCACGGTGTGCCGCCCGTCGCACAACTCGAGGATGGCCGCGCCGCTGCCGTTCAGAACCACCACCGTCTCGGGGTGCAGCAGAATCTGACGCTGCCTGGTCCGGCAGAAGGTCAGCCGGACATGGCGTGCCAACCGGGGCCGGTCCGAGCCGGCCACCCCGATGCCGGGTGGGGTCCTGGTACTGGTCCGGATCGTTCCGGTACAGGTCGGGTCCATGGTGGTCACTCCGGGTAGGCCTGGTCGATGGCGTCCATCAGGCTCCACAGGACATCGCACTTGAACGACAGCGCGTCGACGGCGCGCGCCTGGGACTCGGCGGAGAGGCAGTGCGCGGTGACCACCTCGAGGGCGTGCTCGCAGTCGCGGGGGGCCTGCTCCAGGCGGGCACGGAAGTAGGCAAGGCCCTCGGGGTCGATCCACGGGTACCACCGCTCGAACGCGGCCAGCCGCGCCGCCATCAGGTCGGGCGCGAACAGCTCGGTGAGCGAGGACGCCACCGCCTCCACCCACGGGCGGGTCACGGCGAAGTTGACGTAGGCGTCGACGGCGAACCGCACCCCGGGTACCAGGTGCCGGTGGTCCCGGACCTCCTCGCGGGTCAGGCCGACGGCCTCGCCGAGGCGCAGCCACGCCTCGATGCCGCCCTCGCCGACGGCGGTGCCGTCGTGGTCGACGATCCGTCGGATCCAGCGCCGGCGGACGTCGAGCTCGGGGCAGTTGGAGAGGATCGCGGCGTCCTTGCGGGGGATGTTCTCCTGGTAGTAGAACCGGTTGGCCACCCACCCTCGGATCTGCCGACGGCTCAGTCGGCCGGCGTTCATCCGGACGTGGAACGGGTGCTGGTCGTGGTACCGCCGCGAGTGAGCCCGCAACGTCTCGACGAAGCCGTCGGCGCCGGTTCTCGTGGTTGTCGTCGTCACGGCTCTACACCTGGACCTCGAGGCCGTCCATGGCCACTTCCATGCCGCTCTCCTCCAAGGCACGCCGCTCGGACGCGTCCTCCAGGAGGAACGGGGTGGTGTTGTTCATGTGCACGAAGATCGTCCGCCGCACGCCCAGCGACGGTAGCTGCGCCAAGCCGCCGTCCGGGGCGTCGTCGATCCAGCAGGTCCCGTCGATCAACAGGCATTCGCACTCCTCGATCTCCACGCGCAGCACCGGCGTCAGCGACCGCACCCCTGGCAGGAACGCCGAACGCCCGGCCGGTCCGCGAGGGCCCGGCGCCGGGGAGGCGCGGCCCTCTGTGGCCGTTCCGAGCCGTCGGGCGGCGCCGGACCAGGTCCGGCGCCGCCCCAGATCCGCTACTCCTCCAACCGATCGAGGTACATGGTCACCTCGGCCGCGACCGCGATCTCGTCGAACTCGGGCGTCTCCCACACAGCGAGCTGGGATTCCGTCTCGGGTGTCTCCCACACGGCGAGCTGAGATTCCATGGATTCACCTCCTCTCTGCCCGGATTGCGGCAGGCTCCGATCACGCGCTACGACGATTCCGGGAGGGCGAAGACGAGCAGCGCGCTTCCGTGCCCCGCGCCGAGCATGCCGGGGAGGAACCCCTCGGCCCAGCCGCCCCAACCGACCGGCACGGCGATGTACTGCCTGCCGTCGACCATGTAGGTGGTCGGGCTGCTGTGGTGGCCGCTTCCGCACTGGAACTGCCACAGCAGCTCCCCGGTGCGGGCGTCGAACGCGTTGAACTCCCCGGAGGCTTCACCGGCGAACACCAGGTCACCGCCGGTGGCCAGCACCGAGGCGCACATCGGGAGTTCGTTGCGCCAGCGCCACTTCTCCTCGCCGGTGGCGTCGAACGCGCTGATGGAGCCCGCCATGTCCTCGATGTCCACCTGAACGCCCGCGCCCCAGTACGGAATGCTCTCCTTGAACTCCCGGCGCCGCCGGGTGGCTGTGGCACCGGTGTCCTGAACCGGGACGTAGAAGAACCCGGTCTTCGGGCTGTAGGCCGCATGGGTCCATTCCTTGGCGCCGGCCGGACCCGGGTAGAAGTGGACCGGTTCTCCCTCCTTGTCCGGGTACACCTTGGCCGTCACCTGGCCGTCCCTCGTGATCGCTCCCCACGTGATCCGATCCACGAAGGGGGTGATCTGGACCCTCTCGCCGTTCGTGCGATCGAGGATGAAGAAGTAGCCGTTCTTGTCGAAGTGCCCGAGCAGTCTGCGCCCGTCCTGCTCGAACAGGATGCACTCGGCGATACTGTCGTAGTCCCACAGGTCGTGCGGCGTGCACTGGTAGTGCCAGCGGATCTGGCCGCTGTCCACGTCGACGGCGATGATGCTGTCGGTGAAGAGGTTGTCGCCCTCGCGGACACCTCCGTCGAAGTCGGGCGCCGGGTTGCCGGTGCCGACGTACAGCAGGTTCGTCTCCGGGTCGAAGGTGCCGGTGACCCAGCAGTTCGCCCCACCCCGGGCCCAGGCCTCACCGTCGGCGGGCCAGGTCTCCGAGCCGGGCTCGCCGGGCTTGGGCACCGTGTAGCAGCGCCATTGGTGCTCGCCGGTCTCGAGGTCGAACGCGTCGAGGTGGCCGCGTACGCCGAACTCGCCGCCGGAACTCCCGACGATGACCATGTTCTTCACTATCAGCGGGGCGAGCGTGGCGCTCTCCCCGGCCCGGACGTCTCCGTAGGTCTTGTCCCAGACCCGCTTGCCGGTGGTGGCGTCGAGTGCGAGCACACGGGCGTTCGCCGTGACGAAGAAGACCTTCCCCTGAGCCACGGCGACCCCACGGTTCACGTTCCCGCAGCACAAGGACACGTCGAAGGGGACCGCATGCTTGTACCGCCAGATCTCCACACCCGTCTTCGCGTCAAGGGCCCAGACCCAGCCGTCCCAGCCGGAGAGGAACATGACCCCGTCGACGACGATCGGGGCGGCCTCGAAGGAGTAGGTCGACGCGCCCGCGATCAGGCCGGTCGTGCCGGCCTGGAAGACCCACGCGGGGCCGATGCGCTTGACGTTCTCCGTGTTGATCTGATCCAGCGAGCTGTACCGCTGCCCGTTGTAGGCGCCGTAGTAGGTGAGCCAGTTCTGGGGTTCCTCGCGGGCATTGAGCAGGCGCTCGTAGTTGACGCCGGCCACTACCGGCGGCGCGACCTCCCCGCCCGCGACCTTGCCGCTCAGGGCTCCCTGATCGACAGCCTCACCCGCGTCGACGTAGTCGGCGTAGTCGACAGTCATTTCCTCCACCTCCCACTTCTTCCTACGGCCGCGGCTGTTCGGGACGGTCGAGGCGAGCCTCTGGCGGAGCGTCACCCAGGACGACGATGGCCCCGGTCAGCCCCCGTCCCTCGTCGTTGCCCGTGGGCGAGGCGTACCAGTAGTAGCCCGGCCCGTCGAGGTTGAGGTGCGCGTGTCCGTGCGAATGGTTCACCAACCAGATGAACTTCCGGTCGCCGTTGCTCGGCAGAAGCGCGCAGTGCGTGTTCTGGTCGTCATTGACGAGCTCCAGCTCGATATCGCCTCCATGGGGCATGACCAGAATGGAGGGATCCCAGGTCAGCTCATCCGGGTGGATGCGAATAGTGGCCTCCATGTGGCCATCGGGTTTCTCGGTGGCCTGCCCAATGCTTCCGGTTCCCAGCACCTGGCCCAGCGCTGCCTTGTTCTGTGCGGCCAACCCGATGCTGTCCAGCAGGTCGGCTCGCTCGTGCGCGGTCGTCATCGGGACTTCTCTCCCCTCATTCGAATCCCTGTGTCCACTTCGCATCGGCCGCACTGACAGCGGCACGACGCAGCCGGTTGCACACACCTCGAGATTTCCCTTTTGGCGTCACCCGATGCCCGGCTGTTATCGGAACTCAAGGAGCGCGCCACGCCGAATGAATAGCACCGGAAAGGATGCGAAATCAGTAGTCGAGAAACACGCTACGCCGGACGAATCACACCGACAAGGTGGGTCCTGGTTCGGGCCGGCACATGCCGTTCGTCCGCGACCATCTGCCGTTCGTACCCGATGTGCCACCGTTAAGAGCGGCCGGCCCGCACTGCGACGCGTCGATCAAGGGAGGTCGTACCGATCGAGGTTCATGACCTTGTTCCACGCGGCGACGAAGTCCCGCACGAACTTCTCGCGTGCGTCGTCGCTCGCGTAGACCTCCGCGACGGCACGCAGTTCGGAGTTCGAGCCGAAGACGAGGTCGACGCGGCTACCGGTCCACTTGACCTCGCCGGTGGCGCGGTCACGACCCTCGAAGGTTTCCGCGGTCGCGGATGTCGGCGTCCATTCCGTGCCCGTGTCGAGCAGATTCACGAAGAAGTCGTTGGTCAGCGCCCCGGGCGCAGAGGTGAAGACGCCCAGCGGCGACTGCCGGTGGTTGGCGCCCAGCACACGCAGGCCACCCACGAGGACGGTCATCTCGGGCGCGCTCAGGTTCAGCAGATTCGCGCGGTCGACCAGCAGGTGCTCCGACGGCAGCCGGTTGCCCTTGCCGTGGTAGTTGCGGAACCCGTCCGCGTTCGGCTGGAGCGGGGCGAAGGACTCCGCATCGGTCCACTCCTGTGTGGCGTCTGTGCGTCCCGGAGTGAAGGGGACCTGGACGTCGTAGCCGGCGGTCTCGGCGGCCTGCTCGACAGCGGCGGCTCCGCCGAGCACGATGAGGTCGGCCAGCGAGATCTTCTTGTCCCCGGTCTGGGAGCCGTTGAAGGACGCCTGGATCCCCTCCAGGGTGCGCAGCACTCGTGCCAGCGTCTCGGGGTCGTTGACCTCCCAGTCCCGCTGCGGCTCGAGGCGAATGCGCGCACCGTTCGCCCCGCCACGTCTGTCGCTGACGCGGAACGTCGAGGCCGACGCCCACGCGGTCGAGACGAGCTGGGAGACCGGCAGCCCGGAGGCGAGGATCTGGATCTTGAGCCTGGCGATGTCCGCCGCCCCGACGAGCTCGTGGTCCACAGCGGGGACCGGGTCCTGCCAGCGCAGCGTCTCCCTGGGGACCAGCGGTCCGAGATAGCGCTGGATCGGGCCCATGTCGAGGTGTGTCAGCTTGAACCAGGCCCGGGCGAACGCGTCCGCGAGCTGGTCCGGGTTCTCCAGGAAGCGCCGGGAGATCGGCTCGTAGACCCGGTCCATCCGCAGCGCGAGGTCCGTCGTCAGCATCGTCGGGGCGTGCGTCGTCGATGGGTCGTGGGCGTCCGGCACGGTGCCGGCCCCGCCGCCGTCTCTCGGGATCCACTGCCACAGGCCGGCGGGGCTCAGCTCCAGGTCCCACTCGTAGCCGAACAGGGTCTCGAAGAAGCTGTTGTCCCATCTCGTCGGGGTGGGTGTCCATGTGCCCGCGAGCCCGCTGGAGATGGTGTCCGCGCCCTTTCCGGTGCCGTAGCTGCTCTTCCAGCCCAGGCCCTGCTCCTCAAGGGGGGCGCCCTCGGGTTCGGGGCCGAGGTAGGCGTCCGGGTCGGCCGCGCCGTGGGACTTGCCGAACGTGTGACCGCCCGCGATCAACGCGACGGTCTCCTCGTCGTTCATCCCCATGCGCCGGAACGTCTCGCGGATGTCCCGGGCCGCGGTGAGCGGGTCCGGGACGGTGTTCGGTCCCTCCGGGTTGACGTAGATGAGGCCCATCTGGACGGCGGCCAGAGGGTTCTCCAGCTCCCGGACGCCGCCGTGGCGTTCGTCGCCGAGCCAGGCGCGCTCGGGGCCCCAGTAGATGTCCTCGTCGGGCTCCCAGACCTCCCCCCGGCCGCCGGCGAAGCCGAAGGTCGTGAGGCCCATGGTCTCCAGGGCGCGGTTGCCCGCGAAGACCATCAGGTCGGCCCACGAAATCTTGCGGCCGTACTTCTTCTTTACCGGCCAGAGCAGCCGGCGTGCCTTGTCGAGGTTGCGATTGTCCGGCCAGCTGTTCAGCGGCGCGAAACGCTGCATGCCGGCACCCGCGCCGCCGCGGCCGTCGCCGATGCGGTATGTCCCGGCGCAATGCCACACCATCCGGATCACGAGCGGCCCGTAGTGGCCGAAGTCGGCGGGCCACCACTCCTGCGACGTCGTCAGCGCCTCGTCCACGTCCCGCGCCAGGGCGTCGAGGTCGAGCGTCCGGAACTCCGCGGCGTAGTCGAAGTCCTCGCCCATGGGATCGGACATGGCGGGGTGTTTCCGGAGGATCGTCAGGTTGAGCTGTTTCGGCCACCAGTCGCGGTTGCTCGCACCCCCGACCGGGTGACTGGGATGCCCGGCCGAGACGGAGAGGCCGAGGCCGCCCGCGCTCCCCGGGGTCATCTCGCCGACCACGGCGTCCGGACTGTCAGACACGGGAACTTCCTTCCGGGAACAGAGGGCGTGCCGGGCTCATCAGATGTCCAGCGCGCGACGCACGGCCGACGCGTTCCGCCGGGAGACCGGCACCATCTGGTTCGTCCGGTCGTCCATGACCAGCATCAGCTCGCCCTTGACCCCGCGCTCGATCTCCCGGATGCGGCTGAGGTTGACCACATACCGGCGGTGCACTCGCAGGAAGCCGACATCCGCCAGCTCACTGTCGAGCTTGTCCAGGCTCAGAGAGGCGGATCGCAATCGCCCCTGATCGGTGGAGAGCCACACGTCGTTTCCCTGCGACTCGGCGAAGGAGACTTCCGGCAGCCGCAGCAGCACCATCCGGTTGCCGCGCGTCGCGACCAGTCGGCGTGGCTGCACGCAGGGGTGCGCGGGCCCCTCCGCCTGGAGCAACTGCGCTCCGTCGGAGGAACCGAACGAGACCAGGTCCCCGATCAGGTGTCCGGACGAGAAGACGGGTCGGACAGTGATCGATGTCGGCTCGTCGGCGAGATGGGCAAAGATCTGCGTCGAGCCGACCCACTCGGGATTGTGAGCCGCCTGGCTGGTGGCATACCGGACGGCTCCGATCAATTCCGGCAGCCCGGGGTTCCATCGCAGTGTGGGATCGACCGCCGGGGTGCATGCTGGGACGCCCAGGAGCACGCCGGCCATGTCGTCGGCGATCACCACCTTGCCCGCGGTGTCCACCGCGGCGAGCGCCGCCCTGGAGCGTGCCCTGGCCTGGGTGTAGGCAGCGACCAGCTCGGCGCCGCTGTCCCGGGCGCGCCTCTTCAGCGGGTGCTGGGTCATGGTGACCGCGTTCGCCAGCCAGCTTTCCGCGGATGCGGGAAGCTGGCTGCGCCAGCAGCAGATGTTCAGGACCGCGATCGGTTCCCTGGTCACCACGTCACGCACCGCCATGCCCGCGCCGACCCAGTCGTGGAACGCCTGGCACCAGTGCTCCGCGCCCCTGATCGGTACCGGGCCGTGCGCCTCGAGCGCCGTGCCCATGCCGTTCGTGCCGACCGCGCACTCGGACCAGCAGAACCGAGGCGCCAGATTCGAGTCGCCGGCTCTGGCGAGCGTGGCTTGATCACCCCACTCGGCCAGGATCCGGCCGGTGGCATCGGTGACGGTAACGACGCCGCCGAGGTTGCCCACTTCATGTGCCACGGAGGCGGCACGAAAACCCAGCTCAGCGAAGACGACATCATGCTCGGGCGTATGGTCGGGCTCCGCGACGGCTACGGGAGCCTCTGTGAGGTGAGGATCGACCCTGTACTGCTCCCGGCAGCGATGCCAGGAGATCGCCACCAGGGGTCGGACACCCGGGATGTGATCCTCGCCCTGCACGAACCGTTCCCACGCCGCGAGCACGGTGCCGCCGCCCGGGTTCGCCGAGATGGACTCAAACCGATGTACATCCCTCATGGTTCAGAACCGCCCTTGGTCCATCCCCAACGCTCGACGGCGTGCGCGCGGTCCGCGCCGGTCGCCGCTCGTCGCGGCGGGGCCTACCGCGGACTGGCCATTGCGTCGCGCGTCCTGCTGCTTTGTCACTCACTCCATACTGGGTCACAGACCTGCACTCCCCACCCTAGGTACCGTAGCCGAGCTGCGCACGTCCCTCTTCGGGCCGCGTGTGCGATCGGTACCTGGAGCAGCGCCTGTAGCCAGCCGGCCAGCAAGTCTTCTGCCGATGCCAGGTTGCGCCAAGCCGGCATGCCCGTGGACTGCCCAGGACGCGCGATCAGGTTCTGCGGAACTCAGTGCCCACACCGCGCGGGCGCGAAGAGCCGACTGGCCCGGCTCAGGGTGCTTGCCCGGCGACTCTCCGGGTACGGCGTTTGCATAAGTGGTACGTGCAATGACAGCGGGTTTCTGAAAGCGATGCCTCCGTGACTGGTCTCGATGGCTTCCCGGACGACCGATCAGGCGGACCGCGTGACGGTCCCGTCTCCCTCGCCTCGGCGCTGGCCGACGCCGTGGACTGTCTGACCCAACTGTGGTCGGACGCCGCGCAGAGTGCGAGCCTGCGCCTGTCCCCGCACCAACTGCGTGCGCTGCGAATACTGGAGGAGGAGCCGGGTCTCAACCTCACCGCCTTGGCGGTGGGCATGGAGATCGGCCTGCCCACCGCCAGCCGGCTGTGCGACCGGCTGGAAGCAGCCGGTCTGCTGGAGCGCGTGCTGCATCCGAGCAGACGGCGTGAGGTGCGTCTGCTCCTGACCAGGCAAGGCCACCGGACAGTGGACGAGGTGGCCGAGCGTAGAGCGCGCGCGCTGGCCGTCGTGCTCGGGGCCATGGAGCCGACTGACCGGGAGGCTCTCGGGCAAGGGCTCCAGGGGTTTCTGGCCGCCCAGGACCGCGGAGAGCCCGGGCGGCGTGACAGTGGTCCATGAGGTCTGCGCTGACGTTGTCCTGGCGCTACCGCGACCGGGCGGACCGAGGGCCCGGCCGCCCGGCCGAGGGCCGGGCGGCCCCGCTCGCACCACCACGCCCTCCGCCGCCGGCTTGTCCCACGTGGCGTACGCCCGGCAGGGAAACGGACGGAAACCCGCGTACCGGGTCACGAGGGTAGGGGGCGCCCGCGCCAGTCCAGACAGACGGCCAGGGCGTCGTCCTCGGGCATGACGGCTTCACCCCGGTGGCCTGCCAGTTCGCGCAGGATGGCGCGGGGTACCTCGGCGGCGGGCAACAGCCGGCTGGAGTGGATGGCCCGGGCGAGCGCCCGATCCCCGTAGGCCTCGCCCCTCGGGGAGTGCACCGCGTGCACGCCGTCGCTGACGAAGACGAGCCGGTCTCCGGGCTCGACCTCGAACTCCTGCGCCACGTAGTCCGTCTCCTCGAACATGCCCAGGGGCAGTTGCGCCTCGAAGGGGACACGTTCGACCGTGCCGCCGCGCAGCCGCAGGAGCTGCGGGGAGCCCGCGTCCACGACACTCACCCGCCCGGTGTCCAGGTCGAAGTCGAACATGAGGACGGACAGATAGCGATGGCCTCGGTAGTGGGCGTAGACGGCCTGGTCGGCCAGGGCGGCCTGGTCGGCGATGGGGATTCCGGCGCGCCGGGCATTGCGCAGGGCGTTGATGGCGAGGCTGGTCAGCAGAGCCGCCTCTATGCCCTCGCCCATGCCGTTGGTGACGTACAGCATCAGACGGTCGGCGGTGGCGGACCAGTCGAAGTTGTCACCGAAGACGGCGTAGGCGGGCTCCAGCTGGCCACCCAGGTCGAACTCGGGCCGGGTGCAGGAGCGACCGGGCAGCAACTGCCACTGAATCTCGGCCGCCAGGGTGAGCCGGTCCTTGCGCCGGGCCTGGAGATACAGGTCCGTGTCGCGGTCGGCCACGAGCACCTCGTGCGCCAGCACAGCGGCGATCTCGGCCAGTTCGGACACACACCCGCGTGCCGCGTCGCCGCCGGGCAGCGTCACGGACAGCACGCCCAGCCGGTCGCCGCGCACGCTGACCGGCAGGTGGACGCGCATCCGCCGGTCCTGGCCCGCTTCGCAGTAGGGCTCCTGCGAACCGAAGGCCCGGCCGGCCGGGCTGCCATGCACCGGCACCGGCTCCATGTTGTGTGGCTTCACCGACACCGGCTGCAGTGCTGTCAGGCCGTAGTCCGCCATGAAGAGCTCGACGGCCTCCGCGCCGTACAACTCGGTCAGCACGACGCGGACGGCGTCGAGCAACTCGTGGGGAGCGGCTGTGCGCAGAGCACGCTGCGCCGACTGGAGTCTGTTCACGATGAGGAATGCACCATTCTTTCTCCCGGCAAGGTGCGGGCCCGGCTGAGAAGGCAGGGTTCCGCTGTGAGCCGCGTCGGTCGTTCCGAGGGGGTCCGCGTGGGCGGAGGCTGCTAGTAGGCTGAAAGACGCCCCAGTGCCTGCGAGAGTGTGATCGTGACTGCCTTCCGCCGCCGCCCAGAGCCCGATGAGGTCGCACATGTGACCACCAAGGCCGCTGAGCTGCTGGAAGTTGTGTGGGGCCGCGCCTCGACCGCGCCTACCTCTGCCTCCCAGTTGCGGGTGCTGCACATCCTTGAGCACCACGACGGCATCAATCTGCGCACTCTCGCCGCATCCCTCGCCTCCACTCCTCCGTCCACGAGCCGACTGTGCGACCGGCTACAGGCCGCGGGATTCATCGAGCGCGTGGTGGGCGCGGAGGATCGACGCGAGGTACGCCTGCATCTCAGCGGCCGGGGCCGCTCCTTCCTGGCCGATCTGCGTGCCCGCCGGGAGGGTGAGCTGCAGAAGGTGTTGGCGGACATGCCCGCCGCCAAGCGTGTTGCCCTACTGGAGGGGCTTGAGGCTTTCTGCGTCGCCGCGGCGGCGACGCAGATAGCCGAAGACGTCCCTGACTCCGACAGCCGGACCGCCTGACCAACCCTTCACGGCACCGGTGCCACCACCGCTCCGTGACGGTGATGACCGGTGCCAGGCGCGAGCCCTGTCCACCGGAACATTCCAGGTCCTTCCCCGTGTACGTCCGACTCGGCTACTCTGTTGCCTCATGGCTATTATTGTCAAACGGCAACAGTTCTCGAGGCCGTTTCCTGCCTCGTCCGACTACCCCGGTATTGACGTGATCCGCCCTAATTGTGCGATATATCTCGTGAATCCGGGGGCTTCGAAACGAAGGGCTCTCGCTGCCTCACCCGCCGGAAGCCCGTGACACGAGGATGGCGCGAATGCCCGCGGCTCCCGAACTGAGAGCGCATGTCGACCGCGGCGCGCAGACCTTTGCGATCACCGTGCGTGGCGAAGTCGACTACGCCGACGTCCAGGGCTTCGAACAGGCCTGGGAGGCGGCCGACAGTGCGGCGATGCCCGTGACAGCGGTTGACCTGACGCAGGTCACCTTTGCCGACAGCATGCTCCTCAACGCCCTCATCGAGGCGCGTCTCCGCCATCGGGCCACCGGACGCGAACTGGTGCTGATCGGCCCTCTGCGTCCGGCCGTCAGCCGACTCCTGACGCTCACCGGCGCCATCGAACTGTTCACCATCAGGTGACGGTCAGCGGGCCACGCGGTGGTGCCGTCCCCCGTGTCGCAGTCGGAAACCGGCGTAGACGAGGTCCGCGAGCAGCACTACCCCACCGATGATCAGCAAGTACAACAGTCCGTGTGCGGTGAATCCGATGATGCCCAGGACGAGGGCCACGAGGATCAGCAGCAGAAACAGGGTCATGGGCTCTCCTATCGGATGTCGGCTTCGAGGCGTCAGCGGCGGGCGAGGCGGCGCTCGCCACCGGCGCCCGGGGTGTAGTCGATTTCGTAGTGCGCGAAGACCGCAGGCTCCTCCGCGGCCGGCAGCTCGCCGTCCGTGTCGATCGCGGGGGCCTTCTTGACCGTGTCCTTGTCGTAGGCGACCTTCAAGTAGCCCGGGCCGACGGTCGCCTTCGCGAGCGGAACGAACACCAGGCGCCGACGGGTGGGCAGGCCGACCGTCACGGTGGCGTAGAAGGGCTGGTCGGTCGCGGTGTCGACGTAGACCGACTCCAGGACGCCGACCTTGTGCCCGGAGGCGTCGACCACATCGTGACCGCGCCACTCTCGGATGTCACCTGCTTCGAACATCAGATACCTCCGTAGGAACGGGTACCCCTGATCGCACGGTTGACGCCGCCGACCGACCGGGCCGCGTGGCGGCGATGAAACAGACCATCCGTGCGAGCGCGCCTTCGGGCCACCACCGGACGGGCGCAGGGCGTCAGCACGGCGCCACGCGGATGCCCACGAGGCAGGTGTCGTCGTCGGTGTCGGATCTGCTGTGGGTCAGCAGGCGGTCCAGCTGCTGCTCCAGGGTCGACGGAACCGTACGGGCGGTCGTCAGCATCTGCGCCAGGGACTCTTCCACGGACCGGTCACGGCGTTCGATCAGGCCGTCCGTGTACATCAGCAGTGTGTCGTCGACGGCGAGTTGCACCTCGTGCTCCTGGTACACGGCCTCCGGCACGGCGCCCAGCAGCAGCCCCTTGACCAGGGGCAGCGGCTCCGCCTCACCGCCCCGGACCAGCACGGGCGGCAGATGACCGGCCCGCGCCCAGCGCAGGGTGTGGCGGTCGGGGTCGTAGAGACCGCACACCGCGGTGGCGGTGACGGCACCGGTCAGATGGTGGGTCACCATGTTCAGCCAGGACAGCAACTGACCCGGTCCGGCGCCGGTCACGGCGAGTCCGCGCAGCGCGTTGCGCAGGACGACCATGCTGGTGGCCGCCTCGATGCCGTGTCCGGCGACATCGCCCACGCACACCAGCACCAGCCGGGACGGCAGCACGACCGCGTCGTACCAGTCGCCGCCGACCAGATGCTGGGTCTCCGCGGGCCGGTAGCGCACGGCCAGGTCAAGGCCGGGGACCTCCAGCGGGGCCCGCGTGGGCGGCATGATGGCGTGCTGGAGCTGGAGGGTGAGACGGTTGCGTTCGCTGGCCTGCTGCTCGGTGTGGGCGAGCTGGTCGCGGGTCGCGGCGAGAGCGACCTCGGTCCAGTGGTGTGCGGAGATGTCCTGGTAGGCGCCGCGAACGACGTACAGCTGCCCGCCGGAGTCGAGGACCGGTTCGGCCACCACCCGGATATGGCGGGTGACCCCGTCGGGGCGCTGGAGGCGGAAGGCCGTGGACGCGGGCCGGCGGTGGTGCAGCAGGGTGCGCAGGAAGCGGCCGATGGTGACGGCGTCGTCGGAATGGGCATGGGCGGGCAGGTCCTCCAGCGGCACCGGGGCGCCGGAGACGGGCTTGCCGTAGAGGTCGTACAGCTGGCCGTTCCAGGTGATCTCGCCGGTGAGGAGGTTCTCCTCGAAGCCGCCGATACGGCCCAGGCGCTGCGCGTGCTGGAGCAGGCTGGCCAGGCGGGCCGTCTCGTCCTCGATGCGCCAGATCAGCAGGACGCAGCCGCCGTGCCGGCTGATGTTGATGTCGGCGACCGCCGCCAGGGGGACGTCGTCGACCAGGGCGGTGAGCCGCATCCGGTGGGCGCGGTAGGGCTCGCCGGTGGCGTAGACGCGCTCGATCCGCTCGAAGAGCTCGCTGTGGCCGGCGGCCATCGGGTAGGTCTCCAGCAGCAGGGCGCCGTTGATGACGGCCCGAGGCCTGCCGCCGGGGTCCAGGAAGCGGCCGTTGACGTGGTGGATGCGGAAGTCGACGAGATCGCCGTCGGCGTTCAGGTGCGGCATGAGCACCAGGGCGGGGTCGTGGAGTCCGTCGGCCAGGTCCATCAGCTCGGTGACACCGGGCATGACGGGCCGGCCGGTGTCGCCGTCACCCCGGTCCAGGGCTCCGGTGTCCAGGGTGTACGCGCACAGCTCGGCCAGAGCCTCGACCTGCCGGACGATCGGCGCGGGAGGCGTGTCCAGCGGCGCGGGCCAGACGATCTCCAGTACGCCGTGGATGCGCCCGCCGGTGCCGGCCGCCGCGGCGACCCGGCCGCCCTCGGGATGGTGGTGCTGACCGATGGAGGGCAGCCCGCTCTCGGCCAGGCTGCGGATCCAGTGCCCCGAGCGCTCGGCGAGGCCGCGGCGGGCCACCGTCGCCACCCTGGGCGGCACATGCCGCCAGCGCCCGGCCTCGGCGGAGGAGAATCCGGCGTGGCCTGCCAGGGTGAGCGAGCCGTCGGCGCCCAGTGCCCAGATGGCGACCGCCTCCGCACCCAGGGGGGCCAGCGCGTGCTCCAGCAGGGATTCGGCCACGGCCTGGGTGTCAGGGGCGGCCAGCGCACCGCTCTCGGCGGCCCGCAGCCGTACGGCGGAGGAGTGGCTGTCCGCCGAGTCGGCGGCCTCCGTATGGGCCGCGGTGGCCGCGAAGAAGGCGGCGGTCACCTCCGACAGCCGGTCCCGTGCGGCCTGGTTGATGACGTCGACCGCGAACTCGAGCGGTGTCACCCCCGCCTGCTCGGCCAGCTCGGCCAGCTGCCGGGCCGCCTGCGCCGGGCCGCAGCCCAGCCGTTCGACCAGGATGCCCTTGGCCAGCTCGATCAGGGCACGCCCGTCGGCCTCGGCATGCGCCGCCCGCACTTCGCGGCGCAGCCGCTCCACGGTCGCCGCCAGCCTGCCGAGGGGGGACGACCGGACGGGCTCGTCCGGTTCACCGATGGCGGCTTCCCGTGTGCTGTCGACGGCATCGGGCGGTTCGGGAGGTTCGGGCGATGGACGGAGATCACTCACGGTGGGCCTGTTTCTCGGCTGGGACGCCCCGGGGCGTTATGCGGCCGGCGGGTGGACGCCGCGGCTGTGGCGCGTTGTCACACGGCCAGCCAGCGACGGACGCGGGCGATGAGGTCGTTCGTGTCGACGGGCTTGGTGATGTAGTCGTTGGCTCCCGAGGCGAGGCTCTTCTCCTGATCGCCCGGCATGGCCTTCGCGGTGACGGCGATGATGGGCAGCTCCGCGTACTGGGGCATGGCGCGGATCTCCGCGGTGGCGGAGTAGCCGTCCATCTCCGGCATCATCACGTCCATCAGCACCAGGCAGATGTCAGGGTGGGCGAGCAGCATCTCGATGCCCTTGCGGCCGTTGTCGGCGTGCAGGACCTGGAAGCCGTGCAGTTCCAGCACTCCGCTGAGGGCGAAGAGGTTGCGTGCGTCGTCGTCGACCACCAGGACCGTCCGGCCGAGGAAGGAGTCGTCCACCACCTGCGCGGCCGGGCGGTGCGGCTCCTCGGCGCGCACCAGCGACAGCACGTCACCGGGCTGTTCGGCGGACAGGTGCAGGGTGATGCGCTCGCGCAGCTCGTCCAGACTGGACAGGAAGTCCAGCGGCCGGCCGCCCGCGAGGGCACGCAGCGCCTGCTCCTGCGCCAGATCCACCCGATGCCCGGTGTGCACCAGGACGGGCACGCTGGCCAGCGCGGAGTCGCCCCGCATGGCCTCCAGGAAGTCCGCGCCCTCCTTGCCGGGCATGCCCAGTTCCAGGACGACGCAGTGGCACGGTTCGGCCGCGAGCGTACTCGCCGCCTCCTGCGCCCCGACGGCGGTGATGAGGTCGATCGCCCCGTGCGGATCGTCGGGGTCGTGCGCGATGTCCGCCACGGCCCGCTCGGCGACCAGGCTGAGCAGACCGCGCGGGCGCTCCTCGATCACCAGGAGACGGCGCCTGCGGTGCTCGGGGACGGGCACGGAACCGGAGAGCAGACGGGGCGCCGGTGCCGCCTCCGAGGTGGCGAGGTCGCTGGGCTGCTCCACCGGCCGGCCGCCGGTTTCCAGCAGTTCCTCGAAGTCGGCGCGCGCGACGGGCAGATACAGCGTGAACGTACTGCCCTGGCCGGGGGTGCTGTCGACGGTGACGGCGCCGCCCAGCAGATGGGCGATCTCCCGGGTGATGGACAGGCCGAGACCGGTGCCGCCGTACTTGCGGCTGGTGGTCCCGTCGGCCTGCTGGAACGCGCCGAAGATCGTCTCCAACTGCTGGTGCGGGATACCGATGCCGGTGTCGACGACCCGGAAGGCCACCACGGCACCACCGCGGAGGACGCCCGGCGGCACCTCCCGGTCGGCGGCCGGTTCGATCCGCAGCTGTACGCCGCCCTGCTCGGTGAACTTCACCGCGTTGGACAACAGGTTGCGCAGGATCTGCCGCAGCCGGGAGTCGTCGGTGAGCAGGTCGGCGGGCGTGCCGGGCGCGGTGGCCACCGTGAACTCGAGACTCTTCTGGGTCGTCATCGGCCGGAAGGTCGCCTCGACGTACTCCAGGAGCTTGCGCAGCGGGACCCGCTCGGGAGCCACGTCCATCTTGCCGGCCTCCACCTTGGACAGGTCGAGGATGTCGTTGATCAGCTGCAGCAGGTCCGAGCCCGCCGAGTGGATGATGCCCGCGTACTCGACCTGCTTGGGGGTGAGGTTGCGCGACGGGTTCTGCGCCAGCAGCTGGGCCAGGATCAGCAGGCTGTTGAGGGGGGTGCGCAGCTCGTGGCTCATGTTGGCCAGGAACTCCGACTTGTACTTGGATGCCAGTGCCAGCTGCTGCGCCCGGGTCTCCAGCTCCTGACGCGCCTGCTCGATCTGCAGGTTCTTCGCCTCGATGTCGCGGTTCTGCGAGGCCAGCAGGGAAGCCTTCTCCTCCAGTTCGGCGTTGGAGCGCTGCAGCTCGTCCTGCTGTACCTGCAACTCCTCCGACCTGGCCTGCAGTTCGGAGGTCAGCCGCTGGGACTCCTCCAGCAGCTCGTCGGTGCGGGCGTTGGCCACGATGGTGTTGAGGTTGACGCCGATGGTCGGCATCAGCTGTGCGAGGAAGTCCTGGTGGATCTGGGTGAAGCGGGTCAGCGAGGCCAGTTCGATGACGCCGAGGACCTGCTCCTCGACCACGATGGGCAGCACGACCAGGGCGCGGGGCACGGCCTGCCCGAGTCCGGAGGAGATGCTGACGTAGCCTTCCGGCAGTTCCTCGACGGTGATGACACGCCGGTTGCGTGCGGCCTGCCCGACCAGGGAACGCCCGACCGGAATACGGGTGGGCCGCTCCGCGTCGTCCGGATAGCCGTACGAGCCGACCAGGCGCAGTTCATGGCCGCGCTCGGTGTCCTCCGCCAGGTAGAAGGCGCTGTACTGGGCCGACACCAGTGGAGTGAGCTCGTCCATGATCAGCTCGGCGACCACGGGCAGGTCGCGGTGGCCCTGCATCAGGCTGGAGATGCGGGCGAGGTTGGTCTTGAGCCAGTCCTGTTCCTGGTTGGCCCGGGTGGTCTCGCGCAGGGACTCCACCATGGAGTTGATGTTGTCCTTGAGTTCGGCGACCTCGCCCGACGCCACCACGGTGATGGAGCGGGTGAGATCGCCCTCGGCGACGGCGCTTGTGACCTCGGCGATCGCCCGCACCTGCCGGGTGAGGTTTCCGGCCAGCTCGTTGACGTTCTCCGTCAGCCGCTTCCAGGTGCCCTCGACACCCTCAACCTCTGCCTGACCGCCGAGCCGTCCCTCGCTGCCTACCTCGCGGGCGACGCGGGTGACCTCGGCGGCGAACGAGGACAGCTGGTCGACCATCGTGTTGATGGTGGTCTTCAGCTCCAGGATCTCGCCCCGGGCGTCGACGTCGATCTTCTTCGAGAGGTCGCCGTTGGCCACCGCGGTCGTCACCAGGGCGATGTTGCGCACCTGCCCGGTGAGGTTGTTTGCCATGGAGTTGACGTTGTCCGTCAGGTCCTTCCAGGTCCCCGCCACGTTCGGCACATGGGCCTGGCCGCCCAGACGGCCCTCGGTGCCCACCTCGCGCGCCACCCGGGTGACCTCGTCGGCGAACGCCGACAGCGTGTCGACCATGGTGTTGATGACGTCCGCCAGGGCGGCGACCTCGCCCTTGGCCTCCACGGTGATCTTCTGCGAGAGATCACCGCGCGCGACAGCCGTGGCGACCTGGGCGATCGACCGGACCTGCCCGGTCAGATTGGACGCCATCACGTTGACGTTGTCCGTGAGGTCCTTCCAGGTCCCCGACACGCCCCGCACGATCGCCTGGCCGCCGAGGTTGCCCTCGGTGCCGACCTCACGGGCGACGCGGGTGACCTCGTCGGCGAAGGCGGAGAGCTGGTCGACCATCGTGTTGATGGTGTTCTTCAGTTCCAGGATCTCGCCCCGGGCGTCCACGGTGATCTTCTGGGAGAGATCGCCCTGCGCCACCGCGGTGGCCACCTGGGCGACATTGCGGACCTGCGCGGTGAGGTTGCCCCCCATGAAGTTCACGGAGTCGGTCAGGTCGCGCCAGGTGCCCTTGACTCCCTTGACGTCCGCCTGTCCGCCGAGCCGGCCTTCGGTGCCGACCTCGCGGGCGACGCGGGTGACCTCGTCGGCGAAGGCGGAGAGCTGGTCGACCATCGTGTTGATGGTGTTCTTCAGTTCCAGGATCTCGCCCCGGGCGTC
>NZ_JBVKCG010000002.1:679741-689862 GCF_055634995.1 Streptomyces sp. NPDC111744
CCACGGTGATCTTCTGGGAGAGATCGCCCTGCGCCACCGCGGTCGTCACCTGGGCGATATTGCGGACCTGCGATGTGAGATTTCCGGCCATGAAGTTGACCGAATCGGTCAGGTCACGCCAGACGCCGGCGACCCCGGGCACCTGCGCCTGGCCGCCCAGTCGTCCCTCGCTGCCCACTTCGCGGGCGACGCGGGTGACCTCGTCGGCGAAGGCGGAGAGCTGGTCGACCATCGTGTTGACGGTCTCCTTCAGCTGGAGGATCTCCCCGCGCGCGGGCACGTCGATCTTCTGGGACAGATCGCCTCTGGCCACCGCCGTGGCCACCTGGGCGATGTCACGGACCTGTGTGGTCAGGTTGCCCGCCATGGCGTTGACCGAGTCGGTCAGATCCGCCCAGGTGCCGGAGACCCCGGGGACCTGCGCCTGGCCGCCCAGCGTGCCCTCGGTGCCCACCTCGCGCGCCACCCGCGTCACTTCCGACGTGAACAGGGACAGCTGGTCGACCATGCCGTTGAAGACCGTGGCGATGTCGCCGAGCAGGCCCTGCCCGTCGGACGGCAGCCGGGTGCCGAAGTCACCGTCCCGTACGGCCGTCAGCCCGGCCAGCAGCTGCCGCAGCTCCTGCTCGCCCGGCCCCTGGACCTGGGCGTCCATCGACGTGCCGCTCATGCACACCCTCGTTCCGCTCCCGGAGAGTCCCCACCCCGAGGACCCGGAACCTCGCCGGAGCCGTAGGGCTCCGCCCACCAGCGGCGATTCTGCGTTCGGCGGTCTCGCCCGATGGGAAATCGGTCGCAGATTAACTCAGTTGTCGCCCGACAACCAAAGTCTGGCCGAACATCTCAGAGCACCGAAACCGGGATGAGAAAAGTGGAATACCGAAGCCGGTTCAGGGTACCCGGTCGGGTTTGTCGAAGGAATGCGCCCATGGAGAATCCTGCCGACCGTCGTCGGGACGCTTCCGTTGGCGTCGTCAGGCCGCGATGGCGTCCTGCACGGTCGGGTGGCAGGTGGCGAGGGTGTCGAGTCCCACCAGCTGAACGGTACGCAGCACGGAGTCCCGGACCCCCGCCAGACGCAGCCATCCCTGCGCGGCCGAAGTCACCTGGTGGGCGGCGATCAGGGCGTTGATCCCGCTGGAATCCATGAACGTGACGCCGCTCAGATCGACGACGACCCGACAGCCGGCTGTGGGGTCCGCCGGAGGCATGGCCTGGGCCAGAGCGCCCACACTCTCGTAGTCGATCTCGCCTCGGAGGCCGAGCACGGTGATGCCGTCGACGTCGGTCCGGGTGACGGACAGCTCGCCGCGCTCCATTGCTTCTTGTTCGTCTACCACGTGAGTCCTCCGCACCCTCGGTCCGGGCCGCGTCACCTTTCTGCAGCCAACGTGCCCAAGGATGGGGAGGGCGATGCACGAGACGGGGCATTCGAATCTGGACGGCGCGGGAGTACTACGGTGGATCGCCGGGTAGACGCGCGCCCATGAACGGGGTATCGCGGATCGTCGGCAGGGAGTCTGTCCCGCCCGAGGAGTGTTCCCGGATGGCGGATGCTGCACCTGCCGATGTCACCATCGCTCTGGACGGGGCGGACGGCTGTATCGCCGACGCGCGGAACCAGACATCGCGCTTCCTGACGCGCGCTCAGTCCGAGCACGGCCTGCCGATGACGGCTCGCGCCATGGAGCTGGCGCAGCTGGTGGTCAGCGAGCTGGTCACCAACGCGCTGAAGTACGCGCCCGGACCGGTACTGCTGCGCCTGGGTGTCGCCGACGGCATGGTGGAGATCGAGGTGTGGGACTCCGATCCGACACTTCCGCTGGCCCGTGCGACCGAGGCCGGACGGGTGGGTCAGCACGGCCTGGAGATCGTGCTGGCGGTGGTGCAGGGCTTCGAGACACGACGGGAGCCCGTGGGCAAGCGGATCACCGCCCGGCTGGCGTTACTCGACTGACCGCCGCCGAGCTTCGAGCAGCGAGTCACCCTGTTGACCATCGGCTGCTTGCGTAGTCGCCGGCCCGGGCCCCTCTCCCGGGCGTGCGGCCGGTGCGGTCGTGCGAGCGGCGGGGTCATCGGCCACCGGGGCGGCCGCAGCGCGCACCGCACTCGTTCGGCGTAACGTGAGGCGCCGGGGCGGCTTCGAGCCACGCAGGGTGCCCGATGCCGTGCGTCGGCCCGCCGGTCCCCCGTGGCCTGCACCCCTCACGAGTCAGGAGCGCACCATGGCGACACCCGTCCGCCGGCCCGCGGGCCGCGGCTCCGCTGCCCGGCGCACCGCCGTCGGGCTCGTCACCACCCTGCTGACCGTCGGCGCGTGCAGCGTGCCGGCCGCGGGGGAGGACGCCCACCGCGTGCCCGATGCCCCCGCCCCGCCGGGCGCCGACCTCCACGGGCGGTCGGCCGCGTCATACGTGGCGACGGCGTCCGCAACCTGCGCCGACCAGGTCTATACGGGAATGACCCAGGCGCAACGAGTCGGCCAGCTGTTCATGGGCGGAGTCGCCGCGGCCCGCCCCAGCACCACGGACCTGAGCACCCTGCGCACCTACCACGTCGGGTCCGTCATGCTGACCGGGCGCAGCTCCGCCGGAACCACGGCGACGAAGAAGGTCGTCGACGGCATTCGCGCACAGGCGGACACGGTCGCCGGCCGACGGGTCGGGATGCTTGTCTCCACCGACCAGGAGGGCGGGCAGGTCCAGGTGCTCAACGGCCCGGGCTTCTCGGTCATGCCCAACGCCCTGACCCAGGGCACGTGGAGCACGGCAACACTGCGCGCCCGCGCCGAGACCTGGGCGCGGCAGCTCAAGGCGGCGGGTCTCGATCTCAACCTGGCCCCGGTCGCCGACGTGGTGCCCGCGAGCCTCGGCACCCGCAACGCTCCCATCGGCCGCTACTACCGCGAGTACGGCCACACCCCCGACGTCGTGACCTCGCACACCGGCGCCTTCGCCACGGGCTTCCGCAACGCCGGGGTCATGACCACCGTCAAGCACTTCCCCGGCCTGGGCCAGGTCACCGGCAACACCGACACCACCGCGAACGTGGTCGACTCGGTGACCACCACCTCCAGCCCGAGCCTCACGCCGTTCCGCAGCGCGATCACCGCAGGCTCGCCGTTCGTGATGATCTCTTCGGCGAAGTACACCAAGATCGACTCGAAGCACCTGGCCGTGTTCTCCCCGACCGTCATCAACTCGCTGCTGCGCACCAAGTTCGGCTTCAAGGGAGTCGTCATCTCCGACGACATCGGCCAGGCGGTCGCGGTACGCGCCTACACCCCGGCGCAGCGGGCGGTGGACTTCCTGGCCGCGGGCGGCGACATGATCCTCACGGTCAAGCCGTCCACCGTGCCGGCGATGGCACAGGCGGTGCAGTCCCGGATGGCGACCGACGCCTCCTTCCGCACCCAGGTCACCGCCTCCGTACACCGAATCCTCGCGGCCAAGACCACGGCGGGCCGACTCACCTGCGGCTGAGAACCCGCTCGCGTCATATTTACTTATGACTGGTTGAGCAGTCCAGGCTGATAAACCTAGTGTTAGTACATGTGAAGACAGACATGGCCGCCGATGCGGGCGGTATACGCGATCTGAGCGACGCCACCCGGCTCGCCTCCGAGCTCCGGCTCGCGGTGGGCCGCATGACGCGGCGGCTGCGGCAGGCCCACGCGGTGGGGGACGTGTCGCTCTCGGAGGTGTCCGTGCTCGCCCGGCTCACCGCCGACGGACCCGACTCCCCCACTTCGCTCGCCGAGATGGAGCGGGTGCGGCCGCAGGCCATGGCGAGCACCGTCGCCCAGCTCGAACAGCGCGGCCTGGTCCGCCGTACTCCCGATGCCGCGGACGGGCGGCGGAGCATCGTGGCCGTCACCGAGGACGGGCGGGCCATGCTCGCCGAGCGGCGCTCCGAATCGGTCCAGCGGCTCGCGGCCGTCCTCGACACGTTCTCCGCCGAGGAGCGTGAGGTCCTCGGGGCGGCCGTGCCGCTCCTCGGCCGGCTGGCGGAACAGCTGTGAGCGCACGCGTGTGGCCCGGCTCGCTGCGTTCGGCCCGCCACAAGGACGCCCCTCCCGGGCCGGGCTACAAGTGGGTCGCGCTCTCGAACACCACACTCGGTGTGCTGATCGCCACGATGGACGCGTCGATCGTGATCATCTCTCTGCCGGCGATCTTCCGCGGCATCGGCCTCGACCCGCTCGCACCCGGCAACATCGGATATCTGCTGTGGATGATCCTGGGGTACCTGCTGGTCTCCGCCGTCCTGGTCGTCGTGCTCGGGCGGCTCGGCGACATGTTCGGACGGGTGAAGATCTACAACCTCGGGTTCCTGATCTTCGCCTGCGCCTCGGTCGCGCTGTCGCTCGATCCGTTCCGCGCGGGGGCGGGCGCGCTGTGGCTGATCCTCTGGCGGATCGTGCAGGCCTTCGGCGGGTCCATGCTCACCGCCAACTCGGCCGCCATCCTCACCGACGCCTTCCCCGCCCGGCAGCGCGGCATGGCTCTGGGCATCAACCAGATCACCGCACTGGGGGGCCAGTTCCTCGGTCTGCTCGCGGGCGGTCTGCTCGCCGCCGTCGACTGGCGTGCCGTGTTCTGGGTGAGCGTCCCGGTCAGCATCACCGGCACCATCTGGTCGTACCTGAGCCTGCGCGAGACCTCGACGGGCCGGCCCGGGCGGATCGACTGGCTGGGCAACATCACCTTCGCGGCGGGCGCCGGCATCCTGCTGGCCGGCATCACCTACGGCATCCAGCCCTACGGCGACAGCGCCACCGGCTGGGGCAACCCGCTGGTCCTGAGCGGCCTGATCGGCGGCGTCGCCCTGCTGCTGGCCTTCTGCGTCATCGAGCGGCGCGTCGCCGAGCCCATGTTCGACCTGGCCCTGTTCAAGGTGCGGGCGTTCGCCGCCGGCAACCTGGCCGCCCTGCTGACCGCGATCGCGCGCGGCGGGCTGCAGTTCATGCTCATCATCTGGCTGCAGGGCATCTGGCTGCCGCTGCACGGCTACGACTTCGAGGACACCCCGCTGTGGGCCGGCATTTTCATGCTGCCGCTCACGCTCGGGTTCCTCGTCGCGGGTCCGATCTCCGGCTATCTGTCGGACCGGTTCGGCGCCCGGTTCTTCTCCACCGCCGGCCTGGTGGTCGTCATGCTGTCCTTCCTCGGCCTGCTGGCGCTGCCCGTCGACTTCGGCTACGGGCTGTTCGCGGCGCTGCTGCTGCTCAACGGGCTCGGCCAGGGCATGTTCTCGGCGCCCAACACGTCCTCCATCATGGGCAGCGTCCCGGCCGAGTACCGGGGGGTCGCCTCGGGCATGCGCTCGACCTTCCAGAACTCCGGTACGGCGCTGTCCATCGGTGTCTTCTTCTCCCTGATGGTCTCCGGACTCGCCTCCTCGCTCCCGGGAACGCTGAAGAGCGGGCTGATGGCGCACGGCGTGCCGGCCGCCTCCGCCGCGCACGCCGCCTCACTGCCGCCGGTGAGCACGTTGTTCGCGACGTTCCTCGGCGACAACCCCATCGAGCACCTGCTCTCCTCCGAGGGCGTCCTGACCCATGTGACCAGCGCCCAGCGGTCCGTACTGACCGGCCACACCTTCTTCCCGCAGCTGGTCTCCGGTCCGTTCCACCACGGCCTGGCCATCGTGTTCGGCGTGGCCGCGGGCATGGCCCTGGTCTCCGCCGTGGCCTCCGCCCTGCGCGGCAGCCACCGGCCCGACCAGGACCGCCAGGAGCCGAAGGACCAGCCCCGGGCGCGGACGGCACCGCCCCGGCACAACGCGCCGTCCTGAAAGACACGGGTGGCCCGGCGGACGTCCGCCGGGCCACCCGCGATCCGCTCAGGGACCGACGGTCACGGGTACGAGGCGAGGTTCGCCACGTTGGTCGAGGAGTTCGAGGGGCCTCCGGTGTTGTTGATGACGTGGCTGATGGTGCCGGTACCGCCGAGGGAGACCGTCACCATGCTGGTGAAGCGGACGCCCGAGTTGTTCGGTGCCTCGACGGCGTGCGCCGCGACCACGCTCGGGTTGACGTTGAAGTAGCAGTAGCTGCCGAGTCCGTACACCTGGTGGCTGGTGACCGAGTCGGCGACCTTGTAGGCCGCGTAGCCCTGGGTCGAGCCGTTCATCCAGGCCGCCTGGTTGGGCGGGTCGTACGGCATCTCGTTCTGGTAGAAGTACGTGCGCCCGCCGTTGCCGTTCCAGACGGTCTGGTACTTCTGGAAGTGCTCGACGAACAGGCCGTACATCGTCACGTTGTCGCCGTTGACGACCAGGCCGGTGTCGGCGGTGTTGCTGGTCCAGCCGACTCCACTGCCGTGGTCGGCGCGCCAGATCCACATGTGGTCGCCGATGACGTTGTCGCTGTTGACGACCAGGCTGGTGGTGGCCTTGCCGACGCCCGCGCCGCCGACGCGGAAGTACACGTCGTGCAGTGAGGTCGGGTCGGCCGCGTGCGAGGCCGAGGAGCCGCTGGGACCGACCTCCACCAGGGTGCTGGAGTTGGTGGTGCCGGCGTCGAAGAGCAGGCCCGCGATCTGGACGCCGTCGACGTCCGCGACCTTCATGGCGGTGACGCCGTTGTCCGGGACGAAGGTGGCGAGGCCGAGGCCGAGGACGACGGTGTCGGCGCGGTTGATCTGCAGGGTCTGGTCGAGGTGGTAGACACCCGGGGTGACCAGGAGGTTCTTGCCCGCCGTCAGGGCCGCGTTGATCTGGGAGGCGGTCGCGCCCGGCTTCACGATGTAGAAGCTGTCCAGGGAGAGCGAGCTGCCGGCGGCGGAACCGGAACTCCAGCTGGTGCCGGAGGAGTTGGACCGCGTGGACGGCACGAACACCTGGTAGTTGCCGGCGCCGTCGACGTACAGGAACGGCTTCTCACGGGTCACCGGGCTCTGCGCGACCGTGGTGTCCGGCGGGCTGGGGAAGGTGGTGGACGGCACGCCCGTACTGCCGACGAAGACCATGTTCCAGTTGGAGCCGGTCCAGCTGCCGAGCTGCGAGTTGCGGGTCAGCCACTGCTGCTGACTGCCGGAGTTGACCTGCCCGTTGATCTGGCTGTCGGCGATCAGGCCGCCGCTGGACCAGCCGCCGTCGTCCAGGGCGAGGTTGCCGCGCAGATGCACCCGGCGGTAGGCGGACGCCTGCGAGACGGCCCAACGGTCGCTGCCACTCGTCGGGTTGACGGAGAGGTTTTCCGCGCCGCGCCAGAAGTTCTGGGTGGCGTTGCCCTGGAACCAGTCCGCCTCGGCGTGCACCGCGCCGTTTATGGACACCGCGTCCGGGGACAGACCGAGGCCAAGGACCTGGGTGTAGAACCCCACGTTCACGTCCGCGCTGTAGGCACCGGGCTTGAACATCACGGCGTAGCGCTGGGAGCCGAACTGGTTGGTCTGCTGCTGCTGGAAGATCGAGTCCAGCTTGCTCTGGATGGTCGAGGCCGACATCGACGGGTCGAAGATCACCACGTTGGAGCCCAGGTCAGGGTTGCTCGTCTGAGCCACGGGCACGACCTGGAAACGCTGGGCGGCGGTGCCGTTGCAGGTGTACTGCACGAACTGCACGCTGTCGGCGGTCGAGGCACCGGGGTCGTCCAGGCACTTGCCGCTGTTGCGGTTGACGAAGTGATAGGCGCCGCCGCCGTCGTCCACCGGCAGCCACTGCTGGTTGTTGCCGCCGCCGTAGGTCCACAGCTGCACGGCCGCGCTGTCGGCCGTGGAGACGCCGGTGACGTCCAGGACCTCGTTGGTGTTGTTGGCGTTGTTGATGCGGACGTAGCCGCCGCTGGTGGCGGTGAAACTCCACTGCTGGGCGGTGGAGTTGTTGCAGGCGTACTGCTGCACGACGGTGCCGTCGGCGGTGGCGGCCGCCTTGGCGTCCACGCACTTGCCGCTCGCCGCGTTGAGCAGGGTGACGTTGCCGGTGGGCAGCGTGGCCGCGGACGCGGGGGCGGCGGCGCCGGCCGCGGTCAGCAGGGAGGCGGCGACAACGGCCACCGCTGCGGCGGCCGTTGCTCTGCGCCGCCGGGGAAGGCTGGGCACGGGTTCTCCTGTTCGGGGGTTCAGCCGGTGTAGCCGGCGAAGACGCGCGTGTAGTCCCAGTTGGACTGGCTCACGCCCGAGCAGCTGTCGGCGGAGCCGCCGGTGCAGGGCCGGTCGCGGTTGGCGGACCAGAAGGTGAGCCGGGCCAGGTGGTGCTGCTGGGCATAGGCGAGGATGGTCCGGAAGTCGGCCACCGTCACGGTCTCGTTGTTGTCGGTGATGCCGTTCATGGACGAGATGCCCATGTCCCGGTAGGCCGTGTCGTCGCTGTAGCCGTACGCGTTCTTCAGCGCGTTCTTGAGCCCCTCGGCCGCCTGGGTGGTGAGGTTGCCCATGTTCTGCCCCGCGCCGCCGAAGTCGAACGGCATGATGGCCCAGGCGTCGACGGTCAGCCCGGAGGACGCGGCCCGGTTGATCAGGCTGGTGTCGGGGCCGCTCTGGCCGGTGCCGATGGTGATGTACACCTTCAGGCCGGGATTGTTGGCCTTCACGGTCTTCAGCGCGTCCACGGTCCGCTGCTGCACGGTGCCGTTGCTGTAGGCGTCGGCCTCCAGGTCGATGTCGATGGCCTTGAGACCGCCGTAGGCGTTGATAACCTTCTGGTACGCCGCCGCCAGCTCGCCCGCGCTGGAGCAGGAGCTCTCCAGCTTGTTGCCGCTGTAGCCACCGAAGGACGGGATGACGTCACCGCCGTTGGCACGCACGGTGTTGACTGTCTGCTGGTCGACACCGCCGGTCAGCGCCCGGCTGCCGTCCCACTGGGGGTTGCAGTAGCCGTTGCTGAGGACGAAGGCCAGCGTGTAGTACTTCACCCCGGTCGCGTTGGTGATCGTGGTGGGGCTCGGCGGGTCGCCCCAGCCGTTGTACAGGTAGGGCGCCACGGCCATCGGCGAGGACGGGGTGGTACCGCCGTCGGCCGCCGGGGCGGTCCACTTCTGGTTGGCGCCGCCCGAGCAGGTCCAGATCTGGGCGCGGGTGCCGTTGGCCGAGGAGTTGCCGGTGGCGTCCAGGCACTTGTTGGCCTGCGGGTTGACGATGTCGTGGGCCGAGGTGACCGTCCACTTCTGGTTGGCGCCGCCGGTACAGGTCCACAGCTGGGCCTTGGCGCCGTCGGCTGTCGAGTTGCCGGTCACGTCGAGACACTTGCCGAGGGCGCGTATGGTGCCGTCGCTGCCGACGGTCCACTGCTGGGCGGCGGTGCCGTTGCAGTCGTAGAGCTGGACGGCCGTACCGTCGGCGGAGCTCGCGCCGGCGACATCGAGGCACTTGCCGGCGAGGCCGGTGATGGTGCCGGTGGCGGCCTGCGCGGGGGACGCGGCGAACAGGCCTGCGGAGAGCGACAGCGCAGCTAGGGCGACTGCCGTGGGCAGAGGTCTGGCCATTGCGGGGGATTGGCCTTTCACGCGGGGGGATGCAGCACGGTTTGTGCCCAACACCCGAGTTGTTCACCGGGTGTTGAGCCCATCCGTGAGGCTTTGTTTAAGGCGTGAAACTAAAGGTCCGGACCAGTGCCGTCAAGTGCGGGAGCGCTCCCTTCCCGGAATCACAGGAAAACCTGACGATGATGTGAACGGCGCTGTCACGGCGTCGGCGCCGCCGCGAACTGGGTGCGGTGGAGTTCGGCGTACCGCCCGTCGGCCACCAGGAGTTCCCCGTGGGTGCCGCGCTCCACGATCTGCCCGGCCTCGACCACCAGGATCTGGTCGGCGGCCCGGATGGTGGACAGCCGGTGGGCGATGACCACGGCCGTGCGCCCCTCCAGCGCCTCGGTGAGGGCCTCCTGGACGGCCGCCTCCGAGGTGTTGTCCAGATGGGCGGTGGCCTCGTCGAGGATGACCACACGCTGACGGGCCAGCAGCAGCCGGGCGATGGTCATGCGCTGGCGCTCACCGCCGGAGAGCCGGTAGCCGCGCTCGCCGACCACCGTGTCCAGGCCGTCGGGCAGGGTCCGTACGACCTCGTCGAGGCGGGCCCGGCCGAGGGGTCTGGCACAAGTTCCGTGAGCCGGTTGCTGACCGTGACGTCAGTGGCATGTGTTGAGATGACGGGACTCTGTTCGCCGACTTGCTGGGAGAT
>NZ_JBVKCG010000003.1:0-259529 GCF_055634995.1 Streptomyces sp. NPDC111744
ACACGAGGAACGATTTCAAGGCGACTTCCGCACCCACCGCAAGAAGATCAACAACTACAACGCGTGACCGGCTCACGGAACTTGTGCCAGATCCCCGTAAAAGCCCCCTCAGGTCGGCGAAGATGGCCCCATGGGATCCCCCACGGCGAAGATCGAACCCCTGGGCGCGGTGCGCGAGCGCGTCCTCGCGACCCTGCGGCAGGACATCATCGCGGGGCGTCTGGGCCCGGGCGACCGGCTGGTCGAGCGCGAGCTGGCCGAGCGGTTCGGGGTGTCCCGGGTGCCGGTTCGGGAGGCGATCCGGGCCCTGGTCGCCGAGGGTTTCGTCCTCTTCGAGTCGGCCCGCCGGACCGTCGTACGCCGACTGACCCCCATCGACGTCAAGGAGCTCTTCGAGCTGCGCGAGGCGCTGGAGGTGTACGCGGCCGGGCTGGCGGCGGCACGGGCGACTCCACAGGCGCTGGCCGAACTGCGGGACCTGCTCGACCGGGCCGCCACGGCGACGCGGGCCGGGGACGCCGAGACGATCACGGACATCAACACCCGTTTCCACGACCGCATCCTGGCTCTGGCCGGCAACAGCCTGCTCATCTCGGTGATGGAACCGGTCGACGGCCGGCTGCGCTGGCTCACCCGGCGGAACGAGGAGTGGCCGCAGCTACTCACCGAACACCGCGAGTTGTACGAGGCGATCGCCTCCGGCGACCCGGACCGCGCCCGCGCCCGCGCACTCGGCCACGTCCAGGCCAACTACCGCTCGACGGTACGGCACCTCTTCGGCGAGGAGCCCTAGCGACGGCTCTGACCTCGCACGGAGTCGCCCACAGGAACATGGACCCACACGGTCGCCGACCGTCCGTTGGCGGCGGCCCATATCGTCTGAGCCCGCCGTCGTCACCGCAGCCCGGCCGCCTCCGCCGCCGTCCGCAGCACATCGCGGAGCATCTCGGGGGTGAGGCGGCCGGTGAAGGTGTTGCGCTGGCTGACGTGGAAGCAGCCGAAGAGGTCCAGGCCATCGAGGTCGACCCGGGTGCCGTGGGCGAAGGCCGGACGGGGCCGGGGCACGCTCCAACCGGCCTCGGCCAACGCGGGCAGCGCGGCCTGCCAGCCGAAGGCGCCGAGCACGACGGCGGCACGCAGCGTCGGCCGCAGCAGCCCCAGCTCCTCCACCAACCAGGGGCGGCAGGTGTCGCGCTCCTCTGGGGTCGGCTTGTTGGCGGGCGGGGCACAGTGCACGGGCGCGGTGATCCGTACGCTGTACAGCTCCAGACCGTCGTCGGCGCGCACCGACGTCGGCTGCGAGGCGAGCCCGATGTCGTACAGCGCCTGGTACAGCACATCGCCGGAGCGGTCGCCGGTGAACATCCGGCCGGTGCGGTTACCGCCGTGCGCGGCCGGGGCGAGGCCGATGATCAGCAGCCGGGCGTCGGGCGGCCCGAAGCCGGGGACGGGCCGGCCCCAGTACGTCCAGTCGGCGAACGCGGCACGCTTGGTACGTGCCACGTCCTCCCGCCAGGCGACCAGGCGCGGGCAGGCACGGCAGGCGCTGACGCGCTGGTCGAGGCGGGCGAGGGGGTCGAGGGGTGTGAGAGGAGCGCGGTGCACAAGGTCCACGGTAAAGCCGGGCAGACCTGGCCGTGCCGCATCGATTCGGTCGGTGCGAGTGGGGTGGGTCGGTGCGAGGGGGGTGCGTGAGCGCCCGGGAAATCGGCTCCGTCTCTCTCGGCTCGGGGGGCTAAGGTCGGGGGCATGGCTTCTGAGGACGCGGGTGAGAGCAGGGAGCGCGAGAGCGGTGGGCCCAAAGCTCCCGCCCCCGCCTCGGCCGAGCCCGCCGAAGGCACCCCGGCGCCTGCTGCCCAGGCCGCCGACGCAGACCCCGCTGCCGTGGCAGCGGCCATCGCCGCCGCCGAGGCCGCGAAGCCCGCTCCCGGCGAGAACGTGCGGATCGACAGCTGGATCTGGGCCGTACGCCTGATCAAGACCCGCTCCATGGGAGCCACCGCCTGCCGGGGCGGGCACGTCCAGGTGAACGCCGAGCGGGTCAAGCCCGCCCATTCCGTGCGCGTCGGTGACGAGGTGCGGCTGCGCCACGAGGGGCGGGAGCGGATCGTCATCGTGAAGCGTCTGATCCGCAAGCGGGTCGGTGCCCCGGTGGCCGCCCAGTGCTACCTCGACAACTCCCCGCCGCCCCCGCCCCGTGAGGCCTTCGTCCCCATCGGTCTGCGCGATCGCGGCACCGGCCGCCCCACCAAGCGCGACCGCCGCGAACTGGAACGACTGCGCGGCCTCGGTGGGATGGGAGGAATGGGCGGGACGGGAGGCATGGGCGGGATGGGCCGGCCGGACGGTGGGCGCACCGGCGGACGGTGATCCACCGTCCGCCTGTTCCCCGGAGTTCGGCCAGGCCGCGCCCGGCTCCTTCCTCCTTGCGCGCTCGGCGGGAGCGGCGCGTCACGCACGGGGCTGCATCAGTCCCCACAACCGTGCGTTCTGTCCGCGCCGGGCCCAGGCGATCAGGGCCAGCGGCACGATCAGAATCAGCGGGGTCGCCGCGTACTGGCCGTCGAAGACGGTGAGCTGGACGATGAACGCGCCCACCATGAGCGCACTCAGCGCCATCGCCGCCACCGACTGCAGCACCGGTATCAACAGGGCGACAGCACCGGCCAGTTCGAGCATGCCGATGGTGTACATGCCCGCGCTGCCCCAGCCGATCCTGTCGAAGGACTCGACGGCCGACGGGTGCGCGATCAGCTTGGGCAGCGCGCTCGCGATGCCGTAGAACAGGGCGAGCAGCACCTGCACCGCGCGCAGGGCCAGGCGGGCACGGCGGCCGCGGGCGGTGGCGGACTCGGCGACGACCGGCGCGGACGCGGTGGAAGTGGCGGAAGCGGCAAGGGCGACGGAAGCGGTGGGCTTGGACATGGGGGTTCTCCTGGGGGTTGCGGTCCCTGTTGCTGTCACAGAGGTAGACCCGCCGCCGACGGAGAACTCATCGGCTGCCGCCCGGATTTCCCGGCTACCCGCCGTCTCTCGCTATGTCGCCGGTACCGCCCTCACCCACACCCCGTCCTCGGTCAGATACTCGGTCACCTCCAGTCCTGCTTCCGCGAGCGCCTCCTCGAACTGTTTCTCGGTGAGCGGCCGGGCCAGGAACGTCTGTGTCCAGCTCGCGTCCGGGAACTCGTACTCCGCGCGGACCGAGTTCACCCCGTCCCCGACCGGCTCCACGGACACGATCCGCACCGTGTAGCCGCTGGGGTCGACCCGTTCCCTCGGCACGTCCGAGTGGTAGTCCGCGCCCTCCCGCTGGATGAGCACACAGCCGCCGTCCGCCACATGCGCCGCGCAGGTGCGCAGCATGCCCCGGCGCACCTCCACGTCACCGGTGTTCACCAGGAACGACGCGAGCATCACCACGTCGAACTTCTCGCCCAGGTCGAGCCCCTCGATGCTGCTGCGTATCGTGCGTGCCCCGCGGACGCGCTCCAGCATCTCCGCCGACTCGTCCACCGCCGTGACCGTGAATCCGCGGTCCAGGAGCGGGTGGGTCATCCGCCCCACGCCGCTGCCCAGCTCCAGGATGTGGGCGCCGGCCGGGACCGCCGCCTCGATGATGTCCGGCGCGTCCCCCACGGCCAGCCGGGAGTAGAGCTCCACCGCGCAGCCGTCGGGGGTGATCGCACCGGGACCTGTTCCCTCGTGCCCCTCACGCATTTCAACCGTCATGCCCGAACAACGGCCCACGGCCGCACGGCCGTTCCCACACCCTTACGGTTCACCCGTTCGAGTAGTCCACGGTCCGGCGGGAACTTTCCTCCACGTGGATGAGGTTGACGGAGCATCAGAGGCCGGCCGAGGTCACCGTGCCCCCGGTGACCTCACCGTTCCCACGGAATCCACCCGTGCCCCAGATACCAGTGGCCGCCCGCCCGCAGATGGTCACCCACCGCCCGCTCCACCGACGTACGCCGGGGCAGGTCCCGTACCGGCAGGTCCGGGGCGCCGAAGACGAACCGGACGGCCGTCGTGTCGGCCGGTTCCGGGTCCACGTACCCGGGTCGGAACCGGTCCTGGAAGCGGACGATGTTCGAGTCCGTCGGCAGGTACCGCCTCAGCTGCGGGTCGAGCAGCCAGGAGTGGCAGGTCGCGACCGGGTACTGCTCCTCCGGGAAGTGCTGCGGAAAGAACTCCCGTGCCAGGGCCAGCGAGCGGTCGCAGGCGGTGGGGGTCAGTGGTCCGCAGTAGTCGGGGATGTGCAGGTTCAGGCAGGGCTGCCCCGGAGCCACGGACACGGCGTGGCCCGTGTCCGTGTCCGTGTCCGTGCCCGTGCCCGTGCCCGTTGCCGTGATCGTTCGTGCCGTGCGTTCGCCCAGCCGCGCCCGTTCGTACTGCAGCCGGCCCAGCTGGTACAGCTCCCCGCGGAAGTGGCGGGTGAGCCAGGACGCCTGGAGGGGCGCCAGTCCTCCCCTGCCGTAGTGCCTTCGGTGCAGCGTCATACCGCGCCCCAGGTCGGCCAGCGTGCGCCGGGACACGTCGGCGGGGACGCCCCGCGCGTGGTGGTACGCACGGGCGTGGGGCACCGCGGCGAGGAAGACGTAGACCAGGAAGTACCCGTCCAGTGCGGCCGGAGCGGTGGCGGCGAGCTCACCGAGCCCGGACGGGTCACCGGCCCCCGCTGTGGCGGCCGTGGCGCCGGTGACCTCGTCGGCGCACTCGGCGAGCAGCCGCTGAACTCCGGGATCGGCGGTCACGGTCCGCCGCAGGGCCACCACCTGGTTGATGTCCTCGTGCGGCACGGCGAGGTCGAGGAGCAGTTCGGGCAGGTTGTCGGCGTCCGGCAGCACGGCGGGGTCCCCCTTGGTGAACGTCCTGGTCGAAGAGTACGTTGCAAGCAGGAGTGGTGATCCGTGATGCGTACGGGCAGTGAACCGGCGACCGCGCGCAGTGCGCTGCGGGCGCGCTTGTGGCTGAGCGTGTGGGGCGTGGCCTGGGCGATCTTCGGCACGGCGGTGTTCGCGCTGGTCGGCCGTCCCGGCTGGGCGGCCGCCTGTGGGGTGCTGTGGCTGGTGGCGACCACCGACATGGCCATCATCCTCAGGCACATCAGGCAGGGCCCGCACTATCAGCCCGGCCCCGATGTGCCGCCGTACCGGCCGCCGGACAACGGCCCGCGGCGACTGCGGCACCCGCCGCAGCACGGTCACCCGTGAGCAGACGTCCGCTCACGCGCCGTCGTCGAAGCGGGCCGCCTTCAGGTACTGCGGGTTCGGGTCCAGGGCGGCCGCCAGCCGGAAGTGGCGTATCGCGAGGTCGGCGCGGCCCTGGCGTTGGTAGGTCCGGGCGAGCGCGAAGTGCGCGAACGCATTGTCCGGCTCGCGCTCCAGGACGATAGTGAACTCCAGCTCGGCGGGGCGTAGTTGCGCGGCCGCGAAGAAGGCACGCGCGCGCAGCAGCCGGGCGGCCGTGTTCTCGGGGTGCGCGGCGATCACTCCGTCGAGCAGTTTCACCGCACCCCGCGGGTCCCGCGCGTTGAGCAGTTGCTCGGCGGCACGGAAATCGATGACGTGCGTCTCCGGAGTACGTCCGGTCGAACCGCTGGTCTCGGGCACGGCAAAGTCCTTCCCTCACTGAAGCGGTTCAACGCCCGGACGGGTACCCGCTATTTCGAAGACGCATGACCGCTAACTCGAACCGGACACCCGTGCCCGGCGCACGAGGTCGGCCCACACCTCGGCGACGCGCTGTTCCAGCGCGTCCAGGGCCACGTCGTTGTCGATCACGATGTCGGCGATCTCCAGGCGCTTCTCGCGCGTCGCCTGCGCGGCCATGCGCGCGCGTGCGTCCTCCTCGGCCATCCCCCGCAGCCGTGTCAGCCGGTCGAGCTGGGTCTCGGGGGCGACATCCACGACGAGCACGACGTCGTAGAACGGCGCGAGGCCGTTCTCCGCGAGGAGCGGGACGTCGTTGACCACCACCGCGTCGGCGGCGGCCGCAGTCTCCAGCTCGCGGGAGCGGGCCCCGACCAGGGGGTGCACGATCGAGTTCAGTACGGCGAGCTTCTCCGGGTCGGCGAAGACGATCGAGCCCAGCTTCGGCCGGTCCAGGCTGCCGTCGGCGGCGAGCACGTCCGGCCCGAAGGCCTCGACGACGGCCGCCAGGCCGGAGGTCCCCGGCTCGACGACCTCACGCGCGATGCGGTCGGCGTCGACCAGCACCGCGCCGTGCCCGACGAGCAGCCGCGACACCTCGCTCTTGCCGGCGCCGATCCCGCCGGTGAGGCCCACTTTCAGCATGCCCCGAAGCTTAGGCCCTGCCACCGACACCGGCCCGGACAGGCCCCGGTTCCGGCCCGGACAGCCCCTGATCCAGGCCCGAGGGCTCGGTTCCGGGCCCGCGCGGGCCTCAGTTGTCGCCCTCACGCTCCGCGAGGAAACGCTCGAACTCCAGGCCGATCTCGTCCGCCGAAGGGATCTCCACCGGTTCGGCGAGCATGTTGCCCCGGGTCTCGGCCCCCGCGGCGGCGTCGTACTGGTGCTCAAGGCCCTGAACCAGGGCGGTGAGTTCCTCGTCGCCCTCCTGGATCTGGCGGTCGATCTCCGTCTGCGTACGGTGCGCGTCCGTGCGCAGGCCGTGCGCGATGCCCGGGAGCACCAGGCCGGTGGCGCCCGTGACGGCCTCCAGGACGGTCAGGGCGGCGTCGGGATAGGCGGAGCGGGCGATGTAGTGCGGGACGTGCGCGGCGACGCCCAGGACGTCGTGACCCGACTCCATGAGGCGGTATTCGAGCAGTGCCTCGGCGCTGCCGGGCACCTGGGCCTCATCGAAGGGGCTGCTGTGCCCCGGGACGAGGTCGGTACGGTTGCCGTGCGGCGTGAGACCGACGGGGCGGGTGTGCGGGACGCCCATCGGGATGCCGTGGAAGTTCACGGACAGCCGGACTCCGAGCCGCTCCACGACCTGCCGTACGGCCGCGGCGAAGCGCTCCCACTCGACGTCCGGCTCGGGGCCCGACAGCAGCAGGAACGGCGCACCTGTGGCGTCCTGCACCAGCCGGACCTCGATGCTGGGCTCCTCGTACTCGGTCCAGCGGTCCCGCTTGAAGGTCAGCAGCGGGCGGCGGGCCCGGTAGTCCACGAGCCGGTCGTGGTCGAAGCGGGCGACGACCTGGTGGGGCAGCGAGTCGAGGAGCCGGTCGACGATCTGGTCGCCGGTGTCGCCCGCGTCGATGTATCCGTCGAAGTGGTAGAGCATGACAAGACCGGCCGACTCCTGGGCCAGCGCCATGTCTACGACGGCCAGGCCCTTCGGCTCCCATGCGTACAAACCCTGCGGATCAAGCACTGTGACCGCTCCTCCTCGTGTTCGTACGGGACAACGTGGCAAGAGCCGCGGGCATTCCCGTCACCGCTCCGATCGACAGGCCACTCACCGCCTTCTCATGCCGGTGTGCGGGCACGCGCGCGTGCCCGCACACCGGCATGTCGCGCCCTCTCGGGCCCTATGCGGACAGCACGCGCGCGTGCAGTGCCATGACCGCCTTCCGCGCGGAGCTGAACGCTCCGTGCTGCCAGGCGTCCATGTAGCTGAGCCAGTCGCCGGCGAAGTAGACCCGGCCGGTGGGCTCGTTGAGCGGCTTGTAGCGCACGTCGTCGGGACCGCCGGGGGTGTCGTGCCAGGCGGCTTCCAGATGGGGGGTCTGGCGCCAGTGGTGGGAGAAGGAGGTGGCCAGCTCGGTGCGGTACTTGTCGCCGTAGATCTTCACACCGGCGGCCACCGCGCGCTGTTCGCGCCGGGCCGGGGTGAGCTGGGCGTATGAGTCGGCGTCGGTGTCGTAGTTGTAGTAGCCGATGAGGACGCCCCGTTCGCCGTGGAAGCCGTACGAGGGGTGCCAGATGTGTGTGACGTCCTGGTCGGTCTCGGTGATGCCGCCGTAGATGCGGTGGTCCAGTTCCCACCAGCGCGAGCGGTATTCGAGGCCGATCTTGGCCGCGGACGACGGTGTGACGGCCTCCAGGGCGCTCTGCACGCCGGAGCCCAGGTTGTGCGGCACCTTGGCGAGGATGTTGGGCGGCATGGCGGCCACGCAGTAGTCGGCGTCGACGACCTTGGTACGGCCGCTCTCGGTGTATGTCACGGTGACGCCGTCGCCCTTGTCGGTGATCCTGGAGACCACGGCTCCGGTACGGACGCGGTGGGCGCCGATCGCCCGGGTGAGCGCCTTCGGTATCCGGTCCATGCCGCCGACCGGCTGGAACATCAGCATCGCCTGGTCGAAGCCGAACTCGAAGGAGAAGTAGCGCCCGACGCCGCTCGCGAACACCTCGGAGGCGGACGGGACATCGCCGAGGAGCACCCCGGGAGTGCCGGCGGCGGCCGGTACGGTCGTGTATCCGCGCCGCTCACCGCCCTCGTACGTCAGCTTGTCGCCGAGTTCGCCCCAGTCCTTGAGGAACTCGACGAGCCGTTCCTGGTCGGTGGCCGTCAGTTCCTTGTCCAGGGCGCCCTTGTCGGTGGCCTTGGCGAGCAACTCCGATACGTAGCCGTACACATCGGCCTTGGCGGTGCGGTAGCGCTCGGGCTTCGTCATGCCGGCGGACTCGTTGTAGAGGTACGCGTCGGCGTTGGTGTTCGTGAACACCTCGATGGGGACGCCGAATTCACGGCAGTAGTCGAGGGTGATCATCCACTGCGGTATTCGGGCCGGCCCGGCGTTCATGTAGTGGCCGTCGGCGAATCTCGCGGTCTGCGTGTGGCCGTAGAGGTCGGTGGTCGAGTCACCGCCGCGCACGGTGAAGTTGCGTCCGCCGGTACGGTCCCTGGCCTCCAGGATCGTACAGTCGTAGCCGGCCTTGCCCAGTTCGTACGCGGTGGCGAGTCCGGCGATGCCGCCGCCGAGGATGACGACCCTCGCCGCGGCGCGCCCGGTGAGCGTGAAGTCGCTTGTGCCGGGCGCCCGGAAGGGCTGTTCGCGCTGGGCCGCCTGGGCGGTGGGAGCGAGGCCGATGGCTCCCATGGTGGCGAACATGGCGCCGGCGCCACCGGTGAGACCGACGTTCCGCAGGAACGTCCGCCGGTTCGTCCCTGACCTGTACTGAGGCTGTGCCATGCCTGGGTTCCTCCCCGATCTTGAACGAAGACCGGGGAAGCGTCGCAGCGCCGCGTTACGGCCCAGCAGTTACTGGTGTATCCCACACGTTTCTGCGAACGCGAAGTCGAGGAACAAGCCGATGAACGAGCCGACGATTGACGAACAAACCGGCCAACGCCAAGGGGCCGTACCTCGAAAGGTACGGCCCCTCAGTTACCGGCTAGGCCCAGCGGCTAGCGTTCAGCTCTGCCCACCGGCCAGCTTCTCGCGCAGCGCGGCCAGCGCCTCGTCCGAGGCCAGCGCGCCGGAGGTGTCCGCACCCTCGGAGGAGTACGAACCGCCACCCGAGGCGGCCGGAGCGGCAGCCTCGCCACCCTCGGCGGCAGCGGCAGCGTCGGCCTCGCGGCTCTTGATGACCTGCTGCTGGTGCTGCTCGAAGCGCTGCTGCGCCTCGGCGTACTGGTGCTCCCACGCCTCCCGCTGGGTCTCGTAGCCCTCGAGCCAGTCGTTGGTCTCGGGGTCGAAGCCCTCGGGGTAGATGTAGTTGCCCTGGTCGTCGTAGGACGCGGCCATGCCGTAGAGCGTCGGGTCGAACTCGACCGAGGCCGGGTCGGCACCGAAGGACTCGTTGGCCTGCTTCAGGGACAGCGAGATCCGGCGACGCTCGAGGTCGATGTCGATGACCTTGACGAAGATCTCGTCGTTGACCTGGACGACCTGCTCCGGGATCTCCACGTGGCGCTCGGCCAGCTCGGAGATGTGGACCAGACCCTCGATGCCCTCGTCCACACGGACGAACGCACCGAACGGAACCAGCTTCGTGACCTTGCCGGGCACGACCTGGCCGATCTGGTGGGTCCGGGCGAACTGCTGCCACGGGTCTTCCTGGGTCGCCTTCAGCGACAGGGAGACACGCTCGCGGTCCATGTCGACGTCGAGGACCTCGACGGTGACTTCCTGGCCGACCTCGACAACCTCGGACGGGTGGTCGATGTGCTTCCAGGACAGCTCGGAGACGTGGACCAGACCGTCGACGCCACCCAGGTCCACGAAGGCACCGAAGTTGACGATCGAGGAGACCACACCGGAACGGACCTGACCCTTCTGGAGGGTCGTGAGGAACGTCTGGCGGACCTCGGACTGGGTCTGCTCCAGCCAGGCACGGCGGGACAGGACCACGTTGTTGCGGTTCTTGTCCAGCTCGATGATCTTGGCCTCGAGCTCCTTGCCCACGTAGGGCTGGAGGTCGCGGACACGGCGCATCTCGACCAGGGAGGCCGGGAGGAAGCCGCGGAGGCCGATGTCGAGGATGAGACCACCCTTGACGACCTCGATGACGGTACCGGTGACGATGCCGTCCTCTTCCTTGATCTTCTCGATGGTGCCCCAGGCACGCTCGTACTGGGCGCGCTTCTTCGAGAGGATCAGGCGGCCTTCCTTGTCCTCCTTCTGGAGAACAAGGGCTTCGATCTCGTCACCGACGGCGACGACCTCGTTGGGGTCGACGTCGTGCTTGATCGAGAGCTCACGGCTCGGGATGACACCTTCGGTCTTGTAACCGATGTCGAGGAGAACCTCGTCCCGGTCAACCTTGACGATGACGCCGTCGACGATGTCGCCATCGTTGAAGTACTTGATCGTCTCGTCGATAGCGGCGAGGAAGGCTTCCTCGTTACCGATGTCGTTGACCGCAACCTGCGGGGTGGTGGCGGTGGTCTCGGTGCTGCTCGTCATGTGGGAAAGGGCTCCGGTACGGACATTGAAGTCGTAGGTACTGCTACGCCGGGAGCCCGTATCGCTCTGATGAAGCCGGACAGCCAAGGAAGCGCCACACAAAACCACTGGTGGCGCCTCGAAAACCGAGGGGACATACAACAGATGCGAGCGCAGCCTGCTACGTCTGAGGTGCGCAGGCCCGCAGCGCAACTTGTAGCATACGGGGGCAGCCGGGCAGGGTCAATGCGCGAAGGCGCACACCCGGGGCGGATCGCCGCATACCCGGCACAAGAACCGTCCCACGAGGCCACGCAGGCCCGAGATACCTCGTCCGCGACACACCCGGGACGGGGTTGGACGGAAGAGTACGACGAGGGAGCCGATCATCCAAGAGCCCGATTCGTTCGACCTCGAAGAGACCGGGTCAGAGACCGGAACAGAGGCCGAACCCGAAGCCACCCGGCGTGCCGCCGGGGTCGCGGAGAGCAGCCGGGCCAACCGGGGCTGGTGGGACCGCAACGCCGACGAGTACCAGGTCGAGCACGGCACGTTCCTGGGCGACGACCGTTTCGTATGGGGCCCGGAGGGTCTCGACGAGGTGGAGGCGGAGCTGCTCGGCCCGCCGGAGGACCTCAAGGGCAAGGACGTCCTGGAGATCGGCGCCGGCGCCGCCCAGTGCTCGCGCTGGCTGGCGGCCCAGGGCGCCCGTCCGGTCGCCCTCGACCTCTCGCACCGCCAACTCCAGCACTCGCTGCGCATCGGCGGATCGTTTCCCCTCGTCTGCGCGGACGCGGGCGCGCTGCCCTTCGCCGACGCGTCCTTCGACCTGGCGTGCTCGGCGTACGGCGCGCTCCCCTTCGTCGCCGACCCGCGGCAGGTGCTGCGCGAGGTGCGGCGGGTCCTGCGCCCGCAGGGCCGTTTCGTCTTCTCCGTGACGCACCCCATCCGCTGGGCGTTCCCGGACGAGCCGGGCCCCGAGGGCCTCTCGGTCTCCGCCTCCTACTTCGACCGCACTCCATACGTCGAGCAGGACGAGGACGGCCACGCGGTGTACGTCGAGCACCACCGCACGCTCGGCGACCGGGTCCGGGACATCGCCTCCGCGGGCTTCCGGCTCGTCGACCTGCTGGAGCCGGAGTGGCCGGCCTGGAACACCGCCGAATGGGGCGGCTGGTCGCCGCTGCGGGGCAATCTCCTCCCGGGCACGGCGATCTTCGTGTGCGAGCGGGACTGAGCGGCTCCACGAGCTTCTGGTCCGCGCGGCCCGGAAGCGGACTGCGCGGGCCGGAAGCGGACTGCGCGGGCCCGGAAGCGGACTGCGCGGGCCCGGAAAGGGGACGCGCGCGTGAAGGGCGTGCCCGGGTGCGTACGACACTGGGGGCGTGATCCGTTACGACGCCCTGGACGCGCTGCCCGTACGACAGGCGCTGCCCGGTCTGGACGACGCCCTGGAGGGGCACGGCACCGCCGTCCTCGTGGCACCGCCCGGCACCGGCAAGACCACTCTGGTGCCGATGGCGCTGGCCGGGCTGCTGGACGAGGGGCGCCCCGTGCGGCGGGTGGTCGTGGCCGAGCCACGCCGGATCGCGGCTCGCGCGGCGGCCCGCCGGATGGCCTGGCTGCTGGGTGAGCAGGTCGGGCGGAGCGTCGGCTACACGGTTCGCGGCGAACGGGTCGTGGGCCGGCACGCGCGCGTGGAGGTCGTCACGACCGGTGTGCTGTTGCAGCGCCTGCAACGCGACCAGGAGCTGCCGGGCGTGGACGTCGTCATCCTCGACGAGTGCCACGAGCGGCATCTGGACGCCGACACGGTGGCGGCCTTCCTCTGGGACGTGCGGGAGACGCTCCGCCCGGAGCTGCGCCTGGTGGCCGCCTCGGCGACCACGGACGCGCAGGGGTGGGCGGGACTGCTGGGCGGTGCGCCGGTGGTCGAGGCGGACGGTGTGTCGTACCCCGTGGAGGTGGTGTGGGCACCGCCGGCGCGTCCGGTACGGCCGCCGCACGGGATGCGCGTCGACCCGGCGCTGCTGGCGCATGTGGCGTCGGTGGTGCGGCGGGCCCTGGCCGAGCGGCCGGGGGACGTGCTGTGTTTCCTGCCGGGCGTGGGCGAGATCGCGCGCGTGGCGGGCCAGTTGGGTGACCTGGGGGACGTGGAGGTCCTCCAGGTCCATGGCCGGGCACCGGCAGCCGTCCAGGACGCGGTGCTGGCGCCCGGGGAGCGGCGCCGGGTGGTCCTGGCCACGGCGGTCGCCGAGTCGTCGCTCACCGTGCCTGGGGTCCGGGTGGTCGTCGACTCGGGGCTGGCGCGGGAGCCGCGGGTCGACCACGCGCGCGGGCTGAGCGCGCTGACGACGGTACGGGCGTCGCGGGCGGCCGGGCGGCAGCGGGCGGGCCGGGCCGGGCGTGAGGCTCCGGGGGCGGTGTACCGCTGCTGGTCCGAGGCCGAGGACGCCCGTCTGACGGCCTTTCCGGCGCCGGAGATCAAGGTGGCCGACCTGACCGCGTTCGCCCTGCAGACGGCCTGCTGGGGCGATCCCGGGGCCGCCGGGCTGGCACTGCTGGATCCGCCGCCGGGCGGGGCGATGGCGGCGGCGCGGGAGGTGCTGACGGCGATCGGGGCGGTCGACTCCGCAGGACGGGCCACGGAACGGGGGCTGCGGCTGGCCCGGCTGGGGGTGCATCCACGGTTGGGGCGGGCGTTGCTGGACGGCCCCGGCGGGGGTGCCGAGGTGGTCGCGCTGCTGAGCGAGGAGCCTCCCCGGGAGTACGGGGACGACCTGGCGGGCGCGCTGCGGGCCGCCCGGCGCGGCGGTGACGCCTATGCCGGGCGGTGGCGCGCGGAGGTGCGAAGGCTCCGGGCGGACGACGACGGCATGCCGGCCGGCACGGTGGACGAGCGCACGGTGGGACTCGTCGCCGCTCTCGCCTTCCCCGAGCGCGTCGCCAAGGCCGACGGCGGGTCGTATCTCATGGCCTCCGGCACCCGGGCAGAGCTCGCTGAGGGCAGCCCGCTGCGCGGTGCCCCGTGGCTCGCGGTGGCCGTCGCCGACCGTCCTGTCGGCAGGGGGCACGCGCGCGTGCGGCTCGCCGCGGTGGTGGGCGAGGACATGGCCAGGGCGGCGGCGTCGTCGCTGTACTCGGAGGACCAGGAGGTCCACTGGGCCGACGGGGACGTCGTCGCGCGGCGCGTGGAGCGGCTCGGCGCGATCGAGCTCGTGGTGCGGCCGCTGCGGGACGCCGACCCCGCCCTCGTACGCACTGCGCTCCTCGACGGCCTGCGGCAGGAGGGGTTCGGCCTGTTGCGGTGGACGCCCGACGCGGCCGTACTGCGGCAGCGGCTCGCCTTCCTGCGCCTGCGCCTCGGGGAACCCTGGCCCGACGTCTCCGAAGACGCGCTGCACGCGCGCGTGGACGAGTGGCTGGAACCGGAGCTCGGGCGGGCCCGGCGCCGGGCCGACCTCGGGCGGATCGACGCCGGGGAGGCGCTGCGGCGGCTGCTGCCATGGGCGAGCGGGGAGGCGGGACGGCTCGACGAGCTGGCGCCCGAGCGGATCGTCGTACCGAGTGGGTCGCGGATCCGGGTCGAATACGAGAACCCCGAGCAGCCCGTGCTCGCCGTGAAGCTGCAGGAGATGTTCGGGGCGCAGGAGTCGCCGGCCGTGGCCGGGGTGCCGGTGCTCGTGCATCTGCTGTCGCCCGCCGGGCGGCCCGCCGCCGTCACCGCCGACCTCGCCTCCTTCTGGCGGGACGGGTACAAGGGCGTGCGGGCCGAACTCCGGGGGCGCTATCCGAAGCATCCCTGGCCCGAGGACCCGGCGTCCGCCGAGCCCACCCGGCACACCAACGCACGCCTCAGGCGCTGACCGGTTCCGGAACCTCGGAGGGTGCGGGTTCCGGGTCGGCCGGGCGGCGGCCGAGGGCTTCCAGGCAGAGGGAGAGGGCGAGCAGCGCGATGCCGAGGGACAGGAAGCCCCACGGGAGGTAGGAGGTCAGCATCAGGACGAGCGTGCGGTTCTGCTTGACCAGGGCGACCGTGTGCTCGATGTAGTCCTCGCGCATCTTCACGTCGCCGGCGAAGGCCGTCACCTTGGCGCGGCCGCCCAGCAGGGTGCCGCCGCGCAGCTCCTCCTTGTGGATCTCCTCGCCGTAGACGGGCGCGCCGGTGACGGGTTCCACCCAGAACTTGCGGACCGTGGTGTACCAGCGGGTGGTGCCGGTCTTGGCGACCGTCTCGGGGGTGATGCCCTGCACCGGCATCTTCTTGGGCATGGGGACCTTGGTCCAGGGGATGGTCTGCTCGAAGTAGTAGACCTCGACGCCCCGGAAGGTCTGCGTCCCCTTGTAGTGGATGGGGTTGGTGATGCGGGTCTGCGCGTCGAAGTACTCGTAGTCCCGTTTCTCGGTCAGGAACGGCCACTTGAACTCGATGCCGTCCCGTCTCACCGGGTCCCCGTCGACCATCTCGCCGGTGGCGTGGACGGGTTCCTGACTGTGGGCGTCGAAGATGTAGCGCTCGGGGATCTCGGAGACCATCTTGCCGTCGGGACCCTGGACGTAGGACAGGCCGTCCCAGACGACGACGTCCCGGCCCGCCGTCTCCTCGATCTTCTTCGCGGCCGCCACATCGCCCTTGAGGGTCTGCACGATGGTGATCCGGGGGACCTGCTTCGCCTTCATGGTGCCGTAGTCGAGGAGGGTGGCGTCCTTCGCCTCCAGGACCATGTCCTGGTACTGGTTCGCCGGGATCTTGGCCAGGCGCGGGAAGGCGTACCAGCGCAGCAGCGGGGACAGTGCCGCGAAGAACACGGCGCAGGCGAGCAGGACCAGACTGGCCTTGCGGCGCATCTCGGCCTCCCGGGGCGGCGGTTACGGATGTGAGGGCACCGTCGTGAGCAGCGGCTTGGGGGACGTCTTACCGGCCGGCGACCCCAGGGCGCTGATCGTGACGACCAGGACGATCGCGAGGGCGAGACCGGTCGCGGCGGCGATCAGGGCACGCATGCGGGGCCTCCCGACGGCCGACTACTTCCCGACGGTCTTCCTGATGGATCGTCAGGTTTGGGCACCGTAGCAACGGGAGGGTGAGATGAGAACAGGTCGTACGACGGCGAAGGGCGCCGTCCCGCGTCGGCGGGAGGGCGCCCTCGGCGTCGTACGACGGTGGATCAGGGGGTGGCGGAGGCGCTCGGGGAGGCGGAGGCCGACGCGGACTCGGATGCGGACGGGCTCGGCGACGGGCTCGGCGAGGGGTCGCTCGCGGCGACCGTCAGTTCGACGGTGAGGGTCGCACCGCCGGTGGTGGTGATGCGGAGCAGGAAAGTGCCGGAGATGTCGTCCGCGTACAGCTTGGGCAGCGTGAGCAGGCCGTTCGCGTCCGTCTTGAGATCCGAGAGGGTCCGCACGGGGTTGCCGTTCGCGTCCTTGAAGTACGGGCCCTTGTCGATCTCGCCGGTGTCGTCCGCCGACTTGACGAGCGTGGCGGTGGCGGCGACCTGGTCGGCGACGGCGCCCTGGTAGGTCGCCTTCACCTGCACCTGGTCGGTGAACTCGGCGCCCGGGGTGCCGGTCGGCGCGGTGGCGTTGACGAGGGCGAGGGCGTCGGCGGCGCGCGCGGTGACCGTCGCGTCGTAGTCGACCGGGGTGATCGTACGGCCGATGACGGTGGCTCGGACCGTGAAGTCGCCGGTCTTCTCGCCCGCCTGGAGCGCCGGTGCGACGGCGACGCCCTTGCTGCCGGTGGTGACCATGGCGACGCTCTCGCCGCCCGTGAAGGTCGCGTCCGTGTCCCCGACGATGGTGAAGCGGATACGGACCTTGGAGACGGTCCGGCCGGCCTTGGTCTCCGCCCGCGTGCTGATCCTCTTGGCGAACGCGTCGCCCGCCATCGCCGTGAGCTTGGCGGTACCCGCGTCCTCCAGGTGGTCCACGGTGTCGGTGGCCGTGGGCGGCAGGGACGGGGGCGTGCTCGGGGTGCCCGGCGTCGGCTCGTTCGGCTTCGGGGTACCCGGCGTGCTGGGCGTGCTGGGCGACGGGGAGCCGCCGGAGCCCGAACCGCTGCCGGACTTGTGGTCGTCGCTGCGGTGGCCGGGTACGGTTCCGGTGCCGTTCGGGATCGAGTGGGTGCCCTTGCGGTAGAACTCGTACCAGGACAGGACCAGGTTGAGGTAGTCCTGCGAGTTGTTGTAGCTGAGGATCGCGCTGTTCATGTCGGCCTGGACGGACAGGTCCCAGCCGTTGCGGCACAGGTAGTGGCCGGCGGCGAGCGCCGCGTCGTAGACGTTGTTGGGGTCCTTGACGCCGTCGCCGTTGCCGTCGCGGCCCGCCCATGCCCAGGTCGACGGGATGAACTGCATGGGGCCGACGGCCTGGTCGTACGCGCTGTTGCCGTCGTACTGGCCGCCGTCGGTGTCCTGGATGAGCGCGAAGCCGTTGCCGTCGAGCTGCGGGCCCAGGATCCGGTGCAGGGTGTTGCCCGCGGCGTCGACGTCGCCGCCGCGGGCCTGCCCGGACTCCACCTTGCCGATGGCGGCGAGCAGCTGCCAGGGCAGGTTGCAGCCCGGCTTGGAGCCGCGCAGCTCCGCCTCGGCCTTCTTGTAGGCGTCCAGAACGGTGGCGGGTATGCCGGCCTCGGCCGCGCCCCGGGAGACGGCGGTGCCGATGCTCGACGAGGGGGCGGTGGGGCCGACGCTGGGGTTCGGGCTGTTGAGCGGCGGCAGGTCCGTGTAGTACGGCGAGTTGCCGGTGGCGCCGTCGACCGCACCGGCTTCGTCGGGTGCGGAGGTGCTGGCGCCGGTGTTGGCCTGCCGGCCCGTGTCGCCGCCCGTCGCGCCGGGCGCCTGGGACGCGGACAGAGCCGCTACCGCCAACGCGGCCGCGGCCGTCGTCGCCGCTCCCTTGCGCAGCCGCCTGCCGAATTGCGCCGCCATAAGGTGAACCCCTCCCAAGGGCGCCTTCTGAGCGCCCGTCTCCGTCTGTCTGCTCGCCCCTGGTGTGACGGTTGACCTGGTGCTGTGGTTGCCCCCTGTTACCTCTTTCGAGTGGTGAGGTGGCGCATCCGTGAAGCCCGCCGGGGCGGCAACCCAGGCGACACTACGACAACTTCCATTCCGCGAACACCCGGCGGTGCCCGATTTTCACCAGTTGGCCATTCCCCGTTGAACGATGGTGGTGTCGCGGATACTTGTCGTACGCGATCACGATTCGGCACTCCGGCCGACGACTGCTCCAGGGGGCCCGGTGCCGTTCACTCTCAGCCATGCCGCCGCCGTGCTGCCCGCCGTGCGCGGTGACGGGACCGGGCGCGGGCGGCTGGTGCCGGCGGTGCTCGTCGCGGGGTCCTTCTCCCCCGACCTCACCTACTACGCGGCGAGCGCGGTACCGGGCGCGATGGAGTTCGGCGGGTTCACGCACTCCTTCACCGGTGTTCTCACCGTGGACGTGCTCTTCTCCTGGGCGCTGGTGGCGCTGTGGGTGCTGGTACGGGAGCCGCTCGTGGCCCTTCTGCCCCGGGCCCGGCAGGGGCGGCCTGCGGCTCTGCTGCGCTGCGGTGCGCCACGCGCGCGTGCCGGTCTTTCCCTGACGGCCCGTTGGTATGTCTCCGCCGCGCTCGGCGCGCTCACGCATGTCATCTGGGACGCGTTCACGCACCACGACCGCTGGGGGACACGGCTGATCCCCGCGATCGGCCGGAACGTCGCAGGCATACCGCTGTACACCGTGCTCCAGTACGGCACTTCGGCGGTGGCCGCGGCCGTGCTCGCGGTGTTCGTGCTCCGTGCGCTACGGCGCGCCCCGGCCGCGGACCCGGTGGGGGTGCCGCCGCTGTCGGTAGGGGACCGGTGGTGGGCCGGGGCCGGGATCGCCGGCTGCGCGCTGATCGCCGCGGTGCAGCGGGCCGCGCGGTGGTGGGCCTACTGGGGTTCGACGGCGAAGCCCTGGGAGCTGCTGCCCACGGTGCTCTTCGGAGCGGGCGCGGGGCTGCTGCTCGGGGTGCTGGGGTACGCCGTGCTGGTCAGGGTGTGGCGTCCGGCTCCGGCGGCCGGCGACGTGCGCCGGAACCCTTCGGCCGTTCGGTGAGGGTCGCCACGAACACGGTCATGGTGCGGGGGCGGCGGGGGCAGGGGAGTGCGCTGAGGAGCAGAGTGAGATAGCTGTGGGCGAGGTCGAGCCACTGCCGTGGGGCGGGTCGGGTACGGAGTCTCCGCCGGAGACGGGTGGCCGCTTTGCGTACGGTGACGGCGAGTTCGGTGGGGATGCGGGCGGAGCTGGCGCCGGGTGCCATGGCCGGGGCCGACGGGGCCGCCGTGACCTGGGCCGCGGCGGAGCGGGCCTTGGCCGGGGGCCTTGTCTGGGGCGTCCGGCCGTGAAGCATGCGTATACCCATGCCCGCATCCTTGCCGGTGCCGGGGACGGGGGCGTTCTGACGGGGGCCAGCTGAGTGACGACGGCAAGCCGCCGTCGGCCCGCCGTCCCGCCCCGGTCCGGGCTGCCCCCCTTTTTTTCCGCCGCGCTTTTCCGTCGCGACGGTGTGTGACCACGACGGCGTCATCCGGCGGGTGCCGCACGGGCCGGGACCCGCGTGTTCCGCACCGCGGGACACCGCCGTCGTTACTGAGCACCGTCGCGGCGGAAAGAGGGGCGGCTGGGAGAAGGGGATGAGGAGTGGCCGCGGGACGTGAGCCGACGCAATGAAGCGCGGGCGTAAGCCGGTGGGAGTTCGGGGGAGCCGCAGAGGGCGCCGCTCCGCCAGGGTCGGCGGGTGGCGCCCTCTGTCGGCTCGCACCGGAGGTCAGTGCGCTGCCGACTCCCAGTCGGGGCCCACGCCCACCGAGACGTCCAGGGGCGCCCTGAGGTTGACCGCGGCGGGCATTTCGCGGCGGAGGATCGTCTCGACCTCGGCGCGCTCGCCGGGGGCGATCTCCAGGACGATTTCGTCGTGTACCTGGAGGAGCATCCGGGACTTCAGGTCCGCCTCGCGCAGCGCGCCGTCCACCTTCAGCATGGCCATCTTGACGATGTCCGCCGCGGTGCCCTGGATGGGCGCGTTGAGCGCCATCCGCTCGGCCGCCTCCCGGCGCTGGCGGTTGTCGCTGTTGAGGTCGGGGAGGTAGCGGCGGCGGCCGAAGAGCGTCGCCGTGTACCCCGTGGCGCGGGCCTCGTCGACGACCCGGCGCAGATAGTCACGGACCCCGCCGAACCGCTCGAAGTACGTGTCCATCAGCGCCCGGGCCTCGCCCGCGTCGATGTTCAGCTGCTGGGAGAGGCCGAAGGCCGACAGACCGTACGCGAGGCCGTACGACATCGCCTTGATCTTCCGGCGCATCTCCGCGTCGACGGCCGAGCGGTCGACGGAGAACACCTGGGAGGCGACTGTGGTGTGCAGGTCCTCCCCGGAGGTGAACGCCTCGATCAGGCCTTCGTCCTCGGAGAGGTGGGCCATCACCCGCAGTTCGATCTGGCTGTAGTCGGCCGTCATCAGCGACTCGAAGCCCTCGCCCACCACGAAGCCCCGGCGGATCGCCCGGCCCTCGTCCGTGCGGACCGGGATGTTCTGGAGGTTCGGGTCGGTGGAGGAGAGACGGCCGGTCGCAGCCACCGTCTGGTTGAACGTGGTGTGGATACGGCCGTCCGCCCCCACCGTCTTGATCAGGCCCTCGACCGTCACCCGCAGCTTGGCCTGCTCACGGTGGCGGAGCATGATCACCGGTAGTTCGTTCTCGGTCTGGTTGGCGAGCCAGGCCAGCGCGTCGGCGTCGGTGGTGTAGCCGGTCTTGGTCTTCTTGGTCCTGGGCAGGGCAAGCTCGCCGAAGAGGACCTCCTGGAGCTGCTTGGGCGAGCCCAGGTTGAACTCGTGACCGGCCGCCGCGTGCGCCTCCTTCACGGCCTGCTGCACCGCGCCCGCGAACATCTGCTCCATCGCTTCGAGGTGCGCGCCGTCGGCCGCGATGCCGTGCCGCTCCATCCGGGCGAGGAGGATGGAGGTCGGCAGCTCCATGTCACGGAGCAGATCCGCCGCGCCGACCTCCTGGAGCCGGCCCTCGAAGGCCTCGCCCAGGTCGAGAATCGCCCGGGCCTGGATCATCAGTGCTTCGGCCTCGGCGCCGTCGTCCGCGCCGAAGGCCAGCTGACCGTCGGCCGCGGCGGCCGGGGCCAGCTCGCGGTGCAGGTACTCCAGAAACAGCGCGTCCAGGTCGAAGGAGCGGCGGCCGGGCTTGACCAGATATGCGGCGAGGGCGGTGTCCATGGCGACGCCGTCGATGCTCCAGCCGTGCTCGGCGAAGACCCGCATGGCGCCCTTGGCGTTGTGAAAGACCTTGGGCTTCGCGGCGTCGGCCAGCCAGGCCGCCCACGCGTTCTCGTCGGCCTCGTCGAGCTCGGCGGGGTCGAACCAGGCCGCCGCTCCCCCTGCCGCGGCCAGCGCGACCTCGGCGACCGAGCCGGTGCCGAGCGCCCAGGTGTCGACGGTGGCGATGCCCAGCGCCTCCGTGCCGTGCTCGGCGAGCCAGCCGGCCAGCTCACCGGTGCCGAGGACCGTGCCGTCCACCTCCACGCCCGCCTCGGTGACCGGCGTGGACTCGGCCTCCTCGGCACCCGGGTCGACGGCGAAGAGCCGCTCGCGCAGCGACGGGTTGCGGATCTCCAGGGTGTCCAGGACCATCGCGACGGTCTTGCGGTCGTACGGCGCGCGCTCCAGGTCGGCGACCGTCTTCGGCAGCTCGACCTGGCGCTCCAGCTCGGTGAGCCGGCGGTTGAGCTTCACCGACTCCAGATGGTCGCGGAGGTTCTGGCCCGCCTTGCCCTTCACCTCGTCGACGCGCTCCACCAGTTCTGCGAAGGAACCGAACTGGTTGATCCACTTCGCGGCCGTCTTCTCGCCGACGCCGGGGATGCCGGGCAGGTTGTCGGACGGGTCGCCGCGCAGGGCCGCGAAGTCGGGGTACTGGGCGGGCGTCAGGGCGTACTTCTCGAACACCTTCTCCGGGGTGAACCGGGTCAGCTCGGAGACGCCCTTCGTCGGATAGAGGACCGTGGTGTGCTCCGTGACCAGTTGGAAGGAGTCACGGTCACCGGTGACGATCAGGACCTCGAAGCCCTCGGCCTCGGCCTGGGTGGCAAGGGTGGCGATGACGTCGTCGGCCTCGAAGCCCTCGACGGCGAAGCGCTGCGCGTGCATCGCGTCGAGCAGCTCGCCGATCAGCTCGACCTGGCCCTTGAACTCGTCCGGGGTCTTGGAGCGGTTCGCCTTGTACTCGGTGAACTCCTCGGAGCGCCAGGTCTTGCGGGAGACGTCGAAGGCCACCGCGAAGTGCGTAGGCGCCTCGTCACGCAGGGTGTTGGCCAGCATCGACGCGAACCCGTAGATCGCGTTCGTCGGCTGGCCCGTCGCGGTGGTGAAGTTCTCCGCGGGCAGCGCGAAGAACGCGCGGTAGGCCAGCGAGTGCCCGTCCATGAGCATCAGCCGGGGACGGGTCCCACTGAGGGTGCTGTCGGTCTTCTTCGATGCTGTCTCTGCCACGCCCCCGATCCTGCCACGCCGCACTGACAGTGAGGGCCGACGGGAGGGGCACGGCCGGGCCGGCATGGCCGGACAGCGCCGGCGCGGCAAGCATTGCTCCCGTTCCCGCCTGCGGGCCGCCCTCGATCGTTGTCGGTGGCGCGTGCGAGGATCGGATGCACATGGCAGTGGTGCCGGTGCAGAGGGGGAGGGTGGGATGGCTACGAAGTCGCCCAAGGAGGATCCGGTCCAGGACGCGCCGCGGGTCGGGGAGCCGAAGCACGCGGCCGCGGGCCTGCCGGCCATCGGGCACACCCTGCGCATCGCCCAGCAGCAGATGGGGGTGAAGCGCACCGCGCTGACGCTGCTCCGGGTCAACCAGAAGGACGGCTTCGACTGCCCCGGCTGCGCCTGGCCGGAGCCCGATCACCGGCACGCGGCCGAATTCTGCGAGAACGGCGCCAAGGCCGTGGCCGAGGAGGCCACCCTGCGGAGGGTGACGCCCGAGTTCTTCGCCGAGCACTCCGTCGCCGACCTGCACCACCGCAGCGGCTACTGGCTCGGCCAGCAGGGGCGGCTCACCCACCCCATGTATCTCGCCGAGGGCGCCGAGCACTACGAGCCGGTCGACTGGGACCGGGCCTTCGACATCATCGGTGAGGAGATCGCCGCCCTCGGCTCCCCCGACGAGGCCGTCTTCTACACCTCGGGCCGCACCAGCAACGAGGCCGCGTTCCTGTACCAGCTGTTCGCGCGCGAGCTGGGCACCAACAACCTGCCGGACTGCTCCAACATGTGCCACGAGTCCTCGGGCTCGGCGCTCAGCGAGACCATCGGCATCGGCAAGGGCAGCGTCCTGCTCGAGGACCTCTACAAGGCCGATCTGATCGTCGTCGCCGGGCAGAACCCGGGCACCAACCACCCCCGCATGCTGTCGGCGCTGGAGAAGGCCAAGGCCAACGGCGCGAAGATCATCAGCGTCAATCCGCTCCCGGAAGCCGGCCTGGAGCGGTTCAAGAACCCGCAGACCCCTCAGGGCATGCTCAAGGGTGCCGCCCTCACCGATCTGTTCCTGCAGATCCGTATCGGCGGCGACCAGGCCCTGTTCCGCCTCCTCAACAAGCTCATCCTGGAGACAGAGGGCGCGGTCGACGAGGAGTTCGTGCGCGAGCACACCCACGGGTACGAGGAGTTCGCCAAGGCCGCCCGTGCAGCCGACTGGGACGAGACGCTCGCCGCGACCGGTCTCACCCGCGCGGAGATCGAGGAGGCCCTGCGTATGGTGCTCGCCTCGAAGCGCACCATCGTCTGCTGGGCCATGGGTCTCACCCAGCACAAGCACTCGGTCCCGACCATCCGAGAGGTGGTCAACTTCCTTCTGCTGCGCGGCAACATCGGCCGCACCGGTGCCGGCGTGTGCCCGGTCCGCGGCCACTCGAACGTGCAGGGCGACCGCACGATGGGCATCTTCGAGCGCCCGGCCCCGGCCTTCCTGGACGCCCTGGAGAAGGAGTTCGGTTTCGCGCCCCCGCGCGAGCACGGCTTCGACGTCGTACGGGCCATCCGCGCGCTGCGCGACGGCGAGGCGAAGGTCTTCTTCGCGATGGGCGGCAACTTCGTCTCCGCGACCCCCGACACGGAGGTCACCGAGGCGGCGATGCGGCGGGCGCGGCTGACCGTGCACGTGTCGACGAAGCTCAACCGATCGCACGTGGTGACGGGCGCGCGGGCGCTGATCCTGCCGACGCTCGGCCGCACCGAACGCGATCTCCAGGGCAGCGGCGAGCAGTTCGTCACCGTCGAGGACTCGATGGGCATGGTGCACGCCTCGCGCGGTCGCCTGGAGCCCGCGAGCCTGCATCTGCTGTCGGAGCCGGCGATCGTGTGCCGGCTCGCCCGCCGGGTGCTCGGCGCCGACAGCGCCACTCCCTGGGAGGAGTTCGAGAAGGACTACGCGACGGTCCGCGACCGTATCGCGCGCGTGATCCCCGGTTTCGAGGACTTCAACGCGCGCGTGGCGCGCCCGGGCGGCTTCGCGCTCCCGCACGCCCCGCGTGACGAACGCCGGTTCCCGACGGCGACCGGCAAGGCGAACTTCACGGCGGCGCCGGTCGAGTACCCCGAACTCCCCGAGGGCCGGCTGCTGTTGCAGACGCTGCGGTCGCACGACCAGTACAACACCACGATCTACGGCCTGGACGACCGGTACCGGGGCATCAGGAACGGCCGCCGGGTGGTCCTGGTGAACCCGGAAGACGCGCGGGCGCTGGGTGTCGCCGACGGGTCCTACGTCGACCTGGTGAGCGAGTGGAAGGACGGCGTGGAGCGCCGGGCGCCCGGCTTCCGGGTGGTGCACTACCCGACGGCGCGGGGTTGCGCGGCGGCGTACTACCCGGAGACCAATGTGCTGGTGCCGCTGGACGCGACCGCCGACACCAGCAACACCCCGGCCAGCAAGTCCGTCGTGGTCCGTCTCGAGAGCGGCGTGCCGCAGCCGACGGCCACCGTCTGAGCGGACGCTCAGTCCGTCTGGAAGAATCGACGGCCGACTGAGCGTTTGCTCAGTGGAGAGACAGCCGTACGACGATCGGAGCCCCATGGGCGAGCAGCAGCATGTGAAGTTCCCGCAGGAGGTCATCGACGAGTACGCCTCGCTCGGCGTCGACCTGCCGGCCCTGTTCTCTGCGGGCCACCTCGGCAGCCGGATGGGCGTGCAGATCATCGAGGCCTCGGCGGACCGGGTCGTCGGCACCATGCCGGTGGAGGGCAACACCCAGCCGTACGGGCTGCTGCACGGCGGGGCCAGCGCGGTGCTGGCGGAGACCCTGGGGTCGGTCGGGTCGATGCTGCACGGCGGCAGCTCGAAGATCGCGGTCGGCGTCGACCTGAACTGCACGCATCACCGCGGGGCCCGCTCCGGTCTGGTCACTGGCGTGGCCACACCCGTCCACCGGGGGCGCTCCACGGCGACGTACGAGATCGTGATCAGCGACGAGGAGGGGCGCCGGGTGTGCACGGCCCGGCTCACCTGTCTGCTGCGGGACGCGCGCCCCGGCGACGAGGTCCACGTGCAGGTGGCACAGGCTTGACAGAAGCCCGGCGGGCGGCGCTTCTCCGCCTCGCCCGCACCGGGAGACGCGGAGAAGTTCTGAAGCTTTGACTTTCTTTCCTCGCCGTAACTCTGCGTAATACGCATGTAATATGCATTCGTCTAAGCACCCAGTCCTCACGGTTCACGACCCACCTCAGCCGTCCCGAAAGTCGCCTCCAGCAATAGAGACGCGTAACGACCAAAAACGCCGAGACGCCTGAACGGATCATGGCGGGTCCTGCGGGTTCTCAGGATGTGGACGGCGCGAATCGGACTGAATTCCTGCTTTCCCCCCACGTTGTACCGCTCTGCATTACCTCGTGTCATAACAAGAGCGTCACAGCCTTGGTCAAGCTCTCCTCCACGTTCCTCACACACGCCTAGAGTCACGGCCAGTCACCGCTCCACCGGGAGTTCGGTACCGGCGTGGCATCTGTCGTTCCCGCAAGGGCGACCATGCCCCTGGAAAGGATCGATTGTGCGACAGCGTTCTCTGGTGATTCTTACCTCCGTGTTGACCACCGGAGCCTTGACTCTCACCGCTTGCGGCTCCCGCAACAACGACAACAAGGGCAGCGACAGCGGCAACGTGACGGTTACGATCGGCGTCGACGCCCCGCTGACCGGCCAGAACTCCGCGACGGGCCTCGGCATCCAGTACGGCGCCCAGATCGCCGTCGACGACGCCAACAAGAACAAGACCGTTCCGGGCGTCACCTTCAAGATCAAGGCGCTGGACGACAAGGCGATTCCCGCCACCGGCCAGCAGAACGCCACCCAGCTCGTCTCGGACAAGACGGTGCTCGGCGTCGTCGGCCCGCTCAACTCCGGTGTGGCCACGCAGATGCAGCAGGTCTTCGCCACCGCCAACCTGGTGGAGATCTCGCCGTCCAACACCAACCCCGAGCTGACCATGGGCAAGAACTGGCAGACCAGCCCGTCCCGCCCGTTCAAGACGTACTTCCGCACCGCGACCACCGACGCCCTGCAGGGCGCCTACGCGGCGGACTACGCCTACAACGTCGCCAAGAAGAAGAAGGCCTTCGTCGTCGACGACAAGCAGACCTACGGCGCGGGTCTGTCGAAGATCTTCTCGGAGCAGTTCGCCAAGCAGGGCGGCAAGGTCATCGGCACCGACCACGTCAACACCGGCGACCGTGACTTCTCCACCCTGGTCACCAAGATCAAGAACTCGGGCGCCGACATCCTCTACTACGGCGGCCAGTACGACGAGTCCGAGGTGCTGACCAAGCAGCTCAAGGCCGCGGGCGCCAACATCCCGCTGTTCGGCGGCGACGGCATGTTCACCCCGACCTACATCAAGACCGCCGGCAAGGCCTCCGAGGGCGACCTGGTGACGTCGATCGGCGTCCCGGTCGACACCCTGCCCGCCGCCAAGGACTTCGTGGCCACCTACAAGGCCAAGAAGTACCCCGGTGACTACGGCACCTACGGCTCATACTCCTACGACGCCACCACCGCGATCATCAAGGCCATCGGCACCGTCGTGAAGGGCGGCAAGATCCCGGGCGACGCCCGCTCCCAGATCGTCAGCGCCGTCCAGAACGCCTCCTTCGACGGCATCTCCGGCAAGGTCTCGTTCGACCAGTACGGCGACACCACGAACAAGCAGCTGACCGTCTACAAGGTCGTCAGCGGTGCGTGGAAGTCCGTCAAGAGCGGCGTGGCCACCCCGAAGTAACCGGCCGAAGCACATCGCACCACCAGGGCCGCGCGGCGCAGACCACCGTCACCGCGCGGCCCGCCCTCTACCGCCCCCCTGACTCTCCCCACCACATGGAGGCCATGCGGTGAACACCCTGCCGCAGCAGCTGGCCAACGGGCTGTTCCTCGGCTCGATGTACGGTCTGATCGCCATCGGCTACACGATGGTGTACGGCATCGTCCAGCTCATCAACTTCGCCCACGGCGAGATCTTCATGACCGGAGGCTTCGGCGCCCTCACGGTCTACCTTCTCCTGCCGGACGGCATATCCATGTGGGTAGCCCTGCCGGCGATGCTCATCGGCGGCGCCCTGGTCGCTGTTCTTATCGCCGTCGGCGCCGAACGCTTCGCCTACCGACCGCTGCGCGGCGCACCACGCCTCGCGCCGCTGATCACCGCGATCGGCCTGTCGCTCGCGCTGCAGCAGGCGGTCTTCAACTGGTACCACGTCGACGGCGACGCCAAGACCGCCCGCGTCTTCCCGCAACTGCCGTTCGGCCCGCTGCACATCGGCTCCGTGACCGTGCAGAGCGGTGACATCTTCCTGATCATCGCCGCCCCGCTGTGCATGGCGATCCTCGCCCTGTTCGTCCGGCTGTCCCGCACCGGCCGTGCCATGCAGGCCACCGCCCAGGACCCGGACACCGCCCAGCTGATGGGCATCGACACCAACCGCATCATCGTCATCGCCTTCGCCATCGGCGGCTTCTTCGCGGCCGTCGCCGGTGTCTCGTACGGCCTCAAGTACGGCTCCGTCTCCTATGACATGGGCTTCATCGCCGGCCTGAAGGCGTTCACCGCGGCCGTCCTCGGTGGCATCGGCAACATCTACGGCGCCATGCTCGGCGGTCTCGTCCTCGGCATCGCCGAGGCCATGGCCACCGCCTACATCGCCAACATCCCCGGCATGCAGCAGCTCGGCGGCGGCGGCTGGGCCTCCGTGTGGGCCTTCGTCCTGCTGATCCTCGTACTCCTCTTCAGACCACAGGGTCTGCTGGGCGAACGCGTCGCGGACAGGGCGTGAGCGGCATGACCGACAACACCGCCAAGGCCGGTGCCGGGCGCGGGCTTGTTCCGCTGCCCGAGGCCGTCGCCCGTCTGCTCATCGTCGTCGGCGCGGTGGGCACCATCGCCAGCACCTTCCTCAGCTGGACCTGGACGTCGCAGTTCCCCGGCGACCTGACGGTCTACGGCTACCCGGCCGGCCTGCAGATCCTCGCTCTCGTGGGCGGCGCCCTCACCCTGCTCTCCGGGCTCACCCTGTGGGACGTCAAGTGGCTGCGCTGGCTGAACCCGGCGGGCGCCACCTCCCCGGTCTTCCTGACGGCCCTGTCGGCGTTCGCCGTCTGCTGGTTCACGGGCATCGCCATCGCCGTCGACCTCGGCGGCCTGGCCAACCTGGACCCCGGCGCCTACGTGGCGATGGCGGCCTCCGCGCTCCCCGTCATCGGCGCCCTCGCGCTGCCCCACCCGGCCCCCGGCACCGGTATCCGCGGCTACCTGACCAAGCCTCAGCTGCCCGCTCCCGGCAAGGGGTCACCGCTCACCGAGCGCATCGTCGTCACGGTCGGCGTCGCGCTCGCCCTGGTGGTCTTCACCTACGGCATCGGCATCGACAATGACGCGAGCGAGACCTTCATCGGCTACCTGCTGCTGCTCGTCTTCGCCGCCTGGGGCCTCATGCACACCGGCCTCGTCGACCGCTTCGCGACCACCGCGGCGCACCACAAGGGGTTCGCCTCCGCGCTCGCCTTCGTCGCCGCCGTGATCTTCCCCTTCACCCAGAGCGACGACCACAACGCCAACGTCGGCGTGAACATCCTGATCTTCGCCACCGTCGCCCTCGGCCTGAACATCGTCGTCGGCCTCACCGGTCTGCTCGACCTCGGTTACGTCGCGTTCCTCGGCGTCGGCGCCTACGCGGCCGCCCTGGTCTCCGGCTCGGAGTACTCCCGCTTCTCCGGCGTGCACTTCCCGTTCTGGGCCGCCGCCCTCACCGGCATGGCCGCCTCGCTGATCTTCGGCGTACTGATCGGCGCACCGACCCTGCGACTGCGCGGCGACTACCTCGCCATCGTCACCCTCGGCTTCGGTGAGATCTTCCGTATCACCGTCAACAACCTCGACGGCGACTCCGGACCGAACATCACCCGCGGCCCCAACGGCATCACGCAGATCCCCGACCTCAACATCTTCGGGTTCAACCTGGGCGAAGCGCACGACATCGGCGGGTTCACCCTGGGCCGGTTCGCCAACTACCTGTTCCTGATGCTCATCGTCACAGCAATCGTCGTGCTCGTCTTCACCCGCGCCGCCGACTCCCGTATCGGCCGCTCCTGGATCGCCATCCGCGAGGACGAGACCGCCGCCACCGCCATGGGCATCAACGGCTTCCGCGTCAAGCTGATCGCCTTCGCCCTCGGCGCCTCCCTCGCGGGTCTCGCCGGCACCGTGATGGCGCATGTCAACTACAGCGTGAACCCGCAGCCCTACCAGTTCGCCGGCGCCGCCCCGCCCAACTCGGCCTTCCTGCTGGCCGCCGTCGTCCTCGGCGGCATGGGCACCGTCAGCGGCCCACTGCTCGGCGCGAGCGTGCTCTACCTGGTCCCGGAGAAGCTCCAGTTCCTGCAGAACTACGAGCTGTTCGCCTTCGGCGTCGCGCTGATCCTGCTGATGCGGTTCCGGCCGGAGGGCATCATCGCCAACCGTCGCCGCCAGCTGGAGTTCCACGAGACCGGCCAGCTCGACGTACCGGCGCAGGCGACGCTGAGCGACGATCCGGCCGTCACCAAGGCAGGGGCGTAAGCAACCATGACGACACCTGTACTCGAAGCCCGTGACGTCACGATGCGCTTCGGCGGCCTGACCGCCGTCCGCTCCGTCGACTTCACGGTCAACAGCGGCGAGATCGTCGGTCTCATCGGCCCGAACGGCGCCGGCAAGACCACCTTCTTCAACTGCCTCACCGGCCTGTACGTCCCCACCGAGGGCACGGTCTCCTACCAGGGCAAGGTGCTGCCGCCCAAGCCGCACCTGGTGACGCAGGCGGGCATCGCCCGTACCTTCCAGAACATCCGGCTCTTCGCCAACATGACCGTCCTGGAGAACGTCCTCGTCGGCCGCCACACACGGACCAAGGAGGGCCTGTGGTCCGCGCTGCTGCGCGGCCCCGGCTTCCGCAAGGCCGAGAAGGAGTCCGAGGCGAAGGCCATGGAACTCCTGGAGTTCGTCGGCCTCGCCGCCAAGCGCGACCACCTCGCACGCAACCTGCCCTACGGCGAGCAGCGCAAGCTGGAGATCGCCCGGGCACTGGCCAGCGAACCGGGTCTGCTGCTGCTCGACGAACCGACGGCCGGCATGAACCCGCAGGAGACCCGGACCACCGAGGAGCTGGTCTTCGCCATCCGGGACAAGGGCATCGCCGTCCTCGTCATCGAGCACGACATGCGCTTCATCTTCAACCTGTGCGACCGCGTCGCCGTGCTCGTACAGGGCGAGAAGCTCGTCGAGGGCACGTCCGACGTCGTACAGGCCGACGAGCGCGTCGTCGCCGCCTATCTGGGTGAACCCTTCGAGGGTGACCCCGGCGAGGTGGAGGCCGCCGAGGTCGAGGCCGCCGAAGCGGCTGCGGCGGGCGCCGAACCGTCAGACACGGAACCCCAGGTGGACAGCACCACCGACACCACCAAGGGAGAGGCCCGGTGACCGCACTACTGGAGGTCGAGGACCTCAGAGTCGCCTACGGCAAGATCGAGGCCGTCAAGGGCATCTCGTTCAGCGTGGAAGCCGGCCAGGTCGTCACTCTCATCGGCACCAACGGCGCCGGTAAGACGACGACCCTGCGCACCCTGTCGGGTCTGCTCAAGCCCGCCTCGGGCCGGATCGTCTTCGAGGGCAAGCCGCTGAGCGGTGTCCCGGCGCACAAGATCGTAGCGCTCGGACTCGCCCACTCCCCCGAAGGTCGGCACATCTTCCCGCGCCTGACCATCACCGAGAACCTCCAACTCGGTGCCTTCCTCCGCAAGGACAAGGCGGGCATCGAGAAGGACATCCAGCGCGCCTACGACATCTTCCCCATCCTCGGCGAGCGCAGAAAGCAGGCCGCCGGCACCCTCTCCGGCGGTGAGCAGCAGATGCTCGCCATGGGGCGGGCGCTGATGTCCCAGCCGAAGCTGCTGATGCTGGACGAGCCGTCCATGGGGCTGTCGCCGATCATGATGCAGAAGATCATGTCGACGATCGCCGAGCTGAAGTCCCAGGGCACGACGATTCTGCTCGTCGAGCAGAACGCGCAGGCGGCGCTGTCGCTGGCCGACCAGGGCCATGTGATGGAGGTCGGCAACATCGTCCTGTCGGGAACCGGCCAGGACCTGCTGCACGACGAGTCGGTCCGCAAGGCCTATCTGGGCGAGGACTGACACCCACGTCCGATACGACGAGGCCCGCGCCCCCTTCTCCGGGCGCGGGCCTCGTCGTACGCGGGCGCCGGGTCAGCCCTTGCTGGACTTCTTCTCGTCACTGTCCGCGATGACCGCCTCCGCGACCTGCTGCATCGACATCCGGCGGTCCATGGACGTCTTCTGGATCCAGCGGAACGCGGCCGGCTCGGTCAGGCCGTACTCCGTCTGGAGGATGGACTTCGCACGGTCGACCAGCTTGCGGGTCTCCAGGCGCAGGGTGAGGTCGGCGACCTCCTTCTCCAGCTGCTTCAGCTCGTTGAAGCGGGAGACGGCCATCTCGATCGCCGGGACCACGTCGCTCTTGCTGAACGGCTTGACGAGGTACGCCATCGCGCCCGCGTCCCGCGCCCGCTCGACCAGGTCGCGCTGCGAGAACGCGGTGAGCATCAGGACCGGGGCGATGGACTCCTCGGCGATCTTCTCGGCCGCCGAGATGCCGTCCAGCTTGGGCATCTTGACGTCCAGGATGACCAGGTCGGGGCGGTGCTCGCGGGCGAGTTCCACCGCCTGCTCGCCGTCGCCGGCCTCGCCGACGACGGTGTACCCCTCCTCCTCCAGCATCTCTTTCAGGTCCAGCCGGATCAGGGCCTCGTCCTCGGCGATGACGACACGGGTCGTCAGCGGAGGCACATGCGACTTGTCGTCGTCGGGTACGTCGACTGGCTGGGGCGACTCGGCGGCGGTCACGGGGGCTCCTCGTTCAGGGCAGGGGTACTGCTGACAAGAGCCTACCTAGCTGCGGTAGGGTAGGGCACGGCGGGTGACCGTCGACCTTTGATTTGCAGGAAGCCCCGGTAGCCCAGCGGTAGAGGCACGGTGCTCAAACCACCGACAGCGTGGGTTCGAATCCCACCCGGGGCACTTTTCCTTCAGTCCCAAGGTCGCGACCCATAAGCGGATCCGCACGTTCTCGTGAACATCCACTATTTGCTGCGCTTCGTCGCGGTCCTCCACCCAGAGTGACCACATGGAACAGCACCACCTGTCCGTCTACTGCAACGCGCGTCAAACAGGCCTGATCGCTGCCGCCGAAGACGCCATGCACAAGGTGATGCCGCTCCCAGCGTCAGTCAGCGCCACAAGACCGGTTGCGTCGAGGTGAAGTCGTACTCGAAGCACTGGGCCTGCATGCTCCCCCAGCACGCCCCCGGCAAGAAACACGAGCGCGCGATCGCCCTCGATGCCTGGCAGCAAGCCATCGTCGACAACCACCCTTGGGAATTCGTCCGCGGCTTCATCCACTCCGACGGCTGCCGCATCACCAACTGGACGAGCCGCATGATCGGCGGTGAGCGGAAGCGGTACGAATACCCGCGCTACTTCTTCACCAACAAGTCCGACGACATCCGGGGCTTGTACACCGGCACCCTCGACCGGCTCGGCGTCCGGTGGACGCATTCCACCCGCAGCGGCAGCCCCTACAACATCTCCGTCGCCAGGAGAGCCGACGTGGAGCTCATGGACGACCACGTCGGCCCCAAGCACTGACGGGGATCCGTTCCGTCACTTCGGGCTGTCGTCCTCGCCGATGTGGTGTACGCGCACCATGTTCGTCGAGCCGGACACCCCCGGAGGCGACCCCGCCGTGATGACCACGACGTCGCCCTTCTCGCAGCGGCCGTACTTCAGCAGCAGCTCGTCCACCTGGTCGACCATCTTGTCCGTCGAGTCGACGTGCGGGCCGAGGAAGGTCTCCACGCCCCAGGTCAGGTTGAGCTGGGAGCGGGTGGCCGGTTCCGGGGTGAAGGCGAGCAGCGGGATCGGCGAGCGGTAGCGGGAGAGCCGGCGGACCGTGTCTCCGGACTGGGTGAAGGCGACCAGGAACTTCGCGCCCAGGAAGTCGCCCATCTCGGCGGCGGCCCGGGCGACCGCGCCGCCCTGGGTGCGGGGCTTGTTGCTCTCGGTCAGCGGCGGCAGGCCCTTGGCGAGGATGTCCTCCTCGGCCGCTTCGACGATCTTCGCCATCGTCCGGACGGTCTCGATGGGGTACTTGCCGACGCTGGTCTCGCCGGAGAGCATCACCGCGTCCGTGCCGTCGATCACCGCGTTGGCGACGTCGGAGGCCTCGGCGCGGGTGGGCCGGGAGTTGTCGATCATCGAGTCGAGCATCTGGGTGGCGACGATGACCGGCTTGGCGTTGCGCTTTGCCAGTTTGACGGCGCGCTTCTGGACGATCGGCACCTGCTCCAGCGGCATTTCCACGCCCAGGTCGCCGCGCGCGACCATGATGCCGTCGAAGGCGGCCACGATGGAGTCGATGTTCTCGACGGCCTGCGGCTTCTCTACCTTGGCGATCACCGGGAGGCGGCGGCCCTCCTCGGCCATGATGCGGTGGACGTCCTCGATGTCCCGGCCGCTGCGCACGAAGGACAGGGCGATCACGTCGACGCCGGTGCGCAGTGCCCAGCGCAGGTCGGCCTCGTCCTTGTCGGAGAGGGCGGGGACGGAGACGGCGACGCCGGGGAGGTTGAGGCCCTTGTGGTCGGAGACCATGCCGCCCTCGACGACCGTGGTGTGTACGCGGGGGCCGTCGACGTGGGTGACCTCCAGGCAGACCTTGCCGTCGTCGACGAGGACGCGCTCACCGGGGGTGACGTCGTCGGCCAGGCCGGCGTACGTCGTCCCGCACTGCCGGCGGTCGCCCTCGGCGCCTTCCTCCACCGTGATGACGAAGGTGTCACCGCGTTCGAGGAGTACCGGTCCCTCGGTGAAGCTGCTGAGCCGGATCTTCGGACCTTGAAGGTCGGCGAGGATCCCGACGCTGCGACCGGTCTCGTCGGAGGCCTTGCGGACGCGTTGGTAGCGCTCCTCGTGCTCGGCGTAGGTGCCGTGACTGAGGTTGAATCGGGCGACGTCCATTCCGGCCTCGACCAGGCCCTTGATCTGGTCGTACGAGTCGGTGGCGGGCCCCAGAGTACAAACGATCTTTGCTCGGCGCATGGTTCGAGCCTAGGCCTTACCGGCGGGTAGAGAATTGGTCGTACATGACGACCCAACAACCTTTGCGTGAAGGCCTATTGACAAGTGTTGAATTGTGCGGGTGACCGCTCCGATGAGCATCTCGCATTTGTTGAATGCGGGAATGCAGGCGCTCATTCATTCGAAATACCGAACGTCTGCTTCGGGGGTCACAGCTGTGGCGGCGCCATCGTGAATTGCGCGCTGACCTGAGCGGTTACGCGCAGTTGTGGAGGTTCGAGATCCAGGGGTTCGGCGGGCTCGGCGATTTCGGCCGCGGCGGCCATCCGGCGGACCCCGCGGCCGAAGGCCGGCCGGCGCGGCTGAGGCCCCTCGGTGCCGGTGTCGGCGAGTTCGAGCAGGGCGACGAGGGAGGTGCCGAGGGCGCCGGCGTACTCCCGGGCGCGCTGCACCGCCTCGGCGACCGCCCGCCGCCGGGCCTCGCCGTGCACGGGTGAGTCGGTGCGCAGCGACCACCACGGGCCGTCGACCCGGGTCAGCTCCAAGTCGGCGAGCCTGGTGGTGAGTTCGCCGAGGACGGTGAAGTCCGTGAACTCGGCGGTGAGCTGGACCCGGCCCTGGTAGCTGCGGACGCGCTCCCCCCGGCCGCGCTCGGCGAGTTCGGGGGCGATGGAGAAGGTCCCGGTCGACAGCCGGGCCACCGCTTCGCCGTACGACTTGATCAGGTCGAGGGCGGCGGTGTTGCGGCGGGTGAGGTCGTCCAGTGTCGAGCGGCGGTCGCGGCCCCGGGCGCTCACCGTGACGCTGATCCGGGCCAGCTCGGGCTCGACCTCCAGCTCGGCCTCGCCACGCACGACGAGAAGGGGGGCGGCGGGCGTGCCGGCCGGCCGGCGTTCCTCGGCTGAGGGTGCGGGTGCGGGTGCTGGTGCGGTCATACGCCCCACTCTGTCACGCCATCCCCGTGTGTGCGCACCGGAGTTCACAGTGGAGGTCACCGGATCGCAACCTCCCGGCCCTGTTGCCGTCGGTGGTGTCCAGGACAGAATCTACGCGCGTCGTTGACCATTTCCAGAGGAGATCAAGACATGCCCTTGAATCGCCGGAAGTTCCTGAAGAAGTCCGCCGCCACCGGGGCGGGAGTGGCGATCGCCGGAGCGGCAGCGACTCCGGCACAGGCCTCCATCAGGCCCGCCCGGCACCCCAAGCGGTACTCGCTCACCGTGATGGGCACCACCGACCTGCACGGAAACGTCTTCAACTGGGACTACTTCAAGGACGCGGAGTACACGGACGCCAAGGGCAACGCGCTGGGCCTGGCGCGCATCTCGACCCTGGTGAACCAGGTCCGCAAGGAGAAGGGCCGCCGCAACACCCTGCTCCTTGACGCCGGTGACACCATCCAGGGCACCCCGCTGACGTATTACTACGCCAAGGTCGACCCGATCACCGCCAAGGGCGGCCCGGTGCACCCGATGGCGCAGGCCATGAACGCGATCGGGTACGACGCGGCGGCGCTCGGCAACCACGAGTTCAACTACGGCATCGAGACCCTGCGCAGGTTCCAGGACCAGCTGTGCTTCCCGCTGCTCGGTGCCAACGCGGTCGACGCGAAGACCCTCAAGCCCGCTTTCCCGCCGTACTTCATGCAGAAATTCCACGTCCCTGGCGCCCCGCCGGTCAGGGTCGCCGTGCTCGGCCTGACCAACCCGGGCATCGCGATCTGGGACAAGGCCCATGTCCAGGGCAAGCTGGCCTTCCCGGGTCTTGAGGAGCAGGCCGCGAAGTGGGTGCCCAAGCTGCGGGCGATGGGTGCGGACGTGGTCGTGGTCTCGGCCCACTCCGGCACCTCGGGCACGTCGTCCTACGGCGACCAGGTGCCGTACGTCGAGAACGCGGCCGCGAACATGGCCAGGCAGGTGCCGGGCATCGACGCCATCCTGGTCGGCCACGCGCACGTGGAGATCCCGGAGCTGAAGGTCACCAACGAAGTCACCGGCAGGGCCGTCGTCCTCTCCGAGCCGCTCTGCCATGCCGAGCGCCTCACCCTCTTCAACATCGAGCTGGTGTTCACCAAGGGCAGCTGGGAGGTGGAGTCGGTCGCCGCCTCGCTGCGCAACTCCAACACCGTCGGCGACGACCCGAAGATCACCCGGCTGCTGGAGGACGAGCACGCGAAGGTCGTCGCGTACGTCAACCAGGTCGTCGGCACCGCCACCGAGACGCTCACCACGGTCGAGGCCCGCTACCGGGACGCCCCGATCATCGACCTGATCACCAAGGTCCAGGAGGACGTGGTCAAGGCGGCCCTGGCGAGCACCGAGTACGCCTCGCTCCCGGTGATCGCCCAGGCCTCGCCGTTCTCCCGGACCTCCGAGATCCCGGCAGGCGAGGTCACCATCCGGGACCTGTCGAGCCTGTACGTGTACGACAACACCCTGGTCGCCAAGCTGATGACGGGCGCGCAGATCCGCTCCTACCTGGAGTACTCGGCGGAGTACTTCGTGCGGACGGCCGCCGGCGCGCCTGTCGACGTGGAGAAGCTGACCAACGCCAACAACCGTCCGGACTACAACTACGACTATGTCTCGGGCCTCCGGTACGAGATCGACATCGCACAGGCGGCCGGGTCCCGGATCAGGAACCTCACCTACGACGGTGCCCCCTCGACGACGCCCGGCAGCTCGTGCTCGCGGTGAACAACTACCGTGCCAACGGCGGCGGCGCGTTCCCGTACGTCGCCTCGGCCAAGGAGCTGTGGTCGGAGTCGACGGAGATCCGCACCCGGATCGCGGAGTGGGTGACCGCCAGGGGCGTCCTGGACCCGAAGGACTTCGCGTCGGCGGACTGGAAGCTGACCCGCGACGGCACGCCGGTGTTCTGACGGGTTGGAGGGCGCCGGTCCCCGGACCGGCGCCGTTCACTCAGTCGACGAGGGGGGTGAGCTGCCTCGGCCGCTGCCCGTTCTGCGTCGGCACCCTCTCCTCCGGCCGGTCCAGGCCGAAGCTGGTGAAGGCCGTACGGGTGGGCAGCGGATAGGGGTTCTTGCCGGTGAGGGAGTTGAGGATGGTGGCGCTGCGCCAGGCGGCGAGGCCGAGGTCGGGGGTGCCGACGCCGTGGGTGTGGAGTTCGGCGTTCTGCACATAGGCCGATCCCGTCACCGACGGGTCGAGGACCAGCCGGAACCGGTCGTCCACGCGCGGGCGTTCACTGCTGTCCCGGCGCAGATAGGGGTCGAGTCCGGCGAGCAGCCGGCCGAGGGGGCGCTCCCGGTAGCCGGTGGCAAGGACCACGGCGTCGGTGGCGAGCCGGGAGCGGCTGCCCTGCTGGATGTGTTCCAGGTGGAGTTCGATCTTGGTGGTGGCGATGCGTCCGGCCGTACGGACCTGGACCCCGGGCGTGAGGACGGCGTCGGGCCAGCCGCCGTGCAGGGTGCGGCGGTAGAGCTCGTCGTGGATGGCGGCGATGGTGTCGGCGTCGATGCCCCGGTGCAGCCGCCACTGGGAGGTGACAAGACCGTCGCGGACGGGCTCGGTGAGGGCGTGGAAGTAGCGGGTGTAGTCGGGCGTGAAGTGCTCCAGGCCGAGTTTGGAGTACTCCATGGGCGCGAAGGCCTCGCTGCGTCCGATCCAGTGCAGCTTCTCGCGGCCCGCCGGTCGGTGCCGCAGCAGGTCGAGGAAGACCTCGGCGCCGGACTGTCCGGAGCCGACGACGGTGACATGCTCGGCGGCGAGGAAGGCCTCGCGGTGGTCGAGGTAGTCGGCCGCGTGCACGACAGGCACACCGGCCGACTCCACGAGGGGTTTGAGCGGGTCGGGCACATGGGGAACCGTGCCGACGCCGAGCACGACGTTCTTCGCGTACGTCCGGCCCAGGGCCTCGGCCTCACCCTCGGCGTCGAGCTGGGTGAAGTCGACCTCGAACAGGTCCCGTTCGGAGTTCCAGCGGACCGCGTCCACCTGATGCGAGAAACGCAGCCCGGGCAGGCTCTCGGCGACCCAGCGGCAGTACGCGTCGTACTCGGCGCGCTGGATGTGGAAGCGCTCGGCGAAGTAGAAGGGGTAGAGCCGGTCGCGGGACTTGAGGTAGTTGAGGAAGGACCAGGGGCTGGCGGGATCGGCGAGGGTCACCAGGTCGGCGAGGAACGGTACCTGGATGGTGGCGCCGTCGATCAGCAGCCCGGGGTGCCAGTCGAAGCCGGGGCGCTGCTCGTAGAAGACGGCGTCCAGCTCGGCGAGCGGGTGGGCGAGGGCGGCGAGGGAGAGGTTGAACGGTCCGACGCCGATGCCGACCAGGTCGCGGGGTGCTTCCGGCTCGAGATGTGGGGGGTTGGGCATCGAGCTCATTGGGGCGTCGTTCCTTCCACGAGTTTGAGGAGGACGGCCAGTTCGTCCGGCCGGGTGTGAGGGTTGAGGAGGGTGGCCTTGAGCCAGAGCCGGCCGTCGAGCCGGGCCCGGCCGAGGACGGCCCGGCCGTCGTGCAGCAGCCTGCGCCGTACGTCGGCGACGTCGTCGTCGGTGGCTGAGGCGGGGCGGAACAGCACCGTGCTGATGTTCGGCCGGTCGTAGAGCTCGAAACCGGGGTGCTCCCGGACCAGGGCCGCGAACTCCCGTGCCCGTGCGCACACCTGGTCGACCAGGGCGCCGAGCCCGGAGCGGCCCAGGGTCCTGAGGGTGACCGCGATCTTGAGGACGTCGGGGCGCCGGGTGGTGCGCAGGGAGCGGCCGAGCAGGTCGGGGTAGCCGGCCTCGGTGTCGTCGTCGGCGTTGAGGTAGTCGGCGTGGTGGTGGAGTACGCCGAGCTCGGCCGGGCGGGCGACCGCGAGGAGGCCGGCGGCGACCGGCTGCCAGCCGAGTTTGTGCAGGTCGAGGGTGACGGTGTGGGCACGTTCCAGGCCGGCGAGTTTGTCCCGGTGCCGGTCGCTGAAGGCGAGGCCGCCTCCGTAGGCGGCGTCGATGTGCAGCCGGGCGCCATGGGCCGCGCACAGGCCCGCGATCTCGGGGAGCGGGTCGATGAGACCGGCGTCGGTGGTGCCGGCGGTCGCGGCCACGACGAACGGTTTCGGCAGGTGGGTGAGGGCGGCGTGGAGGGCGGCCGGGTCGAGGGTGCCGTTCGGCGCCGGGACCACGACCGGGTCGGGCAGGCCCAGCAGCCAGGCGGCGCGGGGCAGCGAGTGGTGGGCGTTGGCGCCGCAGACCAGCCGGACACCGCCGCCGAGGGCCTCGCGGGCGAGGAGGAGGGCAAGCTGGTTGGACTCGGTGCCGCCGGTGGTGACCACGGCGTCGGAGAGGCCGATGGCATGGGCGAGGGCGCGGGTGACCATGGCTTCCAGGGCGGAGGCGGCCGGCGCCTGGTCCCAGGAGTCCAGCGAGGGGTTGAGGGCACTCGCGGCGAGGTCTGCGGCGGTGGCGACGGCGAGCGGTGGGCAGTGCAGATGCGCCGCGCACAGCGGGTCGGCGGGGTCGGCCGCGCCTGCCGCGAGGGCGGTCACCAAGGTGTGCAGGGCCTCGGGGTCGCCGTCGTCCGGGAGTACGTCCCCGACGGCGTCCGCGACCCGCTGGGCCACCGCCTCCGGTCCGCCGGCCGGCAGCGGGCCGCCGCGGGCCCGGCCGCCGTCGCGCAGCGCGTCGAGGACGGTGTCGAGCAGGGGCCGCAGGGCGTCGGGGCCCTGGGGTCCGGATGCGAGGGGCGGCGTGCTCATGGGATCTCCTCGGGGCGCCGGCCGAAAGGGGTTGTCCGCGGGGGGAGTTCCAGCTTGTACGGGATGGGGTCTGCGCGCCCCCGAGGCTCAACGATCGAGACCCCGAAGTGGGTACTGCCGTGCGGGGAAAACGTGTCGGGGGCGGTGTGCCGCGGGCGCGTCGGAGCAGACGGGGAAAGGGCGTTGAGACCGGGGCTGACCGGGGTTAACGTCGGTCGGGTGGTTGACGCGTGGATGATCGACGTGCCCGGTGAGCGGGTGCTGGTGCGGGAGCCGCTGCCCTCGGACGAGGCGCCGCTGCTCGACCTGTTCGAGGCGTGCGAGGACTGGTTCGTGGCGGCGACGGGACTGCCGTCGGGGCCGGGCGATGTGCAGAGCCTGTTCTACGGGCTGCCCGAGGGCGCCGAACCGGACGACAAGGTGCTGCTCGTTCTGGAGCGGGACGGGGTCGTCACGGGCCTGGTGGACGCGGTACGGAACCATCCGGTGCCCGGTGGGGTCGCGGTGGGCCTGTTCCTGCTGGCGCCCTGGGCGCGGGGCCGGGGCCTCGGGCGGGCGCTGGCCGAGTCGCTGCTCGCGCACGCCGAGGGCGTGTCCCTGGTGACGGCGAGCGTGCCGCCTCGCTGGCGGTCGGGAGAACGCTTCCTGCAGCGCCTGGGCTTCACGCTGGGTGCGGAGGCGCCCAGGGCGGCCGAGGTGGGCAACCGGCGTGCGGGGCCCCGGGAAAGGGGCCTGCGGAGGGCGGAACTGCGACTGACGGCGGGTTGAAAGCTCTGGTCAGGGCTGGAAGTCGGCCGCGTGGTCCTCGGCCCACTGCTCGAAGGTGCGGGCCGGGCTGCCGGTGATCTCCTCGACCGTACCGGTGATCTCCGGCGCGACGCCGACGGTGTCCGCGAAGGTCTTCAGGAGGCCCTTGACCAGTTCCTGCGGTGTCTGCGGGAAGAGCAGCGGGGCCGCCTCCTCCGGCCCCACCTCGGCAAAGGCCAGCTCCCGGCCGACGGCCCGCCCGATCGCGGCGATCTGGCCGGCGTTGGTGGTGGCGGCGGGACCGGTGAGGCGGTGAACGGCGTCCTCGTGACCGTCGTCCAGGAGGGCGCGTTCCGCGACGGCGGCGATGTCGTCCTCGTGGATGGGTGCTGTGACCATGTCGGCGAAGACGCCGCGGACGGTGTTGCCGGCGCGGATCTGGGGCGCCCACTGGAGGGCGTTGGTGGCGAACGCGTTGGGGCGCAGGAACGTCCAGGCGAGGCCGCTCTCGCGGATCTTCCGCTCGGCCGTGGCGTGCATGGCGTGGATCGGGTGGGTTTCGTCCGCGCCCTCCCGGATGATCCCGGAGGAGAGCAGGACGACCTGCCGCACGCCGGCCGCGCGGGCCGCGTCCAGGAGCTCGGGCATGCGCCCGCCGGCGCCCTGGACGTAAAGGAAGACCTTGTCCGCCCCCTCGAACAGGGCGGCCTGGTCGTCCGGCCGGAACTTGACCACCTCGGCCTTGTCGGGCAGTCCGGCCCGCTCCGGGGCACGGGTGAGCGCCCGCACGGGCCGCCCGTCGGCGACGAGCCGTCCGACGAGGGCACGTCCGACGTTGCCGGTGGCACCGGTCACTACGATCACGGGACTCTCCTTGAGGCGCTGGCCGTTCTTGACGACCGAGCCTAGAAGCGGCGGCCGGTACGCGCATCGTCATCAGGGACCAGCCGCACTCGTGCCGCCCTACGTCGGCGGCCGTAGGACCTGTCTGACAATTCGCGTCGTCGCCCGAAGGGCGGCCGCGCGGCGTCAGGTGCGTGCTCCGGAGTCCCCCCGGCCGAAGGCTGGGGGAGGGTGCACGGCGTCGCGCGGCAGACGAGAATCGTCAGACAGGCCTAGGCCTCGCGGACCCGCAACGCCCGCTCCAGGTCGTCGAGTTCGTCGGTCAGGCGGCGGCGCAGGGCCGTGACCGGGTCGGCGTCGCGCAGACAGGCGCGGCCCAGGGCGAGGTTCTCGGCGTCGACGGCGTGGGTGGGGAAGGCCTCGCGGCCGGCGACGGCGGCGATGGCGGGTCCGCGCCGGGCGGCGACGGCGGCCGCGTCCCGGTAGTAGCGAGGCACGTACTCCCGGACCAGGTCGGCCTGTTCGGGGTGCCAGAAGCCCTGGGCGGTGGCCGTGAACAGGTAGTTGGACAGGTCGTCGCCGGTGAACATCGTCTCCCAGGCCCTGCGCTTGGCCTCGGGGTCGGGCAGCGCGGCCCGGCAGCGGGCGGCGCCCTCCTGGCCGCTGGCGCTGGGGTCGCGGGCCAGCTCGGCGGCGATCTGCGCCTCGTCGGTGGCGCCGAGCACGGCGAGCCGGCTCAGGATGCGCCAGCGCAGTTCGGGGTCGAGCTCGGGGCCGCCCGGCACGGTGCCCTCGGCGAGCCAGGCGGCGATGGTGTCGGGGTGGGCGGCCGCCCGGATGAAGTGCCGTACGGCGATCAGGCGCAGGCCGGGGTTGTCGCCGTCCTCGGTGCGCCGGATGAGGGCGCGGCACAGGGCGAAGACGGTGGCGAGGGCGGCCGGGCGGTCCTCCGGCCTGAGGTACCGGTCGACGACATGGACCGCGGTGAAGGCCAGCACACCCTGGACGAGGGCGAGGTCGGTCTCGCGCGGGAGGTGGGCGCGGGCGGTCTCCAGGTAGTCGGCGGGCGGCAGTTCGCCGTCGCGGACCGCGTCCCGCAGGGCGTTCCAGACCACCGCGCGGGTGAGCGGGTCGGGCAGGCCCGACAGGTCGGCGCGGACGGTCCTGGCGGACTCGGTGTCGAAGCGGACCTTGGCGTAGGTCAGGTCGCCGTCGTTGAGCAGGAGCAGGGCGGGGCGCCTGCCGAGGACCTGCGGGGCGGTCTGCGGGATGTCGAGGTCGATGCGCTCGCGCAGGGTGAGCCGGCCCTCGTCGGTGAGGTCCCGGTCGTAGACGCCGACGCAGACGCGGTGGGGGCGGCCGCCGGTGCGCTCGACGGTCAGGGTGCGGGTGCCGTCGGGGGCGGTGGCCAGGGCCGGGGTGAGGGTGTCGACGCCGGTGGTGCGCAGCCAGGCGTCGGCCCAGGCGTGCACATCGCGTTCGGTGGCGGCGGCGAGGGAGTCGATGAAGTCGGCGAGGGTGGCGTTGCCGAACCGGTGCCGCCGGAAGTGGATGTTGATGCCGGCGAGGAAGTCCTTCTCGCCCATCCAGGCGACCAGCTGGCGCAGCGCGGAGGCGCCCTTGGCGTAGGAGATGCCGTCGAAGTTGAGCAGGGCGGCGGCGGTGTCGTCGACGGCCTCGGGGGCGACCGGGTGAGTGGAGGGGCGCTGGTCGGCGTCGTAGCCCCAGGCCTTGCGGGCCACCCCGAAGTCGACCCAGGTGTCGGTGAAGCGGGTGGCCTCGGTGAGGGTCTGGTAGCCCATGTACTCGGCGAACGACTCGTTGAGCCAGATGTCGTCCCACCACTTCAGGGTGACGAGGTCGCCGAACCACATGTGGGCCATCTCGTGGGCGATGACCATCGCGCGGGTCTGCCGTTCGGTGTCGGTGACGGCGGAGCGGTAGACGAACTCGTCGCGGAAGGTGACCAGGCCGGGGTTCTCCATGGCACCGGCGTTGAACTCGGGGACGAACGCCTGGTCGTAGGAGTCGAAGGGGTAGGGCTCCTCGAACTTCTCGTGGTAGCGGTCGTAGCACGCGCGCGTGACGTCGAGGATCTCGTCGGCGTCGGCGTCGAGGTGCGGCGCCAGCGAGCGGCGGCAGTGGATGCCGAAGGGCAGGCCGCGGTGTTCGGTGCGCACCGAGTGCCAGGGGCCGGCGGCGACGGCGACCAGGTAGGTGGAGATCAGCGGGGTGGCGGCGGCCCGCCAGCGGCCCTCGCCGAGGTGCTCGGTGACCCCGTTGGCGAGGACGGTCCAGCCTTGGGGAGCGGTGACGGACAGCTCGAAGACGGCCTTCAGGTCGGGCTGGTCGAAGGCGGCGAAGACGCGCTGCACATCGTCCAGGAAGAGCTGTGTGTAGACGTAGGTCTCGTCGTCCGTGGGGTCGGTGAACCGGTGCATGCCCTCGCCGGTGCGGGAGTAGCGCATCGTGGCGTCGACGCGCAGCTCGTGCTCCCCGGCGGTGAGGCTCTTCAGGGGCAGCCGGTCCTGGTCCAGCGTCCCGGGGTCGAGGGGCTGTCCGTCGAGGCTGACGGCGCGCAGTGCGACGGGCTTCATCTCGACGAAGGTGTCGCCGTCGGATCGGGCCGTGAACCTGATCACGGTTCGGGAGTCGAAGGTCTCGTCCCCGGTGGTCAGGTCGAGGTCGATCGTGTAGCGGTGGACGTCGAGGAGCTCGGCGCGGCTCTGCGCTTCGTCGCGAGTCAGTACGGACATGCGGGCCATGCTGCCCGATGACACCGACAACGCACAGGGGCAGGAGTGGTACGCGGCTTATGTCCGGTCCGCAGCCGCGCGGGACGAGACGGCGCTGGTGGGCGCGGTGCGGCCGGCGGCCGGCCGTTCGTTGAGCACCTGTTCGAGCGCCTCGTCACCGCTGGTGGCCCGGCGGGGCCGAGGCGCCCTCCGGCACGTACGGCCGGGTCAGTGCGCGTCCGCCGCCCGGCCTCCGACGGTGTCCTCGGCGATGGATTCGTGGTGCCGGATCACCTCGGCGATGATGAAGTTCAGGAATTTCTCGGCGAAGGCGGGGTCGAGCTTGGCGTTCTCGGCGAGGGCGCGGAGCCGGGCGATCTGGCGGGCCTCGCGGGCCGGGTCGGCCGGGGGCAGCCGGTGGACCGCCTTGAGACGGCCGACCTGCTGGGTGGCCTTGAAGCGTTCGGCGAGCATGTGGACGACGGCCGCGTCGATGTTGTCGATGCTGTCGCGCAGCCGGCCGAGCTCGGCGCGGACGGCGGGATCGACGTCACCGGTACCGGTGTTGCTGGTGGTCATGGGCGTCAACCCTAAGGGGACGACCGCGTGATCACTAAGGGTCTTCGTCAAGGCCGCCTTCGCCCAGGCCGCCTTCCCTCAGGCCGTCGTCCCTCAGGCCGTCGTCGCTCAGGCCGTCGTCCCTCAGGCCGCCTTCGCTCAGGCCGTCGTCCCTCAGGCCGTCGTCCCTCAGGCCGCCTTCGCCCAGGCCGTCGTTCCAGTCGTCGGGGACGGCGCGGCTCTGCTGGGCGCGGAAGCGTACGGGGGCAATGCCGACGCGGCGGGTGAACAGGCGGGAGAAGTAGGCGGGGTCGTCGTAGCCGACGCGGCGGGCGACGGCGGCGACGGACAGTTCCGTGGTGGCGAGGAGTTCCTGGGCGCGGCCGAGCCGGATGCCGATCAGATAGTCCTTGGGGCTGCACCCGGCGATCCGGCGGACGGCGGTACGCAGCTCGGCCGGGGTCATGCCGTGCCGGGCCGCGTGGTCGGCGACGGTCATGCCGGTGCAGGCGTCCCGGGCGAGCGCCTGCAGCACCGGGTCCCCGTCGGGCGCGAGGTCGGCGCGCGCCCGACGCAGGGCGACAAGGAGCTCGTGCACGGCGGCGCCGGTCTCGACCTCCAGGAGGGGGTTTCCGTGGCGGGCGGCCCGGGCGATACGGGCGATGACGTCCCGGGGTCCGGCGGCGTCCGCGAGGGGCACCACGGGCCGCTCGGGCTCGATGTAGCCGAGTTCCGTGTAGGTCGCGGTGTCGGGCCCGGTGAAGGTCACGAAGCCCTCGTCCCAGCCGCTGTCCGGGTCGGGCCCGTAGTGGTGCGGAACGCCCGGCGTCAGCCACACCAGCGCGGGCGCGGTGACGGTCGTACGGCGCCCGTCGGGCGTGCGGTACCAGCCCCGGCCCGAGCTGATCACCACGGCGACGTGCCCGTCGAGGACGCGCGGGCCGACGGCGGGCACCGCGCCGTACTGGAGGCCGACGCCCTGGCAGACCAGGCCGAGGCGGTGATGGACGGCGCCCGGTGTGAAGAACCGCATCCAGGTGTGGAAGATCGGCGCTCCGCCCGGCACTGCGCGCCCCCTCATCGGCGTCTCTTCCGTCCAAGTGCTGCCGATCTTTGTCCATGGTCCAGGCGCCCGCCAGGGGGCCAAGGTGAGCCTATGAGCGACTTCACGGTGGGCGAAACGGATTTCCTTCTGGACGGCCGGCCGGTGCGGCTGCTGTCCGGCGCGCTGCACTACTTCCGGGTGCACGAGGAGCAGTGGGGCCACAGGCTGGCGCTGCTGCGCGCCATGGGGCTGAACTGCGTGGAGACGTACGTCCCGTGGAACCTGCACGAGCCGCGCCGCGGCTCCTTCCGGGACGTCCCGGCCCTCGGCCGCTTCCTGGACGCGGCGCGCGAGGCGGGCCTGTGGGCGATCGTGCGCCCGGGGCCGTACATCTGCGCGGAGTGGGAGAACGGCGGTCTGCCGCACTGGGTGACGGGCGAGCTGGGCGCACGGGCACGCACGCGTGACGAGCGTTTCCTCCAGTACGTGGACAGCTGGTTCCACCAGCTGCTGTCCGAGGTCGTGCCCCGGCAGCTGGACCGGGGCGGCCCGGTGATCATGGTCCAGGTCGAGAACGAGTACGGCAGCTACGGCTCCGACGCCGACTACCTGACCCACCTCACCGGCCTGCTGCGCGCCGAGGGCGTCACGGTGCCGCTGGTCACCTCGGACGGCCCCGAGGACCACATGCTCACCGGCGGCTCGGTCCCCGGGCTGCTCGCGACGGTCAACTTCGGCTCCCACGCGCGCGTGGCCTTCGAGACCCTGCGCCGGCACCAGCCGCGGGGCCCGCTGATGTGCATGGAGTTCTGGTGCGGCTGGTTCGACCACTGGGGCGGCGAGCACGTCGTACGGGACGCCGAGGACGCGGCGGCGGCGCTGCGCGAGATCCTCGATTGCGGGGCCTCCGTGAACGTGTACATGGCGCACGGCGGCACCAACTTCGCCGGCTGGGCGGGCGCCAACCGGCCCGGCGGCGAGCTGCACGAGGGCCCGCTGGAGGCGGATGTGACGTCGTACGACTACGACGCGCCGATCGACGAGTACGGCCGCCCCACGGAGAAGTTCTGGCGCTTCCGGGAGGTGCTGGCCGAGTACCATGCCGAGCCCCTGCCCGAACCGCCGCCCGCGCCGGCCGTGTTGGCCTCGGCGACGGACGTGCGGGTCACCGGCTGGGCGCCCCTGGCCGGCGTCCTGGATGCGCTCGGCGGCCCGGAACGCGTCCACGCCGTCCCGCCCACCTTCGAGGAGCTGGGCATCGGCCGGGGCCTGGTCCGCTACGAGGCGGACGTACCGGGACCACGCGGGCCGTATCCGCTCACCGCGCGGGGGCTGCGCGATCTGGCGGTCGTGTACGTCGACGGGGAGCGGGCCGGCGTGCTCACCGAGGAGGAGCCCCAGCTCAGGAAACCGGTCACCGGCCCCGCGCGCGTGGAGCTCTGGGTGGAGTCCCTGGGGCGCGTCAACTACGGCCCCCGCTCCGGCGAGACGAAGGGCATCACCGGCGGCCTACTGCACGAACGCCAGTTCCTGCACGGGGTACGCGCGCGTGGGCTCGATCTGGACGCGTTCGAGGGGGGTGTGGCGGCGGTCCCGTTCGGCTCTCCACCGGAGGACGGCGCACCCGGGCTCTACCGGGGGACGGTGACGGTTCACGGTGCTGGGGACGCGCGTGTGGAACTCCCCGGCTGGACGCGGGGTTTCGTCTGGGTCAACGGCTTCAACGTGGGCCGCTACTGGTCGGCGGGACCGCAGGAGTCGCTGTACGTACCAGCGCCGGTCCTGAGGGAGGGCGAGAACGAGGTATGGGTCCTGGAGCTCGAGGACACTGATCAAGGAACGGTCCGGATGGCGCCCCTCTAGGGGCGCGGGACCGTATCCGCATACAGTGGAAAAAAAGCTCCGGCGGCGTCTGTGGGGGTAAGGACGTGGCGAACGGCGGCCCCGTGGAACACGGCTACCCGCACCTGGACACGGTGCGGGCCGCCATCACGGCGTTGTACCGGCGCCTGTCGTACGACACCGTCCAGACCTTCGCCACCAGCGTGCTCCCCGCCGACGTCGCGTTCTGCGACACCGACGACCTCCACCTCGGCGCCCAGCGGGTCGCCCACGAGATCGTCCGGCACTTCCGGCTGCCGGACGCCCGGATGGTCGTCGGCTTCCGGGAGATGACCCACGCGGCGAACGTCGAACTCACCGCGGGCCCCGAGTACTTCGTCGAGCTGAACGACCGTTTCCGCACCCACCGCAGTGACATCGGCGCGGCCCTCGCCCACGAGGTGATGCACGTCTATCTGCACCGGCTGGACCTGTCCTTCCCGAGCATCCCGGAGAACGAGATCCTCACGGACACGGCCACCACCTACCTGGGCGCGGGCTGGCTGCTGCTCGACGCGTACCGGGAGCACGGTGAGGCGTCCCAGAAGCTGGGCTATCTCACCCCGGAGGAGTTCGGCTACGTCCTGGCCAAGCGGTCCCTCGTCTTCCACGAGGACCCGTCCGTGTGGTTCACCAGCCCGCAGGCCTACACGGCGTACGAGAAGGGCAGGGCCCGGGCCCGCCAGGACGAGGAGCAGCCGCCGCTGACCGCGGCGGGCTGGGCGGGCCGCCGCCGCTACGCCCGGGACCGCCGCCACGCCCCCGCGGCCCCGGCCCCGCAGTCCGCCGCGCCCTACACCTTCACCCCCGACGGCGGCGGCCGGCTGCGGGTCTCGTTCCCGTGTCCGACCTGCCACCAGCGGATCAGGGTGCCGGTGCGGGGCCGGGTACGGGCCCGGTGCTCGCTGTGCCGGACGGTGCTGGAGTGCGACACCTGAGCGGGGCCGCGGTCACGCCCCGTACACCGCCCCCGGCGCCGCCGCCTCGGCAAGCAGTTTCAGTGCCGTCTCCCCCGCCTCGGCCGGGGTCCGGCGGGCGCCCCTGTCGGCGGTCGGCCCCGCTCGCCAGCCCTCCATGACGGTGATCCGGCCGCCCTCGGTCTCGAACACCCGCCCGGTGACTCCGGCGCTCGCGGCGGAACCCAGCCAGACCACGAGCGGGGAGACGTTCTCCGGGGCCATGGCGTCGAAACCGGAGCCGGGGGCGGCCATGGTCTCGGCGAAGGTGCGCTCGGTCATCCGGGTCCGGGCGGCCGGGGCGACGGCGTTGACCTGGACGCCGTAGCGGGCCAGTTCGGCGGCCGCGACCAGGGTGAGGCCGAGGATGCCGGCCTTGGCGGCGCTGTAGTTGCCCTGCCCGACCGAGCCCAACAGGCCGGCTCCGCTGCTGGTGTTCACGATCCGGGCCACCGGGGTGCGGCCCGCCTTGGCCTCGGCCCGCCAGTGCGCGGCCGCGTGCCGCAGCGGCAGGAAGTGACCCTTGAGGTGGACTCGCATGACCGCGTCCCAGTCGTCCTCGCCGAGGTTGACGAGCATGCGGTCGCGCAGGAACCCGGCGTTGTTCACGAGGGTGTCGAGCCGGCCGTAGGTCTCGACGGCCGTTCCGATCAATGAGGCGGCCCCCTCGGTGGTCGCGATGTCACCGCCGTGTGCGACCGCCTCGCCGCCGGCCGCGCGGATCTCGTCCACGACGGCCCCTGCGGGACTGTCCGGCCCCGGCACGCCGTCGAGGGCGACTCCGAGGTCGTTGACGACGACCCGGGCGCCCTCGGCGGCGAAGGCCAGCGCGTGGGCCCGGCCGAGCCCGCGCCCGGCGCCGGTGACGACCACCACCCGGCCCGCGCAGATTCCGCTCATCTCAGTCCTCCTTGTCGGACGGCTTGTTGACGGTCGCGGCATCGAGAAAGGGAGGCCGCTCCCCGCCGCCGTGCACCAGCAGGCTCGCCCCGCTGATGTAGGCGGCCGCGTCGGAGGCGAGGAAGACGGCGGCGGCGCCGATGTCGGACGGGGCGGCGAGGCGGCCGAGCGGGACGGTGCGGGAGACGGCGTCGATGCCGTCCTGGCCGCCGTAGTGGAGGTGGGCCAGCTCGGTGCGGACCATGCCGACGACCAGTGTGTTGACCCGGACCTCCGGTGCCCACTCCACCGCCATGGACCGGGCGAGGTTCTCCAGTCCGGCCTTGGCCGCGCCGTAGGCGGCCGAGCCAGGCGAGGGGCGGCCGCCGCTGACACTGCCGATCATCACCACCGCTCCCCGGGCCTGTCGCAGGTGCTCGTACGCGGCGAGGGATGCGGTCAGCGGGGTGAGGAGGTTCAGCTCGATCACCCGGGCGTGCCGCTCGGCGTCCCCTTCGGCGAGCCGCCGGTAGGGGGTGCCGCCCGCGTTGTTGACGAGCACGTCGACCCGGGGCAGGGCGTCGAAGTAGGCGCGCACGGCGGGTGGGTCGCGCAGGTCGAGGGGGGTGAATTCGACGCCGTCGAGGGGTTGTTCGGGCGGCCGGCGGGCACAGGTCAGCACATGGGCGCCGGCCTCGGCGAAGGCCCGGGCGATCCCGGCGCCCACGCCCCTGGTCCCGCCGGTGACGACGACGGTCCGGCCGTGCAGCGAGTCGTCCACAGGGCCTCGTTCCGGGTTTTCCACAGGGCCTCCCGCTTGCCGGCAGCGACTGCTAGCTTCGAAGCCTCACACCTAACAAATGTTTGGTGGAAAGGTAGCTGAGTGCGAAGGTAGCTGATGCGTCCATGGGTGTCTCCACCTCGTGTCCGGAAAAGGGCATCGCGCTTGTCACGGTCGACCACCCGCCGGTGAACGCGCTGCCGGTGCGCGGCTGGTTCGCGCTGGCGGAGGCGGTGCGCGCGGCGGGCCGCGCCCCCGAGACCCGGTGCGTGGTACTGACCGCGCAGGGCCGCGGTTTCAACGCGGGCGTGGACATCAAGGAGATACAGACGGACGGGAACGAGGCGCTGCTCGGCGCCAACCGGGGCTGCGCGGAGGCCTTCGCGGCGGTGTACGAGTGCGAGACCCCGGTGGTGGCGGCGGTGCACGGCTTCTGTCTGGGCGGCGGCATAGGCCTGGTGGGCAACTCGGACGCGATCGTGGCGAGCGAGGACGCCGTCTTCGGGCTGCCCGAGCTGGACCGGGGCGCCCTGGGCGCGGCCACGCATCTGGCCCGGCTGGTCCCGCCGCATCTGATGCGGACGCTGTACTACACCTCGCGCACGGCGACCGCGGCCCAGCTGCACGCACACGGCTCGGTGTGGCGGGTCGTGCCGCGAGAGGAACTGCTCTCCGCGGCGCTGGAGCTGGCGCGGGAGATAGCCGCCAAGGACGGCCGGCTGCTGCGCCTGGCCAAGGCCGCCATCAACGCCATCGACCCCGTCGACGTGCGGCGCAGCTACCGCCTGGAACAGGGCTTCACCTTCGAGGCCGCCCTCAGCGGGGTGGCCGACCGGGTCCGTGACACCTTCGGGAAGGAGGGTGCGGGGAGTGACTGACAAGACGATGACCGCCGACGAGGCCGTCGCCCGGCTGACTGGCGGCATGACCCTCGGCATCGGCGGCTGGGGTTCCCGACGCAAGCCGATGTCCCTGGTCAGAGCGCTGCTCCGATCCGGCATCGACGACCTCACCCTGGTCTCGTACGGCGGCCCGGACGTCGGGATGCTGGTCGCGGCCGGGCGGGTGCGCAAACTGGTGACGGCCTTCGTCACCCTCGACTCCATCCCGCTGGAACCGCACTACCGGGCGGCGCGGGAGCGCGGGGCGTTCGACCTGATGGAGGTCGACGAGGGCATGTTCATGTGGGGCCTGCACGCGGCCGCCAACCGGCTGCCCTTCCTGCCGGTGCGCGCGGGGCTCGGCTCGGACGTCATGCGGGTCAACCCCGGCCTGCGCACCGTGACTTCGCCGTACGACGACGGGGAGACGTTCGTGGCGATGCCCGCCCTGCGCCTGGACGCGGCGCTGGTCCACGTCAACCGCGCCGACCGGCTGGGCAACGGGCAGTATCTGGGCCCGGACCCCTACTTCGACGACCTGTTCTGCGAGGCGGCGGACACGGCCTATGTCTCCTGCGAACAGATCGTGGACACGGCCGAGTTGACGAAGGCGGCGGCCGCGCAGTCGCTGCTGGTCAAGCGGCTGAACGTGACGGGGGTCGTGGAGGCACCTGGCGGTGCGCACTTCACCTCCTGCGCCCCCGACTACGGGCGGGACGAGGACTTCCAGCGGCTGTACGCGACAGCCCCGTGGGCGGAGTTCTCCGGGCGGTTCCTGGCCGGGGACGAGCAGGCCTACCGCTCGGCGGTGCGGAACTGGCAGAAGGAGCAGGGCTGATGGACGTACTGCGCGCCGACTACTGCGTCGTCGCCTGCGCCGAGGCCTGGCGCGGCTCCGGTGAGATCCTGGCGAGCCCGATGGGCCTGATCCCCTCCCTGGGCGCCCGGCTGGCCCGGCTCACCTTCGCGCCGGATCTGCTGCTGACCGACGGCGAGGCCCTGCTGGTCCGCCCGGACGGCACACCCGAGGGCTGGCTGCCGTACCGGCAGCACCTCACCCTGGTGGCCGGTGGCCGCCGGCATGTGATGATGGGCGCGAGCCAGCTCGACCGGTACGGCAACCAGAACATCTCGGCCATCGGCGACTGGTCCCGGCCCCGCCGCCAGCTGCTCGGTGTGCGCGGCGCATCCCTCAACACGCTGAACAATCCCACGAGTTACTGGGTCCCGAAGCACTCCCGGCGGGTGTTCGTGGCGAAGGTCGACATGGTGTGCGGGGTGGGGTACGACCGGGTGGCCGAGCAGCCCGGCATCGGCCGCTTCCACCGCGTCCCGAGGGTCGTCAGCGACCTGGGCGTCTTCGACTTCGGGACACCGGACCGCTCGATGCGGCTGGCCGCGCTGCATCCGGGGGTGAGTGTCGGCCAGGTGCGGGAGGCCACCGGCTTCGAGCTCGCCGTCCCGGACGAGGTGCCGTACACCCGAGAGCCCACCGCGGAGGAGCTGCGGTTGATCCGCGAGGTGCTGGATCCGGGCGGCGCGCGGACGAAGGAGGTCGCGGGCTGATGGAGACCGCGCTCACCCGGCTGGTCGGGATCCGGTACCCGATCGTGCAGACGGGGATGGGCTGGGTGGCAGGCCCCCGTCTGGTCTCCGCGACGGCCAATGCCGGGGCCCTCGGCATCCTGGCCTCCGCGACGATGACCCTCGACCAGCTGCGTACCGCGATAGCCGAGGTGCGGTGCCGCACGGACGCCCCGTTCGGGGTGAACCTGCGGGCGGACGCGGCCGACGCCGGCGACCGGGTCCGGCTGATCGTCGACGGGGGTGTGCGGGTGGCGTCCTTCGCGCTCGCCCCCTCCCCCGAGCTGATCGCCGAGCTGAAGGAGGCGGGTGTGGTGGTGATGCCCTCCGTCGGGGCGCGGCGGCACGCCGAGAAGGTCGCGGCGTGGGGCGCGGACGCGGTGATCGTGCAGGGCGGTGAGGGCGGCGGGCACACCGGCGAGGTGGCGACGAGCGTGCTGCTGCCGCAGGTGGTGGACGCGGTGCGGATACCGGTGGTGGCCGCCGGGGGTTTCTTCGACGGGCGTGGACTGGTGGCGGCGCTGGCGTACGGGGCGGCGGGGGTCGCGATGGGGACGCGTTTCCTGCTCACCTCGGACTCGACGGTGCCGGACGCGGTGAAGGCGAGGTATCTGGCGGCGACGGTCAAGGACGTCACGGTGACCAGGGCGGTGGACGGCCTGCCGCACCGGATGCTGCGGACCCCTCTGGTCGACTCCCTGGAGAACGCCGGACGGACGCGGCGGCTGCTGCGGGCGCTGCGCCATGCGGCCGCCTTCCGCAGGCTCTCCGGCCTCAGCTGGCCGCAGATGGCCCGCGACGGCCTCGCCCTCCGGCACGGCAAGGACCTGTCCTGGAGCCGGCTGCTGCTCGCCGCCAACACCCCGATGCTGCTCAGGTCGGCGATGGTGGAGGGCCGTACGGACCTCGGGGTGATGGCGTCCGGGCAGGTCGCCGGAGTCATCGACGACCTGCCGTCGTGCGCGGAGCTGGTGGAGAGGGTGATGACCGAGGCCGGGGAAATCATCGGCGCGCTGCCGGGGGCGGGTGCTTCAATGCGCGGATGACGGAGATGATCGACAGACCCTGGGGCATCAGTGTGTTCGGCGCGGGCACCGTGCGGAGCGAACCCCAGGTGGCCCGGTGCGGTCGGCCCGTCAGATCCTTTCGATGATCGTCACGTTCGCCTGTCCCCCGCCCTCGCACATGGTCTGTAGGCCGAAGCGGCCGCCGGTGCGTTCGAGTTCGTGCATGAGGGTGGTCATCAGTTTGACGCCGGTGGCGCCGAGGGGGTGGCCGAGGGCGATCGCTCCGCCGTTGACGTTGACCTTGGCGGGGTCGGCGCCGGTCTCCTTGAGCCAGGCGAGGACGACCGGGGCGAAGGCCTCGTTGATCTCCACGAGGTCGATGGCGTCGATGGTCAGGCCGGTTTTCTTCAGGGCGTGCGCGGTGGCCGGGATCGGGGCGGAGAGCATCCGGATGGGGTCCTCGCCGCGGACGGAAAGGTGGTGGACGCGGGCGCGAGGGCGCAGTCCGTGTTCGCGGACCGCTCGTTCGGAGGCGAGCAGCATCGCGGCGGCGCCGTCGGAGACCTGGGAGGAGCAGGCCGCGGTGATGGTGCCGCCGTCGACGACCGGCTTGAGGGCGGCCATCTTCTCCAGGGAGGTGTCCCGGCGCGGCCCCTCGTCCACGGCGACCGGGCCGTAGGGCACGATCTCGCGCTCGAAGCGGCCCTCGTCGATGGCGCGCAGCGCCCTGCGGTGGGAGTTCAGGGCGAACTCCTCCTGGTCCTGACGGCTGATACCCCACTTGGCGGCGATCATCTCGGCGCCGGCGAACTGGTTGACGGGCTGTCGGCCGTACCGGGCACGCCAGCCCTCGCTGCCCAGGAAGGGGCCCTCGGTCAGCCCCAGCGGCTCGGCGGCCTGCCGGGAGGCGAAGGCGATCGGGATCTGGGACATGTTCTGGACGCCGCCGGCGACCACCAGGTCCTGGGTGCCGGAGAGGACGGCCTGGGCGGCGAAGTGCACGGCCTGCTGCGAGGAGCCGCACTGCCGGTCGACGGTCACGCCCGGCACCTCCTCGGGCAGCCCGGCCGCCAGCCAGGCGGTCCGGGCGATATCGCCGGCCTGCGGTCCGACCGTGTCGAGGCAGCCGAAGACGACGTCCTCGACGGCCGCCGGGTCGATACCCGACCGCTGGACCAGGGCGGTCAGCACACGGGCGCCCAGATCGGCCGGGTGGACCCCGCTCAGTCCGCCCCCGCGCCGCCCGACGGGCGTACGCACCGCTTCGACTACGTAGGCCTCGGCCATGTCAGGAACTCCCTCGTCGGAAAGGGGTTTTCAGCGAATGGGTGAGCTGTTCACGAACCGCGATCCCGTCCAGCACCATCGACAGGTACTGCCGGGCGATCTCCTCCGGGCTGTGCTGTCCGCCCGGCCGGTACCAGGAGGCGGCGACCCACACGGTGTCGCGCACGAACCGGTAGGTGAGGCGGACGTCGAGGTCGGCGCGGAAGACGCGCGCGGCGACCCCGCGCTCCAGGGTGGCCAGCCACGCCTTCTCGAACTTGCGCTGCGACTCGGCGAGAAAGGCGAACCGCTCCTGCGCGACCAGTTGCCTGCTCTCCTTCTGGTAGATCGCGACGGCGGCGCGGTGCCGGTCGATCTCCCGGAAGGACTCGGTGACCAGGGCTTCGAGGGTCTCGCGGGGACCGAGTCCGGCGTCCAGGACGGTGTCGTAGCCGTCCCAGAGCTCGTCGAGGAAGGTCCGCAGGATCTCCTCCAGCATCGATTCCTTGGAGTCGAAGTGGTAGTAGAGGCTGCCCGCGAGCATGCCCGCGTGGTCCGCGATCTTGCGTACGGTGGTGGCGTTGTAGCCCTGCTCGGCGAAGACCTCGGCGGCGGTTTCGAGGAGTTCGCGGCGCCGGGCGGGGGCGGCGGTCACCTGGGGCTTCTTCTTGGTCGGCACGGGTCCATTGTGAGCACTCCGGTGGTCAGGGATGCTGACTGCTGACGGAGACGACCTCCCCGGTGAGGTACGAGGAGTAGCCGGACGCCAGGAAGACGATGGCGTTGGCCACCTCCCAGGGCTCGGCGTACCGCCCGAAGGCCTCGCGCGCGGTCAGCTCCTCCAGCAGCTCGGCGGAGGTCACCTTCACCAGGTGCGGATGCATGGCGAGGCTCGGCGCCACGGCGTTGACCCGCACCCCGTACTCGGCGGCCTCGATCGCCGCGCACCGGGTCAGCGCCATCACCCCGGCCTTGGCGGCGGCGTAGTGCGCCTGTCCGGCCTGGGCGCGCCAGCCGACGACGGAGGAGTTGTTGACGATGACCCCGCCCCGTCCGCTCTCCCGGAAGTGCCGCAGGGCGGCGCGCACGCACCGGAAGGTGCCGTTGAGAGTGACGTCCAGGACGCGCGCCCACTGCTCGTCGGTCATGTCGACGAGCGTCGAAGTCCCGCCCAGTCCCGCGTTGTTGACGACGATGTCCAGCCGCCCGTGCTCGCTAAGGGCGGTCTCGAACAGCGCCCGCACCTGCCCCTCGTCGGTCACGTCGCAGGGCACCGCGGTCACGGCCCCCGGATGCCGGCCGGCCAGCTCGGCCTCGTACTCCTTCAGCCGCCGTGCATGCGCGTCGCTGATCAGTACGCGCGCGCCCTCCTCCAGGAAGCGGCGTGCGGTCGCGCCGCCGATGCCCGCCCCGGCCGCGGCGGTGACGACGGCGGTGCGTCCCTCAAGGAGCCCGTGCCCGGGCACGTACTCCGGACTCTCGACGCCTGTCATAGGCCCACGCTAACCTACCAAACACTTGTTAGGGAAGGATGGTGACGACGGCCGTGGACCTGACCCACACCCCGGCGGACGAGGAGTTCCGCGCCGAGGCCCGCGCCTGGCTGGCGGAGCACGTACCCGACCCGCCGCTACCCTCCCTGGAGACCGCGGAGGGCTTCGCGGCGCACCGCGCGTGGGAGGCCGAACTGGCCGCGGACCGCTGGTCGGTGGTCTCCTGGCCGGAGCGGTACGGCGGCCGGGACGCGGGGCTGATCCGCTGGCTGGTCTTCGAGGAGGAGTACCACGCGGCGGGCGCGCCGGGCCGGGTCGGCCAGAACGGCATCAGCCTGCTCGCGCCGACCCTCTTCGACCACGGCACGGAGGAGCAACGCGCGCGTGTGCTGCCGCCGATGGCCACCGGCGAGGTGGTCTGGGCGCAGGCCTGGTCCGAACCCGGGGCCGGGTCCGATCTGGCCTCCCTGACCTCCAGGGCGGTGCGGACGGACGGCGGCTGGCTGATCGGCGGCCAGAAGACCTGGTCGTCCCGGGCCGCGTTCGCCGACCGCGCGTTCGGCCTGTTCCGCAGCGACCCGGACGCCCCCAAGCCGCATCAGGGGCTCACCTATCTGATGTTCGACCTGCGTGCGCCCGGTGTCACGGTCCGCCCGATCGGCCGCCTCGACGGAAAGCCGGCGTTCGCGGAGGTGTTCCTGGACGAGGTGTTCGTCCCCGACGAGGACGTGATCGGTGAGCCGGGCCAGGGCTGGCGGACAGCGATGTCGACCGCGGGCAACGAGCGGGGGCTGAAGCTGCGGCCGCCGGGCCGGTTCCTGGCCGCCGCCGGCCGACTGGCGGACCTCTGGCGGGACCAGGGCGCCCCGGAGTCCATGGCGGGCCGGGTGGCCGACGCCGTCATAGGCGCCCGCGCCTACCAGCTCTTCACGTACGCGGCCGCCTCCCGCTTCCTGGACGGCGAGTCGCTCGGCCCCGAGTCCAGCCTGAACAAGGTGTTCTGGTCCGAGCTGGACCTGGCCCTGCACGAGACGGCACTCGATCTGCTGGGCTTGAACGGCGAGTCGGCGGACACGGCGTGGTCCGAGGGGTACGTCTTCTCGCTCGCCGGTCCCATCTACGCGGGCACCAACGAGATCCAGCGCGACATCATCGCCGAGCGCCTGCTCGGCCTGCCGAAGGGACGACGCTGAAATGCGTTTCCTCCTCGACACCGAGCAGCTCGACTTCGCGGACTCGCTGCGGGCGCTGCTGACGGCGGCGGACACTCCGACGGTGATACGGGAGTGGAGCCGCGGCGAGCATGCGAGTGGGCGGGCGTTGTGGGGACGTATCGGCGCGGCGGGGGTGTTCGGTCTTGCGGTGCCCGAGGAGTACGGAGGGGAGGGGCGGCGGGCTGTGGAACTCGCGATCGCCTTTGCGGAGTTGGGGCGGTATGCGGTGCCCGGTCCGTTGGTGGAGACGGTGGCGGCCGCGGTGCTGCTCGGTGAGCGTGCCGACCTCGCGAAGCGGTTTCTGCCGGGGATCGCGTCGGGACAGACCCTGGCGACGGTGACGGTCGCCGAGCACGGGTACGGGTACGCGCTGGACGGGGACGCGGCGGATGTGCGGATCGCCGCGACGCCGGAGGGTTTGCGGATGTCCCCGGGTGCCGGTGCGGTACGGCGGTCCATGGACCCCGCGCGCCGGCTCACACCGCTCGCGCCGGTCGGTGAGCTGATCAGCGCGGAGCCGGCGTGGGCGGATGCGCTGACCTGGGCTCGGCTGGCGGTGGCCGCGCAGGCGCTGGGGGTGGGGCTTGCGTTGCTCGACAGAACGGTGACCTATGTCAAGCAGCGGAGTCAGTTCGGTGTGCCCGTCGGCTCGTTCCAGGCGGTGAAGCACCGGCTGGCCGATGTGAAGATCGCGCTGGAGTTCGCCCGGCCGGTGGTCTTCGGGGCGGCGGTGACGATGACTCCGTCGGATGTGGCCGCGGCGAAGCTCGCCGCGTGCGAGGCCGCGTACCTCAGCGCACGGGCCGCGCTCCAGTTGCACGGGGCGATTGGTTATACGGCGGAGTACGACTTGTCGCTCTGGTTGGCCAAGGCACGGGCATTGAGGGGCGCCTGGGGGACGCCTCAGGAGTGCAGAAACTCGGTTCTCTGTGGTCGTGCGTGAACTGCGGGCCGGTGGGGGCTCGTCGCGCAGTTCCCCGCGCCCCTTTCGGGGCGCTGTACCTCGGGGCGACTAGTGGTGATCCCCGCTCGTGACTTCCCGGTACTCCTCCTGCGTCGGCTTCGGGATGTGCGTGTCGGGGCCGAACATCGCCTTGGCCAGGCCTGCCCGGAGCCGCTGGGGGCCCGTGACCCTCCGGCGTACCCCGTTCGCGTCCTGAAGTGCGCCGAGTTCGTACGGCGGGTTCTGTTCGTGCTGGGTGAGGACGAACAGGCCTTCCTGGGTGAGGGGTTCGTGGACCTCGATGTACTCGCCGTGCGGAAGCATCTTGATGAGGCCGGTCTCCCTGCCGTGCAGCACCTTGTCGCGGTCGCGGCGCTGCAGGCCTAGGCAGATCCGCTTGGTGGTGATGAAAGCGAGGACGGGGACGACGAAGACGGAGATCCGCACGAACCAGGTGATCGAGTTGATGGAGAGATGGAGATGGGTGGCGACGATGTCGTTGCCGCCACCGATCAGCAGGACGAAGTACACGCTCAGCCAGGCCACGCCGAGGCCGGTACGGACGGGGACGTTGCGCGGCCGGTCGAGGATGTGATGCTCGCGCTTGTCGCCGGTGATCCACGCCTCGATGAACGGATAGACGCCGATGGCCAGCAGGAAGAGCGGGAAGAGCGAGAAGGGGATGAAGACACCCAGGTTCAGGGTGTGACCCCAGGCGTTGATCTCCCAGCCGGGCATCACCCGGATCAGCCCCTCGGAGAAGCCGAGATACCAGTCGGGCTGGGCGCCGGTGGTCACCAGGTCCGGGCGGTAGGGACCGAAGGCCCACACCGGGTTGACGGTGGCGATACCGCCGATGACCGCCAGAATGCCGAAGGTGAGGAAGAAGAAGCCGCCGGCCTTGGCCATGTAGACGGGCAGGAAGGGCATGCCGATGACGCTCTTCTGGTCGCGTCCGGGCCCGGGGTACTGGGTGTGCTTGTGGTAGAAGACCAGGATCAGATGGGCCACCACCAGCCCGAGCATGATCCCGGGGAGCAGCAGTACGTGGATCGGGAAGAACCGCGAGATGATGTCGTGGCCCGGGAACTCCCCGCCGAACAGGAACATCGAGATGTACGACCCGACGATCGGGATCGACAGGATCGCCCCGTCGGCGAACCGGACGCCGGTGCCGGAGAGCAGGTCGTCCGGGAGCGAGTAGCCGGTCAGTCCGGTGAGGATGGCCAGGAACAGCAGGGTCCAGCCGAACAGCCAGTTGACCTCGCGCGGCTTGCGGAAGGCGCCGGTGAAGAAGACCCGCATCATGTGGACGAGCATCCCGGCGACGAAGACCAGCGCCGCCCAGTGGTGGATCTGCCGGATCAGCAGTCCGCCGCGCACGTCGAAGCTTATGTGCAGCGTCGACTCGTACGCCTTGGTCATGATGATGCCGTTCAACGGCTCGTAGGAGCCGTGGTAGACGACCTCGGCACCGCTGGGCTCGAAGAAGAGGGTGAGGTAGATGCCCGTGAGGATCAGGATGAGGAAGCTGTAGAGACAGACCTCGCCCAGCATGAAGGACCAGTGGTCCGGGAACACCTTGCGCATGTTGGCCTTGGCCAGGGCGTAGATCCCGAGCCGCCCGTCGGCCCAGTCCGCGAGCTTCTCACCCTTGCCCGGCGGGTTCTCCCTGGCCGCCGAACTCCCAACCCGTGCCGTGCCGTTAACCGTTCGTGCCGCGTCGTCCATACGTCGCGTCGCCTCCCCGCCGGATCACCCCTCAGGGTGGCATGACAGGACCCCGACAGCCAACGGTGCCGCGTGAAGTCGATCGGCTCAGTCGGTCCGTACGATGCCCGCCGCCCGCGCCGCCGCCAGCCACTGCGGGAACTCGCCGACGAGACGGTCGTACAGCTGTCCGTCCGGCACCTTCAGCGGGTCCGAACCGGCGTGGAAGAAGCCCGCGTTGTCCACCGCCCGCTTGCCCGGCACCGCCAGCTCGTCGAGCTTGCGCAGAAAGTCGAACTGTTTGCTGTGCGGGTCGCCGAAGCCGACGAACTGCCAGAACAGCGGCAGCTTCGCCGCCTTGCACAGGTAGCGTTCGGCGGCGAGCTTGTTGATCGGGCCGCCGTCGGTCTGGAAGACGACCAGGGCGGGCGCGGTGGCGCCGCTGTCGAGGTAGTGGTCGATGACGGCGTCCATGGCCAGGTGGTAGCTGGTCTTGCCCATGTGCCCGAGCCCGGCCGCGATCTTCTCGATACGGCCCTGGTGCTCGGCGAGTTCGATGTCGATGACCGCGTCGATGCCGGTGGAGAAGAAGACGACGGGGACCCGGCCGTCGTCGTCCAGGTGCGCGGAGAGGCCCAGCACCCGGTCGGCGAGGGACTGCACACTGCCGTCGGCGTAGTACGGCTTCATGGAACCGGAGTAGTCGACGACCAGGTAGACGGCGGCCCGGAGTCCGTCGAGTCCGTGCTTGGTGAGGGAGATCCCGGCCGACCGGTAGGAGCCGACCAGCGCGGGCGCGGACTCCTGCACCTTGCTGAGACTGATCGCGGCCATCCCCTGCTCCCCCTCGATTCATGGTCAGGAGGCCGAGATTACTTGATCACGGAAATGCTGCGGCACCTGCCCAGTCGTCCGGTCGGGGACTGCGGGCAGGCGCCGCATCGGGGGGTCTGGGGGGATATCCCCCCAGATAACCCGCCCGTACGCCGTTGTACGGGACGTTCTTCGGGGTCGGTCAGACCATCAGCGAGCGGTCCGTCGGGCGGATCGGGGCCGGGAGTTCGCTCGCTCCGGTCAGGAAGCGGTCGACGCCCTTGGCGGCCGAGCGGCCCTCCGCGATCGCCCAGACGATCAGGGACTGGCCGCGGCCCGCGTCACCGGCGACGAAGACACCCGGCACATTGGTCTGGAAGTCGGCGTCGCGGGCGATGTTGCCCCGCTCGTCGAGGTCCAGGCCGAACTGCTCGACCAGGCCGTTGACCCGGTCGGTGCCCGTGAAGCCCATGGCCAGCGTCACCAGCTGGGCCGGGATCCTGCGCTCGGTGCCCGGCTTCGGGGTCAGCTTGCCGTCGACGAACTCCACCTCGGTGAGGTGCAGCCACTGGACGTTGCCGTCCTCGTCGCCCTCGAAGTGGGTGGTGGAGACGGAGTAGACCCGCTCACCGCCCTCCTCGTGCGCCGAGGTGACCTTGTAGAGCATGGGGAAGGTCGGCCACGGCTGGTGCGGCGCCCGGTCCTCGCCCGGCCTGGGCATGATCTCCAGCTGGGTGACCGAGGCCGCGCCCTGACGGTGGGCGGTGCCCACGCAGTCGGCGCCGGTGTCGCCACCGCCGATGACGACCACGTGCTTGCCCTCGGCCGAGATCGGGGAGGTGACGTAGTCGCCCTCCTGGACCTTGTTCGACAAGGGCAGGTACTCCATCGCCTGGTAGACGCCCTTCAACTCCCGCCCGGGAACGGGGAGATCACGGGCGGTCGTGGCGCCGGCGGCGATGACGATCGCGTCGTACCGCTTCTTCAGGTCGGTCGCCTTGAGGTCGCGGCCGATCTCGATACCGGTACGGAAGCGGGTGCCCTCCGCGCGCATCTGCTCGATACGGCGGTTGATGTGCCGCTTCTCCATCTTGAACTCGGGGATGCCGTAGCGGAGCAGGCCGCCGATGCGGTCGGCGCGCTCGTAGACGGCGACCGTGTGGCCGGCCCGGGTGAGCTGCTGGGCGGCGGCGAGGCCGGCCGGGCCCGAGCCGATCACGGCGACGGTCTTGCCGGACAGGCGCTCGGGGGCCTGCGGGGCGACGGTGCCCGCGTCCCACGCCTTGTCGATGATCGAGACCTCGACGTTCTTGATGGTGACGGCCGGCTGGTTGATGCCGAGCACACACGCCGACTCACAGGGAGCCGGGCACAACCGTCCCGTGAACTCCGGGAAGTTGTTGGTGGCGTGCAGGCGCTCCGAGGCCGCCGTCCAGTCCTCGCGGTAGGCGAAGTCGTTCCACTCGGGGATCAGGTTCCCGAGCGGACAGCCGTTGTGGCAGAACGGGATGCCGCAGTCCATGCACCGGCTGGCCTGCTTGCTGATGATCGGCAGCAGCGAGCCCGGGACGTAGACCTCGTTCCAGTCCTGGACGCGCTCGGTGACGGGACGGGTCTTGGCGACCTCACGGCCGTGGTTCAGGAAGCCCTTCGGGTCAGCCATTGATCGCCGCCTCCATCATCTTCTCGGTGATCTCGGTCTCGGAGAGACCCGCTCGCTCGGCGGCGTCCTTGGCGGCGAGCACTGCCTTGTACGTGCTGGGGATGATCTTGCTGAACCGCTGCACGGCCGCGTCCCAGTCGGCGAGCAGCTTCTCGGCGACCGTGGAGCCGGTCTCCTCGGCGTGGCGGCGCACCACGTCGTGCAGCCACTGCTTGTCCGCGTCGTCCAGGGCCTCGACGGCTTCGATGTTGCCGACGTTGACGTTGTCGCGGTTCAGGTCGATGACGTACGCGATGCCACCGGACATACCGGCCGCGAAGTTGCGGCCCGTCTCACCGAGGACCACCGCGTGACCGCCGGTCATGTACTCGCAGCCGTGGTCGCCCACGCCCTCCGCGACCACCAGCGCACCGGAGTTGCGGACACAGAACCGCTCGCCCGTACGACCGCGCAGGAACAGCTCGCCGCCGGTCGCACCGTAGGCGATGGTGTTGCCCGCGATCGTGGAGAACTCGGCGAGGTGGTCGGCGTTGCGGTCGGGACGCACGATGACACGGCCGCCGGAGAGGCCCTTGCCGACGTAGTCGTTGGCGTCGCCCTCGAGGCGCAGGGTGACACCGCGCGGCAGGAAGGCGCCGAAGGACTGGCCGGCCGAGCCGGTGAAGGTGATGTCGATGGTGTCGTCGGGCAGACCCGCGCCGCCGAACTTCTTCGTCACCTCGTGGCCGAGCATGGTGCCGACCGTGCGGTTGATGTTGCGCACCTTGATCTGGGCGCGGACCGGCTGGGCGTCGGTGGCGCTGGATGCGCCCAGGGCGTCCGAGGCGAGCTTGATCAGCTCGTTGTCCAGGGCCTTCTCCAGGCCGTGGTCCTGCGGGACGGTCTGGTGCAGCGCGGCGCCCTCGGGCAGCTCGGGCACATGGAAGAGCGGGGACAGGTCCAGGCCCTGTGCCTTCCAGTGGTCGACGGCACGGGTGACGTCGAGCGCCTCCGCGTGGCCGACGGCCTCCTCGATGGAGCGGAAGCCCAGCTCGGCGAGGATCTCGCGGACCTCCTCGGCGATGAACCGGAAGAAGTTCACGACGTACTCGGCCTTGCCGGTGAAGCGGTCGCGCAGCACCGGGTTCTGGGTGGCGACGCCGACCGGGCAGGTGTCGAGGTGGCAGACGCGCATCATGATGCAGCCGGAGACGACGAGCGGCGCGGTCGCGAAACCGAACTCCTCGGCGCCGAGCAGCGCGGCGACGACCACGTCACGGCCGGTCTTCAGCTGGCCGTCGGTCTGGACGACGATCCGGTCCCGCAGGCCGTTGAGCAACAGGGTCTGCTGGGTCTCGGCGAGGCCGAGCTCCCAGGGACCGCCCGCGTGCTTCAGCGAGGTGAGCGGGGAGGCGCCCGTACCGCCGTCGTGACCCGAGATGAGCACGACGTCCGCGTGCGCCTTGGACACACCGGCCGCGACCGTGCCGACGCCGACCTCCGAGACCAGCTTGACGTGAACCCGCGCCTGCGGGTTCGCGTTCTTGAGGTCGTGGATCAGCTGGGCCAGGTCCTCGATGGAGTAGATGTCGTGGTGCGGCGGCGGGGAGATCAGGCCGACGCCCGGGGTGGAGTGCCGGGTCCTGGCGATCCACGGGTAGACCTTGTGGCCGGGCAGCTGGCCGCCCTCGCCGGGCTTGGCGCCCTGGGCCATCTTGATCTGGATGTCGTCCGCGTTGACCAGGTACTCGGAGGTCACGCCGAACCGGCCGGACGCCACCTGCTTGACGGCGCTGCGCCGCGCCGGGTCGTAGAGACGGTCCGGGTCCTCGCCGCCCTCACCGGTGTTGGACTTGCCGCCCAGCTGGTTCATGGCGATGGCGAGGGTCTCGTGGGCCTCGCGCGAGATGGAGCCGTACGACATGGCGCCGGTGGAGAAGCGCTTGACGATCTCGGAGACGGGCTCGACCTCGTCGACGGAGATCGGCTGACGCCCCTCGACGCCGGACTTGAAGGCGAAGAGCCCGCGGAGCGTCATCAGGCGCTTGGACTGCTCGTTCACCCGGTCCGTGTACTTCTTGAAGATGTCGTAGCGGTTGGCACGCGTCGAGTGCTGGAGGCGGAAGACCGTCTCCGGGTCGAACAGGTGCGGCTCGCCCTCGCGGCGCCACTGGTACTCGCCGCCTATGTCGAGGGCGCGGTGGGCCGGCGCGATGCCGGAGGCCGGGTACGCCTTGGCGTGGCGGGCGGCGACCTCCTTGGCGATGACGTCGATGCCGACGCCCCCGATCTTGGAGGCGGTGCCGCTGAAGTACTTGTTGACGAAGCCCTCTTCGAGACCGACGGCCTCGAAGACCTGGGCGCCCCGGTAGGAGGCGACCGTCGAGATGCCCATCTTCGACATGACCTTGAGAACGCCCTTGCCGAGGGCGTAGATCAGGTTGCGGATGGCCTGCTCGGAGTCCATGCCCGGCAGGAAGGTGCCCGCGCGGGTGAGGTCCTCGACGGACTCCATGGCGAGGTACGGGTTGACCGCGGCGGCGCCGAAGCCGATCAGCAGAGCTACATGGTGGACCTCGCGGACGTCACCGGCCTCGACGAGGAGGCCCACCTGGGTGCGCTGCTTGGTGCGGATGAGGTGGTGGTGGACGGCCGCGGTGAGCAGCAGCGACGGGATCGGCGCGTGCTCGGCGTCCGAGTGCCGGTCCGACAGGACGATGAGGCGGGCGCCGTTCTCGATGGCCGCGTCGGCCTCGGCGCAGATCTCGTCGATCCGGGCGGCGAGGGCGTCACCGCCGCCGGAGACGCGGTACAGGCCGGACAGGGTCGCGGCCTTGAAGCCGGGCATGTCGCCGTCGGCGTTGATGTGGATGAGCTTGGCCAGCTCGTCGTTGTCGATCACCGGGAAGGGCAGCACGACGGAGCGGCAGGACGCGGCGTTCGGCTCCAGCAGGTTGCCGGACGGGCCGAGCGAGGAGCGCAGGGAGGTGACCAGCTCCTCGCGGATGGCGTCCAGCGGCGGGTTGGTGACCTGCGCGAACAGCTGGGTGAAGTAGTCGAAGAGCAGCCGCGGGCGCTCGGAGAGCGCGGCGATCGGCGAGTCGGTGCCCATGGAGCCGATCGGCTCGGCGCCGGCCTTGGCCATCGGCGCGAGGATGACGCGCAGCTCTTCCTCGGTGTAGCCGAAGGTCTGCTGGCGGCGGGTGACCGAGGCGTGGGTGTGGACGATGTGCTCGCGCTCGGGCAGATCGCTCAGCTCGATCTCGCCGGCCTCCAGCCACTCGGCGTAGGGCTGTGCGGCGGCGAGGGTCGCCTTGATCTCGTCGTCCTCGATGATCCGGTGCTCGACGGTGTCCACGAGGAACATCCGGCCGGGCTGCAGCCGGCCCTTGCGGACGACCCTTGCGGGGTCGATGTCGAGGACGCCGACCTCGGAGCCGAGGACGACCAGGCCGTCGTCGGTGACCCAGTAGCGGCCGGGGCGCAGACCGTTGCGGTCGAGAACGGCGCCGACCTGGGAGCCGTCGGTGAAGGTGACACAGGCCGGGCCGTCCCAGGGCTCCATCATCGTGGCGTGGTAGCCGTAGAAGGCGCGCCGGGCCGGGTCCATGGAGTCGTGGTTCTCCCACGCCTCCGGGATCATCATCAGCACGGAGTGCGGCAGCGAACGCCCGCCCAGGTGCAGGAGTTCCAGCACCTCGTCGAAGGACGCCGAGTCGGAGGCGTCGGGTGTGCAGATCGGGAAGACGCGGTCCAGCTTCTCCTGCGGGCCGAACAGGTCGGAGACCAGCTGGGACTCGCGGGCGACCATCCAGTTGCGGTTGCCCTTGACGGTGTTGATCTCACCGTTGTGCGCGACGAACCGGTACGGGTGCGCGAGCGGCCACGACGGGAAGGTGTTCGTGGAGAACCGGGAGTGCACGAGCGCGATCGCGGACGCGAAGCGGCGGTCGGACAGGTCCGGGAAGAAGGGCTCCAGCTGGCCGGTGGTCAGCATGCCCTTGTAGACGATGGTCCGGGCGGACAGCGAGGGGAAGTAGACGCCCACCTCGCGCTCGGCGCGCTTGCGCAGCACGAACGCCCTGCGGTCCAGCGCGATGCCCTCGCTGACGCCGTCGGTCACGAAGATCTGCCGGAAGACCGGCATGGTGGAGCGGGCGGTGGCGCCGAGCAGCTCCGGGGCGACCGGAACCTCGCGCCAGCCGAGGACGGTGAGGCCCTCCTCGCCCGCGATCGTCTCGATCCGCGAGACGGCGTCCTGGATGCCGTCCTCGGAGAGGAAGGCGGTACCGACGGCGTACGAGCCGGCCGCCGGCAGTTCGAATCCGGCCACCTCGCGGAGGAAGGCGTCGGGCACCTGGGAGAGGAGACCGGCGCCGTCGCCGGAGTCGGGCTCGGAGCCGGTCGCGCCGCGGTGCTCCAGGTTGCGCAGAACCGTGAGCGCCTGCTCGACCAGCGCGTGGCTCGCCTCGCCGGTGAGGGTGGCCACAAAGCCGACGCCACAGGCATCGTGCTCGTTGCGGGGGTCGTACATACCCTGGGCAGCAGGGCGAGCATCCATGAACGACCAGTTCTGGCCATTCGTGGAGTGCTGGGACGGCTGGCGCGGCGTACGCATCGGCTCTCCCGTCGTCGTCAGTGGCGTATAGCAGGTGCCGAGGGACGACGCTGGCCCTCTGCGTTATTGTTGCGAAATTTCACGCAGGTTACATGATGGAGCGGTTCTCGGGAACTGGATACACCGTTCCAACATGCGGACGCCGCAGGGGTGTACGGCGAGGTACCGCTGATGCGGTGAAGGTGGTGGGGGACCTATCCGGACAGATCCGTGTCCATCGGTCCGCAGGGGGCGAGGGTGAGCGTCGTCGTCACCCCACAGGTGCACGACAGGCGTCCTTGCCTGCGGTGCTTACGGCTCATGCCCAGTGGTTAAGCGTTCGAAACCAGTGAGTAACGGGTACTTATGCGGCCCAACGCATAGGTACCAGTCGCACTATCCTACGGCGGTTCCGAACAGGCTGCCCAGGGCGTACGTCACACCGGCCGCCGCGCCACCCAGCGCGAGCTGCCGCAGGCCGCTGAACCACCAGGTCCGCGCGGTGACCCTGGCCACCACGGCACCGCAGCCGAACAGTCCGAAGAGCGCGAGCAGCAGGGCGGGCCAGAGCGTGGTGGCGCCGAGCAGGTACGGCAGCACGGGCAGCAGCGCGCCCAGCGCGAACGAGCCGAAGGAGGACACGGCGGCGACCAGCGGCGAGGGCAGGTCACCGGGGTCGATACCCAGCTCCTCGCGGGCGTGTATCTCCAGCGCCCGCTCCGGGTCGACGGACAGCTGCCGGGCGACCTCCCGGGCGAGCGACGCCTCGACCCCTCTGGCCTCGTACAGTGCGGCAAGCTCGGCTTCCTCGTCCTGCGGGTGCCTGCGCAGCTCCCTCCGCTCCACGTCCAGCTCGGCCTCGACCAGCTCACGCTGCGAGGCGACGGAGGTGTACTCGCCGGCCGCCATGGAGAAGGCGCCGGCGGCGAGTCCCGCGAGCCCGGTGATGACGATGGTCTGGTGGCTGACGGCCCCGCCCGCGACACCGGTGATCAGGGCGAGGTTGGAGACGAGCCCGTCCATGGCGCCGAAGACGGCGGGCCGCAGCCACCCTCCGTTGACATCCCGGTGGGTGTGGTTGTCGCGGTGCGCCTCGTGCAGTGTCGCCCGGGTCTCGATGACGGCCATGTGGGTCCCCCAAGAGGTCTTGAACAAGCCCCGAATAAGCTGAGGCAAAGCTAAGTTTGGACTGATTCCATCTTTCGACAACATGGACACTACGCCCCGACATTCCCCGTCGCCAGCAAGGAAAGGCTGGGCTAACCTGCGGCTTTGCCTTTTTACGCTCACTTGTGCGATGCACTGCACAAATGTCGACCGGGTGATGTGGAGGCCACTCAGGCTGCGGTCAACCGCCGTTGGTGGGACACATCCGCAAACGGTTCCGCGCCCCGGCGTGAAACCCCTCCCGGAGAGGCCCGCCCATGTCATCGATCGTCTGTACGCCGTCGGTCCCCGCCCCCGACGAGCGCGCCTCCCAGCTGCACGACCGGGCGCGGGGCGCGCTGCTGGGCCTGGCCGTGGGCGACGCGCTCGGGGCGCCGGCGGAGAACATGAAGCCCTCCGAGATCCGCGCCCGCTGGGGCCGCATCACGGGGTACGTCACCGACACCCCGGCCGGCACGGACGACACCGAATACGCGATCTTCTCCGGCCTCCTCCTCGCCCGCCACGGCTCGGCACTCACCCCGGCCCATGTCGAGGCGGCCTGGCACGAGTGGATCGCCGACCGCGCCGAGGGCCCCTTCAAGGGCGCCGGTTTCAGCGAGCGCGGCACCCTGGAGAACCTCCGCCGGGGACTCGCCGCCCCCATCTCCGCCCAGCACCGGCACGCCTGGAGCGACGGCCTGGCCATGCGGGCGGCCCCCTTCGGCGTCTTCGCGGCGGGGCGGCCCGCCGAGGCGGCCCGGCTGGTCGCGATCGATGGCTCGGTGAGCCACGAGGGCGAGGGAATCTACGGCGGCCAGGCGGTGGCGGCGGGCGTGGCGGCGGCGATGGCGGGAGCGCCTCCGACGGCGGTGGTGGCGGCCGCGCTGGCGGTGGTACCGGACGACTCGTGGACGGCACGCTCCCTGCGCCGGGCGGTCGCGGTGGCTCACGGGGGCGAACGGGCGGTCCGCTCGGCGGTCGTCATCGGCGGATACCCGTGGACCGACCTGGCCCCGGAGGCGGTGGCCCTGGCCTTCGGGGCGTACGCGGCGGCGGACGGCGACTTCCGGGACGCGGTGCTGACGGCCGTCAACATGGGGCGCGACGCGGACACCACGGCCGCGGTGGCCGGCGCGCTGGCGGGGGCGACACAGGGAGAGGGGGCGATCCCGGCGGAGTGGGGCGCGGCGATCGGGCCGGCCCGGGGAAGCTGCCTGCCGTCGATGGCGGGCCAGCATGTACTGGAGGTGGCGGAGCTGCTGACGGGGGCGGTGACACGGACCCAGCCGCGACCCCCGACGCCGGCCCCTCTGCCGACCGAGCGGCTCTTCACCACGGCCGCCCTGCCGACCGAGCCGCGACGTTACAGCGAGGTCCAGCGGTGAACCGGCGTCGTATCGAGGGGCTTCTGCTCGGCCTCGCCGCGGGCGACGCCGCCGGCTGGCCCGCCGCCCGGCACCGCGCCGCCCGCATGCCGGAGTGGACCCGCCGTCTCACCCGGGAGCTCGACACCTTCGCCGAGCAGAACGCCACCACCACCCTCCCCGTCCCCATCGCCCTCAACCAGCCCCCCGAACCCCTCCGTCTCGGCCCCTCGGACGACGCCGAGTGGGCTGCCTTCGCCGCGGAAGCCGTCCTGCGCGCCGGCGACGACACCGCCCTCGCCGACCTCAGCCGTGAGCTCCGTACCCGCGCCGCCATCGACCTCACCTGGACCGCCGTCGCCTCCGAGGTCGCCGCCGCCGCGCAACGCGCCCCCGAGATCGAGTCGGCCGTCCTCCCCCTGCGCGCCCGTATCTCCGTCCGCGCCGGCCTCGGCAACCTCGCCACCGGTCTGCGCCCGCCCGCCACCGGCCACGACAACCCGCACTACTTCGACGACGCCGCCTGCGTCCGTGCCTGCGCACTGGCCGTCGCCCACCGCGGTGACCCCCAACGCGCCGCCGACCTCGCCGAGTTCGACGCCCGCTACACCCAGGACGGCGACGGAGTGCACGGCGCCCGTGCCATGGCGGCGGCCCTCGCGCTCGCCCTCGTCGGCGCCGAGGTGGAGACCTGCGTGGCCGCAGCGCTCACCGAACTCCCCGAGGCCACCGAGATCGGCCGCAACGCCCGCCACGCCCTGACCCTCACCGGCACAGCCGACACGGCATTCGCCCTCGTCCCGCTCCTCGAACACCAAATCGTCGACCACGTCTACAGCTACGGCATCGCCGCCGCCGAAACCGTCCCGGTCGCCCTCGCCCTCGCGACCGCCGCGCGCGGCCGGATCGCCGAGGCCGTCCCCGCCGCCGCCTGTCTCTCCCGGGTCGCCGACTCGGCCCCCGCCCTGGCCGGTGCGCTCACCGGCGCCCTCGGCGGCGGCGACTCGATCCCGTCGCCCTGGCGGGACGCCTGCCGCACCCTCTCCGGCTGCGCCCTGCCCCGCCTCACCGGCACCGACCTCGTGGAACTCGCCGAACTCCTGGAAGCCACACAACCGGCCCATCCAGGTGGATGATTCGGTGCATGACGCCCAAAGTACAAGAAAGCACCGGATCTTCACTGGACGAACGGATCACCGGAGCCCTCGTCGGGGCCGCTGTCGGCGACGCTCTCGGCGGCCCGGTCGAGGGCTACTCCCCCGAGCAGATCCTCGAACGCCACGGCGGCCGCGTCCACGGCATCGTCGGCCCCTGGAACGGCGACGCCTGGCGCACCGCCCGCCCCATCGCCCCGTACCACAAGGGCGACGGGCACGTCACCGACGACACCTTGATGACCCATGCGCTGGTACGGGTGTACGACCGCGTCCGCGACCACCTCGACGCCTACGCGATCGCCGACCACCTGGTCCCCGATCTGATGACCACCCCCCGCTGGATCCCCGAGCTGGAGACCGAGACCATCCCTCTCCACCGGATCTTCCTCGCCGAGAAGTGGCTGGCGACCCGCCTCCACTACGGTCATGTCGACCCCCGCGAGGCCGGCGCCGGCAACATCGTCAACTGCGGCGCGGCGATGTACATGGCCCCGGTCGGCCTGGTCAACGCGGCGAACCCGCGCGCCGCCTACGCCGAGGCCCTGGACATCGCGGGTGCCCACCAGTCGTCGTACGGCAGGGAGGCGGCGGGCGTCTTCGCCGCGGCGGTGGCGGCGGCGGCCACGCCCGGGGCGACACCGGACTCCGTCGTCAGCGCGTGCCTGTCCCTGGCGAAGGACGGCACCCGAACGGCGATCGAAGCGGTCTGTGAAGTGGCCGCACACCACACCGACTTCGAGTCGGCGCTCACCCCGCTCCGCGAGGCGGTCACCCCCTACGACACCGTCGGCCCCGACTACCGCGCCCCCTCCCTCGGCGCCCGCCGCCCCTCCCGCCTCCACGCGATCGAGGAACTGCCCGTGGCGCTCGGCATGTTGCTGGTGGCCGACGGCGACTACCGCCAGGCCGTCCTCGGGTCCGTCAACTACGGCCGCGACTGCGACTCGATCGCCACGATGGCGGGCGCGATCGCCGGTGCGCTGGGCTCCGCCGTGCCGGCGGAGTGGTCGAAGCGGGTCGCCGAGGCAAGCCGTCTCGACCTCTGGGAGCCGCCCCGCACGCTGACCGCCGTGACCAGGGAGATCTTCACCCGCGACACGGGCCTGCGGCGCGCCCACGAGGAGTCCTTCGCTCGCCTCGGGGGCGCGGGATGCTCCGCCTGACCTGGGTCCAGCCGGAGGACCTGCTGGGACATGAGATCCGCCAGGCCCGGCAGGACGGCCGGGAGCCCGGCGCCGTCGAGGCGCGCTGGCGGGCGGCGGGCGGCGCGGAAGCGCCGAGCCGCGCGGGCGCGTCACCAAACCGGGCGTCGCGCTATCTCCGGCAGCTGGCGGAGGACCTGCTGGACGAACTGGCGGACCTGCCGAGCCGGTTGAACGAGCCTACGGATCTGGACGAGATCAAGGCGCTGTGTCCCAAGTGGCCGACCGCGCGAGAGGGAGGGCCCTGCGACCCGTCGTGCGCCTGCGGGCACGATGTGGCTGGTCACGCAGTTCTTCGCGCCCCTGACGGGGCACCTCCCACCCGCGCCTACGAAGCCGCCTGGCTCGGCCGAGCCGTCGGTTGCCTCCTCGGCAAACCCGTCGAGAAACTCCCCCTCCACGCCATCCGCGAACTCGCCCGTTCCGCCGGCAACTGGCCCTTGAACCACTACTTCACCGCCCGCGGCGTCCCCGCCGCCCTTCTCTCGGCCCACCCCTGGAACCGCCGCTCCGCCGCCACCTCCCTCGTCGAGAACATCGACGGCATGCCCGAGGACGACGATCTCAACTACCCCCTCCTCAACCTCCTCCTGCTCCAACGTCACACCAGAGGCTTCACCACCACCGACGTAGCCGCCCTCTGGCTCGACGAACTCCCCGCCGGCCGGACCTTCACCGCCGAGCGCATCGCCTACCGCAACCTCCTCACCGGTATCGAACCCCCGCACACCGCCCGCCACCGCAACCCCTTCCGCGAGTGGATCGGCGCCCTGATCCGCGCCGACGTGCACGGCTGGACCAACCCCGGCGACCCGGCCGCCGCGGCCGAGCAGGCCCATCGCGACGCCGCTCTCACGCACACGGCCAACGGCGTCTACGCGGCGATGTTCACGGCGGCCACCATCGCCACCGCCGCCACCGGAGCCCACGACATCCACGCCTGTCTGCGCTCCGGCCGCTCCGTCGTCCCGCCCCGTTCCCGGCTCGCCGAGGCCGTCGACCACGCCATCCGCATCGCCGGCGCCCACGAGGACTTCGACACCGTCGTGGACGAACTCCACGCCGTCCACTCCCCCACCCACCACTGGGTGCACGCCATCCCCAACACCGCCCTGATCGCCGCCGCCCTCACCCACGCGAACGGCGACTTCACCGGCTCCGTCTGCCGTGCGGTGAGCGGCGGTTGGGACACCGACTCGAACGGCGCGACGACCGGCTCCGTCGCCGGGCTGCTCACCGGCGACCCCGACGCCCTCCCCGACCGCTGGACGGCCCCGCTCAAGAACCGACTCGCCACCTCCGTCGCCGGATTCGACAGCACCAGCTTCGACACCCTCGCCCACCTCACCCAACTGGAGGCGACCCGCCCATGACCCATATCGCCGTACTCGGCAGCGCGAACATGGATCTCGTCGCGTACGTCGAGAAGGCCCCGCAGCTCGGCGAGACCGTGACCGGACGGGAGTTCCGTACGGTCCCCGGTGGCAAGGGCGCCAACCAGGCGATCGCCGCCGCCCGCGCCGGCGCCACCGTCTCGATGATCGGCGCGGTCGGCCATGACGCCTACGGCACCCGGATGCGGGAGACCCTCGAACACTCCGGTGTGGACACCGACTCGCTGCGCACGATGGAGGGCCCCTCCGGCACCGCGCACATCGTCGTGGACGACGAGGGCGGCAACGCGATCGTCGTGATCCCCGGCGCGAACGGCACCGTTGACCATCTCGCCCCCGGCGACGAGGGCGTCATCGCCTCCGCCGACACCCTCCTCCTCCAGCTGGAGATCCCGTTGCCCGCGGTCGTCGCCGGTGCGCAGGCCGCCCGCCGGCATGGCGTCCGGACCATCCTCACCCCGTCTCCCGCCCGCCCTCTTCCCTCCGAACTCCTCGACCACATCGACCTGTTGGTGCTCAACGAGCGCGAGGCGGCCGCCCTCACCGACCACACCGACCCGCGCGACGCGGCCGCCGCCCTGCTCGGTCTGGTGCCGCAGGTCGTGCTCACCCTCGGCGCGGCCGGCAGCCTCTACCTCACCCGTGACGCCGCGCCCCTGGTCATCCCCGCGCCCCGGGTGACCGCCGTGGACTCGACGGGCGCGGGCGACACCTTCGTCGGCGCCCTCGCGGTCGCCCTCGCCGAGGAGAAGCCGGTCCGGGAGGCCCTGTCCTGGGCGGTGGCCGCGGCCGCGCTCGCCGTGCAACGGGCGGGGGCGTCGACGTCCATGCCGTACCGTCCGGAGATCGAGGCCCAGTACACCGCATGAGTACGACAACACAGCCCCAGCCCCTCGCCGGCCTGCGCGTCCTCGACCTGGCCACGCTCTTCGCCGGCCCCCTCGCCGCAACCCTGCTCGGTGACTTCGGCGCCGAGGTCGTCAAGGTCGAGCACCCCACCAAACCCGACCCGTCCCGGGGGCACGGCCCGGCCAAGCAGGGCGTCGGCCTGTGGTGGAAGGTGCTCGGCCGCAACAAGCGCACCATCACCCTCGACCTTTCCAAGCCCGGTGGCCGCGCCACGCTGCTCCGGCTCGCCGCCACCGCCGACGTGATCGTGGAGAACTTCCGGCCCGGCACCCTGGAGAAGTGGGACCTCGGCTGGGAGGAACTCTCCGCCGCCAACCCCCGGCTGATCCTGACCCGGGTCACCGCCTTCGGCCAGTTCGGCCCCTACGCCCACCGGCCGGGCTTCGGCACCCTCGCCGAGGCGATGAGCGGCTTCGCGGCGATCACCGGCGAACCGGACGCCCCGCCCACGCTGCCGCCGTTCGGGCTCGCCGACTCCATCGCGGCGCTGGCGACCGCGTACGCCGTGATGACCGCGCTCGCCGCCCGGGACCGCACCGGCGAGGGCCAGGTCGTCGACCTGGCGATCATCGAACCGATCCTCACCGTCCTCGGCCCCCAGCCCACCTGGTACGACCAACTCGGTTACGTCCAGAAGCGCACCGGCAACCGCTCCGCCAACAACGCCCCGCGCAACACCTATCGCACGGCGGACGGGACCTGGGTCGCCGTCTCCACCTCGGCCCAGTCGATCGCGGAACGCGTACTGCGGCTGGTCGGGCGCCCGGAGCTGATCGACGAGCCGTGGTTCGCCACCGGCGCCGACCGGGCCGCGCACTCCGACGTCCTCGACGCGGCCGTCGGTGACTGGATCGCCACCCGCTCCCGCGCCGAGGTGCTGGCCGAGTTCGAGAAGGCGGAGGCGGCGGTGGCCCCCATCCAGGACGTCCGGGACGTGATGGACGACCCGCAGTACCTGGCGCTGGACACGATCACCGCCGTCCCCGACCCCGAACTGGGGCCGCTGCGCATGCAGAACGTCCTCTTCCGGCTCTCCTCCACCCCCGGCGCGATCCGCTGGACCGGCCGTCCGCACGGCGCCGACACGGAGGAGGTCCTCACCGAACTGGGCCTGACCCCGGCCGAGTTGCGGGCCCTGCGCGAGGAGGGCGCCGTATGACCACCGCCCCCTTCCCGCTGACCTGGCTGTACGCCCCCGGTGACCGGCCGCATGTCGTCGCCAAGGCGCTGGCGTGCGGCGCGGACGTGGTGGTGATCGACCTGGAGGACGCCGTCGCCCCCGACCGCAAGGACTGCGCCCGCGCCGCCACCGCCGACCTCCTCGGCGACCCCCAGGCGGTCCCGGTCCATGTCCGGATCAACGGCCTGGACACACCCTGGGCCGCGGCCGACCTCCAGGCCCTGCTCGGCCTCCCCGGCCTGGCCGGTGTGCGTCTCCCCAAGGTGACCGGTCCCGACGACATCCACCACATCGCGGCCCGGAGCGCCGCCCTTCCCCTCTACGCCCTCCTCGAATCGGCCCTCGGCATCGAACACGCCTACGCCATCGCCACCGCTCACCCCGCCCTGCGGGGCATCTCGCTCGGGGAGGCGGACCTCCAGGCCGACCTGGGGGTACGCGACGACACCGGCCTCGACTGGTCCCGTTCCCGGATCGTGGTCGCCGCCCGGGCCGCGGGCCTCGCCCCACCGCCCCAGTCGGTCCACCCCGACACCCGCGACCTCAAGGGCCTCGCCGCCTCCTGCGCCCACGGCCGCGCCCTGGGCTTCCTGGGCCGCGCCGCCATCCACCCCCGCCAGCTCCCGATCATCGAACGGGCCTATCTCCCCACGCAGGCCGAACTGGAACACGCCGAGAAGATCCTCAAGGCGGCCACCACGGAACAGGGTGCCCAGGCCCTCCCGGACGGCAGCTTCATCGACGCGGCGGTGGTGGCAACGGCCCGCAGAACCCTGTCCCTGAGCACCCGCCGCTGATTTCTCCCCGCACACGAAGAGGGCGCCCGGTTCGATCCCGGGCGCCCTCTTGGTCGTATCGGCAGGTCAGCTCTTCTTGGTCGCTGACCCGGCCTCGTCCTTGGCTTCGGCCTCATGCTCGGCCTCGCTCTCGGACGCCTCCCCGTGGTTAGCCTCCTTGGCTTCGACAGCCTCAGCGGTGTCAGAGGACTCAGTGGCCTCACCAGTACCGTCCGCCTCGGTGTCACCGTCCAAGACGCCCGGCTCGACCACCGCCTCCCGGCCCGGCCGCTTCTTCGCGGACAGCACCATGTACAGCACCGCGAGCAGGAACACGATCATCGCGGTCCAGTCGTTGAGCCGCAGGCCGAGGATGTGGTGGGCGTCGTCGACGCGCATGTACTCGATCCAGCCGCGGCCCACGCAGTACGCGGCGACGTACAGCGCGAACGCCCGCCCGTGCCCCAGCTTGAAGCGGCGGTCGGCCCAGATCACCAGGAAGCCGACGCCGATGCACCACAACGACTCGTAGAGGAAGGTCGGGTGGTAGTAGCCGGGGACCCGGCCGCCCTCGGAGGAGGTGATGTGCAGGGCCCACGGCAGATGTGTCTCGCGACCGTACAGCTCCTGGTTGAACCAGTTGCCCCAGCGGCCGATCGCCTGGGCGAAGGCGATGCCGGGGGCGATGGCGTCGGCGTAGGCGGGCAGCGGGATGCCCCGGCGCCGGCAGCCGATCCACGCGCCGACCGCGCCGAGCGCGATCGCGCCCCAGATGCCGAGGCCGCCCTGCCACACCTTGAACGCGTCGACCCAGTCACGGCCCTCGCTGAAGTACAGCTCGTAGTCCGTGATCACGTGGTAGAGACGCCCGCCGACCAGGCCGAACGGTACGGCCCAGACGGCGATGTCGGCCACGGTGCCGGTCCGGCCGCCCCGGGCGATCCAGCGCCTGTTTCCGAGCCAGACGGCTACGAAGACACCGATGATGATGCAGAAGGCGTAGCCACGCAGCGGGATGGGACCGAGGTGGATCACTCCGCGCGAAGGGCTGGGAATGTAGGCAAGTGTTTCCATGGCAGGGTCGACGCTACCGTGCCGGACCGGGCCGACGGCAACAAGCCCGGCTACGGCTCCATAACAGGGGCGTGAGGATTGCTCGTCCCGCTCACCCCTTGTTGGCGTCCTCCACCAGTTGCTTCAGCCTGGCCGGGGTCATGGTCCGGTCCTGGTAGATGTTCTTGCCGTCGAGCAGCACGGTCGGGGTGCCGCCGAACTTGCCGGCCTGGAAGGCCTTGTTGGACTTCACGACCCAGGCGTTGTGCTTGCCGTCCTTGACGCACTTCTGGAACGTCGGCGTGTTCAGGCCCTGGACCTTGCCGGCCAGCTCGATCAGCTTGTCGTTGTTCGAGAAGGCGTCGTCGGTTTCCTCGGGCTGGTTCTCGTACAGCACGTCGTGGTAGTCGCGGAACCTGCCCGCGTCCTGGGCGCAGGCCGCCGCGTTGGCCGCGTTCCGGGAGCCGCTGCCGCCGAGGTTGCCGTCGATCAGTGTGGCCAGGTGGTATTCGATTCTGAGCTTGCCGGAGTCGGTCAGCTCGTGGAGCGTCGGGCGGTACGCCGTCTCGAAGGCCTGGCAGGCCGGGCAGCGGAAGTCCTCCCAGACGGTGAGCGTCGCCTTGGCGCCGTCCTTGCCGACCGGGATCGCGAGGCTGTCCTTGCCCTGCGCGCCCGAGGGCGCCACGACCGGGCCCGAGCTCTCGCTCTTCTTGTCCTTGCCCGCGTTCGCGGCGACGACACCGATCACCGCCGCCAGGCCGAGGACGCATACGACGCTCGCGCCCACGATCAGTCCGCGCCGTCGCTTCTCCGCGGCCTTCTGCTTCTCGCGGTCGGCCGCGATCCGCTCGCGGGCCGTCCGCTTTCCGTCACGATTCTTCTCGCTCACACCACCAGAACGAACCGGGGAGGCGCACCGCGCCTCCCCGGTCCCAGGTCCACCCGTTCGAGTGACCGGACGTTCCGCGGTGTGCAGTTACGCCTGTCCGCGCACGCCCCTCGCCAGGTCACCGGCGAGTTCCCGGACGGCCGTCACGCCGGCCGCGTCGTCCGGCGCGTCCAGCATCCGCTTCACGAAGGCCGAGCCGACGATCACGCCGTCGGCGAAGCCGGCGACCTCGGCGGCCTGGGCCGCGTCGGAGACACCGAGGCCGACGCAGACGGGCAGCGCGGTGCCGGTGGCCCGGGTGCGTTCCACCAGGTCCTGGGCCTGCGCGCCGACCGACGCACGCGTGCCGGTGACGCCCATCAGGGAGGCCGCGTAGACGAAGCCGCTGCCCGCCGCGGTGATCTGCGCGAGCCGCTCGTCCTTGCTGCTCGGCGCCACGACGAAGATCGTCGCGAGGCCGTGCTTCTCGGCGTGCTCCCGCCACAGGGCGGACTCCTGGACGGGCAGGTCGGGCAGGATGCAGCCCGCGCCGCCGGCCTCGGCCAGCTCCGCGGTGAAGCGCTCGACGCCGTAGCGGTCGATGGGGTTCCAGTACGTCATGACGAGGATCGGCTTGCCGGTGGCCGCGTAGGCCTCCTTGACCGTGCGCATGACGTCCGCGATCTTGACGCCGCCGCGCAGGGCGATGTCGTCGGCGGTCTGGATGACCGGACCGTCGAGCACCGGGTCGCTGTGCGGCAGCCCGACCTCCACGACATCGGCTCCGCCGTCCAGGACGGCCTTGATCGCCTCGATACCGCCGGTCACGGTCGGGAACCCGGCCGGGAGGTAGGCGATGAGCGCGGAGCGTCCCTCGGCCTTGGCACCGGCGAGGGTGTCGGACAGCAGATGAATGTTCCCGCTCACTTGGCGTCCCCCTCGATCTCGGCGGTGTCGGTGGCGTCGGCGGCGACCTCGGCATCGGTGTCGTACAGCCCGAAGTAGCGCGCGGCGGTGTCCATGTCCTTGTCGCCGCGGCCGGACAGGTTGACGACGATCAGCCCGTCCTTGCCGAGTTCCCTGCCGACCTCCAGGGCGCCGGCGAGGGCGTGGGCGCTCTCGATGGCCGGGATGATGCCCTCGGTGCGGGACAGCAGGCGCAGGGCCTGCATGGCCGCGTCGTCGGTGACCGCGCGGTACTCGCCGCGGCCCGAGTCCTTGAGGTAGGAGTGCTCCGGGCCGATGCCCGGGTAGTCCAGACCGGCCGAGATCGAGTACGGCTCGGTGATCTGGCCCTCCTCGTCCTGGAGGACGTAGGACCGGGAGCCGTGCAGGATGCCGGGCTCGCCGGCGGTGAGGGTGGCGGCGTGCTCGCCGGTCTCGATGCCGTGCCCCGCGGGCTCGCAGCCGATGAGGCGGACGCCTTCGTCGGGGATGAAGGCGTGGAAGAGGCCGATGGCGTTGGAGCCGCCGCCGACGCAGGCGATCGCGGCGTCGGGGAGGCGGCCGACCCGCTCCAGGAGCTGGCGGCGGGTCTCGACGCCGATGACCCGGTGGAAGTCGCGGACCATGGCCGGGAAGGGGTGCGGGCCTGCGACCGTACCGAAGAGGTAGTGGGTGTGGTCGACGTTCGCCACCCAGTCACGGAACGCCTCGTTGATGGCGTCCTTCAGGGTGCGGCTGCCGGACTTCACGGCGATGACCTCGGCGCCGAGCATACGCATCCGGGCCACGTTGAGCGCCTGGCGCCTGGTGTCGATCTCGCCCATGTAGATGGTGCAGTCGAGGCCGAACAGGGCGCAGGCCGTGGCCGTCGCCACGCCGTGCTGGCCGGCGCCGGTCTCCGCGATCACCCGGGTCTTGCCCATGCGCCTGGTGAGCAGGGCCTGGCCGAGCACGTTGTTGATCTTGTGGGAGCCGGTGTGGTTGAGGTCCTCGCGCTTGAGGAAGATCCGGGCGCCGCCCGCTTCCGCGGCGAAGCGGGGGACCTCGGTGAGGGAACTGGGGCGGCCGGTGTAGTTGACCAGGAGGTCGTCGAGTTCCCGGGCGAACTCGGGGTCGTGCTTGGCCTTGTCGTACTCGACGGCGACCTCGTCCACGGCGGCGACGAGGGCCTCCGGGATGAACTTGCCGCCGAAGGTGCCGAAGTAGCCTTCGGCGCTGGGGACTTGACCGTCGGGATCAGGGAAGAAGTAGTCGCTGGGCATGCGGAAACCTCACGGTGAGTGCGTGTGAAGAGACACTGTTCGCCGTGGGGCGACGGGGTTGTCTGTCGGCTGTACGCCGTCAGTGGTTGCTCGCGCAGTTCCCCGCGCCCCTGGAGGGGCGCTGCCATCGCCGTCCGTTTACCTGGCCCGGCTCGTCTCCGATGACGTACCGGACCCGACGACCGTGCACACGCCGTGCAGGCGCGCGGCATCCACGCGGCCGGCAGCCTCGTGCCAAGCCGGCGTGCCGGTCCTCGGTCGTCACGGTGAAAGTCATCGGTCCAACCCTACCCGGTGATCAGGGGCGGCCGTGGCGCAGTGCCGGGTGTTCGCCCGCCGCCACCAGGTCGGCCACCGCCGACTTGGGGTCGCGGCCCGTCACCAGGGACTCGCCGACCAGGACCGCGTCGGCGCCCGCGTTGGCGTAGGCGATCAGGTCGTGCGGGCCGCGGACGCCGGACTCGGCGACCTTGACGACGGTGTCGGGGATGTCCGGGGCGATCCGCTCGAAGGTGGAGCGGTCGACCTCCAGGGTCTTCAGGTTGCGCGCGTTGACGCCGATCACCTTGGCGCCCGCGTCCACCGCGCGCTCGATCTCGTCCTCGTCATGGACCTCGACGAGCGGGGTGAGGCCGATGGAGACCGCGCGTTCGATCAGCGACTCCAGGGCCGGCTGGTCGAGGGCGGCGACGATCAGCAGCGCGAGGTCGGCGCCGTACGCCCGGGCCTCCCACAGCTGGTACGACGTGACGATGAAGTCCTTGCGCAGGACCGGGATGTCCACGCGGCCCCGGACCGCCTCCAGGTCCGCCAGCGAGCCGCCGAAGCGGCGCTGCTCGGTCAGGACCGAGATGACGGCCGCGCCTCCCGCCTCGTAGTCCGCGGCGAGCCCGGCCGGGTCGGCGATCGCGGACAGCGCGCCCTTGGACGGGCTGGAGCGCTTGACCTCGCAGATCACCTTGACGCCGTCGCCGCGCAGTGCGGCCACGCCGTCCTTCGCGGCGGGCGCCTTCGCCGCGCGCTCCTTGAGCTCGTCGAGGCTGACGCGCGCCTGCCGCTCCGCGAGGTCGGCACGGACTCCGTCGATGATCTCGTCGAGCACACTCACGCGAGCGGTCCCCTTCCGGTTCCGGACGGTTCTTCCAGGCGGGTCAAAACCCATGGTCACATCGATGGTATCCGCAGGATGGCCCAGTCCTCGCATCCAGCTGACGGCACTCCCTCCACCTGGGACGTTCGCCGGCTGATCAAGGATGCGACCAGCCGGCGAAGGGCAGGTTCCGGACGACGGTGAAGACCAGCAGCAACGCACCGAGGGTCCACATCGGCACCGGCCTGAGCTCGATCCGGAAGGGCCGGCCGCGTACCGCGCGCACCACCCAGACCGTCCACACCACGGCGAAGGCCAGGTAGGCGGCCACTCCCGCCGCGTTGTCCCGCAGCGCGGCCAGGAAGTCGCCGTGGATGAACGCGTGCGCGCTGCGCAGGCCGCCGCAGCCGGGGCAGTACAGGCCGGTGAGCCGGTAGAGCGGGCAGACCGGGTAGTGGCCGGGCTGGTTGGGGTCGACCGTGCCGACGTAGGCGAAGGCCCCGACGACGGCGGCCATCACCCCCGCGGGCACGGCCAGCCGCCCTCGCAGGGAGGGCAGCGCCGGGGCGGCTGCGCTGGGAGTGTCGGCGTTCACGCCTCGCATTGTGCCCCGTACGGTCGGCACACGCGCGCGAGGGGCGGCCCGATGTCTCGGAACGCCCCTCGGGAAGTGCTGCCGGTCAGCTCTCGGCGGTGACCGGCTCGCGGGGGGTGGCCGGAGCGGCGGCGTGCGTCACCGGGGCGGACTGCTTCGGCATGCCGAGGCCCATGGCACGCATGATCATGCCGACCACGCCACCGAGGAGCACGATCACCATGCCGGCCCAGAACCCCACCGGCTGCGCCATCACCATGAAGGCGCCCGCGACGCAGAAACCGATGAAGGCGATGGTGACGCCGGTCCAGGCGGCCGGGGTGTGACCGTGGCTGCTGCCCGCCATGACTTGCTCCTCGTTAGCTGGTGCGTGTCGTACGTGCCGTCCGTGGCCGCGCTCGTACGGGTCCGTTCCGGACGCTCGTCCTCCATTGTCCCGTACGCGCACGCGTGCCGTGAGCGGGGGTGGCGTCTGATGCGCCACATCGGACACAGCGCCCCGGCAGGGACGCGGGGCCGTGGCCGGTGTGCGGCTGCACCGCGTGGGCGCGCGCAGCCACGGCGGCGCCGCAGACATCCGACGGTCCGTCGCGGCACTCACAGCACGGCGGAACCCTCACGCACCGGTGGGGTCCTCGCCGCGGTCCAGGGCCTTCCAGATGTCCTCGGGGCGGTCCGGGTCGACCGGCTTGGGTGCGCGGCGGGGCCGCTCCGCTCCGGTGCCGCGCTCGTAGCGGCCGGACATGGCGGGCCAGAGGCGGCCGTAGCGCAGCGCGAGGAGTCCGGCGACCAGGATGAGCGCGCCGCCGACCGCGGCGACGTACGGCCAGCCGGTGTGGCTGAGGGCGGCGACCGTGGCGGAGCTGTCGCCGCTGGCCTCGGCGGCCTTCTCGTCCAGCGCGGAGCCGTCGGAGGCGCCCGCCAGGGCGGCGGCGACGATGCCGGCACCGGAGAGCGCGAGGAGCCCGGAGACCAGGAAGCGGCCGGCCTTGCGGACGGCGAAGACGGCGACGAGCGCGGCGAGGCCCACTATGGCGAGGGCCGCGGGGACGCCCGTGACGTCACTGCCCCTGGCGGTCAGTGGGAAGGCGCCACCCGCCACCGTCGCGGTCCCCTCCGCCCAGCGCTGCCGGCTGGACAGCAGGGCCACGGCCGCGCCGAGTGCACCGAACAACAGTGCGACGGCAAGGCTGCGGCGGCCGGACCCGGCGGGTGCGGCGGCTTCGGAACGGGGGTGAGGAACAGCAGTCACGTACTCCACTATGGCCTGAACCCCGGGCGAACTGTCACCCGGGGTTGAGTGAGAAGCGCCCTACTTTCCCAGTCTGTTGGCCGTGTGCACCGCGCGCAGGACCGCCGCCGCCTTGTTGCGGCACTCCTGGTCCTCCGCGACCGGGTTCGAGTCGGCGACGATGCCCGCGCCCGCCTGGACGTACGCCGTGCCGTCCCGCAGCAGGGCCGTGCGGATGGCGATGGCGGTGTCGGAGTCGCCGGCGAAGTCGAGGTAGCCGACGCAGCCGCCGTACAACCCCCTTCTGGACGGCTCCAGTTCGTCGATGATCTGCATCGCCCGGGGCTTGGGGGCGCCGGAGAGGGTGCCGGCCGGGAAGCAGGCGGTGAGGACGTCGAAGGCGGTGCGGCCCTCGGAGACCTTTCCGGTGACCGTGGAGACGATGTGCATGACGTGCGAGTACCGCTCGACGGACATGAAGTCGACGACCTCTACGGAGCCCGGTTCGCAGACCCGGCCCAGGTCGTTGCGCCCGAGGTCGACGAGCATCAGGTGCTCGGCGCGCTCCTTGGGGTCGGCCATCAGCTCGTCGGCGAGGTCCTGGTCCTCCCGCGGGGTGGCCCCGCGCGGCCGGGTGCCGGCGATGGGGTGGACCATGGCCCGCCCGTCCTCGACCTTGACCAGGGCCTCCGGGGACGAGCCGACGACGTCGAAGCCCTCGAAGCGGAAGAGGTACATGTACGGCGAGGGGTTGGTGGCCCTCAGCACGCGGTAGACGTCCAGCGCGCTGGCCGTGCAGGGGGTTTCGAAGCGCTGCGAGGGAACGACCTGGAAGGCCTCGCCCGCGCGGATGCGCTCCTTGATGTCCTCGACGGCGACCTGGAAGTCGGGGCCGCCCCACAGGGCGGTGTACTCGGGGAGTTCGGAGGGGGGCAGGGCGGCCGGGGGCTGGGCGACCGGGCGGGAGAGGTCGGCCTCCATGGCGTCGAGGCGGGCGACCGCGTCGGCGTGGGCCTCGTCGACGCCGGTGTCGAGGTCGTTGTGGTTGATCGCGTTGGCGATCAGCAGGACCGAGCCCTCCCAGTGGTCCATCACCGCGAGGTCGCTGGTGAGGAGCATGGTCAGCTCGGGCAGCTTGAGGTCGTCCCGCTCCCCCGGACCGATCTTCTCCAGGCGGCGCACGATGTCGTACCCCAGATAGCCGACCATGCCGCCGGTGAACGGGGGCAGATCCTCCGCGCGCGGGGTGTGCAGGGCCTCGATGGTGGCGCGCAGGGCGGCCAGCGGGTCACCGTCGACGGGCACGCCGACGGGCGGGACGCCGAGCCAGTGGGCCTGGCCGTCACGGGTGGTGAGGGTGGCCGAGGAACGCACGCCGATGAACGAGTAGCGAGACCATTGGAAGGCCGTGCGGCCGTTCTCGGCGGACTCCAGCAGGAAGGTGCCGGGGCGCTCGGCGGCGAGCTTGCGGTAGAGCGCGACCGGGGTGTCGCCGTCGGCGAGGAGCTTGCGGGTGACCGGGATGACACGCCGGTCGGTCGCCAGCTTGCGGAAGGTCTCTAGGTCCATGGCGGCAGACCTTACTGATCGGAGGCCGGGACGGCGGGACCGGCGCCGTCCTTGAGCAGCACGTCGGCGTCGAAGCAGGTGCGGTCGCCGGTGTGGCAGGCGGCACCCACCTGGTCGACCTTGACCAGCAGGGTGTCGGCGTCGCAGTCGAGGGCGACGGACCTGACCCACTGGAAGTGGCCGGAGGTGTCGCCCTTGACCCAGTACTCCTGGCGGCTGCGCGACCAGTACGTGCAGCGGCCGGTGGTGAGGGTGCGGTGCAGGGCCTCGTCGTCCATCCAGCCGAGCATCAGTACCTCGCCCGTGTCGTACTGCTGGGCGATGGCGGGCAGGAGGCCGTCGGCGCTGCGCTTGAGGCGGGCGGCGATCTCCGGGGCGAGGCCGCTGGGCGGGGGCGTACCGGTCGTACTGGTCATGGGTGCCATTGTGCCGCGCGGCACCGACAGTCACGGACCGTGTCCACTGTCCGGACCGTGCGTGGGGCCGTAGGCTGGGTGCATGTCGACCTTCGCCAAGCGTGAACGGCTTCTGCTCGCCGACCTCTTGGAGACCGCCGGTCCCGAGGCGCCGACCCTCTGCGAGGGCTGGGTGACCCGTGATCTGGCCGCGCACGTGGTGGTGCGCGAGCGCCGGCCGGACGCGGCCGGGGGCGCACTGATCAAGCAGCTCGCGCCGCGCCTGGAGAAGGTGATGGCCGAGTTCGCCGCGAAGCCGTACGAGGAGCTGATCCAGCTGATCCGTACCGGCCCGCCGCGGTTCTCGCCGTTCCAGCTCAAGCAGGTCGACGAGGCGGCCAACACGGTGGAGTTCTACGTCCACACGGAGGACGTCCGCCGCGCCCAGCCGGACTGGGCGCCTCGCGAGCTGGACCCCGTCTTCCAGGACGCCCTGTGGTCCCGTCTGGAGCGCACCGCCCGGCTGCTGGGCCGGGGGGTGCCGACGGGCCTGGTGCTGCGCCGTCCGGACGGCCAGACGGCCGTGGCCCATCGCGGCGCCCCGGTGGTGACGGTGACGGGCGAGCCCTCCGAGCTGCTGATGTTCGCCTTCGGCCGGCAGAGCGCGGCGAAGGTCGTGGTGGAAGGCGACGAGAACGCGATCGCCAAGCTGCACGAGTCCAAGCAGCTGGGCATCTGAGGACCCGCCATGATCAAGGTCGCGATGACGAACGTGTACGTGGACGACGTCTCGAAAGCGCACGCCTTCTACACGGACGTCCTCGGTTTCGAGACCCGCACCCACCTCGACCTGGGCGGCGGCACCCTGTTCATCACGGTCGGCGCGCCCGGCGGTGCCCAGCCGGACCTCCAGCTGCTCCTGGAACCCGGCCAGGGCCCCATCGCGGAGCCGTACCGCAAGGCCGTGTACGAGGCGGGCCTGCCGGCCATCGTCTTCTCGGTCGACGACATCGAGGCGGAGTACGACCGCCTGCGCGCCCTGGGCGTCCGCTTCACGCACGAGCCACAGGAGCAGGGCCCGGTGATCGCGGCCGTCCTCGACGACACGGTCGGCAACCTGGTCCAGCTGGCCCAGCCGAAGGGCTGAGAAGCCTCAGCGGGGCAGTTCGGCCCGTCGCAGTCCCGGTACGGCGAGGGCGACGACCCCACCGAGCCCGCAGACGGCGGCACTGAGGACGTACACCGGGCCGGGGCCGAAGCGCCGATGGCGGCGGCCGTGAAGGGCATGCTCAGCGGGGTGAGGCCCAGGCTGATCAGGCCGGCGACGGCGGTGACCCGGCCGGGGTAGGCGGCGTCGGCCTGGGTCTGCAGCAGCGCGGAGCACATCGCACCGCTGACGCCGGCGAGCAGGCCGATCAGCAGCGCCACGCCGACGGCTCCGGCGAGGCTCGGCACGAAGGCGAGGGAGCCGATCGCGACCGATCCGGCGAGAATGGCGTACCCGGCGACCAGCCCGGCGCACGGCAGCCGGCCCCGGACGGTGAGCAGGAGCGAGGCGGCCCCGGCGCCGGTCCCGAACCCGGCGAGCACCCAGCCGACCCCGGCGGCGCCCCAGCCGCGCCGGTCGGCGAGCAGGGTGAGCCCGACGTCGAGGGGGCTGACGAAGCCGAGCCGAGGGCGATGGCCGGCATCAGCGGGGCCAGGACGCGATGGCGGCGGATGTGGCCGAGACCGCCCGCAGGTCCTGCCAGGGGGTGGCGCGTATCTGGGGTGTGCAGCAGAAGGCCCCGGTACCGAGGGGCACCGGGGCCAGGACTCGGGCACAGCGTCACCGCACGGGGTGTCCCGCCTCCCGCAGGGCCTGCTTCACCTCGCCGATGCGCAGGTCGCCGAAGTGGAAGACGGAGGCGGCGAGGACCGCGTTCGCGCCCGCTCCGACGGCCGGGGCGAAGTCGGCCAGTTTGCCGGCGCCGCCGGAGGCGATGACCGGGATGGTGACGTGCTTGCGGACAGCCGTGATCATCTCCAGGTCGTAGCCGTCCTTGGTGCCGTCCGCGTCCATCGAGTTGAGCAGGATCTCCCCCGCGCCCAGCTCGGCGGCCCGATGCGCCCACTCGACCGCGTCGATGCCGGTGCCGCGACGGCCGCCGTGGGTGGTGACCTCGAAGGTGCCTTCGGGGGTGCGGCGGGCGTCCACCGACAGGACCAGGACCTGGCGGCCGAAGCGTTCCGCGATCTCCCGGATCAGGTCCGGGCGGGCGATCGCGGCCGTGTTGACGCCCACCTTGTCGGCGCCCGCCCGCAGCAGCTTGTCGACGTCCTCGGCCGTGCGCACCCCGCCGCCGACGGTCAGCGGGATGAAGACCTGCTCGGCGGTGCGGCGCACCACGTCGTAGGTGGTCTCGCGGTCGCCGGACGACGCGGTGATGTCCAGGAAGGTCAGCTCGTCGGCGCCCTCCGCGTCGTACACCTTGGCCATCTCGACCGGGTCGCCCGCGTCGCGCAGGTTCTGGAAGTTGACGCCCTTGACGACCCGGCCGTTGTCCACGTCCAGGCAGGGGATGACTCGGACCGCCAGGGTCATGAATCCACGGCTCCTCGGTATGCCTCCAGCTCTGCCTCGACCAGGATGCGCGGGTCGACGAAGCCGGTCACCACGACGAACGTGGTCACCGGGCGTACCGAGCCGAAGATCTCCTTGTGGGCGCGTCCCACCGCGTCCATGTCGCGCGCGTGGGTGAGATACAGCCTGGTGCGGATCACCGACTCGGGTCCGAGCCCGAACTCGGCGATCGCCTCCAGGGCCGTACCGAAGGCCACCTTGGCCTGTTCGTACGGGTCGCCCTCCCCGTACAGCACGGTGCCCTTGAAGGACGTCGTGCCGCCGACCACCACTCGGTCGCCCGCCGCAACGGCGCGGGCGATACCGAAGGGCTCTTCCCAGGGACTTCCGCTCTGTACACGCCGCACGGCTTCTGACGTCATCGGGACACTGCCTCCAGTGCTTCTTCCAAGGTGAACGCCTTGGCGTACAGGGCCTTTCCGACGATGGCGCCCTCGACACCGAGGGGTACCAGTTCGGCCAGCGCGCGGAGGTCGTCCAGCGACGACACGCCACCGGAGGCCACGACCGGCCGGTCCGTCGCCGCGCAGACGTTCTTCAGGAGCTCCAGGTTCGGGCCCTGGAGGGTGCCGTCCTTGGCGATGTCGGTGACGACGTACCGCGCGCAGCCCTCCTGGTCGAGCCGGGCCAGCGTCTCGTAGAGGTCGCCGCCGTCGCGGGTCCAGCCGCGGCCGCGCAGGGTGGTGCCCTTGACGTCCAGGCCCACCGCGATCCGGCCGCCGTGCTCGGCGATGACCTTGGCGACCCACTCCGGGCTCTCCAGGGCGGCCGTGCCGAGGTTCACCCGGCGACAGCCGGTGGCGAGGGCGGCCGCCAGCGAGGCGTCGTCCCGGATACCACCGGACAGCTCCACCTTGATGTCCATCGCCCCGGCGACCTCGGTGATCAGCTCGCGGTTGTCGCCGGTGCCGAACGCGGCGTCCAGGTCGACCAGGTGCAGCCACTCGGCGCCGGACCGCTGCCAGGCGAGGGCGGCCTCCAGGGGGGAGCCGTAGGAGGTCTCGGTTCCCGACTCGCCGTGCACGAGGCGGACGGCCTGGCCGTCGCGGACGTCGACGGCGGGGAGGAGTTCGAGCGTGCTCACAGTGTTCCGATCCAGTTGGTGAGGAGCTGGGCGCCGGCGTCGCCGGACTTCTCGGGGTGGAACTGGGTGGCCCACAGGGCGCCGTTCTCCACGGCGGCCACGAACGGCTTGCCGTGCGTCGACCAGGCCACCTTGGGGGCGTGCAGGACCGGGTTGTGCGCCTCCAGCGCCCAGTCCTGGACGGCGTAGGAGTGCACGAAGTAGAAGCGGGCGTCGGCGTCCAGGCCCGCGAACAGCTCCGAGCCGGCCGGCACGTCCACGGTGTTCCAGCCCATGTGGGGCACGATCTCGGCCTGGAGCGGCTCGACCGAGCCGGGCCACTCGTCGAGGCCCTCGGTCTGAACGCCGTGCTCGATGCCGCGCGCGAACAGGATCTGCATGCCGACGCAGATGCCCATCACCGGCCGCCCGCCGGACAGCCGGCGGTCGATGATCCAGTCCCCGCGGGCCGCCTTCAGGCCCTGCATACAGGCGGCGAAGGCGCCGACGCCCGGCACCAGCAGCCCGTCCGCGTTCATGGCCTTGTCGAAGTCACGGGTTATCTCGACGTCGGCCCCGGCGCGGGCGAGCGCCCGCTCGGCGGACCGGACGTTCCCGAAGCCGTAGTCGAAGACGACGACCTTCCTGGCGGATCCGCTCAATTCCACACCTCCAGCCTCATGACGCCCGCCACCAGGCACATCGCGGCGCCGATCGAGAGCAGCACGATCAGGCTGGTGGGCATCTTCTGCTTGACGAAGGAGATGATTCCGCCGACCAGGAAGAGGCCGACGACGATCAGTAGGGTGGAGAGCCCGGTCATGGCTTTACAGCGCGCCCTTCGTCGAGGGGAGGATGCCGGCCGCGCGCGGGTCGCGCTCGGAGGCGTAGCGCAGCGCCCTGGCGAGCGCCTTGAACTGGCATTCCACGATGTGGTGCGCGTTGCGCCCGTAGGGGACGTGCACATGCAGGGCGACCTGGGCCTGGGCGACGAAGGACTCCAGGATGTGCCGGGTCATGGTGGTGTCGTACTCGCCGATCATCGGGGCCATGTTCTCCGGCTCCGTGTGCACGAGGTACGGACGGCCGGACAGGTCCACCGTGACCTGGGCGAGGGACTCGTCGAGGGGAACCGTGCAGTTCCCGAATCGATAGACCCCCACCTTGTCGCCGAGGGCCTGCTTGAAGGCGGCGCCGAGGGCGAGGGCGGTGTCCTCGATGGTGTGGTGCGAGTCGATGTGCAGATCGCCGTCGGTCTTCACGGTGAGGTCGAACAGGCCGTGCCGGCCGAGCTGGTCGAGCATGTGGTCGTAGAAACCGACGCCGGTCGCGATGTCGGTCTTCCCGGTGCCGTCGAGGTCGATCTCGACCAGGACCGAGGTCTCCTTGGTGGTGCGCTCCACGCGCCCTACGCGGGTCATGCGTCCAGCTCCTTCTTGACTTCACGTGCCGCGTCGAGGAACGCGTCGTTCTCTTCGGGGGTTCCGGCGGACACCCGCAGGAAACCGGGCACGCCGTTGTCCCGGACGAGGACCCCGCGGTCGAGGATCTTCTGCCAGGCCCGGTGGGGGTCCCCGAACCGCCCGAACTGCACGAAGTTGGCGTCGGACTCGGTGACCTCGAACCCGGCCGCCCGCAGCTCGCTCACCAGCCGGTCCCGCTCGGTCTTCAGCTGCTCGACGTACCCCAGCAGCGTATCCGTGTGCTCCAGGGCGGCGAGCGCGGTCGCCTGGGTGATCGCCGACAGGTGGTACGGCAGCCGTACGAGCTGCACGGCGTCCACCACCGCCGGGTCCGCGGCGAGGTAGCCGAGGCGCAGGCCGGCCGCGCCGAAGGCCTTCGACATGGTCCTGGAGACGACGAGATTCGGCCGACCTTCGAGCAGCGGCAGCAGCGAGTCGCCGTGGCTGAACTCGATGTACGCCTCGTCGACGATCACCATGGACGGCCGGGCTGCCTGGGCCGCGTCGTACAGCGCGAGGACCGTCTCGGGCGGGACCGCGTTACCGGTGGGGTTGTTGGGGGTGGTGATGAAGACGACGTCGGGCTTGTGCTCGGCGATCGCGCGGGTGGCGGCTTCGGTGTCGATCGTGAAGTCGTCGTTGCGGGGGCCGGAGATCCAGCCGGTGCCCGTGCCGCGCGAGATGAGCGAGTGCATCGAGTACGACGGCTCGAAGCCGATAGCCGTACGACCCGGTCCGCCGAAGGTCTGCAGCAGCTGCTGGATGACCTCGTTGGAGCCGTTGGCCGCCCAGACGTTCTCGACGGAGAGCGGGTGGTTGCCGGTCTTCGTCAGGTACTTGGCCAGCTCGGTGCGGAGCCGGACCGCGTCCCGGTCGGGATAGCGGTTCAGGTTCCGGGCGGCCTCGCGCACCCGCTCCACGATCCGCTCGACCAGCGGCTCGGGCAGCGGGTAGGGGTTCTCGTTGGTGTTCAGCCGTACGGGCACGTCCAACTGAGGCGCGCCGTAGGGGGACTTGCCGCGAAGCTCGTCCCGTACGGGGAGATCGTCGATGCCTGTCACTTGCCCTCGGGTACCTTCCAACCGAACCTTGCCTTGATCGCCGCGCCGTGTGCCGGCAGGTCCTCCGCCTCCGCCAGCGTCACCACGTGGTGCGCGACCTCGGCCAGCGCGTCCTTCGTGTAGTCGACGATGTGGATGCCGCGCAGGAAGGACTGGACGGACAGGCCGGAGGAGTGGCAGGCGCAGCCGCCGGTGGGCAGCACGTGGTTGGATCCGGCGGCGTAGTCACCGAGGGAGACCGGTGCCCAGGGGCCGACGAAGATTGCGCCCGCGTTCTTGACGCGCCCGGCCACCTCGGAAGCCTGAGCCGTCTGGATCTCCAGGTGCTCGGCGCCGTACGCGTCGACGACCCTGAGGCCCTCCTCGACGCCGTCGACCAGGACGATCGCGGACTGCCTGCCCGCGAGCGCCGGGACGATCCGGTCGCCGATGTGCTTGGTGGCCGCGACCTGCGGCTCCAGCTCCTTCGCCACCGCGTCCGCCAGCTCGACCGAGTCGGTGACCAGGACGGCGGCGGCCAGCGGGTCGTGCTCGGCCTGGCTGATCAGGTCGGCGGCGATGTGCACCGGGTCGGCGGTGGCGTCCGCGAGGACCGCGATCTCGGTGGGGCCGGCCTCGGCGTCGATGCCGATCCTGCCGGTGAAGTAGCGCTTGGCGGCGGCGACCCAGATGTTGCCGGGGCCGGTGACCATGTTGGCGGACGGGCAGGACTCGGTGCCGTAGGCGAACATCGCGACGGCGGTGGCGCCGCCGGCCGCGTACACCTCGTCGACGCCGAGCAGGGCGCAGGCGGCGAGGATCGTCGGGTGCGGCAGGCCACCGAACTCGGCCTGCGCCGGGGAGGCGAGCGCGATGGACTCGACGCCGGCCTCCTGCGCGGGCACGACGTTCATGATCACGGAGGACGGGTAGACCGACCGGCCGCCGGGCGCGTAGAGCCCGACCCGCTCGACCGGCACCCACTTCTCGGTGACCGAGCCGCCGGGCACGACCTGGGTCGTGTGGGTCGTACGACGCTGCTCGCGGTGGACGAGACGGGCGCGCCGGATGGACTCCTCCAGGGCCGCGCGCACGGCCGGCTCGAGCTCCTCCAGCGCCTTGGCCAGGGCCGCGGCGGGCACCCGCACCTGCTCCAGGGTGACCCCGTCGAACCTCTCGGCGAAGTCGATCAGCGCCGCGTCGCCCCGATGATGCACGGCCTCGCAGATCGGACGCACCTTCTCCAGGGCGGCCGAGACGTCGAAGTCGGCTCGGGGCAGCAGGTCGCGCAGAGCGGGGCCCTCGGGGAGGGCGTCGCCGCGCAGGTCGATTCGGGAGATCACGTGCTCAATTCTCTCAGACGGCACTCGGGGCCCGTCCGCGCGTATCAATGGCTGATACAGAACGTGAGGCAACGACCGGTACATAGCCTGGCCGGAACCCGGAAGATCACCTTCACGTGTGGTGTTCGAGGGGTGACGGACCGGGCATCACCGCTGCGCGAGTACATGACTGACGAGTAGCTGAGGAAGAAGGAAGAGCCGTGACCGAGGGGGTCCGGGACGGGGAACTGCCGGACGATCTGACCGCGGCCGAGGCCGGGATGTGGCAGGCCTTCCGCAACGGCAGTGTGTACGACCTGAGCAGCGGCGACGCGCAGGTGGACGATCCGCACGGCGGCCATCCCTGGGGGCCCGAGCGGACCGTGCGGGCGCGGATCGTCTGCTGGCTGCTGCTCGACGGGCCGCCGGCGCTCGCGGGCCGGGTGGCCGCGCTGAAGCTGGCGGGTGTGCGGATCACCGGCGCGCTGGACCTGGCGGGCGGCGCGGTCACCCCGTATGTGGAGCTGAGCGGCTGCCGGTTCGACGACGAGGTCCTGCTGCCGGAGGCGCACTTCACGACCGTGCGACTGGTCGACTGTGCGGTGCCGCGCCTTGAGGCGGCCCGGGTGCGCACGGAGGGTGATCTGCATCTGCCCCGCTGCCGCTTCCTGGGCGGGGTCCGGCTGACCGACGCGCACATCGGCACCGACCTGCTGCTGAACCAGGCGGTGGTGTACCGGGACCGCAGCGGACGGTCGATCGCGGCGGACGGCCTGAGCGTCGGGCAGGATCTGCAGGCCGACCTGCTGGAGTCGTACGGGGAGCTGAGCCTGCGCAGCGCCAAGGTGGGTGTCTCGCTGAGCCTGCGCGGGGCCCGGCTGCGCAATCCCCACGGGCGGTTCGCGCTGAACGCGCCCCAGCTGACCGTCGGCCGCACCCTGTACCTGACCCCGGCCGGGGTGGGCGGCCCCTGGCGGAGCGGCACGACCCCGGCGCGCGGGACCCGGATCCAGCGGTTCGAGTGCCAGGGCGGGATACGGCTGGACGACGGGCGGTTCGGGGACGCCGTCGACCTGGAGCGGGCCCGGTTCACCTTCACGGACGACCAGGAGCTGTCGTTGCGCCGGGCGCAGGCGCCGGAGGTGCGGTTCCTCGGGGAGGAGCCGCAGCGCGGCCGGGTGGTGCTGTCGGGCGCCCGGACCGTGAACCTGGTGGACCGGGCGACCAGCTGGCCGGGCCCCGGGCGGCTGCACATGGGCGGCTTCGCCTACGAGAACCTGGTCCCGCAGGGCCCGTTCCCGCTGACCCGGCGGCTCGACTGGGTGGCGGCGGCGACCGCCGAGTACAACCCGGAGCCGTACGAGCGGCTCGCGACCGTGCTGCGGGCCGCCGGTGAGGACGAGGACGCGCGCGAGGTGCAGCTCGCCAAGCAGCGCCGGCGCCGCGAGACGCTGCCGGTCGCCGCCAAGCTCTGGGGCTACGTGCAGGATCTGACCGTGGCCTACGGCTACCGGCCGGGCCGGGCGGCGGTGTGGATGGCGGTGCTGTGGGCTGCGGGCACGCTCGCCTTCGCACACGCCCCGCACCCGCCGATGACCTCCGGCGGGCACCCGGTCTGGGACCCGGCGCTGTTCGTCCTCGATCTGCTGCTGCCGGTGATCGACCTGGGCCAGGCCGGCCAGTGGCGCCTCAGCGGGGGCTGGCAGTGGGCGGCCGCCGTGATGGTCCTGCTGGGCTGGATCCTGGCGACGACGGTGGCGGCGGGGGCCACGCGGCTGCTGAGGCGCGGTTAGGCAGGCGGGCGCGGCTGGTTCCCGCTGGTCGCGCCTGGCAGGTACCCAACAGATGAGCAACAGTCACCTTTTACCTTCCCTTGGCCTGGGACCGTACAACTTTCACGGAAATCGCCAGGCGGTCTGGCGCATGCTCGACCTGCGGACTTTCAATGGCGACACCATGGCTTCGCTGCGCACGCTGTTCCGTTCCGCACGGACGGCAACGACCACCCAGCGCCCCGCCCTCGGCCCGCTGCCGGCCGACGACGAGGTGTTCCTCGACGCGCCCGACGAGCAGCTCGCCCCCGCGCTGGTCGCGGCCGGCCGGGGCGAGTACCAGCCCGCGGCGCGTCTGCTGGCCGACACCAGGGCCGCGGCCGAGTGGGAGGCACGGGACCGGTATGTGCACCGGCTCGCCCTCTTCGCCCGCTCGCGGGCCGAATGGCTGGGCGACTGGTCCACGGCCGCCCCCAACGACCCGGACCTGCTGCTGCTGCGGGCCCAGCTGGCGGTGGACCAGGCCTGGCCGTCCCCGGCTCGGACCGAGTTGCTACGCGCGGTGAGTCCGCTGATCACGGCCGCCGCACGCGGCGACGACCGCGACCCGGTTCCGTGGCGGGTGGCGCTGGACCACGCACGCGGCTCCAACGCCGGTCACAAGTACTTCGAGGAGCTGTGGGAGGCGGCGGTCCGCCGCGCCCCGCACCACTACGGCTGCCATGTGGCCGCCCTGCGCTATCTGGGTACGTACTGGCACGGCTCGCACGGCGAGTGCTTCGACTTCGCCGACCTGGCCGCCCAGGACGCCCCGGCCGACTCCCTCGTACAGGCCCTTCCGGCCCGCGCGGCCTTCGCCTACCTCACCGACGGCTGCGGCCCCACGGTGCCGCAACCCCGCCTGGACGCTGCGGCCGACCGGGCGATCGCCCTCTCCGCCCGGTTCCCGGCGGCCGACCCCTGGCCGGCCGAGGTCCGCAACAAGCTGATGTACCTCCTGGTCCGCCTGGAACGCTGGGAGGCCGCCCGCACCCAGCTGCACCTGATCGGCCCGTACGTCACCTCGTTCCCCTGGGACCGCCTGTCCGACGACCCGCTGGGCCATTTCGTACGGCTGCGCGCGCACCTGCTGGCCGGTACGGAACCGCCCCCCGGGACCGGGCTTGTCCCCTCGCCGAGGGGCGCGGGACGCCCACGGGCCGAGCACGGCGGACATGTTCCCGCCGATGACCACTAGGCTGTGGCGCCGTGACCACCGTCCGTCTTCCCCTCTTCCCGCTGAACTCGGTGCTGTTCCCGGGGCTCGTGCTGCCACTGAACATCTTCGAGGAGCGTTATCGCGCCATGATGCGCGATCTGCTGAAGACCCCCGAGGAGGAACCGCGCCGGTTCGCCGTCGTGGCGATCCGCGACGGCCACGAGGTGGCACCGAGCGCACCTGGCATGCCTGATCCGACGGCCCAGCCCGAGCGGGGCCCGGCGGCCGGCTTCGGGCCCGACCCCCTCAAGTCCTTCCACCGGGTGGGCTGTGTGGCGGACGCGGCGACGATCCGGGAGCGGGCGAACGGCACGTTCGAGGTGCTGGCGACGGGGACGAGCCGGGTACGACTGCTCTCCGTCGACACGTCCGGGCCGTTCCTGACGGCTGAGCTGGAGGAGCTGCCGGAGGAACCGGGCGACGAGGCGGGCGCGCTGGCGGAGGGGGTGCTGCGAGCCTTCCGCCAGTACCAGAAGCGGCTGGCGGGGGCGCGGGAGCGCTCGCTGTCCACGGGCGTCGACCTCCCCGACGAACCGTCCGTGGTCTCCTACCTGGTCGCGGCGGCGATGATGCACGACATCCCCACCAAGCAGCGCCTGCTCCAGGCCCCCGACACGGCGTCCCGCCTGCGCGACGAACTGAAACTGCTTCGCGCCGAGACGGCGATCATCCGTAACCTGCCGTCACTGCCCGCGGCGGAGCTGACGCGGGCGCCGACGAGCCTGAACTGAGCCGGGGTCCTGCCATGCCGAAGAAGCCGAACAAGAAACAGCAGCAGTCCGCGGGCACGCCGGCGACAGTGGCCCTGACCGCGGCGGGCGTGGACTTCACCGTCCACTCCTACGACCACGACCCCTCCCACCCGTCCTACGGCGAGGAGGCGGCGGAGGCGACGGGCGTGTCCCCCGACCGGGTCTTCAAGACCCTGGTCGCGGACGTGGACGGCACGCTCACGGTCGCGGTGGTGCCGGTGGCCGGCAGCCTGGACCTGAAGGCCCTGGCGGCGGCGGTCGGCGGCAAACGCGCGGCGATGGCGGACCCGGCCCTGGCCGAGCGCACGACGGGCTATGTCCGGGGCGGTATCTCCCCGCTGGGCCAGCGCAAGAAGCTCCCCACGGTCCTGGACGCGTCGGCGTCGTCCCACACCACGATCTGCGTCTCGGCGGGCCGCCGGGGCCTGGAGGTCGAGCTCTCCCCCGGCTCCCTGGCCACACTGACCGGGGCGACCCTGGCACCCATCGGACGTGCGTGACCACTCGGCGAAACCCCCGTCCTCGGTCACGTACGGGAGACATGTCGAGGGACCGTCAGGGGCGGCGGGGGCGAAACCCTACGCCTGCGGAACCGCGTACGGCCCCTCCTCGTACGGCCCCTCCTCGTACGGCGGCTCCGGGTCCCGCGGGCCGAACAGCGCCGTCAACCCCAGGTGCACCAGCAACGCCGACAACGACCACGCCAGCAACGCCCCCTTCGCCCCCAACTTCAGCGGCGCCGAGAACGTCACTCCCTTCCCGACGGCCTTCGCGTGCGCGATCACGTCCTGCTCCGGCCCCAGCCACGTCCCCAACCGCCACGCCAGCAGCGAGCCGAGCAGCCCGCCGACCCCCAGCGCCACCACCAGCGGGACACCCCCGCGCCGCTGCCACAGGAACACCACGACCGCGCTCACCGCACCGAACGCCAGCGCCAGCAGCGTGAACGTCCCGTCCACCCCCGCCGCCTGCTCGCCCTCGGTGTCCTTGAGATAGACCACCCAGCTCTTGCCGGAATGGTCCCCCACCAGGGGGACATGCGGCGCCAGCCACAGCCACAGCAGCCCGAGCAGCGCACCGCTCACCGCCAGCGCGAGAGCGATCACGGCGGCCTGACGCAGTTCGGTCTTCATCCCAGGACCGTCCTGTCCGTACTCTGCTCCGAACTCTCCTGCGACCGTCCCGGCAGGCGGCGGCGCCTGCCAGGCCTGGTGCGAGGACTGGTCGTGCGGCGGCGGAGGCGGCGTCAACGGTGCGGTCACTCTGACATCGTGCCAGGTCGGCCTGTGCGGCGCGTCACCGGACGGCGGCCCGGCGGTACGCCCAGGTGGCGACGGCCAGCGAGGCGACCCCGACCCCGGCGCACACACCCAGGTCAGCGAGGACGACGGCCCAGTCGGGCCGCGCCCCGAACGTCCGGGCGTAGGCCTCCACGCCGTACGTCGAAGGCAGCAGGTCACGGGCGAGCTGAATGATCCCCGGCATCCGGTCCGGCGGCAGCACACCGAGCAGCAGGGCCGCCGACATGCCCAACTGCCCGAGCAGCGTGGCGAGTTCGGGCCGGGGCGCGAGCAGCCCGCAGGCGGCGCCGAGCCCGGACAGGGCCGCCCCCGCCAGCGGGATCACGGCGAGGAGAATCCACAGGTTGCTCAGCGGCAGCCCGAACAGCACACACCCGAAGACGGCCGTCACCAGCGTCCCCGGCACGGTGAAGGAGGCGTACGCCGCGGCCGCCCCGAGCACCACGGAGGCCGGCGGCACCGGCAGCGTGGCGTAGTGGTCGAGGCCGCCGCTCGCCCGCAGCTGCCCGAAGTACTGCGCGAGCAGGTTCAGGGCCACATAGGCGACGACGACCACCGACGACCCCGCCACCACGGACTGGGCCTCGCCCCGGCTGTCCACCACCCCCCGCATCATGATCATGATGCCGACGGACTGGAAGGTCGCGACGAACAGCAGCGGGATCCGCGCCACCCGGGCACGGGACAGCTGCGCCCGGTAGACGGCCACCAGCGACGGCCACAGACGCGCACGCGGGCCCAGCTCGGCCGCCGGGCGCGGCACCGACTCCTCCAGGGCCAGGGCACCGCCCGGCAGAACCTCCGCGGGTACGACACTCACGTCGCGCAGCTCCTCTTCCCAACGGCATCCACGGCACGTACGGCCGCCGCGCCTTCCCGTACGGGCCCGGTCGCCCCGGCGTTCACGCTCACGCTCATGCCTTCACCAGCCCCTGCCGTGCGGCGCCGCCCAGCGCCAGATAGACGTCCTCCAGGCTGGGCGTGGCGAGCGTGAAGTCGTCGAGGGCGGCGAAGGCCGTCCCGCCGGTCACCGTGGCGACCACGGCACGTGCCTCCTCGGGCGCGAGCCGCAGCGTCCAGCGCCGGCCGGACTCGACGGCACGTTCCCGCAGGACGGCCACCTCGGGCACGTCCAGCGGGGCCCGCTCCCGCCACACCAGTTCGACCCGCACCTCTCCGGCGACCCGTTCCTTGAGCCCGGCCGGGGTGTCACAGGCGATGACCCGTCCCTGGTCGAGCACGGCGACCCGGTCCAGGACCGTCTCGGCCTCGATCACGTTGTGGGTGACCAGGACGACGGTCGCGCCGTGCTCGGCCCGCCGCCGGTCGACGGCGGCCCACACGGCCCGCCGGGCCACCGGATCCATCCCGGTCGTCGGTTCGTCGAGCACCAGCAACGGCCGCTCCCCGACCAGCGCCGCGGCGAAGCAGGCCAGCCGCCGCTGCCCTCCGGAGAGCTTCCTGATCGCCCGCCCGGCGAGCGGCCCGAGCCCCAGCTCCTCGACCACGGCGTCCCGCTCGGCGCGGGCCTGCCGTACGTCCAGGCCGCGCAGCCGCCCGGTGGTCTCGGCGGCGAGGGACACGGTCAGCTCGTCGAGAGCGCTGGACTCCTGACCGAGATAGGCGAGGATCCGCGCGGCCCGCTCCGGATGCCGCACGATGTCGTGCCCGAGGATCTCGACAGTGCCGGCGTCGGGCCGCAGCAGCCCGGTGAGCTGCCGTACGAGGGTCGACTTGCCGGCCCCGTTCGGCCCGAGCAGCCCGAAGATCTCCCCGCGCCGGACATCGAGGTCCACCCCGTCAGTGGCCCGGACCTCGGGCACCGCGGGAACACCGCGCCGCCCTTTGACCGCGGCGTAGGTCTTGGTCAGCCCACGCACGGCACACACCACGTCGCTCTGCTGCCGAAGTGCCTGACCCACGCCCGTACTCACAAGGGACGAGACTACGGGGTCGGCCCCGTTTACTCGCCTTTGGGGCAGTCGTCTTCGCACCCCCGGGGCTCACTCATTCGGCCGGCGCATGCTCGGCCGCCCCCGCCGGCACATCGATCTCTCTCCAGAACCCCGCCCGGATGGCGTACCGGTCGTGCTCGTCGATCTGGTCGTCCTTGTGCGCCAGCAACCCGAACCGGGCCGCGTACCGCAGCAGCTCCCCGTCGATCCGATGCGGAATCCGCGGATACATCCCGGACAGCTTCTGCACATGGTTCTGTTCGCCCAGCCGCGAGATCCACCGCCGGGCGAACACCTGGCCGACCTCGTACGGATCCCCGCCGACGGTCGTGATGTCCTCCTCCCGGTCGGCCCATCGCTGCTCCGCGGTCGTCAGCTGCGCCAGCGTCGGCATGGAGGCGGCCTCCGCCGGTTCCGCGACGGCCCCCGGCCGGTCCACCCACCCCTTGTCGGAGGACCACCGCAGGGTCGCGGTGGTCGCTGGATGCTGCACCACCGGCTGCGCGCCCGGCGCCCGCAGCGCGGCCAGGTCCTTCGGCGTGGGCACCCCCTTGGGCGCAGGCACCCGCTCGGCCGACCCGTTCTCCGCCGCGCTCGCCGCGGGCGCCCGCTCGGCCTCTTCGGCCCCCGACTCGGCCGCGCCCGCCAGCCCCGAGTCGGGCAGCGGCGCGGAGAGGATCGCGGCGATCTCCGGCCGCGGCGCCGGCGGCGGGGCACAGACCGCGGTCAGCTCCTTCGCCCGTACGGCCTGGGTGATCCACACGCGGTCCAGGACCCGCCGCTCGTCGGCCTCCGCGACCAGGTCCTCGGACTGGTTGTAGTCCCCGTCGGCGGCCTGCACGGCCCACAGGTGTACGGCGACCCCGTGCTCCTTCGCGGCCATCATGCCCGGCAGCAGATCGCCGTCGCCGGTCACCAGCACGACGTCGGAACAGGCGCGGTTGCGGGCCAGCTCGGTCAGCTCGGCGTGCATGGCCGCGTCCACGCCCTTCTGGGCCCAGCGTCCGTCGCTGCGGGTCAGCGCGCCGAGCCGGACGGTCACCCGGGGCATCACACGCAGCCGCCGGTGTTCGGGCTGCGGGACGCGGTCGGGGGCGCCGTCGAACCAGTAGATGCGCAGCAGTGGACGCTCGGTGTCAGATTCCGCGCGGTCGCGCAGCGCCTGGATGAGCGCGGCGTGGTCGACGGTGATCCGGGATCGGGAGGGCTCACCGGCGAGGAGACTGGCGGCGGCACCCAGCAGATACCCGGCGTCCACCAGGACGATGCAGCGGTCCACGCGACTCACCCTCTTTCCGGGAGGTTTGCTTTCGGGGCTTCCTTCGAGTCTGCCCGACGGCGCGGGGGTTAACGGCCCGAACTCGATCTTCGGCGTGGCGTTTCGGCACCTTGCTCTCCGACAAACCCTGTCACACACGGTAATTATCCGAAATGCGTCCGTTGTCAGCCTATGTGAATCTGAATTCGGCCCCTAGATCCCCCACAGGAGGCAGATCACCATGGCCAAGAACAAGAACCGCAAGCAGGGTGGCTCTCAGAACCGCGCGCCGCAGGCCGAGCAGGCCCACGAGCACGCGCAGCGTACGTCGATGGAGTCCCACGACTCGCCGGTGTCGCACATTCAGGGCAGCCCCGCGGATGTTGCCCGTAAGCAGCAGAAGCGCTTCGGCCACAACTGAGCGGACCACCCAGGTCCCTCAGGGCTGTTGAAGCCCAGCACACAGAAGGGGCGCACCCGTTGCGGGTGCGCCCCTTCCGCGCGCGGACGGCAGGGCCTAGCCGGCCAGGCAGGACGGGCCGAGCAGCACCTTCAGGTCGCCGAACAGGGCCGGATCGGGCTTCACCCGGTGCCGGTCGAGGCGCAGCACGGTCGTCTTGGTCGGGCCCTGGAGCTTGATCCGGACCTCGCTGTCGCCCTTGTGGTGGCTGAGGATCTCGCCGAGGCGGCTGACCATGGGCGGGGTGACCCGGGTGGCGGGGATGGTGAGGATCACGGGCGCGTTGGCGCCCGCGGCGGACAGGTCGGGGATCGTCAGCTCCATCGCCACCAGGCGGGGCACGTCCTCGCGCTTGTCGAGGCGGCCCTTGACGAACACGACCGCGTCCTCGACGAGTTGGGTCGAGATGAGCTGGTAGGTCGCGGGGAAGAACATGCACTCGATGGAGCCGGCGAGGTCCTCGACGGTGGCGATCGCCCAGGCGTTGCCCTGCTTGGTCATCTTGCGCTGGAGACCGGAGATGATCCCGCCGATGGTGACCACCGCGCCGTCGGCGTGCTCGCCGCCGGTGAGCTGGGCGATGCCCGCGTCGGCCTTGTCGGAGAGCACATGCTCCAGACCGAAGAGCGGGTGGTCGGAGACGTACAGACCGAGCATCTCCCGCTCCTGGGCGAGCAGATAGGTCTTGTCCCACTCCTCGGTGGTGAACTCCACGTCGAGGCCGAACCCGGGCTCGCTGCTCTCCTCCTCGCCCATCCCGCCGAAGAGGTCGAACTGGCCCTCGGCCTCCTTGCGCTTGACCGCGACCACGTTGTCGATCATCGGCTCGTACTGGGCGGTGAGGCCCTTGCGGGTGTGCCCGAGCGCGTCGAAGGCGCCCGCCTTGATGAGGGATTCCGTGGTCCGCTTGTTGCAGGCGGTGGCGTCGACCTTGTCCAGGTAGTCGGGGAAGGAGGCGAACTTCCCCTTCGCCCTGCGGGCCTTGATGATCGACTCGACGACGCCCGTGCCGACGTTGCGTACGGCCTCCAGGCCGAAGAGGATCACGTCGTCGCCCTGGGCGGCGAAGTTGTGCACCGACTCGTTGACGTTCGGCGGGAGCACCTTGATGCCCATGCGGCGGCACTCGTTGAGGTAGACGGCCGACTTGTCCTTGTCGTCCTTGACCGAGGTGAGCAGCCCGGCCATGTACTCGGCGGGGTGGTTCGCCTTGAGGTACGCGGTCCAGTAGGAGACCAGTCCGTACGCCGCCGAGTGGGCCTTGTTGAAGGCGTAGCCGGCGAACGGGACCAGCACGTCCCACAGGGCCTGGATGGCCTCGTCGCTGTAGCCCTTGTCGCGGGCGCCCTTCTGGAAGAGGACGAAGTTCTTGGCCAGTTCGTCGGGCTTCTTCTTGCCCATCACGCGGCGGAGGATGTCGGCCTCGCCGAGCGAGTAGCCGGCGACGATCTGGGCGGCCTTCTGCACCTGCTCCTGATACACGATCAGGCCGTAGGTGACGTCCAGGACCTCCCTGAGCGGCTCCTCCAGCTCGGGGTGGATCGGGGTGATCTCCTGGAGCTTGTTCTTGCGCAGCGCGTAGTTGGTGTGCGAGTCCATGCCCATCGGGCCGGGACGGTAGAGCGCCGACACGGCGGAGATGTCTTCGAAGTTGTCGGGCTTCATCAGGCGCAGCAGCGAGCGCATGGGGCCGCCGTCGAACTGGAAGACGCCGAGGGTGTCGCCGCGCTGGAGGAGTTCGAAGGTCTTCGGGTCGTCGAGCGGCAGGGCCAGCAGGTCGAGGTCGATGCCCTTGTTGGACTTCACCATCTTGACGGCGTCGTCCATGATCGTCAGGTTGCGCAGGCCGAGGAAGTCCATCTTCAGCAGGCCGAGCGACTCGCACTGCGGGTAGTCCCACTGCGTGATGGTCACGCCGTCGGTGTGCCGCACCCAGATCGGGGCGTGGTCGACGATGGGCTCGCTGGACATGATCACGCCGGCCGCGTGCACACCCATCTGCCGGACCAGGCCCTCTACGCCCTTGGCGGTGTCGATGACCTTCTTGACGTCCGGTTCGTTCTCGTACATCCCGCGGATCTCGCCCGCCTCGTTGTAGCGCGGGTGCGAGGGGTTGGTGATGCCGTCCAGGTCGATGCCCTTGCCGAGGACGTCGGCGGGCATCGCCTTGGTGAGGCGGTCGCCCATCGCGTACGGGTAGCCCAGCACGCGCGCGGAGTCCTTGATGGCGTTCTTGGCCTTGATCTTGCCGTAGGTGCCGATCATGGCGACCTTGTCGGCGCCGTACTTCTCCGTCACGTACCGGATCACCTCGACGCGCCGGCGCTCGTCGAAGTCGATGTCGACGTCGGGCATGGAGACACGCTCGGGGTTGAGGAACCGCTCGAAGATCAGACCGTGCGGGATCGGGTCGAGGTCGGTGATGCCCATGGCGTAGGCGACGATCGAACCGGCCGCGGAGCCTCGGCCGGGGCCGACCGCGATGCCATTGTTCTTGGCCCACATGATGAAGTCGGCGACCACGAGGAAGTAGCCGGGGAACCCCATCTGGATGATGACGTCCATCTCGTAGTCGGCCTGCTTCTGGCGGTCTTCGGGGATGCCACCGGGGAAACGGCGCTCCATGCCGCGGCGGACCTCCTCCTTGAACCAGGTGACCTCGGTGTAGCCCTCGGGGATGTCGAACTTGGGCATCAGGTCGCGCTTCTCGAACATGCCGGTGGTGTCCACCATCTCGGCGACGAGGAGCGTGTTGGCGCAGCCCTGCTGCCAGGCGTCCGAGGAGTCGATGGCGTACATCTCGTCCGTGGACTTCAGGTAGTAGCCGGTGCCGTCGAACTTGAAGCGGTCCGGGTCGGAGAGGTTCTTGCCGGTCTGGATGCACAGCAGGGCGTCGTGGGCGGTCGCCTCGTGCGCGTACGTGTAGTGCGAGTCGTTGGTGACCAGCGGGGGGATGCCGAGCTTCTTGCCGATCTCCAGGAGGCCGTCGCGGACCCGGTGCTCGATCTCGATGCCGTGGTCCATCAGCTCCAGGAAGTAGCGGTCCTTGCCGAAGATGTCCTGGTAGTCGGCGGCCGCCTTCAGGGCCTCGTCGTACTGGCCGAGGCGGAGCCGGGTCTGGAGCTCGCCGGAGGGGCAGCCGGTGGAGGCGACGATCCCCTCGGACCACTGGGCGATGGTCTCCTTGTCCATCCGGGGCCACTTCTGCAGCCAGCCCTCGGCATAGGCGTCGGAGGAGAGCCGGAAGAGGTTGTGCAGGCCGGTCTTGTTCACCGCCCACATCGTCTTGTGGGTGTAACCACCGGAACCGGAGACGTCGTCCCGCTTCTGGTGCGGCTGGCCCCACTGGATCTTGCGCTTGTTGCGCCGGGACTCGGGGGCGACGTACGCCTCGATCCCGATGATCGGGGTGACTCCGGCCTTCTGTGCGGAGTGGAAGAAGTCGTAGGCCCCGTGGAGGTTGCCGTGGTCGGACATGGCGATGTGGGTCATGCCCATCTCGTTGCAGGCGTTGAACATGTCCTTCAGCCGCGCGGCACCGTCCAGCAGCGAGTACTGGGTGTGGACGTGCAGGTGCGTGAACGGCGGCTTTGACACGGTTTCGGCCTCCAGAGGAAACGGGCGTCGACGATCTTCCGACCGGCTGCGGACAGTCTGGTGGGACGGCGAAATCCTATGCCTCGGCACTGACAATCCGCCCGCCACCCCGCGTACCTTCAGGCGAAGAAAGCGGGCACTCCCCCGGACCTTCGCACGTTGGTCCGACGGGGAGATCCGCCCCACACGTCACGCACCACCCGTACCAGGAGGCACCCAGCGATGTCGGTCCCCCAGCTCAACGGCGAGCAGCGCGGCGAGGAGATCCTCGCCGTCTTCGACACCGCCTTCGGCGAGCTCCTGGCCGCCGACCCGGCCGCGTTCCGCGTGAAGTTCCGGAAGATGGCGGCCTCGGCCTTCGCCTTCTACCGGGGCACGGCGGCGCTCTTCTACCACGACGTGGACGCAGAGAAGCGCGGCGGCCCGTTCCTGGACGAGCGCACCTCGCGCGTGTGGATCCACGGCGACCTGCACGCGGAGAACTTCGGCACGTACATGGACTCCAACGGCCGCCTGGTCTTCAACGTCAACGACTTCGACGAGGCCTACGTCGGCCCCTTCACCTGGGATTTGAAGCGCTTCTCCGCCTCCGTCGCGCTGATCGGGTACGCGAAGGCGCTCAGCGACGAGCAGATCACCGAGCTGGTCGAGGTGTACGCGGGCGCGTACCGGGAGCGGATCCACGCCCTGGCGACCGGCGCGAAGAGCGACGAGGTGCCGCCGTTCACCCTGGACTCCGCCGAAGGCCCTCTGCTCGGCGCGCTGCGCGCGGCCCGCTCGCTGACCCGCTTCGAGCTGCTGGACTCGATGACCGAGATCCGTGACTTCGAGCGCCGCTTCGCCTCCGGCGGCGGCTCGATCGAGCTGGACGCCGCCACCCGCTACAAGGTGCTGGCGGCCTTCGACGGCTATCTGGAGACGCTTCCGGAGTCGTCCCTGTCCCGCCCGGACTCCTACCGCGTCAAGGACGTCGTCGGCCGGCGTGGCATCGGCATCGGTTCGGCCGGTCTGCCGTCGTACAACATCCTCCTGGAGGGCTCCACGGACGCCCTGGAGAACGACGTCGTCATCTACATCAAGCAGGCCCAGACCCCGGCCGTCTCCCGGCACATCACGGACCCGGCGATCCGGGACTACTTCCAGCACGAGGGCCACCGCACGGTGATCTCCCAGCGCGCCCTGCAGGCGCACGCCGACCCGTGGCTGGGCTGGACCGAGCTGGACGGCTCCGGGCAGCTGGTCGCCGAGGTGTCGCCGTACGCGGTGGACCTGGACTGGAGCGACATCGACGACCCGGAGGAGATCGCGGCGGTCGTCGCGGACCTCGGCCGGGCCACGGCGTCGATGCACTCGGCGGCCGACGACCAGTCCGGTGAGTCCCTGGTGCCGTTCTCCACCGAGCGGGCCATCGACGCGGCGATCGCGGCGGACCCCGATGAGGGCGCGGGCTTCGATCAGCTCCTTGTGGACTTCGCGCACACCTACGGCGCACGCGCGCGTGCCGACCACCAGATCTTCGTCGACCTGTTCCGCAACGGCCGCATTCCAGGCCTGTAACCTTCGCGGATTCTCAGGGCTCTTTTAGGGGTCCCCTACATGAGTACGTGACAGACTCTCCACCGCTATGGACATATCCGGGACCCAGCTCAGAGCCGTGCGCGCGGCGCTGTTCACGGCCTTCGTCGTGACGCTCAGCACCGCGTCGCACGTGCTGCTGTCCCGGGCCCCGCTGCCGTTCACCACGGTGGCCGCGGTCGCCGCCGGCGTGTTCGTCACGGCGTACGCGCTGGCGGGCCGCGAGCGCGGCTTCGGCCGGATCGCGGCCCTGCTGGTCCCGCTGGAGCTGGCCGCCGACACGGTCTTCACCACCGGCCAGCACGCCTGCTACGGCCGAGCCGGCGGCCCCATCGCGGGCCCCCTGCGCGCGGTCGGCTTCGACGTGCTGTGCCGGGGCGGCACGGTGGGCACCCCGCTGGCCCAGATGACCGGCGGCTCCCGGGCCGCCGCGGCGCTCGCCCACGCCGACCCGACCGCGGCCTGGCTGCTGCTCGCCGCGCACATCGGCGTCGGCCTGCTGGCCGCCGCCTGGCTGCGCCGCGGCGAGCGCGCCCTGACCCAGCTGCTGCGCGCGATCGCCGCCACCACCTTCCGCCCGCTGCTCCTCGCGGTCGCCGCGGGCACGGTCCGGCTGGCTCCGGTACGACGGCTGCCGCGCCCGGCGCCGCGTACGGCCGCCGCCCGCGACCTGGTCCTCGTGCACTCCCTGGGACGGCGTGGACCGCCGTGCTCCCGGGCGCTCGCCCTGCCCTTCGCCTGAGCGCCCCTGCGCGCGAGCACACCCCTCGTCCGAGCAGACGAGTCCCCCACACGTATCCCGCGCACGCCATGTGCGCGTCCCCTATGGAGATCACCGACATGAGCAAGCGGAACAGCCAGACCGCCAAGAACGCGGCCCGGGAGCGGCTGCGCGTCGAGCGCGAGAAGCAGGCCAAGCGGGCCAAGGTCAAGCGCCAGGTCATCGTGGCCTGCTCGGTCGTGGCCGTGCTGGCCGCGGCGGGCGGCATAGGCTACGCCGTCGTCCAGGCCAACAAGCCCGGCTACTGGGAGGACGAGAAGTCCGCCAAGGTCGTCGCCCCGGCCAACACCACGGGCACCGACGGCACCACCGTCGTCATCGGCAAGTCCACCGCCAAGAAGACCCTCAAGGTCTACGAGGACCCGCGCTGCCCGATCTGCGCCCAGTTCGAACAGACGGTCGGCTCGACGGTGAAGAAGGACATCGACGACGGGAAGTTCAAGATCCAGTACGTCGGCGGCACGTTCATCGACGGCGACTCGCTGGGCAAGGGCAAGATCGGCACCAACGGCGAGGGTTCCAAGAACGCGATGAGCGCCATGGGCGCCGCGCTGAACGTCAGCCCGGAGGCGTTCCTGGAGTACAAGACCGCGCTGTACTCCACGAAGTGGCACCCCGAGGAGACGAACGACAAGTTCAAGAACGACAGCTACCTCATCCAGGTCGCCGACACCGTCCCGGCGCTGAAGAACAACAAGACCTTCCAGGACGCGGTCAAGTCCGGCAAGTACGACGCCTGGGCGCTGGCCATGTCGAAGACGTTCGACACCAACAAGGACGGCGTGACGGGCACCCCGAGCTTCGTCATGAACGGCAAGATGCTGACGGCCGACTCCAGCGGCAACCCGCCGATGACGGTCGCGGCCTTCAACTCCCTGGTGGACGCGGCGCTCAAGGCGTAACCCGGCCTCTGTGCACAGGTGCAGCACCAGCTCCACGTGAAGAGCAGGCGAACTTTCACTGGTTCGCCTGCTCTTGTCCATACTGGTCAGTAACCTGATCGGCCGTGACCAGTCGATACAGATCAACTCAGGCCTCCGAGGGCGCCAACTCCCTCTCCCCCCGCCGCCGTACGGTCGTCAAGGCCGCGGCGGCGACCGCTGTCCTGGCCGCCCCGCTCGCCGCCGCGCTGCCGGCCCGCGCCGCCTCGGACGCCCCCGCCTTCCTGCACGGCATCGCCTCCGGCGACCCGCTGCCCGACGGCATCCTGCTGTGGACCCGGGTGACGCCGACCGCCGATGCCGTACCCGGCTCCGGTGTCGGCGCCGACACCGAGGTCAGCTGGGTCGTCGCCACCGACAAGGCGCTGACGAACGTCGTCTCCCGCGGCTCCACCACCGCGACCGCCGCCTCCGACCACACCGTCAAGGCGGACATACGCGGCCTGGCCCCGGCCACCGACTACTGGTTCCGCTTCTCGGCCGGCGGCACGGACTCCTCGGTGGGGCGCACCCGCACCGCCCCGGCGACCGACGCAACCGTCTCCGGCCTGCGCTTCGGTGTGGTCTCCTGCGCCAACTGGGAGGCCGGTTACTTCGCCTCCTACCGTCATCTGGCCGCCCGGGGCGACCTCGACGCCTGGCTGCACCTCGGCGACTACATCTACGAGTACGGCACCGGCGAGTACGGCACCCGTGACACCGTGGTCCGCCAGCACGCGCCCACCCACGAGATCACCACCCTCGCCGACTACCGCACCCGGCACGGCAAGTACAAGACCGACACCGACCTCCAGGCCCTGCACGCCAAGGCGCCGGTCATCGCGATCTGGGACGACCACGAGTTCGCCAACGACTCCTGGTCCGGCGGTGCCGAGAACCACACCGAGGGCACCGAAGGCACCTGGACGGCCCGTCAGGCCGCCGCCAAGCAGGCCTACTTCGAGTGGATGCCGGTCCGCCCGGCCATCGCCGGGACCACCTACCGCCGGCTGCGCTTCGGCAAGCTCGCCGACCTCTCCCTGCTCGACCTGCGCTCCTTCCGCTCCCAGCAGGTCTCGGCGGGCAGCGGCTCGGTCGACGACCCGGACCGCACCATCACCGGCCGCGCCCAGCTCGACTGGCTGAAGGCCGGGCTGAAGGCCTCCGACACCACCTGGCGGCTGGTCGGCAACTCGGTGATGATCTCGCCGTTCGCCATCGGCTCGCTCTCCGCCGACCTGCTCAAGCCGCTCGCCAAGCTGCTCGGCCTGCCGCAGGACGGCCTCGCCCTCAACACCGACCAGTGGGACGGCTACACCGACGACCGCCGCGAACTCCTTGCCCACCTGCGCTCCAACGCAATCGGCAACACGGTGTTCCTGACCGGCGACATCCACATGGCCTGGGCCAACGACGTGCCGGTGGACGCCGGGACCTACCCGCTCTCCGCCTCGGCCGCCACGGAGTTCGTGGTCACCTCGGTGACCTCCGACAACCTGGACGACATCCTCAAGGTCTCCCCGGGCGTCGTCTCCACCGTCGCCGCGCCGATCATCCAGCTGGCCAACCGCCATGTGCACTGGGTCGACACCGACCGGCACGGCTACGGCGTCCTGGACATCACCGCCGCCCGGGCACAGATGGACTACTACGTCCTCTCCGACAAGACGAAGGCCGACGCGACCTCGTCCTGGGAGCGTTCGTACCGCACCCGCAGCGGCACCCAGAAGGTCGAGCGCACCTACGACCCGGTGTAGCCGTCACCTACAGCATGTCGAGGAAGCCGAGCGCCACCCGCCAGGTGGCCTCGGCGGCCTCCTCGTCGTAGTCCGGCAGCCCGGGGTCGGTGTAGAGATGGCCGGCGCCCGCGTACCGGTAGATCTCCACATCGGCGCCGGCCCGGCCCATCTGCAGATACCAGGCGCTCAGCCAGTCGTCCGTCTCGAAGGCGTCCGGCTCGGCCACGTGCAGCTGCACCGGCAGCTCGTCGACCGAGGCGTTCGGCGCGATGTCCGACGTGCCGTGCAGAAGCAGCAGCCCACGCGCCCGCTCGTCGCCCAGCGCCAGCGTCTGCGCGATCGAGGCGCCCAGCGAGAACCCCGCGTACACCAGCCCGCGCTCCGAGTACGGCGCCGCCGCCAGCACGGCCCGCCTCAGCAGCTCGTCCTTGCCGATCGAGTCGTTGAACTCCATGCCCTCCTCGACCGTGTCGAACGTGCGCCCCTCGAAGAGGTCCGGCGTCCACACCTCGTGCCCCGCGGCACGCAGCCGGTCCGCGGCCTCGCGCACCGCGGGCCTGAGGCCATAGGTCGAGTGAAAGAGCATGATGTTCATGAGCCCATGGTGCCAGCCGGACCGACAGCGGTTGTGACGCCCCCGACACCGATCCGCATGTTCAGGACCCCCCTGATCTGGTTACGTTCGGCCCCATGGAGATGGAGAACGTACTCCGCCCGCTGATCGTGGTCGGCGGCTCGGTCGTCCTCACCCTGCTGATCGGCTGGGCGACCGACCTGCTGCTGCGCAAGGCCGACGCGCGACACAGCGAGACACCCCTGTGGGACCTGCTGCGCCGTGCCCGCATCCCCTACCAGCTGGTGCTGTGCTCGGCCATGCTCAGAGGTTCCTACGATCAGGCCGAGGTGCTGCTGGGACACCGGTTCGCCGTCGGCCAGATGCTGGCCCTGGTGCTGATCGGGTCGACCGCGTGGCTGGTGGTGCGGATCGCGGCGGCGATCGTCGAGACCTCGTACACCCGCTACGCCCGCGCCCACACCGACGCGGCCCGGGTCCGCCGGGTGCGCACCCAGGTGTCGCTGATCATGCGGGTGGTGGCGGCGATCGTCGGCGTGGTGGCCGTGGCGGCGATGCTGCTGACCTTCCCGGCGATGCGCGCGGCCGGCGCCTCACTGCTGGCCTCCGCCGGAATCCTCGGCATCGTCGCCGGTGTGGCCGCCCAGTCCACGCTGGCGAACATGTTCGCGGGTCTGCAGATCGCCTTCGGCGACATGGTGCGCCTCGGCGACACGGTCGTGGTCGACGCCGAGTGGGGCACGGTCGAGGAGATCACCCTGACCTTTCTGACGGTACGGACCTGGGACGAGCGCCGGATCACGATGCCGGTGTCGTACTTCACCTCCAAATCATTCGAGAACTGGTCCCGGGGCACCCCGCAGATGACAGGGATCGTCTACTGGCACCTCGACCACTCGGCGCCGATCGAGTCGATGCGCGAGAAGCTCCGGGACATCCTGCGCGAGTGCCCCGCCTGGGACGGGCGGGACTACGGCCTGGCGGTCACCGACTCCACCCCGAACACCATCCAGGTGCGAGCCCTGGCGACCGCCAAGGACGCGGACGACATCTGGACGGTCCGGGTGACGGTCCGCGAACAGATGATCACCTGGCTGACCGCCGAGCACCCCTACGCCCTGCCCCGGGTCAACACGGCCGACGCGGTCCTCCCGCCGGGCGGGATCATCCCCTCCCAGGACGGGGCGGCGGGCCGGCGCCTGCACGAGCCGCCCCGCACCGGCCGCGGCTGACCGCCCCCGTCAGTGGCCGCGCTCGGCGCCGCCATTGACCTGGACGATCTGCGAGGTGATGTGCCCCGCGGCCGGGGAGGCCAGCCAGTGCAGGGTGGCGGCGACGTCACCCGGTATGCCGGCCCGCCCGGTCGACGTCTCGGCGACGAGGCCCTCCCGCCGTGTCTCCTCGACCGGGCCGCCGAAGAACTCGGTGTCCTCGATGTACCCGGGGGCGACCACGTTCACGGTGACCCCGCGCGGCCCCAGCTGCCGGGCAAGATCGTGGGCGTACGGATGCAGGGCGGCCTTGGCGGCGGCGTAGGACCCGGTGCCCGAGCCCCGGTAGGCGGCGATGGAGCTGAGGAACAGCACCCGCCCGCCGGGGTCGGCGAGCCGGTCCTTCAGCGCCTCCGTGAGCAGGACGGCGCTCAGCGTGTTCTGCCGGAAGTTGCCCGTCCAGGTGCGGGCGACTGCGTCGAGCGGATCTCCGGCCTCCGCGTCGGGCGCGAACGCCGCGTTCCCTCCGGCGCTGTGGACGAGCACGTCCACGGTCCCGATCTCGTCGGCGACGTACTGTGCCACGCTCCGTACGTCGGCCGGCTCGGTCAGATCGGCGGCGTACCAGACCGCCCCCGGCACCCCTGCCTTTTCCAGCACCGCTCTGCGCCGCCCGAGCAGCAGCACCCGATCCCCGTCGGCGGCGAACACCCGCGCCGCGGCGAGCCCGATTCCTGTTCCTCCACCACTGATCACAATGTTCCGAGCCATGATCCGAGACTACGAGCGCACCGCCGACCTCGCCTTCGGATATCCACAGCCGCCACATGTTTGTATGACTGCAACTCCGCCGGACCGGCCGTGGGCGATCAGCGCAGGCTACGGACGTCCAGATGCCGCAGCACCCGGTCCACGATCTCCGGATCCGCCCCCGGCTCGCTCCGCGCCGCCAGCACCTCGTGCCGCGCCGCGCTGAGCATCTCCTGCTGGATCCGCCGCAACCGCTTCAACCGCTTCGCCCGCTTGTCGTGCCCCTCCCGCCGCTCGTCATCCGCCACCTCGGGGCTGATCCGGAACCCGATCTCGAAGGCCCGCCGCAGCATCTGCTCCGACACGTCCTCCGGCAGGTCCTCGACCTGCTCGATCTCCCGCAGCCGGCGCCGTGCCGCCTTCGCCGCCCGTACCGCCAGTTCCTTCTCGAACTTTTTCTCCTGGTCGGTGTCGGCCCGTACCCCCAGCCGCTTCACCAGCCACGGCAGGGTCAGCCCCTGGAGCACCAGCGTCGCCATGATCACACCGAACGCGATGAAGACGATCTCGTTCCGGTCCGGGAAGGCGGATCCGTCGTCGGTCTTCAGCGGAATGGCCAGGGCCAGCGCCACCGAGGCCACCCCGCGCATCCCGGACCACCACATCACCACGGTCTCCCGCCAGCTGGTCGGGATCTCCTCGTCGTAGTCCCGCCGGGCGTGCAGCCGCTTGGTCAGCCAGGTCGCCGGCAGCAGCCACACCAGCCGGACCACGACGACCACGCCCACGATCGCGGCCGCCCAGCCGAGCAGCTCGCCCCAGCGGCCGGACGCCGTACGGATCGCGTTGTGCAGTTCCAGGCCGATCAGCCCGAACGCGACGCCGGTGACGAGCGTGTCGACGATGTCCCAGAAGGTGTATCCGGCGAGCCGGGTCATGACGTCGTCGGCGTCGGTGGCGTACTCGGCGATGAACAGCGCGGTGGTGAGCACGGCGAGCACCCCGGAGCCGTGCAGTTCCTCGGCGAGGACGTAGGAGACGTACGGGACGAGCAGGGTCAGGCCGATCTGGAGGGTGGCGTCACCCAGCACGTCCATCAGCTTGTTCGCGCCCCAGCCGAGTGCCAGCCCCACGGCGATCGCGACCACGGCGGACAGCAGGAAGTCCAGCCCGGCCCGCCAGGGCGAGAACGTGCCGCTGACCACGGCGGCGATCGCCACGTGGTAGAGAACGATGGCCGTGACGTCGTTGAAGAGGCCCTCGCCCTCCAGGATCGACACCAGTCGGCGCGGTAGCCCGAGCTGCCCGGCGACGGCGGTCGCGGCGACCGGGTCGGGCGGGGCGACCAGCGCGCCCAGCGCCACCGCGGCGGCGATCGGCAGCCCGGGCACGATCGCGTTGGCGACGACCGCCACGCACACCGTGGTGACGAACACCAGCGCCACGGCGAGCAGGAAGATCGGCCGGATGTTGGCCGCGAACTGCCGCCAGGAGGTCCGCCGTACGGCGGCGTAGAGCAGCGGTGGCAGCAGGCCGGGCAGGATCAGCTCGGGCGGGATGCTCACGTTCGGCACGAAGTCGGCGACCGCCAGGACGATCCCGAACAGGGTCACCAGCACGGGAGCCGGCAGCCCCAGCCGGTCGCCCACCGGGACGCTCACCAGGGCCCCGAGCAGCAGCACGAACAACAGGGCCAACTGATCCACGGCCAGCACTCCGGGAGTCGACGATCACACAGCGGGCCTCAAGCGTGCCATGCGGTCTTCCGGAGTGCTCCGCCCTACAGCGCGCGCCGCATCCCCCGGTGCGGGATGCCCGCCTCCTCGTACTCCGGACCGTAGGGCTCGTAGCCCAGTCGCTCGTAGAAGCCCAGCGCGTGCGTCTGCGCGTGCAGGTCCACCGCCCTCAGGCCACGCGCGCGTGCCGCGTCCTCGATGGCCCGGACCAGGGCCACGCCTATGCCGAGACCCCGGGCCTCCTGGGCGACCGCGAGCCGGCCCAGGGAGCCGAGGGACGGATCGGCGCCGGTCTTCTCCGCCGCCGTCTCGCCGAACAGCAGCCGGCCGGTGCCCAGCGGCATGCCGTCCTCGCGGATCGCGAGCACGTGCAGGGCCGTGGCGTCGTACTCGTCGTACTCCAGGTCCTCGGGAACGGCCTGTTCGACGACGAAGACCTGCTTGCGCACCGCGAAGCACGCCTCCAGGTCGGCGGGATCCCCGGCGACCCGCACCTCGTACGCGCGGGTGCTCATCCGTACGTCTCCTCGCGGACCTGGTCCAGCGCCTGCTGCAGGTCGGCCGGGTAGTCACTCTCGAACTCGACCCAGTCGCCGCTCCCGGGGTGCTCGAAGCCGAGCCGGACCGCGTGCAGCCACTGGCGGGTCAGGCGCAGACGCTTGGCGAGCGTCGGGTCGGCGCCGTAGGTCAGGTCGCCGACGCAGGGGTGGCGGTGGGCGGCCATGTGGACGCGGATCTGGTGGGTGCGGCCGGTCTCCAGCTTCACGTCGAGCAGGGAGGCCGCGCGGAACGCCTCGATCAGGTCGTAGTGGGTCACGGAGGGCTTGCCCTCGGCCGTGACCGCCCACTTGTAGTCGTGCTGGGGGTGGCGGCCGATGGGGGCGTCGATGGTGCCACTGGTCGGGTCCGGGTGGCCCTGCACGACCGTGTGGTAGCGCTTGTCGACCGTGCGCTCCTTGAACTGGCGTTTGAGCGAGGTGTACGCGCGCTCCGACTTGGCCACCACCATCAGGCCGGAGGTGCCGACGTCGAGGCGGTGCACGATGCCCTGGCGCTCGGCGGCGCCGGAGGTGGAGATGCGGTAGCCGGCGGCCGCCAGACCGCCGATCACGGTGGGGCCGGTCCAGCCGGGGCTGGGGTGCGCGGCAACGCCGACGGGCTTGACGATCACGACCACGTCATCGTCGTCGTGCACGATCTCCATGCCCTCGACGGGCTCCGCGACGATCTGCACGGGCGCGGGCGCCCCCGGCATCTCGACCTCAAGCCAGGCGCCGCCGCTCACCCGCTCGGACTTGCCGACCACCGCGCCGTCGACCTGGACCTTGCCCGCCGCGGCCAGCTCGGCCGCCTTGGTGCGGGAGAAGCCGAACATGCGGGAGATGGCGGCGTCGACGCGCTCGCCCTCCAGGCCGTCGGGCACGGGCAGGGTTCGGATCTCGGGAACGGTGCTCACCCGTCGAGTATGCCGGACGGCACCGACAGCCCCGTACGCAAGCCCATCCGGCCCCGGCCCCCCCGGCCCCGGGTCAGCCCTTGTGGACGGTCCCGTCCGGGTCCAGGCCGCGGAAGGAGAGCAGGACGATCAGGACGCCGCCGCAGACGATCGCCGAGTCGGCCAGGTTGAACACCGCGAACCCCTTGGGCGCGATGAAGTCGACGACCTGGCCCTCGAAGACGCCGGGCGAGCGGAAGATCCGGTCGGTGAGGTTGCCGAGCGCGCCACCGAGCAGCAGGCCGAGCGCGACGGCCCAGGGGAAGCTGTAGAGCTTGCGGGCCAGGCGGAAGATCACGACGATCACGGCCGCCGCGATCACCGTGAAGATGATCGTGAAGGCGCCGCCGAACCCGAAGGCCGCGCCCGGGTTGCGGATCGCGTGGAACTCCAGCCAGTCACCGATGACCTCGATCGGCGCGTGGTGCTCCAGCTTCGCGACCACGATCATCTTGCTGGCCAGGTCGAGGGCGTACGCGAAGGCGGCCACCGCGAACAGCACGGCGATCCGGCGTCCGCGCCCGGGCCGCCGTTCGTCCCCGGTCCGCTGCTGCTCCGCGCCGGACACGCGGGGCGCCGCCGTCTCCTCACCGCCGTCGTCCGGAGTGTCCGGAGTACCGATGATGCGCTCCGCCTCTGCCACGTGAGTCCCTCAACCTAGGTGCCTGCTCGGCACGAGAGTACGGCACGCCCCACGCGACCCCGATGCTCAGTAGCGGCGTTCCTGCTTCTGCTTGCACTCGACGCACAGAGTCGCCCTCGGGAAGGCCTGCATACGGGCCTTGCCGATGGGGTTCCCGCAGTTCTCGCAGAGTCCGTAGGTGCCGGCGTCGAGCTTCTCCAGGGCCCGCTCGGTCTGTTCGAGCATCTCGCGCGCGTTGGCGGCCAGCGCCAGTTCGTGCTCACGGGTGATGTTCTTGGTGCCGGTGTCGGCCTGGTCGTCGCCGGCACCGTCCCCGGAGTCCCGCATCAGGCCGGCCAGGGCGCTGTCGGAGGCGTCGAGCTCGGCGCGCAGCCGCAGCGCCTCGGCCATCAGCTCGGTGCGCGCCTCCTCGACCTCCTGCGGCGTCCACGGGTCCTCGCCCGGACGCACCGCGAGCTCGCCCGGAGCCGCCGTGGCGACCCGCGCCTTGGGGACGGCGGTCTCCGCCGCCGCAGTGGCCGTGCCAGGGGTCTTCTTCGCAACCACCGTCGTGGCTCCCGTCTGCTTGGCGGCCCGCGCCGCGCCCGCCTTCTTGGCCGTGCTCTTCTTGGCCGTGCCCTTCGCCGCCGCGGTCTTCGTCGCCGCGATCTTGGACGCGCTCTCCTCCGGCCTCTCGGACTTCTCCGCAGAGCCCTTGGCGACCGCGTCGGTCTTCTTCCCGGCCGTCTTCTTCACCGGTGTCCTCCTTGCGGCCGTTTTCCCGGCGGCACCCCTCTCACCAGCCGTTTTCTCGGACACCTCAGCCCTCTTCACGGCCTTGTCCGCCGTCTCCCCCGCGCGCGTCCCCCTCCTTTTGCCGCCCCCCTTGGTGTCCGCGTCGGAGGCAGCCGCGGCCCTGGACCGGCCGGACGCCGACTGCTGTACGGCGGTCTTCTTCGCCACCATGGCCGCGGCCCCTTCACATATTGTGATCTTGCACGCGAATCGTGCTGGGACGATAAATCGACTTGAGTCCCGCGGCAACGGGGCACGCCGCCCGATCCGCCTGCCCCGCGCCCCCCACGCAGCAGGTATGCATCCGTTGTGCCCAGCTCCCCGCGCGGTAATCCGCCGAGCCGGACATCCCAGGATGCGAACACGCGTACCGCGCCATTCGGGTCATCCCGGCAGGTGGACGGCCCGGCGCCGCCGGTGCCCGGAAAACGGGTCGGCCGCTGTCCTTGCGGCGCCGTACACTGGGCGGAGCGAGAAGCGTGGATGGGGACGAGTAGCGGCGTACGCAGCCAAGAGCGACCCGGGGACGGTGGAAGCCCGGGGGCGAGCACGACGTGAAGATCACCCCGGAGCCGCCGGAAGAAAGCCCCAGGGCGAGTAGAACCGGCTTCGCGACCCCAATGAGGGGGCTCACCGACGCGTAGGGCGTCCGGGGAGCCAAGGAGGGTGGTACCGCGGGAGCGCGCCGCACACGGCGTTCGGAAGGCAAGGCTCTCGTCCCTCCGACGGAAGGCAGCAAGTCCGTTGGAGGAAGCTCGCAGATGACAGCGCCGACGTACCGCCAGGTGCCCGCACAGGTCGACCTGCCCGCCCTCGAGCACGCCGTGCTCGACTTCTGGCGCGAGCAGAAGATCTTCGCCAAGACCCTGGAGCAGTCCGAGGGCCGCCCCGAGTGGGTGTTCTACGAGGGCCCGCCCACCGCCAACGGCATGCCCGGCGCCCACCACATCGAGGCGCGTGTCTTCAAGGACGTCTTCCCGCGCTTCCGCACCATGCGCGGCTACCACGTGGCCCGCAAGGCCGGCTGGGACTGCCACGGCCTGCCCGTGGAGCTGGCGGTCGAGAAGGAGCTGGGCTTCAGCGGCAAGCCCGACATCGAGGCGTACGGCGTCGCCGAGTTCAACGCCAAGTGCCGTGAGTCGGTACTGCGCCACACCGACGCGTTCTCCGAGCTGACGACCCGCATGGGCTACTGGGTCGACCTGGACGACGCGTACGTGACCATGGACCCCGAGTACATCGAGTCGGTCTGGTGGTCGCTCAAGGAGATCTTCAACAAGGGTCTGCTGGTCCAGGACCACCGCGTCGCCCCCTGGTGCCCGCGCTGCGGCACCGGCCTGTCCGACCACGAGCTGGCGCAGGGCTACGAGACGGTCGTCGACCCCTCCGTGTACGTCCGTTTCCCGCTCACCTCCGGTCCGCTCGCCGGCCAGGCCGCTCTCCTGGTGTGGACGACCACCCCGTGGACCCTGGTGTCCAACACGGCGGTGGCCGCGCACCCCGACGTCACCTACGTCGTCGCGACGAACGGCGAGGAGAAGCTGGTCGTCGCCGAACCGCTGGTCGCCAAGGCGCTCGGCGAGGGCTGGGAGACCACGGGCCAGACCTTCACCGGCGCCGAGATGGAGCGCTGGACTTACCAACGTCCGTTCGAGCTCGTCGAGTTCCCGGAGCCGGCGCATTTCGTCGTCAACGCCGAGTACGTCACGACCGAGGACGGTACGGGCCTGGTCCACCAGTCCCCCGCCTTCGGTGAGGACGACCTCAAGGTCTGCCGCGCCTACGGCCTGCCGGTGGTGAACCCGGTCCGCCCGGACGGCACCTTCGAGGAGGACGTCCCGCTGATCGGCGGCGTCTTCTTCAAGAAGGCCGACGAAAGGCTCACCGAGGACCTGAAGCAGCGCGGCCTCCTCTTCAAGCACCTGCCGTACGAACACAGCTACCCGCACTGCTGGCGCTGTCACACCGCACTGCTCTACTACGCGCAGCCGTCCTGGTACATCCGCACGACGGAGATCAAGGACCGTCTCCTCGAGGAGAACGAGAAGACGAACTGGTTCCCGGACACCGTCAAGCACGGCCGGTACGGGGACTGGCTGAACAACAACATCGACTGGGCGCTGTCCCGCAACCGCTACTGGGGCACCCCGCTGCCGATCTGGCGCTGCGAGGACGACCACCTCACCGTGGTCGGCTCCCGCGCGGAGCTGACCGAGCTGACCGGCACCGACCAGTCCGGCCTCGACCCGCACCGCCCGTTCATCGACGAGGTCACCTTCGCGTGCCCGCAGTGCCGGCAGACGGCCACGCGCGTGCCGGAGGTCATCGACGCCTGGTACGACTCGGGTTCGATGCCGTTCGCGCAGTGGGGCTACCCGTACAAGAACAAGGAGCTGTTCGAGAGCCGTTACCCGGCCCAGTTCATCTCCGAGGCGATCGACCAGACGCGAGGGTGGTTCTACACCCTCATGGCGGTCGGCACGCTGGTCTTCGACAAGTCGTCGTACGAGAACGTGGTCTGCCTGGGTCACATCCTCGCCGAGGACGGCCGCAAGATGTCCAAGCACCTGGGCAACATCCTGCAGCCGATCCCGCTGATGGACCAGCACGGCGCGGACGCGGTGCGCTGGTTCATGGCGGCCGGCGGTTCCCCGTGGGCGGCCCGCCGGGTCGGGCACGGCACCATCCAGGAGGTCGTCCGCAAGACGCTGCTGACGTACTGGAACACGGTCGCCTTCCAGGCGCTGTACGCCCGTACGTCGGACTGGGCGCCGAGCGCTGCGGACCCCACCCCGGCCGACCGCCCGGTCCTGGACCGCTGGCTGCTGTCCGAACTGCACGCGCTCACCGACCAGGTCACCCAGGCGCTGGAGGCCTACGACACCCAGCGCGCCGGCAAGCTGCTGTCCGCGTTCGTCGACGACCTGTCCAACTGGTACGTCCGCCGCTCGCGCCGCCGCTTCTGGCAGGGCGACAAGGCCGCGCTGCGCACGCTGCACGAGGTCGTGGAGACCGTCACCAAGCTGATGGCCCCGCTGACGCCGTTCATCACCGAGCGGGTGTGGCAGGACCTGGTGGTGCCGGTGACCCCGGGCGCACCGGAGTCGGTGCACCTGTCCGCCTGGCCGGAGGCGGACCTGTCCGCGATCGACCCGGAGCTGTCCCGCCAGATGGTTCTGGTACGACGGCTCGTGGAGCTCGGCCGGGCCACGCGCGCGGAGTCGGGCGTCAAGACGCGTCAGCCGCTGTCCCGGGCGCTGGTCGCGGCAGTCGGCTTCGACGCGCTCGCCCCGGAGCTGCACACGCAGATCACCGACGAGCTGAACGTCTCCTCGCTGGCGTCGCTGTCCGAGGTGGGCGGCTCGCTGGTGGACACCACGGCCAAGGCCAACTTCCGGGCGCTGGGCAAGCGGTTCGGCAAGCGGGTGCAGGACGTGGCGAAGGCGGTCGCCGCGGCGGACGCGGCGGCGCTGTCGCTGGCGCTGCGGGAGGGCACGGCGTCGGTGGAGGTCGACGGCGAGACCGTGACCCTGGCGCCGGACGAGGTGATCATCACGGAGACGCCGCGTGAGGGCTGGTCGGTGGCGTCGGACTCCGGTGCGACCGTCGCGCTCGACCTGGAGATCACGGAGGAGCTGCGCCAGGCGGGGCTCGCCCGGGACGCGATCCGGCTGATCCAGGAGGCGCGCAAGAACAGCGGGCTGGATGTGGCCGACCGGATCGCGCTGCGGTGGGTGTCGACCGACCCGGCGGTGATCGCGGCGCTCGCGGAGCACGCGTCGCTGATCGCCGACGAGGTGTTGGCGACCGACTTCTCGCAGGGCGAGGGGGATGACAGTTACGGGGCTCCCTTCACCGACGAAGGGTTGTCGTTGACGTTCCGTCTGCGCAAGGCGTAGGCGCCGGCCTTTCGAGAAGGGCCCGGTCTTCACGTCGGGGATCGGGCCTTTTCTCATGTCTGCGGGCCGGTGCGGTTGCCGTGCGCGGTTTCCCGCGCCCCTTTCCGGCGGTCCCCTTCTCTTGCCTCAGGGCCGGACCACCAACCGTGCGCCCGCGCGGCGGAGCCGCATACCGACACAGCCCCGCGCCCCTTGGGGCGGCATCTGCGCAACACGCATAAACAGGGCGGGGCCCCGGATACTTATCCGGGGCCCCGCCCTGTTGTGCTCTGCCGATGCCTACGGCGTCTTACGCGCCCGCCGTCAGTTGTCGTCCTCGTCGATGAGGAAGCCGCGCATCGGGGACGGCGCCTGGCCCATCGGGGACGGGCCCTGCGGGCGTACCGGTGCCATCGGCTGGGTCATCGCCGGCGTCATCTGCTGCTGGCCGCCGTAGGACGGCGGAGCGGGAGACGGGCCGCCGCCCATCGGCTGGTTGCCGCCGTAGGATGGGGCGCTCGCGCCGGCCGGAGCCATGGAGGGCGCCGGGGACGGCGGGAGGGAGGCCGTGGCCGGAGTACGCGGCGGCGCCAGGGAGTCGTCGGCCTGGGTCTCCAGCTGACGCAGCTGCGACTCCAGGTACGACTTCAGACGCGTGCGGTACTCGCGCTCGAAGCCGCGCAGGTCCTCGACCTTGCGCTCCAGCGTGGCGCGCGCGGACTCCAGTGAGCCCATGGCAACGCGGTGCTTCTCCTGCGCGTCCCGCTCCAGCGCGTCCGCCTTGGCACGGGCGTCACGCTCCAGACCCTCGGCGCGGCTGCGGGCCTCGCCGACGATCTTGTTGGCCTCGGAGCGGGCCTCGGCGATCGCCTGGTCGGCGGTCTGCTGGGCCAGCGAGAGGACTCGGGCGGCGCTGTCGCCACCGGGGCCCTGACCGGGGCCGCCCATCGGACCGCCCATGGGGCCGCCCATCGGGCCACCCATCTGCTGCTGCATGGGGGGCTGGCCCATCGGACCCTGGCCCATGCCCTGGCCCATCGGGCCGTGGCCCTGGCCCATCGGACCGCCCTGACCCATCGGGCCCTGGCCCATCGGCCCCTGCCCCATAGGACCGGGACCCTGCGGACCGCCCTGGCCACTGGGACCGGCCGGCAGCTGCGGGGCGCCGCTCGGCAGCTGCGGGGGACCGCCCATGGGGCCACCCATCTGCTGCTGCGGCGGGCCCGATATGCCGGCGGGCACCGGAGCGCCGGGACCTCGCATGCCCTGCTGCGGCATACCGCCCTGCTGCATACCACCCTGCTGCGGCATTCCGCCTTGCTGCGGCATGCCGCCCTGCTGCATGCCGCCCTGCTGCATGCCGCCCTGCTGGTCCTGCGGCTCCGGAGGCTTGCGCATGTTCTGCTGGTTCTGCGCGGCCGCGCGCGTGGCCGCGGCCAGCTTGGCGCGCAGGTCCTCGTTCTCGCGCAGCAGGCGCGTCAGTTCGGCTTCGACCTCATCGAGGAAGGCATCGACCTCGTCCTCGTCATAGCCTTCTCGGAGGCGGACGGTCGTGAACTGCTTGTTCCGCACGTCCTCGGGGGTCAACGGCATCTCTTCACCTCAACGTAGTCGTCGGCATCGGCAAGACGGTAGGTCACATCGCTCATCACAGCCGACCAACGATCGCGATCAGGATGTAGACGATGATCATCAGTACGAAGAAGGACAGGTCGAGCGCCACGCCCCCGAGACGCAGCGGCGGAATGAACCGCCGCAGAAGCTTGAGCGGTGGATCGGTGACAGTGTAGGTGGCCTCAAGTACGACCACCATCGCCTTGCCGGGTTGCCATGAGCGGGCGAACTGGAACACGTAGTCCATGACCAACCGGAAGATGAGCACGATGAGGAAGCACATCAGCGCGATGTAGATCACATCAAGGAACACGCTCATGGTCCGTGCTTCCCTCTCCCCTGTTTCCGTCGTGCCTTGCCTTGTACCGGTGTTGCGTCTCAGCTCTGGTTGAAGAACCCGCCCTCTGCGATGCGGGCCTTGTCCTCCGCCGTGACATCGACGTTAGCAGGCGACAACAGGAACACCTTCTGCGTCACCCGCTCGATGCTGCCGTGAAGACCAAACACCAAACCGGCCGCAAAGTCGACAAGTCGCTTCGCGTCTGTGTCATCCATCTCAGTCAGATTCATGATCACCGGGGTGCCCTCACGGAAGTGTTCCCCGATGGTACGGGCCTCGTTGTAGGTCCGGGGGTGAAGTGTGGTGATCCGGTACGGCTCTCGTTCCGACACGACCTTGGGCATGATCACCGGTGCGTTCTTCTCCAGGCTTGCGCGTTCTTGTGTGATGGACGCCACGGGGGCGATACGCGCCGGGCGTCCCGATTCCGGGGGTAGCGAAGCGGAATGCGACACCGGTTCGCGCGGTGCCGACGGTTGTACCACTCGTACCGAATCGTCCCTTTGGGACTGGTGTGCGCTGTGGGACTGGTGCGACGGCTCGTGCCGTCGATGGTCCCGCTCGGGCTCCGGGTCCAGTTCGGGCTCGAAGTCGTCGTCGGGGTCGAATCCGCGGCCGTCGTACCCATCGTCCTCCACGAGGCCGAGGTAGACCGCCATCTTGCGCATCGCGCCGGCCATGCTCTGAGTCCTCCGCTCTGTGGTGGATCGGTGACGACTGCCAAGTCCCGCGATCCACGTGGCCGTTGTGCCCGCCTTGGGCCACATTGACCATATTTTCTGCTGTGGTCCGACTTCTTGGCGACGTTACCCGAGCCTGGGGCGGACTCCGAGTACCGCAGTGCCGACGCGCACATGTGTCGCCCCGGCGGCCACGGCTTCCTCAAGGTCCGCACTCATCCCTGCCGAGACCATGTTCGCAGCCGGATGGGCTCGGCGCAGGTCGGTCGACAAATCCATCAACCGCTCGAACGCCGCCCGTTGGCGCCCCGCGTACTCCCCGGTGAGCGGAGCGACGGTCATCAGTCCGTCGAGCCGGAGCCCCGGCGCCCCCGCGACGAGGTCGGCCAACTCTTCGATTCCGCCCGGCGCCACGCCACCGCGCTCACCCCTTCCGCTCGCACCCGCGTCGAGCGCGACCTGGAGAAGACACCCCACCTCGCGCCCGGCCCGCACCGCCTCCTTCGACAGTGCCTCCACGAGCTTGGAACGATCGACGGACTGCACGAGATCCGCGTAACCCACCACGGATCGCACTTTGTTGGTCTGCAATTGACCAACAAAGTGCCAAGTAAGCGGCAGATCCGCACATTCGGCAGCCTTGGGGGCCGCGTCCTGGTCGCGGTTCTCGGCGACATGGCGCACGCCGAGTCCCGACAGCATCCGCACATCGCTCGCCGGGTAGGTCTTGGTGACCACGATCAGGGTCACCTCCTCCCGTTCGCGCCCGGCCGCCACACACGCGGCGGCGATGCGCGCCTCCACTTTCGCCAGATTTGCGACGAGTTGAGCCTTACGGTCCGTCATGTCCTACCAGTCCAGCCACACATAGCTCGCGAGCCGCCCGGTGGTGCGGTCGCGGCGGTACGAGAAGTGGTCGCCCGACTCCAGCGTGCACACCGGCGACTGCACCCGGTCGAGCACCCCGGCGCGCGCGAGCTGCGCATGCACTCCGGCGCCCACGTCGACCGCCGGAGTGCCCCAGCCGGTCTCGGCGTGCGCCGCCGGCTCGACGGCGGCCACTTCGGCGCGCATCGCCTCCGGCACCTCGTAGCACCGTCCGCAGACGGCGGGTCCGGTGCGGGCGACGATCCTGGCCGGGTCGGCGCCGAGTTCGGTCATCGCGTGTACGGCGGCGGGGACGACCCCGGCGACCATGCCGGGGCGCCCCGCGTGGGCGGCGGCCACCACTCCCGCGACCGGGTCGGCGAGCAGGACGGGGGTGCAGTCGGCGGTGAGGACGGCGAGGGCGAGCCCCCGTCGTGCCGTGACCACCGCGTCGACCTCCGGCACCGGCCGGTCGCCCCAGGGGCCGTCGACCACGGCCACGTCGGCGGAGTGGACCTGGTTCATCCAGACCACCTCCGCGGGGTCGAGCCCCAGCGACCTGGCGGCGAGTTCCCGATTGGTCCGTACCACGTCGGGGTCGTCGCCGACCGCCCCGCCCAGGTTGAGCTGCTCGTACGGAGCGGCGCTCACCCCGCCCCACCTGTCGGTGAAGGCGAAGTGCGCGCCGCTCACGGTTTCGCGCTGTCCTATCACGTCTGAAGGATCACTTGAGGAAGTCCGGTACGTCCAGTTCCTCGGCCGCGCTGTCCGTGTAGGAACGCGACGGCGGGACCGGCGGGGCGACCGGGATGTCGGCCACCGGCTCGGGCGCCGGCTCCGGCTCCTCCTTCGGGGTCACGCTGCCGAGCGAGCCGAAGGAGGGGCGGGACTCGGGCTGCCGGGCCGGAGTGGGCTCCTCGCGGCGGGCGGAGGTCGAGGACGAGCCGAGGACGGTGTCCCTGCGGGCCGGAGGCTGGCCCCCGTCGAAGCCGGCCGCGATGACCGTGACGCGGACCTCGTCGCCGAGGGCGTCGTCGATGACCGCGCCGAAGATGATGTTGGCCTCGGGGTGGGCGGCCTCGCTGACCAGCTGGGCGGCCTCGTTGATCTCGAACAGGCCCAGGTCCGAGCCGCCCGAGATGGAGAGCAGGACGCCCCGGGCGCCGTCGATGGAGGCCTCCAGGAGCGGCGAGGAGATCGCCATCTCGGCGGCGGCCACCGCACGGTCGTCGCCGCGGGCCGAGCCGATGCCCATGAGGGCCGAACCGGCCTCGGACATGACGGACTTGACGTCGGCGAAGTCGAGGTTGATCAGGCCGGGCGTGGTGATGAGGTCGGTGATGCCCTGGACACCGGAGAGCAGGACCTGGTCGGCCGACTTGAACGCGTCCAGGACGGAGACCTGGCGGTCCGAGATGGAGAGCAGCCGGTCGTTCGGGATGACGATGAGGGTGTCGACCTCTTCGCGGAGCTCGGCGATGCCGTCCTCGGCCTGGTTGGCGCGGCGCCGGCCCTCGAAGGTGAACGGGCGGGTGACCACGCCGATGGTTAGGGCGCCCAGGGTGCGGGCGATGTTGGCCACGACGGGCGCGCCGCCGGTGCCAGTGCCGCCGCCTTCACCGGCCGTCACGAAGACCATGTCGGCCCCCTTGAGGACCTCCTCGATCTCCTCGCGGTGGTCCTCGGCGGCCTTGCGGCCGACGGCCGGGTTGGCGCCGGCTCCGAGTCCACGGGTGAGTTCACGGCCGACGTCGAGCTTGACGTCGGCGTCGCTCATCAACAGCGCCTGTGCGTCGGTGTTGATAGCGATGAACTCGACGCCCTTGAGACCGACCTCGATCATCCGGTTGATGGCATTGACACCACCGCCGCCGACACCGATGACCTTGATGACTGCGAGGTAGTTCTGCGGTGCTGCCACGTCGAAGGCCTCTCGCCTCGAATTACGTTGCCGTCGCCATGCGATGCCCGCGTGGGACGGCAGATGCCGATTGGGACGGTCCGTAGCGCCGACCCGAACCCTAACCCTGAAGTTTAGGGTTACCAGTGTGTCTGTTTCCTGGAGTCTTCTGAACAGGACACTAAGTCGACAAGTGGCGCCCGTTCAACGAACACGCCGAACCTCCCGTTTTTCTTTTCACCCTATGTGATCAGCCGTAGCAGTGCCCAACCAGGGTGCTGGCCTGCGCTGATGTGCGTCAACTCGCTGATGACGCAGGGGCGGTGGGAACGCTCACGTCGAAGTGCCGCGCACCGGAAGCGGCTTTCATGAGAGCGGTGAGCGTGCGCGCCTTGGCGGCGCCGTTCTCGGCACTGCCCCACTCGACCGTGCGGCCGTCGCCCAACTCCAGCGTGATGTCGTCGTAGGAACGGACCTTGAGGGTTCGGGTGTCCCGGCGGACGGCGGCCGGAATGTCACCCGCGACATCGACGGCTTCCCGCACCAGCCGGTCGGTGCCGAAACGGCGCAGGCTCGCGGTGGCGGAACCCGGCCGGGACAGACTCAATTCCAGTGCCGGAGCACCTTCCGGCGCCTGCGAGACCGTAGCGAAACGGACGCCTTCCTTGTCCACTTCGGTGAACTTTCCGCCCTTTTCGATGAGCAGAACCGGAGTGCGCTCGGTCACTTTCAGCCCGATTCCGTGGGGCCAGGAGCGGACGACGTCAACCTCGTCAATTCTGGGCAGTTTTCGGCGCAGCCGGGCCTCGATGCCGTCGGTGCCGACGGAAATGAGCGGCGCTCCGACCGGGACGTCGGCGGCCTCCCGTACCTGCTCGGGCGTCAGAACGGCCGTACCGGAGACGGAGACGTGCCGTACACGCAGCCACGGGGAGCCGTAGAGCAGCCAGACGGAACCGGAGCCGAGGAGCACAACCCCCAGAGCCAGAATGACGATCGTACGAAAGCGGCGGTTTCTGAACCGGCGGACGAGCGGCGGGCCGGACGACTCCTGCTGGCGTTCACCGCGCTCGGCGGTGGTCGGTCCGGCCACGCTGCTCACTTGCCTTTCGTCATACGGCCTAACGGCGCGAGGCGATCGCCTCGTACACCATCCCGACGAGCAGGTCGTCGGCGTCCCGGCGGCCGAACTCGCTTGCCGCGCGGGACATCTCGTACAGCCGGTGCGGATCGGCGAGCACGGGCAGGACGTTCTGCTGCACCCATTCCGGGGTGAGTTCCGCGTCGTCGACCAGCAGACCGCCGCCCGCCTTGACCACCGGCTGGGCGTTCAGCCGCTGTTCGCCGTTGCCGATGGGCAGCGGGACATAGGCGGCCGGGAGTCCGACGGCGGAGAGTTCGGCGACGGTCATCGCGCCCGCGCGGCAGAGCATCATGTCGGCCGCGGCGTACGCGAGGTCCATCCGGTCCAGATAACCTACCGGGATGTAGGGGGGCATTCCCGGCATCTGGTGCACCTGCGGCAGTTCGTTCTTCGGGCCGACCGCGTGCAGGATCTGGATGCCGGCCTGCTGGAGCCAGGGCGCGACCTGCTGGATGACCTCGTTGAGGCGGCGGGCACCCTGGGAGCCGCCGGAGACCAGCAGCGTGGGCAGGTTGGGGTCGAGGCCGAAGCGGTGCCGGGCCTCGGGGCGGGCGGCGGCGCGGTCCAGGAGAGAGATGGAGCGGCGCAGCGGGATGCCGATGTAGCGGGCGTCGCGCAGCTTGCTGTCCGGGGTGGAGACGGCGACCCGGGCGGCGTAGCGGGAGCCGATCTTGTTGGCGAGGCCGGGGCGGGCGTTGGCCTCGTGGATCACGATCGGCACACCGAGGCGCTTGGCGGCGAGATAGCCGGGCAGGGCGACATAGCCGCCGAAGCCGACGACGCAGTCCGCCTTGGTGCGCTCCAGGATCTGCTCGGCAGCCTTGATGGTGCCGCGCAGCCGGCCCGGGACGGTGATCAGTTCAGGGGTGGGCTTGCGGGGCAGCGGCACCGCCGGGATCAGGGCGAGCTCGTAGCCGCGCTCGGGCACCAGCTTGGTCTCCAGGCCGCGCTCCGTGCCCAGGGCCGTGATCCCCACGGTGGGGTCCTGCCTGCGCAGGGCGTCCGCGAGGGCGAGCGCGGGCTCGATGTGGCCGGCGGTCCCCCCACCAGCGAGTACGACATGCACCGAAATTCACCGCTCTCCGGACGAGCGCGCCGCGGAGGCACGCCGTCGCATCGTGTTCCATCTCCGAGGCCCCTGAGGGCCCCCGGCTCCCCGCTTTCTACCAAAGCGAGGTTGCCGCATCGCAAGCGCCGCCCGCGCAGCGGGCTCGTCGCGCGCGAAGGCGATCAGCAACCCGATGGCGAACATGGTCGGCAGCAGGGCGGAGCCTCCGTAGGAGAACAGCGGGAGAGGGACGCCGGCGATCGGCAGCAGGCCGAGCACCGCACCGATGTTGATCACCGCCTGTGCGGTGATCCAGGTGGTCACGCCTCCCGCGGCGTACCTCACGAAGGGGTCCTCCGTGCGTCCGGCCACGCGGATACCCGCATAGCCTAGAGCCGCGAAGAGGGCCAGTACCGACAGCGTCCCCGCCAGGCCCAGTTCCTCACCGGTGACGGCGAAGATGAAGTCGGTGTGGGCTTCGGGCAGTTGGCCCCATTTTTCCACACTCGCACCGAGTCCGGAGCCGAAGAGTCCGCCGGAGGCCAGGGCGTAAATGCCATGAACTGCCTGCCAGCAGTCGGCGACGCCCGTCTTGGGCTCGGTGGCGCCGATGCAGGCGAGCCGGGCCATACGGTTGGGGCTGGTCTTGATGAGGATCACACCGAGCACGCCGGCGATCGACAGCACCCCGGCGAACAGCCGGGTCGGCGCCCCCGCCAGCCACAGCAGGCCGAACAGGATCGCGGTCAGGATGATCGCCGTACCCATGTCGCCGCCGAGCATGATCAGGCCGAGCAGCAGGAAGCTGACCGGGACCAGCGGCACCAGCATGTGCTTCCACTGGTTCAGCAGCCGCTTCTCCTGCTTGCGCGCCATCAGGTCGGCACCCCAGAGCACCAGGGCGAGCTTGCCGAACTCACTGGGCTGGATCTGGAAGGAGCCGCCGAGGGAGATCCAGTTCTGGTTGCCGTTGACCGACATCCCTATCCCGGGCACCTGCACCAGGGCCATCAGGAAGACGGCACCGGCGAGGATCGGATAGGCGAGCGCCCGGTGCAGTTTCACCGGCATGCGCGACGCCACGAACAGCAGCACGCCCCCGATACAGGCGGCCAGGAACTGCTTGCGGAAGAAGAACGAACCCGGCAGCGACATCTGCAGCGCGGTGATCTGGGAGGCCGAGTAGACCATCACCAGGCCCAGCACGATGATCAGCACACTGCCGCCGAGGATCAGGTAGTAGGCGGTCAGTGGCCGGTCCCAGGCGCGGTGGGCGCGGGTGCGGAGCCGCCGCAGCGGATTCTCGCGCGACACGCGGGGCGTGGCGGGCCTGCGGACTGCTCGCTGTACGGGAGGTCGGCCGGTGCGACTACCTGGCATCAACGCCTCCGCTGAACGTCGACCGTCCCACGCGTCCCTCCCAAGGTCGCCCGGCAGGCGGCCGGGTCAGGCGCCGAGTTCGCGAACAGCCTGAGCGAACGCGTCACCGCGCTTGTTGTAGTTGGCGAACATGTCCATGGAGGCACAGGCGGGGGCAAGGAGCACCGTGTCCCCGGCAACAGCGAGTCGCCGCGCCTCCTGGACCGCCGCGAGCATCGCCCCAGTGTCGGTCCGGTCGAGGTCGACGACGGGGACTTCCGGCGCGTGTCGCGCGAGGGCCTGCCGGATGAGGGCGCGATCGGCTCCGATCAGCACCACACCGCGAAGTCGCTTTGCCGACTTGGCGACCAGTTCGTCGAAGGTCGCACCCTTGGCCAGACCACCGGCAATCCATACAATCGACTCATATGATGCCAATGAGGCTTCCGCCGCATGCGTGTTGGTGGCCTTGGAGTCGTCGATGTACGCGACGCCGTCCACGTCGGCCACGTGCGCGATGCGGTGGGCGTCCGGGGTGAAGTTCCGCAGCCCGTCCCGTACGGCCGTGGGGGGCACCCCGAAGGCGCGTGCGAGGGCCGCCGCGGCAAGGGCGTTGGCGATGTTGTGCGGGGCGGGCGGGTTGACGTCGGAGACCTCGGCCAGCTCCTGGGCGTTCTTGTGCCGGTTCTCGACGAAGGCGCGGTCGACCAGGATGCCATCCACGACGCCGAGTTGGGAGGGTCCCGGGGTGCCGAGGGTGAAGCCGATGGCCCGGCAGCCCTCCTCGACGTCGGCCTGGCGGACCAGCTCCTCGGTGAGCTTGTCGGCCACGTTGTAGACGCAGGCGACCCGATTGCCCTCGTAGATACGGCCCTTGTCGGCCGCGTACGCCTCCATGGAGCCGTGCCAGTCGAGGTGGTCGGGGGCGAGGTTGAGCACCGCCGCCGAGTGGGCGCGCAGGGAGGGGGCCCAGTGCAGCTGATAGCTCGACAGCTCCACGGCAAGAACGTCGTACTCCTCCTCGCCGAGGACCGCGTCGAGCAGCGAGACGCCGATGTTGCCGACGGCGGCCGTGCGCAGGCCGGCGGCCTTCAGGATCGACGCCAGCATCTGGACGGTGGTGGTCTTGCCGTTCGTCCCCGTGACGGCCAGCCAGGGGGCCGCACCGGGGCCCCTGAGCCGCCAGGCGAGTTCGACATCGCCCCAGATCTCGATGCCTGCCGCGCGGGCCGCCGCGAACAGCGGCTTGTCCGGCTTCCAGCCGGGCGCGGTGACGATCAGCTCGGTGCCCTCCGGCAGGGTCGCGCCGTCGCCGAGGCGCACGGTGATGCCGAGCGCCTCCAGCTCCGCGGCCTGTGCACGCGCACGTTCGTCGTCGCCGTCGTTGACGACCGTGACGACCGCCCCGCGCGCGTGCAGCACCTTCGCCGCCGGGATGCCGGAGACGCCGAGCCCGGCGACGGTGACGTGCGTGCCGTGGAAGTCCGGGGACACCGAGGAGGTCACTTGTCCGCTGCCCATCCCGCGTAGAAGAGGCCGAGTCCGACAATCACACAGATACCCTGGATGATCCAGAAGCGGACCACCACAAGGACTTCGGACCAGCCCTTGAGTTCGAAGTGGTGCTGGAGTGGTGCCATCCGGAAGACGCGCCTGCCGGTGAGCCGGAAGGAGCCGACCTGGATGACGACCGACATGGTGATGAGGACGAACAGACCGCCCATGATGGCCACGAGGAGTTCCGTGCGGGACAGGATCGCCAGGCCCGTGAGGACACCGCCGAGCGCGAGCGAACCGGTGTCGCCCATGAAGATCTTGGCCGGCGAGGTGTTCCACCACAGGAAGCCCAGGCAGGAACCCATCAGCGCGGAGGCGATGACCGCGAGGTCCAGCGGATCGCGCACCTCGTAACAGGCGGCCGGGTTGGTGAGCGACTGCGCGTTGGCGCAGGACTCCTGGAACTGCCAGACGCCGATGAACGTGTAGGCGCCGAAGACGAGCACGGAGGCGCCGGTGGCCAGGCCGTCCAGACCGTCGGTCAGGTTCACGCCGTTGGACATCGCGAGAATCATGAACAGCGCCCAGACCACGAACAGCACCGGGCCGATGGTCCAGCCGAAGTCCGTGATGAACGACAGCTTCGTGGAGGCCGGGGTGTTGCCGCGGGCGTCGGCGAACTGCAGCGAGAGCACCGCGAAGGAGATGCCGACGATCAGCTGGCCGGCCATCTTCGCCTTGGCCCGCAGACCCAGCGAACGCCGCTTGACGATCTTGATGTAGTCGTCCAGGAAGCCGACCAGGCCCATCCCGCACATCAGGCCGAGGACCAGCACACCCGAGTAGGTCGGGGCGTAGCCGGTGATCACCTTGGACAGGAAGTAGGCGGCGACCGTCGACAGGATGAAGGCGATACCGCCCATCGTCGGCGTACCGCGCTTGCTGGCGTGCTCGCGCGGGCCGTCGTCACGGATGTACTGCCCGTAGCCCTTGCGGGCGAGGAGCTTGATCAGCAGCGGAGTGCCGATCAGCGTCAGGAAGAGACCGATGACGCCCGAGAAGAGGATCTGCTTCATCATCGGGCATCAACACCCTCGGCACCGCTCTGGAGAAGCGCCTGGGCAACGCTCTCCAGGCCAACCGACCGTGACGCCTTCACGAGGACGACGTCCCCCGGGCGCAACTCGCTGCGCAACAGGTCGACCGCCGCCTGTGCGTCGGACACGTGCACCGACTCCTCACCCCACGAACCCTCGTTATATGCGCCCAGTTGCAGCCAGGAGGCTTCCAGTCCCCCGACCGCGACGAGCTTGCCGACATTGAGCCGGACGGCGAGCCGTCCGACCGCGTCGTGCTCGGCGAGCGCCTCGTCCCCGAGCTCGGCCATCTTGCCGAGCACCGCCCACGTGCGGCGCCCCTTGCCCATGGCCGCCAGCGCGCGCAGCGCGGCTCGCATGGACTCGGGGTTGGCGTTGTAGGCGTCGTTGACGATGGTCACGCCGTCCGGGCGCTCGGTGACCTCCATACGCCAGCGGGAGAGGGAGCCAGCCTCGGAGAGCGCGGTGGCGATCTCTTCCGCGGACATGCCCAGCTCATGGGCGACGGCGGCCGCGGCGAGCGCGTTCGACACGTGATGCTCACCGTACAGGCGCATGGTCACATCGCTTGCACCGGAGGGTGTGTGAAGGCTGAACGCGGGCTGTCCCGTGTCCGTGAGTCGTACGTTCTCGGCGCGTACGTCCGCTTCGGCCGACTCTCCGAAAAGGACCACCTTCGCCTTGGTACGGGATGCCATGGCCCGCACCAGGGGGTCGTCCGCGTTGAGGATCGCGGCGCCGCCGTCCTCTGCGGGGGGCAGGGCCTCCACCAACTCGCCCTTCGCCTGGGCGATCTGCTCGCGGCCGCCGAACTCGCCGATGTGGGCGGTGCCGACGTTGAGGACCAGGCCGATCCTCGGGGGCGTCAGATCCGTCAGGTAGCGGATGTGGCCGATACCGCGGGCGCCCATCTCCAGCACCAGGAACTTCGTCTCCTCGGTGGCGGACAGGGCGGTCAGCGGCAGCCCGATCTCGTTGTTGAGCGAGCCGGGCGTGAACACGGTCGGCGCCTTGGTGCGCAGCACCTGGGCGATGAGGTCCTTGGTGCTGGTCTTGCCGGCCGAGCCGGTGAGGGCCACCAGGGTCGCGCCGAGCCGTCGTACGACATGGCGGGCGAGGGCGCCGAGGGCGCTCTGGACGTCGTCCACGACGATCGCGGGCACGCCGACGGGGCGGGACGCCAGAACGGCGACCGCACCCTTTTCGACGACCTGGGCGGCGAAGTCGTGGCCGTCCACGCGTTCGCCCACGAAGGCGGCGAACAGGCTGCCCGGTCTCACCTCGCGGGAGTCCCGGACGACTTCTCCGGTGACCTGGACGGACGGATCCGGTATGTCGTGCGTCTGCCCGCCGACGACTGCTGCGATCTCGGCGAGGGAGAGGGCGATCACAAGTTCATCCCTGGGTCTTCTGGATAGCTTCGCGAAGCACCTGGCGGTCGTCGAAGGGACGGACCACACCGGCGATGTCCTGGCCCTGCTCGTGGCCCTTGCCGGCGACCAGCACGGTGTCGCCGGGATGCGCACGGGCGACGGCCGCGGCGATCGCGGCGGCCCGCTCCTCGAAGAGGAGCACCTCACCGCGCTCGTGGGCGGGCACCGAGGCAGCGCCTTCGAGCATGGTCGCGAGGATGGCGAGCGGGTCCTCGGAGCGGGGGTTGTCGGAGGTCAGTACGGCGATGTCGGCGAGCCGTGCCGCGGCGGCGCCCATCGGGGCCCGCTTGGTCTTGTCGCGGTCGCCGCCGCAGCCCAGGACGATGTGCAACCGGCCCTTGGTTACCTTACGAAGGGCCTTGAGGACCGACTCGACGGCGTCCGTCTTGTGGGCGTAGTCGACGACCGCGAGGTAGGGCTGTCCGGCGTCCACGCGCTCCAGGCGGCCCGGCACGCCGGGGACGGCGGCGATGCCGTCGGCGGCGGTCTGCGGGTCGAGGCCCGCGGCGGCGAGGGCGACGATCGAGGCGAGGGCGTTGGCCACGTTGAAGGGGCCCGGCAGCGGCGACTTGGCGGCGATCCGGACGTCCTCGGGCCCGACGACGGTGAACGTCGAGTCCATCGGGCCGATGCGGACGTCCTCGGCGCGCCAGTCGGCGTCGGGGTGGCCCTCGGCGGAGTAGGTGACGACCGGGACGCCGGCCTCCTGGGCGAGCCTGCGGCCGTACTCGTCGTCGACGTTGACCACCCCCCGTTTGCTGCGTTTCGGGGTGAACAGCTGTGCCTTGGCCCGGTAGTAGTCCTCCATGTCGGAGTGGAACTCCATGTGTTCCGGGCTGAGGTTGGTGAAGACGGCGATGTCGAAGACGCAGCCGTCGACCCGGCCGAGGACCAGCGCGTGGCTGGAGACCTCCATGGCGACCGCCTCGACTCCGCGCTCGCGCATGACGGCGAACAGGGCCTGGAGGTCGGTGGCCTCGGGGGTGGTGCGCTCGGACTTGATGCGCTCGTCGCCGATGCGCATCTCGACGGTGCCGATGAGCCCCGTGCTGCGGGTGCTCTTCAGACCGCCCTCGACCAGGTAGGCGGTGGTGGTCTTGCCGGAGGTGCCGGTGATGCCGATCTGGAGCAGGTCGCGGCCCGGGTGGCCGTAGATGGTGGCCGCCAGTTCGCCCATCCGCGCGCGCGGGTCGTCGACGACCAGGACCGGCAGGCCGGTCGCGGCGGCGCGTTCGGCGCCCGTCGGGTCGGTCAGCACGGCGACCGCGCCGAGGCCGGCGGCCTGGGCGACGAAGTCGGCGCCGTGCAGCCGGGCGCCCGGCAGGGCGGCGTACACGTCGCCGGGGCGGACCGCGCGCGAGTCATGGGTGATGCCCGTGACCTGGGCTGCGTTTTTCACGGCCTCCGGTTCGTCGGCACCCAGCTGATCGGCGAGCTCCGCGAGGGATGTGGCGGAGACCTGTACCGGCCTGGGCGGCCCCGGATATGTCACGGAAGCGCCCTTCTGGGTGGTTTGGGACTGATCAGCGTGTGGCACGGCGGTGAGCGTACCGGGCGCACCCGCTCCGGAGCGAAGTGAGGGCTCTGGGGCCCGGTGGTTCCCGGGATCGGGGGTGATCGTTGTCACGGGCTCGTTCCTGGTGGTCTTTCCGAAAAGCTGAGGCGCTGATCAGGGCTTGTAGTCGACGGGCAGGTTCGCCGCCTTGGCGCCGGTCGGCGGGATCTGCAGGGTCTTGAGGGCGAACTCCATCACCTGCTTGTAGATCGGACCGCAGATCTGGCCGCCGAAGTAGCTGCCGGCGGTGGCGTTCTGGATGGCGCAGTAGACGGTGATGCGGGGGTTGTCCGCGGGCGCGAACCCGGCGAACGACGAGGTGTAGCCGCGGTATCTGCCGGTGGCCGGATCCACGCGGTTGGCGGTACCGGTCTTGCCCGCGACGTTGTAGCCGGGGATGGCCGCCTTGGCGCCGGTGCCCTGCTCGTCGTCCACGACCGACTCCAGCATCCGGGCGAGGGTCTTGGCCGTCTTCTCGCTGACCACACGGCTCTTCTTGGGCTGCGCGGCCGGGGTGAAGTTGCCGTCGGCGCCCTTGGACCCGCGCACCAGGGTCGGCTGGACACGGACTCCGCCGTTGGCGATCGTCGAGTAGACCGAGGCCGCCTGCATGGCGTTGATGGAGAAACCCTGGCCGAAAGGGATCGTGTACTGCTGCGAGGTCGACCACTTGGCCGGGGAGGCGAGGATGCCGGGGGTCTCGCCGGGGAAGCCGAGCCCGGTGTAGCCGCCGATGCCGAACTTGCGCAGATACGAGTAGAGGACCTGGTTGGCCTGCTGCTGGGTCTTGCCGAGCTGGCCGGTGGCGAGGATGGTGCCGATGTTGCTGGACTTGGCCAGCACGCCGTTGAGCGTGAGGTACCAGGTCGCGTGGTCGATGTCGTCCTTGAAGAGCCGGTCGCCGCGGTGCAGCCGGTTGGGCACCACCACGTGCGTGAGCGGGGTGGCGGCGTTCTCCTCCAGGACGGCCGCCATCGACATGACCTTGGCGGTGGAGCCGGGCTCGTAGGCGTCCTGGAGGGCCGCGTTGCCCATCGCTTCGGCGTCGGCCGTCGACAGGTCGTTCGGGTCGAAGCCGGGCGAGTCGGCCATCGCCAGGATCTGCCCGGTCCTGGTGTCCTGGACGACCACGTAGCCGCGGTCCGCCTTGGACTTCTTGACCTGGTCGGTGATGGCGTTCTGCGCGGCCCACTGGATGTCGCGGTCGATGGTCAGCTCGACGTCGGAGCCGGGCACGGCCGGGGTCTCCGTGGAGCCCGCGGTCGGCACCTCGCGGCCGCCGGACTGGGCGTAGCGGATCTTGCCGTCCTTGCCGGTCAGCTGCTTGTCGAGCTGCTGCTCGATACCGCCGCCGCCCTTGCCGTCGGCGTTGACCCAGCCCAGTATCCCGGCGGCCAGGTCGCCGTTCGGGTACACGCGCTGGCTGCTGGGGTCGGCGAAGACACCGGCCAGCGCGTTGACGGTGCTGTGGTCGGTCTCGGCCTTGTTGGTGAGGGCGGTCTTCAGGTCCTTGATCTGCTTCCAGACCTGCGGGGTCTGCCGGGCGGCGAGCCGGACGTAGCGCAGCTCCTTGTTCTCGGGCCGCAGCAGCTTGACGAGATCGGCCTGGCTCTTGCCGAGGATCGGGGCGAGCAGCGCGGCGGCCTGCTCGGGGCCGTCGTCCACCTTGAGCTGCTTACGGGTGAACATCGTGGGGTCGGCGGTGATGTCGTACGCGTCCTCGCTGATCGCCAGCGCCACACCGTTGCGGTCGGTGATCCCGCCGCGCTCGGCGGCCAGGGTGTGCACGACATACCGGTTCTGCTCTGCCTTCGCGGCGTACGCGCTGGCGTCGACGGCCTGGACCTGGAGCAGTCGCCCCACGAAGATCAGCAGCACCAGGGTCAGGGCGAAGCCGACCGTGCGCAGCCGGGGCCGGGGGCTGCCGAGCCGCAGCGGCCGCTGGGCCGAGGGGCGCTGCGCGCTCGGGCGGCGGACCGGGCGGGCGCCGGGGCCGGGCCCGCGCCGGACCGCACCCCGGGGCTCTCGGGGGCGGGGCGGCTTGGCGGGGCCGGGCACACGGCGGCGCGGCGGTTGCCTTTCTCCAGAAGTGTCTGGCACTTCCGTCACCTGCCGGGGGTCGTGGTCGGGGTCGTCACGGGCGTGAGTGCCGGCGCCGGGGTCGTCACCGGCGTGGTGTCCGGCGTGGGTGCCGGTGCGGTCGCCGGCGCGGAGACGTCCGGCGTCGGTACGGCGACGACGGACGGGCTGCCGATGACCTCGGGGGCGAGCGGCTGGGTGTCCTGCCGGAGGGCGGCGGGGCTGGGGACGCCCTTGACGGTGCCGTCGGGGCCGAGGAAGACCGGGTCGCCGCCGGGGACCATGCCGAGCTCGCGGGCCCGGCGCTGGAGGGCGTCGGGGGCGGAGTAGGCGTCGATGTCCCGCTGCAGGGCCTGTTCCTCGTCGGTGAGGTTCTTGGTCTGCTTCTGCAGGTCGTCGAGTTTGAACGAGCCCTCACTGAGCGCCGAGTTCAGCACCAGCAGGCCGATCAGGCCGCCACCGAGCAGCAGGACGACGAGCAGGACGAACGGGGTGCGGGCGGCCTGGTTGGAACGGCCGACCGGAAAGAGCCGCGCGAGCCGGGCGGCCCGCCCTTTCAGCTCGGGTTTCCTACTCACGTGTCCTCCGGTGGGTCCGGAAACCCCGCGTGCTCACGCCGCTCATTCAATGGACTCCCTGATGCGCTGGGCCCCTCGAAGACGCGCGGGGGCGGCCCTGCGGTTCTCGGCGACCTCTTCCTCGGTGGGAAGTTCGGCACCGCGCGTGAGCAGCTTGAGCCGGGGCTGGTACTGCTCGGGCACGACCGGCAGCCCGGGCGGCGCGGTGGTGGCGGCACCGGCCGCGAACACCTGCTTGACGAGACGGTCTTCGAGCGAGTGGTACGACAGTACGGCGATCCGACCGCCGACCACGAGGGCCTTCACCGCGGCCGGGATCGCCCTTTCCAGGACGGCCAGTTCACCGTTGACCTCGATGCGCAGCGCCTGGAAGGTGCGCTTGGCCGGGTTGCCGCCGGTGCGCTTGGCGGCCTGCGGCAGGGAGTCCCGGATCAGCTCGACGAGCCGGGCGCTGTTGCTGAACGGCTCCTTCTCGCGCTCCCGGACGATCGCCGAGACGATCCGCTTGGCCTGCTTCTCCTCGCCGTACGCGAACAGGATGCGCACGAGGTCACCGGCCGGGTAGGTGTTGAGGACCTCGGCGGCGCTGATGCCGGTCGTCTGGTCCATGCGCATGTCGAGGGGCGCGTCCTGGGCGTAGGCGAAGCCCCGGTCCGCCTCGTCGAGCTGCATGGAGGAAACACCGAGGTCGAACAGCACGCCCTGCACGCGCGCGATGCCGAGGCGTTCGAGTACCCCGGGCAGCTCGTCGTAGACGGCGTGCACCAGGGTGGCGCGGTCACCGAAGGGGGCGAGGCGCTCGCCGGACAGGCGCAGGGCCTCCTTGTCGCGGTCAAGGGCGACCAGGCGGGCCTCGGGGAACCGGGTCAGCAGCGCCTCGCTGTGCCCGCCGAGGCCGAGGGTGCAGTCGACGACCACGCTTCCCGGCGCCTCCAGGGCGGGTGCCAGCAGATCCAGGCACCGCTGGAGCATCACCGGGACGTGTCGACTCTGGCTCAAGGGGGCCTCTCAGGTCCGCGCGGGAGTACGCACCGCCGGGTCCCCGCCCGCTCGGTACGCGCGCCGCGCACGTGGGGAGACGCCCGGGCGCCGTGCCGGGGTCTCCAGGGGATTTCACCAGCGGGGAGAGCCTCGCCTCCCGCTTCGCGTCACTTTAGTCCACCGTGTCGCCCGGTCAATCAACCGGCCTGCGCGGCGCGTACGGCATGGCGGCGGGGGCCGCGATTCGCAGGGAATCACCCGTACAGCCCTGGTTTGCCCTCCGTGTGGGTTAGGTCACAACAAGCCACGATGACGCTCTTTGTGCCCTCTCACAGCAGGCCCTGACCGCCGGTGACCAGTACCGTCGTGTCTATGACGACTTCCGCAGCAGCTCCCACTGGATCTGAAGGCGCCATAACCCAGGGCGGCACCGTGACGGATCGCCTGGTCGACGCCAACCGTACGTACGCCGCCGCCTTCACCGACCCCGGCATGGACGCCCGGCCCGTGCTGCACGTGGCCGTGGTGTCCTGCATGGACGCCCGTATCGACCTGCACAAGGCGCTCGGCCTGCAGCTCGGCGACTGCCACACCATCCGCAACGCCGGCGGTGTGGTCACCGACGACGTGATCCGCTCCCTCACCATCAGCCAGCGCAAGCTCGGCACCCGCAGCGTGGTCCTCATCCACCACACCGGCTGCGGCCTCGAAGCCCTCACCGAGGACTTCCGCAACGAGCTGGAGATGGAGGTCGGCCAGCGCCCGGCCTGGGCGGTGGAGTCCTTCCGGGACGTCGACCAGGACGTACGGCAGTCCATGCAGCGGGTGCGCACCTCGCCGTTCATGCTCCACACCGACGACGTACGCGGCTTCGTCTTCGACGTCCGCACCGGCCTGCTGCGCGAGGTCGACCCGGCCTGAGCCCGGAGGCTCCGACGGACCACCCACCCCGAAAACCGCCGCCGTACCCTGTCTGGATGCTGTCGAATACGCGGTCAAAAGGCCGTAAGACCGACATAGTACGGGCAGTTGTCCACAGGCGAGTGACACGAATCGGTAACGGCAGCAAGAATGCGGTGCGAGACGTCACGCGGAACTATTCACGTGTGGTGTCCGTGTTTCGGGGTGGGCCGGTTCCGCTGACAGAGCGTCGGCCCGGCAATAACGGGCCGAGGAGGGCCGGGTGACGACCTATGACGATCGAGCGAGCCTTACTGATCTGACCGCCACTGTGGAGCGGGTCCGCAGTTCCGTGGAGGGTGTGATCGAGGGCAAGCCCGAGGTCGTACGGCTCTCGCTGACCGTACTGCTGGCCGAGGGACATCTTCTGATCGAGGACGTCCCCGGCGTGGGCAAGACGATGCTGGCGAAGGCACTGGCGCGGTCCATCGACTGCTCGGTACGGCGTATCCAGTTCACGCCGGACCTGCTGCCGTCCGACATCACCGGCGTGTCCATCTGGGACCAGCAGCGCCGGGACTTCGAGTTCAAACCGGGCGCCATCTTCGCCCAGATCGTGATCGGCGACGAGATCAACCGCGCCTCGCCCAAGACCCAGTCCGCGCTGCTGGAGTCGATGGAGGAGCGGCAGGTCACCATCGACGGGCAGACCTATGAACTGCCCAGCCCGTTCATGGTGGTGGCCACCCAGAACCCGGTCGAGATGGAGGGCACCTACCCGCTGCCGGAGGCCCAGCGCGACCGCTTCATGGCCCGCGTCTCGGTCGGCTACCCCAGCGTGGAGGCCGAGTTGCAGATGCTCGACATCCACGGCGGGGCCAGCCCCCTTGAGGACCTCCAGCCGGTGGCGCACGCGCACGACATCGTGAAGCTCGTCGATACCGTGCGGGGCGTCCATGTCGCCGAGACCGTCCGGCGGTACGCGGTGGACCTGGTCTCCGCCACCCGTACCCACCCCGACCTCAGACTCGGCGCCTCCCCGCGCGCGACGCTGCATCTGCTGCGCGCGGCGAAGGCGTCCGCCGCCCTGAGCGGCCGGGAGTACGCGCTGCCGGACGACGTGCAGGCTCTCGCCGTGGCGGTCCTGGCCCACCGGCTGCTGCCCACAGCACAGGCCCAGCTCAACCGGCGCACCGCGGAGCAGGTCGTCCAGGAGATCCTGCAGCAGACCCCGGTGCCGGCGGCCGCCCAGCAGCAGAGCGGCTTCGGCGGTCTGGGCCGAGGCGTGCCCGCGTATCCCCAGCAGCCCCCGCGGAGTCTGTGATGGCCGCCCCGGCGGAGGCCGGCCGCGAGGAGTCGGGCGGCGTCCGCACGGCCCTGGCCGGGCTGACCACCCGTGGCCGCTCCTTCCTGGCGGCCGGCATCGCGGCGGTGATCTGCGCGTACATACTCGGCCAGAGCGATCTGCGCCGGGTCGGGCTGCTGCTCGCCGTGCTGCCGCTGATCTGCGCGGCCGTGCTCTACCGCACCCGTTACCGGGTGGCCGGCAGCCGCCGGCTCTCCCCCTCGCGGGTGCCGGCCGGCAGCGAGGCCCGGGTCCATCTGCGGATGGACAACGTCTCGCGGCTGCCGACCGGCCTGCTGATGCTCCAGGACCGGGTGCCCTACGTCCTCGGCCCGCGCCCCCGCTTCGTCCTGGACCGCATCGAGCCGGGCGGCCGCCGGGAGGTCTCCTACCGGGTCCGCTCGGACCTGCGCGGCCGCTATCCGCTGGGCCCGCTCCAGCTGCGCCTGACCGACCCGTTCGGGATGTGCGAACTGACCCGGTCCTTCTCGACGTTCGACACGCTGACCGTCATCCCGCGCGTGGAGCCGCTGTCGCCGATCCGGCTCGGCGGCGAGGCGAAGGGGTACGGCGACGGGCGGCAGCGCTCCCTGGCCCTGGCCGGCGAGGACGACGTGATCCCGCGCGGCTACCGGTACGGCGACGATCTGCGCCGTGTGCACTGGCGCTCCACCGCCCGCTACGGCGAGCTGATGGTGCGCCGCGAGGAGCAGCCGCAGCGTGCCCGCTGCACGGTGCTGCTGGACACCCGGGGCATCGCCTACGAGGGCGCGGGCCCCGACTCGGCGTTCGAATGGGCGGTCTCCGGCGCCGCCTCGGTCCTGGTCCACATGCTCGAACGCGGCTTCTCGGTCCGGCTGTTGACGGACACCGGTAGCGCGGTGCCCGGTGAGGGTGCCGACGGTTTCGCGGGCTCCGGCCAGGATTCGGCGGACGCGGCCGGGCTGCTGATGGACACCCTGGCCGTGATCGACCACTCGGACGGCACCGGCCTGTCCCGTGCCTACGACGTGCTGCGCGGCGGGAACGAGGGGCTGCTGGTGGCCTTCCTGGGCGACCTCGACGAGGAACAGGCGGCGGTGGCCACGAAGATGCGCCGGCGCAGCGGCGGCGGTGTCGCCTTCGTCCTGGACCCGGACACCTGGGTGCGGGAGCCCACCGACGTGCCCGCTTCGGGCAACGCGCACGAGGAGGGGCTGCGGACGCTGCGCGAGGCCGGCTGGACGGCGGTCAGCGTGCCGCGCGGGGCCCCGCTGGCCGAGCTGTGGCGGCAGGCCGACCGGGACCGCCTCTCGGTGGCCGCGGCGGGCGGGGAGGCCCGGTGATGAGCGGACGGGCCCGGCTGACCCTCACCGCGGCGGCGGCGACGCTGATGGCGTCCTGTGCCCTGCTGCCCCTGGTCTCCCCGATCACCTGGCTGTTCCAGGCCGCGTTCCTGGTGGCGATCCAGACCGGCGTGGGCGCGGCCGCGCGACGGGTACCACTGGCCCGGCCGCTGACCGTGGCCGCGCAGGCCCTGGTCACCCTGCTGATGCTGACCCTGGTCTTCGCCCGGGGCCACGCCGTCGCCGGGCTGATCCCCGGCCCGGACACCTTCCGGTACTTCGCCGACCTGCTCCAGCAGGGCTCCGGGGACGTCAGCCGGTATGCGATACCCGCGCCGCTGTCGCCCGGCATCCGGCTGATGGTGATCGGCGGGGTCCTGGTCGTCGGGCTGATCGTGGACACCCTCGCGGTGACCTTCCGCAGCGCGGCCCCTGCCGGGCTGCCGCTGCTCGCGCTGTACTCGGTGGCGGCGGGCCTGTCCGACGGGCCGACCGACTGGCTCTGGTTCCTGGTGGCGGCGGCCGGCTATCTGCTGCTGCTGCTCGCCGAGGGCCGGGACCGGCTCTCGCAGTGGGGCCGCATCTTCGGCGGGGTCTCGCGCACCCCGGGCGGCCCGGAGAGCGGCGCGGTGGCACCGGTGCGCACCGGACGCCGGATCGGCTTCGCCGTGCTGAGCGTCGCCCTGTTCGTGCCGTTCGTGATGCCCTCGATCCAGGGCGGCCTGCTGGACGGCACCGGGACCGGTGTCGGCGTGGGCGACGGGAACGGCGGCACCATCTCCGCGGTCAACCCCCTGGTATCTCTGCGGGACAGCCTCAACGTGGACGAGGACCGTCAGGTGCTGTCCGTGCGGACCAGCACCGCCGACGTCTCCGACCTGTATCTGCGGATCGTCTCCCTGGACGACTTCGACGGCACCACCTGGAAGCCGGCCCAGCGGCACATCACCGGCGTCCCGGACACCTTCCCGACCCCGGCCGGGCTGGGCGGCGACGTCAAGCGGGCGACGGTGAGGACCACGATCTCGGCCGCCGACTGGTACGCCCAGGACTGGCTGCCGATGCCGTACCCGCCGAGCGGGGTGAAGGTCGCCGGCACCTGGCGCTACGAGCCCGTCGGGATGACCCTGGTCGGCGACCACGGCCAGAACACCCGCGGTGAGACCTACCAGGTCACCAGCCTGGACGTGCAGCCGACGGCGGATCAGCTGGCCACGGCGCCGGAGTCGTCGGCTGTCATGAAGAAGGAGTACACCAAGGTGCCCTCCTCGCTGCCGTCGGTGGTGGCGAAGACGGCCGAGGAGGTCACCGCGGGCTCGACGAGCCACTACGAGGAGGCGGTCAAGCTCCAGGACTACTTCGCGGTGAACGGCGGCTTCCAGTACGACACCCAGGTCCAGGTCGGACGGGGCGAGGGCGCGATCGCGAACTTCCTTAAGCAGAAGCGCGGTTTCTGTGTGCACTTCTCCTTCGCGATGGCCGCGATGGCCCGGACGCTGGGCATCCCGGCCCGGGTCGCGGTGGGCTTCGCGCCCGGCACCCCGCAGGCCGACGGCACGGTCTCGGTGGGTCTGAAGGACGCGCACGCCTGGCCGGAGCTGTATTTCGAGGGCGTGGGCTGGACCCGGTTCGAGCCGACCCCGACCCGGGGCACGACGCCGTCGTACACCGTCTCGGACATCCCCGGTTCCTCGGTGCCGGACGAGGCCCTGCCCTCCAAGGGTGTGTCGGCGGCGCCGTCGGCCTCTGCCTCGGCGAGCGCGAGTTGCACGGCCCAGCTGCGCAAGCAGGACGTCTGCGCGAGCCCGTCGGCGGCGAGCGCGGTGCAGCGGGGCGACGGCGGCCCGCCGTGGTGGCAGCTGGCGCTGTGGGCGCTCGCCGGACTCGCCGTGCTGGCGGTGCCGCTGTCGCCGATGCTCTACCGGCAGCGGGTGCGCGCCAAACGGCTCGGCGCCTACGATCACACCCCCGACGGTGTGGCTGCGCACACACTGGCGGTCTGGGAAGAACTGATCGACATGGCCTGGGACTTCGGCGTCCCGCCGGACGAGTCGCAGACTCCGCGCGGCGCGGCGGCCCGGATCGTCCGGCTCGGCCACCTGGACCCGGTCGCCGGCGCCTCGGTGCACCGGGTGGCGGGCGCGGTCGAACAGGTGCTGTACGCGCCGCGGCCACGGCTGACGGCGGGGCTCTCGGACGACGTCCACCGGGTGGCGGCCGCGCTCAACGGCATGGTCAGCGTCTCCACCCGGCAGAGGGCACTGTTCGCTCCACGGTCGACCGTGCGTGCGGTGTGGGCGGCGTCGGCCGGGTGGGCAAGGCTGCGGGAGCGGGCGGCAGCGGGCCGGCCGACCCTGCGGAAGCCGTCGGAACAGCAGAGCTGATCGGCAAGAGGCCCGCGCACATGAGCGGGCGGACATGAGTGAGGGGTGACCACCCGGCGGGTGGTCACCCCTCACTCGTGCTCTGTTCTGCCTGTTCGGCGAAGCTCTAGTGGCCCTGCTCGTCACGGCGGCGCTGCCAGCGCTCCTCGATGCGGGCCATCAGGGAGCGCTTGGGTCGTCCCTGGCGGCGGGCCTGCGGCCCTCTCGCGGGCTGCTCGCCGGGCTTGGGAGCCTTGCGCCAGCCGGTGACGGCGAGGACCGCGCAGCCCAGCATGACGAGGAAGCCGACCACGCTTACCCAGATCTGCAGTGTGACCATTCCGGCAATGAGGAGCGCGATACCCACGAGGAAGCCCGCGACCGCCTGGTAGACCCGTCGCCGGGTGTACGTCCGCAGCCCGCTTCCCTCAAGCGCTGTCGCGAACTTGGGGTCTTCGGCGTACAGCGCTCGCTCCATCTGCTCAAGCATTCGCTGCTCGTGCTCCGAGAGCGGCACGGCGTCCTCCTCATCGTGCAGTCGCCGGGGCGACCCGGGGGGTCCCTTCAGGATAGGCAGGGAATCGCCCCCGTGAAACCCGCCCCTCTAGGCCAATTGGCCAACCGGAATCCGACATGGCCGTCCCGGCTCGCTGAGGCTTCCATTCCCCAGAGGCCGACCCGTCATGCCGAGCGGTCTCCCTCGATCATACGGCGCAAACCCCTCGATCGGGGGGCCTGTGGCGTACTCCATCCGCTGTCGAGCCCCTGATCAGCGGGCTCGTCCCGGGAGGATCTCAGGCCCCGGCCGCACCCGGAGTCTCGCCGAGCACATGGAGCTGGGTGGCGACGGCGTGGAAGGCGGGGAGCTCGGCCGCGGCGGCCTCCAGCTTCAGCAGGGCGTCGAGTGCGCCGGGCTCGGTGTCCACCAGGACGCCGGGGACGAGGTCGGCGAAGACCCGCACGCCGTGCACGGCGGCGACGGCCAGGCCCGCGTCCTCGACCAGGCCGGTGAGCTGCTCGGCCGTGAAGCGGCGCGGCATGGGGTCGCCGCTGCCCCAGCGGCCGTCGGGGTCGTCGAGGGCCTGCCTGGCCTCCTTGAAGTGCCCGGCGAGGGCCCGTGCGACCACGGCCCCGCCGAGCCCGGCGGCGAGCAGGCTGAGGACGCCCTCGGAGCGCAGCGCGGCCACCGTGTTGCGCACGCCCTCGGCCGGGTCGTCGACGTACTCCAGGACGCCGTGGCAGAGCACCACGTCGTGGCCGCCGCGCTCGACCACGTCGAACAGGCCGAGGACGTCGCCCTGGACGCCCTTGACCCGGTCGGCGACGCCGGCCTCGGCGGCGCGGCGCTCCAGCGCGAACAGCGCGTTCGGGCTGGGGTCGACGACGGTGACACGGTGGCCGAGGCGGGCGAGGGGTACGGCGAAGTTGCCGCTGCCGCCGCCGGTGTCGAGGACGTCCAGCGCCTCCCGGCCGGTGGCCTTGACCCGGCGGTCGAGGGCGTCCTGGAGGACCTCCCAGACCACGGCGGTACGGAGAGAAGCGCGGGGTCGTGTGGGGTCCGGCACGGCAGTTGACTCCTCGGCGCGGCACCGCCTGTTGCCCGGCGGCGCGAACTCGGTGCCTCCCCGGCCCGGGGTGCGGGAGGAAGGAAGGCTTCAGGCGCTCTCCACCCTATTGCCTCCGCTGTCGCCCTCCTGCCTCCGCTGCCTCGCCCGGTCATCCCGCGTCGGGCAAGCCCCTCTGCGGGTCGCTGTCCGGGCTCTCTCCGTCCTGTCGGCGCGGCTGTGGCAGTACCGGCTGGAGGATGAGCATCCGCTCCACGATGCGGACGAACATCTCCACGTCACGTATCAGGTCGTCGGCGTCGCGGCGGCTGGCCGCGCCCTGGATGCCCGCCTCGGCGCGGGCGCGGCGGCGGGCGCCGGAGGCGAACAGGGCGCTCCACTCGGTGAGCTCGGGCGCGACCTCGGGGAGCACCTCCCAGGCGCTGCGGATGCGGGCCCGGCGCCGGGGCGAGGTCTCCGGGCGGGCGCGGGCGGCGAGCACGGCGGCCGCGGTGCGCAGGGCGGCCAGATGGGCGCTCGCGTAGCGTTCGTTGGGGGTGCCGAGGAGTTCGGCCTCGTCCAGGGCGGCGCGGGCCTGGGTGAGCAGGTCGAGGGCGGCGGGCGGGGCCGTGGCCCGGCGGAGCACGGGGTGCACATCGCTCGCCGGGCCGGTCAGTGAGGGGGCAGGGCCGGTGACGCGGCGCCGGTGGGCGGCGGCCGCTGAGGAGTTGGCCATGACGAACCTCCTGTCGTCTGAGTGACGGCTCCCTCACACGGGGTGCCGTATGTGCCCATCGTGAGGTATGGCACTGACAATCCAGTCTGACCTGGGACTTTGCTTCGATCGCAGGTTCGGGTTAGCTTTTGCACTGACCAGTCAGTTCAAAAATGATGCCGATACGGAAACACCTCGGAAGGCAGGGGGACCTGTGCACGGCGTATCTGTCACGGCCGAAGGCCTCGGGCTCAAGGGTCCGCGGGGCTGGGCGTTCCGGGGGATCTCCCTGTACGCCGCGCCCGGCGCGCTGATCGCGGTGGAGGGGCCGTCCGGCTCCGGCCGTACCTGTCTGCTGCTGGCGCTCACCGGACGGATGCGGCCCACCGAGGGCACCGCGGCCGTCGGCGAGACAAAGCTGCCCAAGCAGCTGGCGGCCGTGCGCCGGATCAGCGCGGTGGCCAACGTCGCCGGGGTCACCGACCTCGAACCAGCCCTGACCGTGGGCGAGCACCTGCGTGAACGGGCCCTGCTCCAGCGCCGGTTCGGCGACTCGCTGCGCGCTCTGCTGCGCCCCCGGGCCGAGCGCTCCGCACGCGCGCGTCAGCTGACCGACGACGCCCTGGCCGCCGCGGGGCTCGACCTGGAGGGGCTACCGAAGGGCGCCCGGACCGCCGTACGGGATCTGGAGCGGATCGAGGCGCTGCGGCTGTCCGTGGCGCTGGCGCTCGTCGGGAAGCCGCGGCTGCTGGCCGTGGACGACGCGGACCTGAAGCTGTCGGTGGCCGAACGGGCCGAGGTGGGGGCGCTGTTGGCGTCGATCGCCGAGGCCGGGACGACCGTGCTGGCGGTGTGCGGGGAGGCGCTGGAGGGGGCCGTCGTCGTACGCACCGGGACCGCCCGGGAAGGGGAGACCGGGATGTCGGAAGGCACCGGAACCGGGGAGGAGGCCGGCGATGCGCTCGCCGCGACTGGCCGCGCTTGAGCTCAGGCGCTTCGGACGAGGGAAGCTGCCCCGCGCGGCCCTGGTGGCCCTGCTGGTGCTGCCACTGCTGTACGGCGCGCTCTATCTGTGGTCGTTCTGGGATCCGTACGGCCGCCTTGACCGCATCCCGGTGGCGCTCGTGAACGACGACAAGGGGGCGAGTGCGAGCGGCAGGAGGATCACCGCGGGCGACGACCTCGTCGACGGGCTGCGGGACAGCCGGACGTTCGACTGGCATCAGGTGAGTGCCGCCGAGGCGCGCCGGGGAGTCGAGGACGGCACCTACTACCTGTCGCTGACCATGCCCGCCGACCTCAGCTCGCGCATCGCCTCCAGCGCGGGCGACTCCCCGGAGACCGGGGCGCTGCAGGTGCGCACGAACGACGCGAACAACTACATCGTCGGCCAGATCTCCCGCACGGTCTTCAACGAGGTGCGCTCGGCCGCGTCCGCCAAGGCGTCCCGGTCCTTCCTGGACCGCATCTTCATCTCGTTCGCAGACATCCACGGGCAGACGGTGAAGGCCGCCGAGGGCGCCGACACGCTCACCGGTGGCATCGGCAAGGCCGAGAAGGGCTCGAAGGACCTCGCCGACGGGCTGAAGGACGCCAGGACCGGCAGCGGGAGGCTTGCCAAGGGGATCAAGAAGCTGGACGCGGGCGCGGGAACACTGCAGGACGGTTCCCAGCAGGTCGCGGACGGCACCCAGACCCTCGCGGACCAGGTCAACGGCGTCTACGGCAAGGTCGGCCCGTATCTCAAGGACAACGAGAAGACCATCGGCGACACGGCGCGGCTGGTCGCCGACTCGGCGGGGACCGTCCGCGACAACCTGGGCGTCCTGGTGAAGACGGCCCCCGCGGCCGCGAAGACCGCGCACACGGCCGCCGGCACGCTGGACGAGGTTCATCGGACGCGCTGCTCGGCCGGGTTGCTCGACGACCCCGTCTGCCCCGACCTGAAGAAGGCCAGGGACGCGGCCGACGACGTGGCCGCCGTCGCCGACGACCTCAACACGCTGATCGCGAACCAGCACGGGGACCTGCGGACGCTCGACGCCAACCTCGGCACCCTCCAGCACCAGGCCCGGGCTCTCGCCGACCGCGCCCCGCATCTCTCCGAGGACGTCGCCGACGCCGTCAAGAAGATCAACAAGCTGAACGACGGCGCGGCCCAGGTCGCCGCGGGAGCCGAGAAGCTGCACACCGGCCTCGGCACGGCCCTGACCGGCGCGACCGGCCTGGACACGGGCGTCGGCAAGCTCGAGACCGGCGCCTACGACCTCAACGGCGGGATGTACAAGCTCGTGGACGGCTCCGGCAGGCTCGCCGGCGGTCTGCACGACGGCGCCGCCCGGATCCCCGACTACGGCAAGAAGGACCGCGACCGGCGCACCGGGGTGATGGCCGACCCGGTCCAGCTCGCCTCCCATGACCTGCACAAGGCGCCCAACTACGGCACCGGGTTCGCCCCGTACTTCATCCCGCTGTCCCTGTGGGTCGGCGCGATGGTGGCCTACATGCTGATCCAGCCGCTCAACCGGCGGGCCCTGGCGGCCGGTTCGGCGGCCTGGCGGATCGCGCTGGCGGGCTGGCTGCCGGTGGTCGCGGTCGGCGTGCTGCAGACGGCCGCCCTGATGGCCGTACTGCACTGGGCGATCGGTCTGCAGATGGTCCGCGCGGCCGGGACGGTCGGGTTCCTCTTCCTGGCGGCGGCCTGCTTCGCGGCGATCGTGCAGTGGCTGAACGCGCGCTTCGGGGCGGCCGGCCGGATCCTGGTGCTGGCGCTGCTGATGCTCCAGCTGACGTCGGCGGGCGGCACCTATCCCGTGCAGACCAGCCCGGGCTTCTTCAACGCGATCCACCCGTTCCTGCCGATGAGCTACATCGTGGAGGCGCTGCGAAGGCTGATCACGGGCGGCGGACTGGGACCGGTGTGGCAGGCCTGCGCCGTCCTGACGGCGTTCACGGCGGGCGCCCTCGCGCTCACCGCCCTGTCCGCCCGGCGCCGCCAGGTGTGGACGCTGGACCGGCTGCACCCCGAGCTCAGCCTGTGAGGAGATCCATGTCCTCGCCTCCGGTGCCCGCCGGGGCCGCAGTTCCTGTGAGAATCAGGACCATGGAACCCAGCAGCACCACGGGCGGCAGCACGCGCCGTGAAGCCACCCGGCAGAAGCTCTACGAGGCGGCCGTCACCCTCATCGCCGAGCAGGGCTTCTCCGCCACCACCGTGGACGAGATCGCCGAGCGTGCCGGGGTCGCGAAGGGCACGGTCTACTACAACTTCGCGAGCAAGTCGGTCCTGTTCGAGGAGCTGCTGCGGCACGGCGTGGGCCTGCTCACCGCCTCCCTGAAGGAGGCCGCCGAGCGGACCGCGCGGGAGGGCGGCAGCCGGGTCGACGCCCTGGACGCGATGGTCCGCGCGGGTCTGGTCTTCATCGACCGCTATCCGGCCTTCACCCAGCTGTATGTGGCCGAGCTGTGGCGGACCAACCGGGCCTGGCAGTCGACGCTGATGGTGGTCCGGCAGCAGGCGGTCGCGGTCGTCGAGGACGTGCTGCGCGAGGGCGTGGAGAACGGCGAGTTCAGCGACGAGATCGACATCCAGCTGTCGGCGGCCGCGCTGGTCGGCATGGTGCTGGTGGCCGCGCTTGACTGGAAGTCCTTCCAGCCGGAGCGCTCCCTGGACGACGTCCACTCGGCCCTGTCCCGGCTGTTGCAGGGGCGAGTGAGCGGGAAGGGCTGAACCGGAAAGGACCGAACCGGAAAGGGAAGAGCGCCGGCCCGCGGTGGCCGCGTCCCCCGCGGGCCACCGTCGGACCGGCGCCTTCCGTACTCCCCCGTGGTTCCCCCGGTTTCCCGTCGTTCCCCCGGGTCCCGGTCCCCTCTCCCCCGTGTCTCGCTTCCGCCGACGGATCGGCGGAAGGAGCGGTCGAGGGCGCCGGCACCGTTCCGCCGCCCCGTGTCGGCGGTACCGGACCAGGCGCCCCTTTCCGCGTCTCCACTCTCTCGTTCGCGCAGGTCGCGGCCCATCCGCGCGCGTACTCAACTCACTCCCTAGGTGCGCGTACTCAGTTCTGTGTGCTCAGGCCCAGGACGCGCGGTCGCCGACTGGCTACGATCGCGTCCGTGTCGGTACTCCCCTTGGTCTTCACCAGCGGCTGGGCCAGCGGAATCAACGCCTACGCGGTGGTGCTGCTGCTCGGCCTCTTCGGCGCGACAGGCGTGAGCGACGACGTCCCCGCGACGCTGCAACGTCCCGAGGTCCTGATCATCGCGGGCGTGCTGTTCCTGTGCGAGGCGGTCGCCGACAAGATCCCGTACGTCGACTCGGCGTGGGACTCCGTGCACACGGTGGTCCGCCCGGTGGCGGGCGCCTGGGTCGGGGCGCTGCTCGCCGGGCACAGCGGCTCCCTGTCGGACGTGGCGGCCGGACTGATCGGAGGTTCGACGGCGCTGGCCAGCCACACGGTCAAGGCCGGGACCCGGATGGCGGTCAACACCTCGCCGGAGCCGTTCAGCAACATCGTGCTGAGCTTCGCCGAGGATCTCGGGGTCGGCGCGATCGTGTCGTTCGCGATGTTCCACCCGCTGGCGGCGGCGATCATCGCGGCGGTGCTGCTGGCCACCGGTCTGACCGTGCTGGTGTTCCTGATCTCCCGGATCCGCCGCTTCTGGCGCCGCCGCGCCCAGCACCGGGAGGAACGCCGGCTCGCGGCCCACCTGGGAAGGCCACCGGACTGACGGGCCCGCCCCACCGGATTGTCAGTGGCGGTCGATAAAGTCGCGGGCATGGGACGGATTGCGGTGATCGGCGCCGGGATGGGCGCCATGGCGGCGGCCGCCCGGCTGGCCGTCGCGGGCCACCGGGTGACGGTGTACGAGCGTACGGAGACGTTCGGCGGCGGGGTGCGCCGGTTCGAGCGCGACGGGTTCGCCTTCGACACCGGCCCGGGGCTGCTGCCGCTGCCCGCCGTCTACCGCGACCTGTTCGTCAAGACCGGCAAGGAGCCGCTGGAGGACCTGGTCGAGCTGGTCCAGGTCGACCCGTCGGCCCGGCATGTCTTCGCGGACGGCACCGAGGTGGCACTGCCCAACGCGTCCCGCGCGGGTGTCGTCACCGCGCTCGACGAGGCCCTCGGAGGAGGCGCGGGGCAGCGTTGGGGCGACTTCCTGGTGCGGGCCCGGGAGGCCTGGGACCGCACCCGGCGCCCACTCCTGGAGGAGCCGCTGTGGCCGAACTGGCAGGTGCTGGCGGAGCGCGAGCCCTACCCGTCCGTGCCGCACAGGAGGCTGCTGCGTACCCGCCGGGCGGCCACACTCGCCGAGATCGGCACCTGGGAGCTGCGCGACGAGCGCCTCGCCGCCCTGCTGAACAGCCACGCACTCGCCTACGGCCTCGACCCCCGTGACACTCCGGCGAGTGCGGCCGTCCTGCCGTACCTGGAGCACGCCTTCGGCACCTGGTATGTGCGCGGTGGCATGCGGGAGTTGGCGCGGGCCGTGTACGAGCGGTGTGTGAAGCGCCGGGTCGAGTTCGTCTTCGGCTCGGAGGTCACCGGCGTCCAGGAGAAGGACGGCCGGGTGGCGGGGGTGGAGCTGGCCGACGGAGGGGTGGCCGACGCCGACTTCGTGGTGGCGGGCGTACCGCCGGAGGCGCTGAGCCGGCCCGCGGTACGGACCGACGCCGGCCCCGCGCCCCGGCAGGGGCAGCCGAGCCGGCTCACCGTGCTGCTGGCGCTGCGGGGCGACCGGCCGGAGGGGACCGCCCACCGGACCGTGGTGCACCCGGCGGACCCTGCCGCGGAGTTGGACGGCCTGTTCGGCTCGGCGCCTGCCGCGCCCGGGACGGTGACGGTGCTGCGGCCCGACGACCCGGCCCTGGTCCCGGACGCCGGACACGAGGCGGTCGCACTGGTCTCGACGGTGCCCGCCGGGGGCGGCGGTCCCGATGGGGCAGAGCGGATGATCACCGTCGCCGAGCGTGCCATACCGGGGCTGCGGGACCGCGTCCTGTGGCAGGAGGTACGCACTCCGGCGGACATCGCGGCGGAGACCGGCGCGGTCGGCGGGGCGGTGCCGCCCCCGGCGCTGGCGGCCGGCGCGGGCAGGCTGCTGCACCCGGCCAACACCACTGACCTCTCAGGTCTGTTCACCGTGGGCGGCTGGTCGCACCCCGGTGGCGGGCTTCCGCACGCGGGTATGTCGGGGGCGCTGGTGGCCGGACTGGTCGTGGAGGGACCGGAGTTCCGCGGCTCGCGGTGAGAAACGGCCGGGCGCTTGGGAAGCGGTGGCTTCAGAAACGGTACTGCTCGTCGTACCCGGTGCCCTGCTGGTCCTGCTGCTGGCCCTGTCCGTCTCCCTGGTAGGGGTACGGCTGCTCCTGCGGGAGTTCGCCGCCGTAGGTCTCGTCGGCGCGCTGCTGCGGGACCCAGACACCGCCCGCCGGGGTCTCGCCGTAGCCGCCGTTGCCGTACTGGTCCTGGGTGTAGCCCTGCTGGTCGTACTGCTGGGTGCCGTAGGACTGGTCGTACCCGGCGCCGCCGTAGGTCTGGTTGCCGATGTACGGGTCGGAGTAGTTGGCGTACTGCTGCTGGCCGTTGGCGTCGTAGCCGTACTGCTGCTGGCCGTAGCCGGAGTAGTCGTAGGCGTAGTTCTGGTCGGTGCCCTGGGCCGCGTACGCCTGGTCCTGGCCGGCGGTCGCGTAGGCCGGGTCGCCGGTGGTGGCGTAGCCGGGCTCGTTGTATATGCCGTAGGAGCCGGTGTCGTCGGGCATCGGCTGCGGCTCGTAGACCGCGGTGGACTCGGCGGCGGTCGGCTCGGCAGCGCCGGCCGGGGAGAAGACGTCGTCGCGGTCGTAGTCCTCGTCGCCGTAGCGCGGGTTGCCGCCGGTGGCGTAGGCGGCCTGCTGGTCGGCGTAGGCGGCGTCGGCCGCGTCCGGGTCGGTGGCCTCCGGGCCCGGGTCCTCGTCCGGCTCGCCGCGGCGGCGCTTGATCGGGCCGCCGTCACCGTCCGCGCCGGGGCGCTTGACCGCCCAGCCGGCCTCGAAGCCGCGGCGGAACGAGAGTGTGACGTAGGTCTGGCCGACCGCGAAGGCGATCGCGCCCAGACCGATGACGATCACCGACGGAATCAGGACACCGAAGACGACCCCGAGGAAGCCGGCGAAGGCGAGCAGCCGCCAGCGCAGTCGCGCCTTGTACTGCAGCAGTACCTCGCCCAGCAACCACAGCGCGACGATGCCGAACGCTGCGTAGAGGACCGTCCAGCCCATGTACGCCCCTCTCCCAATGACCGCTACGCAGTGTGTCGTACTCCGGTGCGGCCGGTCTAGGCCCGCGGGGGATGGTGCAGGCCCAGGTTCTCGTGGATTTCCAGCGTCGCCGTGGAGCTGTTGAGCGTGATGAAGTGCAGTCCGGGGACGCCCTCGGCCAGCAGCCGTGCGCAGAACTCCGTGGCGAACTCGATACCGATGGAGCGTACCGCCGCCGGATCGTCTTTGGCTGTGAGGATCCGCTCTTTCAGGGCGTCCGGGAAGGCCGCGTTGCTGAGTTTGGGCAACCGTTCCAGCATCTTCACGCTGGTGACGGGCAGGATTTCCGGAATCACCGGGGTCTCGCAGCCCGCCGCGACGACCCGGTCGCGAAGGCGAAGGTACGACTCGGGCTGGAAGAACATCTGCGTGATGGCGTAGTCGGCGCCCGCGCGGCACTTGTCGACGAAGTGCCGGACGTCGGTGTCCCAGTCGCTGGAGCGCGGGTGCATCTCCGGGAAGGCGGCCACGCCCACACAGAAGTCACCCGACTCCTTGATGAGCCTGACGAGTTCGGCGGCGTAGGTCAGGCCCCGCGGATGTGCCACCCACTCCCCCATCGGGTCGCCGGGCGGGTCGCCACGCACCGCGAGCATGTTGCGGATCCCGGCGTCCGCGTACTGGCCGATGATGTTGCGCAGTTCCGCCAGGGAGTGGTCGACCGCGGTGAGGTGGGCGACCGGGGTGAGCGTGGTGTCGGCGACGATCTGCTGGGTCTCCCTGACCGTGCCCGCGCGGGTCGAGCCGCCGGCGCCGTAGGTCACGGAGACGAAGTCGGGGGCGACCGCTTCGACCCGACGGAGCGCGGTCCACAGGTTCCGCTCGCCCTTGGGGGTTTTCGGCGCCGAGAACTCGAACGAGCACGTGGTCTTGCCGGAGGCGAGCATGTCACGCACGGTGAGTGCGCGGTCAGTCCTGGTGGATGCGGTTCCGAGGGCCATACTCGCAGGTTAGCCAGGGGCGGACGGTCACCCAACCGCACTCGGGGGATTTGCCTGGATTGTCGGCCTCACGTCCGGATACTGGACAAGTTTCCGGACGGGTGTGCCGACGGCTACTCGGACCGCAGTCGCTTCGCGAACTCGGCTGCCGCCGCGCCCGGGTCGTCGGCCTCGGTGAGTGCGCGGACCACGACCACCCGACGGGCGCCCGCGTCCAGCACCTGGTCGAGGTTGCCCAGGTCGATGCCGCCGATGGCGAACCAGGGGCGGTCCGTGCCCAGAGCGGCGGTGTACCGCACCAGGTCGAGGCCGGGAGCGGGGCGGCCCGGCTTGGTGGGGGTGGGCCAGCAGGGGCCGGTGCAGAAGTAGTCCACGCCGTCCTGGACGGCGGCCGCGGCCGCCTCGGACTCGGCGTGCGTGGAGCGGCCGATCAGGAAGTCCGGGCCGAGGATCGCGCGGGCGGCCGGGACCGGCAGGTCGCCCTGGCCGAGGTGGAGCACGTCGGCGCCGGCCGCGTGGGCCACGTCCGCGCGGTCGTTGACCGCGAGCAGCCTGCCGTGCCGGGCGCAGGCGTCGGCGAACACGGCGAGGTGCTCCAGCTCCTCGGCGGCCTCCATGCCCTTGTCGCGCAGCTGCACGATGTCGACACCGCCCGCCAAAACCGCGTCCAGGAACTCGGCGAGGTCGCCCTGCTCCTTGCGGGCGCCCGTGCACAGGTAGAGACGGGCGTCGGCCAGCTGGGCGCGGGCGGTGTCGGTCATTCGGGGTCCCCCGTTGTGTCAGTACTTGCTGCCTCAGACGGCGAGCGCCTGGGCGCGGCGCTTCACCTCCGTGCCGCGATTCTCGCTCAGGGCCTGCGCGGGGGTGCCGGGCAGGCTCGCGTCAGGTGTGAAGAGCCACTCCAGCATCTCTTCGTCCGTGAAGCCGTCGTCCCGCAGGAGCGTCAAGGTTCCGGACAGGCCCTTGACGACCTTGTCCCCGTCGATGAAAGCGGCGGGGACGTGCAGCGCGCGGTTCTCACCACGGCGTACGGCGATGAGCTGGCCCTCCTTGACCAGCTGCCGCACGCGCGTCACCTCGACGTCCAGCATCTCTGCGATGTCGGGGACGGTGAGCCAGGCGGGGACGAGAGCATCGATCTTTGCGTCAATCTCGGTCACGGATCCAGGGTAGGCGTTCCGCCAGGGGTGCCGCGATGGCAGTGCCGGGAGGGTCGTCGTTCGGGTGCGGCCCTGTGGGGCAGATCGCGCCCACACGGCGGAGCCGCATATGCCGGACCCCGCACCCCTAAAGGGGCGCCGCAGTGGCATTCTTCAAGGGTCGGGCGGGATCGGACAGGGCCTCGGCGTCCATTCGGGTGTTCGCCTCGAGCAGACGGCGGCCCTGGGCCAGGTCACGCGGGCGGCCTACCGCCAGGAGGGCGACCAGGCGGTCCTCGCGGAGCCAGCAGACACTCCAGGCGGGGCCCGTCGGGTCGCCGCGCCACACCAGCCGGTCGGCCGCCGCGTGGTGGCCGGCGTACTGCACGAAGCGGCCGAACTGCTCCGACCAGAAGTACGGCACCGGGTCGTAGACCGCGTCGGACTCGCCCAGGATGTTGGCGGCCACCGTACGCGGGCCCTGGAGGGCGTTGTCCCAGTGGTGGACCAGGAGGCGCTCGCCGTAGCGGCCGGACGGGAAGGAGGCGCAGTCGCCGACCGCGTAGACGTCCGGGACGCCGGTGCGCAGCCGGTCGTCGGCGAGCACCTCCCCGTGCGCGCCCAGTCCGATGCCGGAGCCGGCCAGCCAGCCGGTGGCGGGGCGGGCGCCGATGCCGACCACGACGGCGTCCGCGGGCAGCCGCGAGCCGTCGTCGAGCACCACCGCGCCGGGTTCGACACGCGCCACGCGCGCGTGCGTGCGCAGTTCGGCGCCGCTGTCCGCGTACCAGGCGGTCATCGGCGCGGCCACCTCGGCCGGGAGAGCTCCCGCGAGCGGGCGGTCGGCGGCCTCCACGACGGTCACCGCGCAGCCGGCCTCGCGGGCCGCGGTGGCGAACTCGGCGCCGATCCAGCCCGCGCCGACCACCACGATGTCGTGCTGCCGGGCGAGCACGGGCCGCAGCCGTTCGGCGTCGTCCAGGGTGCGCAGCAGATGGACGCCGGGCACACCCTCGGTGCCGGGCAGTGTGATCGGCTCGGCACCGGTGGCGATGACCAGGACGTCGTACGGCACCGGTCCGGCCTCGGTGTCCAGCTCACGGTCGGCGGGGCGCACGCCGAGGGCGTCGCGGCCGAGCGCCAGCTCGATGCCGAGCGCCTCGAAGTCGACCTCGAAGGCGGAGTTCTCCGCTTTGCCGAGCAGCACGGCCTTGGAGAGCGGCGGCCGGTCGTACGGCTGGTGCGGCTCGGCGCCGATCAGGGTGACGGTGCCGGTGAACCCCTGCTCGCGCAGGGCCACGGCGGTCTGGACCCCGGCCATGCCCGCGCCCACCACGACCACCCGTCGCGTCTGTGACGTGCCGCGTCGCTGCGTCTGCTCGCTCACCTGATCACCATAGACAAGAACGATAGACAACTGACAAAGAGTCAGTCAGAGGGCGTGCTGAGTGACCTGTTCCACATCGCCGGCCGAGGCCGTCTTACAAGGGCGGAGCTCTGCGGGCTAGGGTGGCGAGGAAGCACACGCGGGAGCCCGGACGCACCGGGCTGAGAGGGAGGCTGGCGGCCTCCGACCGTACGAACCTGATCCGGGTCATGCCGGCGAAGGGAGGGGCTGGACGCCCATGTCCGCACACACGTCCGACGTCCTTGTCATCGGGGGCGGAATCATCGGCCTGGTCACGGCCTGGCGGTCCGCGCAGCGCGGGCTCGCCACCGCCGTGGTCGACCCCGCGCCCGGCGGCGGGGCCGCGCAGGTCGCGGCGGGGATGCTGGCCGCGGTCACCGAACTGCACTACGGCGAGCAGACCCTGCTGGGGCTCAACCTGGCCTCCGCCCGCCGCTATCCCGACTTCGCCACCGAGCTCACCGAGCTGACCGGCCACGACCTCGGCTACCGGCGCTGCGGCACGCTCGCGGTCGCGCTGGACGCCGACGACCGGGCGCATCTGCGCGAGCTGCACGCCCTCCAGCAGCAGTCGGGGCTGGACTCCGAGTGGCTGTCCGGGCGGGACTGCCGGCGCCTGGAGCCGATGCTCGCGCCCGGCGTGCGCGGCGGGCTGCGGGTGGACGGCGACCACCAGGTCGATCCGCGCCGGCTGGCGGCCGCGCTGGTGGCCGCGTGCGAGCGGGCCGGGGTGGTCTTCCACCGCGACTGGGCCGAGCGCCTGGAGGTGGTACGGGAGCGGGCCGCCGGTGCCGTCACCCGCGCGGGAGAGCTACTGGGCGCGGACCGGGTCGTGCTCGCCGCCGGCAGCCTCAGTGGGCGGCTGGCGGGGGTGCCCGAGGACGTGCTGCCGCCGGTGCGGCCCGTGAAGGGGCAGGTGCTGCGGCTGACCGTGCCCGCGCGGTACGCGCCGTTCCTCAGCCGGACCGTACGGGCCGTGGTCCGCGGCGGCCATCTCTACCTGGTGCCCCGGGAGAACGGCGAGCTGGTCGTCGGGGCGACGAGCGAAGAGCTGGGCTGGGACACGACGGTCACAGCGGGGGGCGTGTACGAGCTGCTGCGCGACGCACACGAGCTGGTGCCCGGCATCACCGAGCTGCCGCTGACCGAGACCCGGGCCGGGCTGCGCCCCGGCTCCCCCGACAACGCGCCGCTGCTCGGGCCGACCCGCCTCGACGGGCTGCTGCTGGCCACCGGGCACCATCGCAACGGGGTGCTGCTCACGCCGGTCACGGGTGACGTGATGGCGGAGCTGCTGACCGGCGGTGAGCTTCCGGAAGAGGCCCGTCCGTTCTCGCCGAAGCGTTTCGGCCCCGTCCCCGGCGTACTCGTGGAGCAGACCGCATGAACATCTCCGTCAACGGGGAGCGCCGGGAGATCACCCCGGGCACCGCTCTCGACACACTCGTGAAGTCCCTCACGGCCGCACCGTCCGGGGTGGCCGCGGCGGTCAACGAGACCGTCGTACCGCGCGGGGAGTGGCCGGGTACGGCTCTCGCCGAGGGTGACCGCGTGGAAGTCCTGACCGCCGTACAGGGAGGCTGAGCCATGGCCGACGATCCGTTTGTCCTCGGGGGTACGGCCTTCTCCTCCCGGCTGATCATGGGGACCGGGGGTGCGCCTGGCCTGGAGGTGCTGGAGCGGGCGCTGGTCGCGTCCGGGACCGAGCTGACGACGGTCGCGATGCGGCGGGTGGATCCGGGTGTACGGGGCTCCGTGCTGTCGGTCCTCGAGCGGCTGGGGATCCGGGTGCTGCCGAACACGGCGGGGTGCTTCACCGCCGGGGAGGCCGTGCTGACGGCCCGGCTGGCCCGGGAGGCGCTGGGGACCTCGATGGTCAAGCTGGAGGTCATCGCCGACGAGCGGACACTGCTGCCGGATCCGATCGAGCTGCTTGACGCGGCGGAGACGCTGGTCGACGACGGGTTCACGGTGCTGCCGTACACCAACGACGATCCTGTGCTGGCCCGGAAGCTGGAGGACGTCGGGTGTGCCGCGGTGATGCCGCTGGGGTCGCCGATCGGGTCGGGGCTCGGGATCCGCAACCCGCACAACTTCCGGCTGATCGTCGAGCACGCGCGTGTGCCGGTGATTCTGGACGCGGGGGCCGGTACGGCGTCCGACGTGGCGCTGGCGATGGAGCTGGGGTGTGCCGGGGTGATGCTGGCGTCGGCGGTCACGCGGGCGCAGGATCCTGAGCGGATGGCGTCCGCCATGCGGGCCGGGGTGGAGGCGGGGAGGCTGGCCCGGCTGGCGGGGCGGATTCCGCGGCGGTTCTTCGCGGAGGCGTCGTCTCCTGCGGAGGGCCTGGCCGTGTTCGACCCCGAGCGTCCCGCGTTCTGACCGCCGGTCCGGTCCCGCCCTTCCCTCCCATCCACGCACCACCCGAAACGGTTCGCTGGGAAGCGGAACTCTCCCGTGGGGGCCGAGCGCCGTCGGCGGCCGCGGGGTGAGTGTCGGCAGTGCGGGCGGAGTACGTGGTGCGTCACAGGTGCGCTGCAGTCCGGTGGGAAAACCTGTCTCACCTGTGGGGGTTTCAGCCGGGGCTCGTACACTCGCTGGGTGGATACGACGCTTCAGGACCCTCTCGTCGGGCAGGTGCTCGACGGCCGTTATCGCGTCGACGCGCGGATCGCCGTCGGCGGGATGGCCACGGTCTACCGGGCCCTGGACGTCCGGCTGGACCGGGTGCTCGCGCTGAAAGTGATGCATCCGGCACTCGCCGCGGACGGGTCCTTCGTCGAGAGATTCATCCGGGAGGCCAAGTCGGTCGCCCGGCTGGCCCACCCGAATGTCGTCCAGGTCTTCGACCAGGGCACCGACGGGTCGTATGTGTATCTCGCGATGGAGTACGTCGCCGGGTGCACCCTGCGTGACGTGCTGCGCGAGCGCGGCGCGCTGCAGCCGCGGGCCGCGCTGGACATTCTGGAGCCGGTGCTGGCAGCACTGGGCGCCGCGCACCGCGCCGGGTTCGTACACCGGGACATGAAGCCCGAGAACGTGTTGATAGGGGACGACGGACGGGTCAAGGTCGCCGACTTCGGGCTGGTGCGGTCCGTGGACAGCGTCACCAACACGACCGGCGCCGTGCTCGGGACCGTGGCCTACCTCGCGCCCGAGCAGGTCGAGAGCGGGGCCGCCGATCCGCGCGTCGACGTGTACGCCTGCGGAGTCGTGCTCTACGAGATGCTCACCGGGCAGAAGCCGCACGACGGGGACTCGCCCGCGGTGATCCTCTACAAGCATCTCCACGAAGACGTGCCGCGGCCGTCCGCCGCCGTCCCCGGGCTGGCCTACGAGCTGGACGAGCTGGTCGCCCTCGGCACCGCCCGCAATCCCGAGGTCCGGCCGTACGACGCCGTCGCGCTGCTGGCCCGGGTCCGGGAGGCGCGCGGCACGCTCGGTGACGAGCAGCTGGACGCCGTACCGCCGCAGGCGCTCTCGCAGGCGCATGACATAGCCGAGGACCGGACGAGTATCCTTCCGCGGTCGCTGACCTCCCCCACGCTGGGCTTCGCTCGCGCGGGGGGACCCCCATCCCGGCCGCTGCCCGTCAACGAGCCGGCCGACAGGGTCCTGATGACCAGCCGGTTCGAGGCGCCGCCGGTGCCGGACCGGCGGCACACGGGCCGCCGCCGCTCCCGGCGCGGACTGGTCACGCTCGTCGTCGCGGTACTGGTCCTCTTCGGCGCCGGCACCGGGATCTGGTACATCAACTCCGGTCAGTTCACCAAGGTCCCGCCGCTGCTGTCGAAGACCGAGGCGCAGGCCACCGCGCGGCTGAAGGAGGCCGGGCTCGACATCAGGAAGGTCGAGCACGCCTACAGCGACACGGTGAAGCGGGGCACGGTGATCAGCACCGATCCGGCGGCCGGCCAGCGCATCCGCAGCAACGACTCGGTGACGGTGACCATCTCGGACGGCCCGGAGACGGTGAACGTGCCGGATGTGCAGGGTCGGACGCAGGCGAGGGCCAAGGCGCTGCTGAAGGCCGACGGGCTCGAACCGGGCATGGTGACACGGGAGTTCAGCGACAGCGTGCCCAACGGGTCGGTGATCTCCAGCGATCCGGGGGCCGGGACCAGGCGGCACGCGGGGACCGCGATCGCGCTCGTCGTCAGCAAGGGTTCGCCCGTCGACGTCCCGGATGTCACCGGTGACGACCTGGACAACGCCCGGCATGAACTGCAGGACGCCGGGCTGAAGGTGACCGTGTCGGCCACCGAGGTCAACTCCGAGTACGACCAGGGGCAGGTCGCCCGGCAGACCCCGGTGGGCGACGCCCAGGCAGCCGAGGGCGACACGGTGACGCTGACGCTGTCCAAGGGCCCGGAGATGGTCGAGGTGCCGAGCGTGGTCGGGGCCACGGTCGACGACGCGACCAAGCTGCTCGAGCAGTCCGGCTTCCAGGTCAAGGAGGACCGCGGGCTGCTCGGACTGTTCGGCAACACCGTGAAGCAGCAGTCGGTGGACGCCGGGGAGCAGGCGCCCAAGGGGTCGACGATCACGATCACCATCCGGTGACCGGGGCGGCCTCGCGCCGTGACACCCTTGACGGGTGAAGAGTCACCCGTCCCGTCCCTCCGGCACCCCGAAATCCGGCCCCGTGGGCACCCCGCAGTCCGGCCCCTCCCGCAACCCCGTCGGCGGCCATGTCCCCGTGGCCGGCGGCCTGCACTCCGTGGGGCTTTCGTACGCCCGTGAGCTGAAGGCCGAGACCGTGCAGGTCTTCGTCGCCAACCCACGCGGCTGGGCCACCCCGGCGGGCAGCCCGAAGCAGGACGAGGCGTTCCGCGCGGCCTGTGCGGAGGGGGCGATCCCCGCGTATGTGCACGCCCCGTACCTGATCAACTTCGGCTCGCACACCGAGGCGACCGTCGAGCGGTCGGTGGAGTCGCTGCGGCACTCGCTGCGGCGCGGGCGCGAGATCGGGGCGCTGGGGGTCGTCGTGCACACCGGGAGCGCCACCGGTGGGCGGGCCCGGGAGGTGGCGCTGAAGCAGGTGCGGGCGCATCTGCTGCCGCTGCTGGACGAGCTGACCCATGACGACGACCCGTTTTTGCTCCTCGAGTCCACCGCCGGGCAGGGCGCCTCGCTCTGTTCACGGACCTGGGATTTCGGGCCGTACTTCGAGGCGCTGGACGCGCATCCCAGGCTGGGCGTGTGCCTGGACACCTGCCATGTGTTCGCCGCCGGGCACGACCTGACCGGGCCGAGCGGGATGCACCAGACGCTGGATCTGCTGGTGGAGACGGTCGGGGCGGGGCGGCTGAAGCTGATCCACGCCAATGACTCCAAGGACGTCGTCGGCGCGCACAAGGACCGGCACGAGAACATCGGCTCCGGGCACATCGGCGAGGACCCGTTCCGTGCGCTGATGACCCACCCGGCGACCGCGGGCGTACCGCTGGTCATCGAGACGCCCGGCGGCAAGGAGGGGCACGCGGCGGACGTCGAGCGCCTCAAGCGCCTCCGCGACGGCTGACCACCCCGGTCAGCCGACCCCCAGCGGCACCGCCGCCAGCAGCAGTCCTGCCCCGAGCAGCGCCATCGACCGGCGCAGCCAGCGGTACTTCGCCGAGAGGATGACACTGACGTCCTGGAACTGGGTGAGCAGCCAGCCCACCCGGTCCGCGCCGGCCTCGGCGGCGGCGCGGCGCAGCGCCTCCTGGTCGGTGACGGTGAGCGCGTCGGCGTAGAAGGTCGGGCCCGGCGCCGAGCGGAACGTACGGGTGCGGGGCACGATCACCGCGAGCAGCAGCAGGGTGCCCGCCGCCCACAGCGCCCCGCCGGCCGCGAGAAACACCATGGCGAGGCCGGAGACGCCGGGCGGCAGCCCGCGCCCGAGGACCAGGGCGGGCACCGCCACGGCTCCGGACAGCAGGACGGACGCCTTCACGTCCGCCCTGCCCAGGTCCTCGCGCACGGTCAGCAGCAGCCGTTCGGCGACATAGCGCGCGGCGGCGTCGGGGTCGTCCGGGGTCATCGGCGCGCCTCGGGGCTGGAGTCGTCCTCCACCCCCGTTCTCTCTCCGGGGACGGTGTCCATCGGGGGTACCGGCGGCGCGGGCGGGACCGGCGGGGGCGCGTCGGCCGGGAGCAGCGGGGGCGCGGGCGGCATCGGCGGTATCGGCAGCGAGGTCGGGGCCTGCGGCAGGCCGTTCGGGAAGACGCCGGTGGAGAGCGTGCGGCTGAAGTCGATGAGGGCCTGGACCTGGTCGTCGATCTGGTGACGCTGCACCACGCCCTGGTTGATCAGGTTGGTCAGATAGTCCAGGGCGCCCTGGCGCTGTTCGCGGGCCTGCTGCTGGAGCACGCCGAGGATCTCGTGCGCCCGGCTCGGGTCCTGGGCGAGCATCGTGGCGTACTGGACGGTCTCGCCCGCGGTGATCAGCTTGTGCGCGTCGTCGAGGTTGGCGGCGATCCGTGCCTTGTTGGCGATGTCGATGGCCTCCTGGACCTTGCTGCCCTTCTCCACCGCGACCATCTGCTCCTGATGGTCGGCGGCCGCCTGGCCGAGGTCGATCCGGACGAACACCTGGGTGGCGAGGCCGAGATCGGCCCCGAAGTCGCTCCACCGGCCGCTGGCCAGCTCGTCCTGGATCGCCTCGTCGACCTGCTGGGCCGAGTCCAGGCTGTAGCGGCGGCTGAGTCCGCGCAGCCGGGCCTCCAGGGAGGGGCGGAGCATGCGCTCCACGTCGACCACCCGCTTCTCGGCGGCCTGGTAGAAGTCGTTCACCTCCCAGTTGACGTCGGCGCCCGCCCGGAACCGGGAGCGGTCGCCGTAGGTGGGCAGTTCCAGCTGGAAGGAGACCTGGTGCTGGCCGCGGGCGATCCAGCACACCGAGGTGGGCTTGCCCATCAGCGGCTTGTTGTAGTGCTCGGCACCGCGCACGGTGATGACGCTGTGCCCGCCGTTCTTGTAGTAGAGCACCGAGGCCACCTGGCTGTTGCGGTGCCGGTAGGTGGTCTGTGGCGCGAACTCGCGGACGAAGGGACCTCTGAGGTCGTGCGGAAGGACGAACTCCTGGTCCTGGGGCGGCCACTGCTGCCCCCACTGGTTGTGCGTCATGGTGTACTCGCTCCCTGGACCGCCCCCCACAGGCGGCGGACCTGCTGATCGTTCAGTGGTTGGTCGGGGTCTTCGGTCAGTTCCTTGATCAGGCCGAGCAGCCGGTTACGGTCGTCGTGGGTGTGTACGAGGAGCGGCAGGAACTGCTCCAGCCGGTCGGCCCATGGCTGGTCGGCCGAGCCGCGCAGCCAGTCGGAGAGGGTCTCAACCGCCGCCTCGTACGACCGTGGGGTCTGGAGCGCGGTCCACAGGAGCCCGGCGAGTTCCGCGGCGAGGGCGGGCCGGACCGTGGCCAGGGCCAGCATCAGCGGCCAGTCGCCGTAACCCTCCAGGTCCTCGTGCTGGTTCCAGAGGTCGACGACCGGGACGGCGGCGAGATAGACCGTGCTCTGCAGGCCGAGGTCCTGCTGCGGCCGGCGTTCGTCGGAGAGCCAGGCGCGGATCCGGCGCAGGGTCTGAACCTCGGGGTGGGCGCCGGCGAAGTGGGCGACCTGGACGGCCGCGCCGGCCCGCAGTCTGCCCTCTTCCCAGACGCCGATCCCGCCGAGCAGGTCGAGCGACTCACGGACGGTGTCCGTGGCCCGGCCCCGGCCGAGCACGGCCCCGGCCGTCCACCGCAGGTGCTCGTCGCCGTACCGGGCCCAGGAGGCGACCAGAGCACGGACGGCGGTGCCGACCTCGATGGAGCGCAGGGCCACGTCGAGCACGGTCGCGGCGAACAGCCGACGGCGGGCCCGCTCGGACTCGGCCATGGGCTGGACCAGTTCGTGCGCGGTGTGCGAGAGGTCGAGGCGGCACAGCTGACCGGCCGCTACGGCGGCCCGCACCCAGACCTGGGGCCGGGTGTCCTCGCAGAGTCCGGCCAGCCAGCGCAGCACGGGTCCGCGCGCGTTGTGCCGGTGCTGCCACAGATGGCCGAGGACGGCCGGGGCGAGGGCCTCGCCGCCGAACCGCACGGTGCGGACCGGCACTTCCTCGGTGGCGACCTCCTCGGTGCCGAGTTCGGCGACCGCGCGGGCGGAGACCAGCCGGGCGTCGACGCCGTCGCTGAACAGAGGCCGGCCCGGGGTGGCCTCCGGGTCGACGGTGACGGCCAGTTCCCAGGCGAGCACCTCGGCGGCCTCGGCGACGGCGCTGAGCGAGGCTCCCTCCAGTACGGCGACGGCGATCCGGTAGGCCGCGTCCCGCAGCCGCTCCGGGGTCTCGGAGCGGATACCGCCGGCGAACCATTCGGCGGCCTGGTTCTCGGCGAACTTCCGGCACTCGGCGAGGAGTTCGTCGTGGGTGAGCTCGTCCCTGGTGTGCCGGGCGAGGAGCCTCGCGAAGTGGGCGGCCTCCGCGGGCCGCAGCTCGACGAGTCCGCGCGCCTCCAGGACGTCGGGGTCGAGCGCGGTCGCCCGGGCCCGCTCGTACAGCTCGGGGGCCGAGTCCTCCAGTTCGAGGGCGAGGTGGCCTTCGAGTACGGCGGTCTGGGCGGCCGGGGTGTGGGCGCGGTAGTAGCGGCCGCCGCGGGAGAGGACGTCACCGGGTTCGGGGGTGGCCAGCAGGACCGCGTACGCCTCCTTCCTGCCGAGCAGTTCGCAGAGCCGGTCGAGGCCGGTCTCGTCCGGTAATCCGGTGGCGCTGGGTTCCAGGGCGTAGCCGTGGCCGTCGTGGATCTGGTCGTCGTGCAGCCGGTCCAGGTCGGTGCGCGGGTCCAGCCGGGAGACCTGGCCGCGGGTGAGGTCGTCGAGCAGGGACAGGGCGGTGTAGGCGCGGCCGGTGCCGGGCTGGCCGTACAGCACCAGGAGGCGTCCCTCGCGCAGTTGGTCGCGGTACTCGCCGTAGTCCGCCGGTTCCTTGAAGACCCGGCGCAGTCGGCGCAGTTCGTCCTCCGGGAGCGGGCCGGCGAGCAGGCGTTCCGCAGTGTGCGTCAGCCGGCTGTAGAAGTTCATGGTGCCGACGGATCCGGAGCTGACGAGGGTGCCGGATCCGTGCTGGTTCACGGTGGAGCGGTAGATCCGGGAGGCGGCGGCCGCGGCCCCGGGCAGCGCTTCCTCGCCGAGCGGGTTGGCGGCGGAACCGCCGATGACGTCGGCCTTCTCCGGTTCGGATGCGCCGCCGGAGTCGGCGCCGGGCGGCTTGTCCGGTTCGGCCTTCTGCTGTGGCTGCGGTTGCTGCGGCTGCGGTTTCGGGCCGGCCTGGGGCGGCTGGGGGTTCTGCGCGTTCACCGGTCACCGCCGTCGGAGAAGTTGATGGTGTCGATGGTCCCGCCGACGACGATCCTGCCGGTGCCGTGCTGGTTGATGTTCTGGACGACGCCGCCCCCGGTGTCCTTGGGTGCCGGCGACCGCGGCGGGTTGCCGCCCGACGGCCCTCCCTGGTCCTCCTGGCCGTCCGCCGCGTCCGGCCCCTGCTCCTCACGCGGCTCGGGCGGCCCGGGGAACTCCTCCGGCTCGGGCGGCTGGGACCGTCCGGGGACCATGAACCAGGCGGTGGTCCGGCCCTCCTTGAGGTCCACGTCGTGCCGGCGGTAGTGCTGGGGGTCCACCCAGCGCCCGCCGGGCAGGACGAAGTCCTCGTGCACCCGGTCGGAGGCGGCCACCACCATGGGTGCGCCGTCCGCGGCCCTGAGGATCGCCTTGGCGACACCGCAGTCGGCCAGCCGGCAGGCGAGGTCGACGGCGCGTCCGGAGCGGCCGTGGGCGTCGGCGGTGACCCGGCCGATGTGCAGGCCGACGCGCAGCCGAAGCGGCTTTCTGAGGTGCCGGTTGCTCTCGCGGAGGTTCTGGTGGAGGTGCTCCACCCACTCCCCGAGGACCCGGACGGGCGGCACGTCGGGCGTCAGTACGCCCAGGATGCCGTCGCCGCGGTCCTCCTGGTAGAGGCGCGGCGGGCGGATGCCGGCCTGTTCGAAGGCGGTGCCCGTGACGTCGTAGAGTCTGCGCCGCATCTCGGGTTTCTCGGTGTCGGACAGCAGACCCGAGCCCTGTGCGTCCACGTTGACGATGAAGCCGTAGGCGGCTTCCCCCTCCATCGTTTTCTCCTCCCTGCCGTCCCGCCGGGCCACCGGCGCCTCCGGTGTGATGCTCGCGGAGCCGGCCGGTCGCCGCTGTAGCCGTTTACACAGCGCGGGACTCGATGTTTGTCAGGTCTCCGTGCCGTGTGGTTGTCCGGCGGCGAGCAGGCGGAGCGGGTCCAGGTCGGCGACGGCCAACGTGCCGGGGCCGGTGCGGACCAGTCCTTGTTCGCGTAACAGGCGCAGTGCCTTGGCGACGGCCTCGCGGGTGGAACCCACGGAGGCGGCCAGTTCGTGCTGGGCGAGGGGCAGCCGTATGGTCACGGCCTCGTTCTCCCGCAGGCCAGTGCGGTCGGCGAGTTCGACCAGGCGCTCGGCGAGCCGCTGCAGCACGGTCATGGAGGCCAGGGCCCGGCGCTCGTGGTCCGCGCTGCGCAGCCGCTCGGTGAGCTGGATCGTCATCAGCGCGTTGGCGCGCGGCCGGGCGGCCAGGAACCGCCGGAACCGCTCGCCGGGTATGACCAGGCCGGTGACCGGGCCCAGGGCGCTCACCGAGGCGCTGCGCGGACGGCCGTCCAGTGCCGCCATGTCGCCGACGACCTCTCCGGCCCGTCTGAGGGCGAGGATCAGCCGGCCGCCGCGCTCGGTGGGCGTCCACACCGTGCACCAGCCGCTGAGCAGGACCACCGCGAACGTGGTCCGGTCGCCTTCCGCCATGACCGTGTCGTACGGCGGGTACTCGTGCCGGGTGCCGAGTCCCGCCAGTGCCTCCCGGTCCCCCGGACCGAGTCCGCCCATGAAGGTATGCCGCTCTCCGAACAGCCCCACCGTCGTCCCCCGACCGCTCGCCCCCGAACCGGACCACAAGCGGAACCCCAAGGGCCCCCTGGATCCGTCTCCGCCCGGCGCGTCTCCCGCCAGGCAAGGATCTCAGCGTAGCGCTCTGGGCACGGAAAGTGCCGCCCGTTACCGGAAGAGGCCCGAACCCTTGGTCAACAACGCCTGTGGAGGCCCATGTAAGACCGATCTCCCCGGAGACCGGCGAGGGCCCGAAGCAGGAACCCATGGCGTTGCCGCAAAACGGTACGGACCGGAATCTCCCGCCTTCACACGGGAGAGGACGTCAATCGCTCACCATGCGCGGGGTGCTGCGGGCGGGTTCGCCACCCGCACCGCCCCGCGGGTGGCGCCGGCCGCGGACACCCGCGATGGATGCTCAGCTGGGTGACGCCCTGTTCTGGATCTCGCCGGCCGTCGCGCTGGTGATCGCGTTCGTGGTGACGACCCCGGTCAACAGGTGGACGATCGCCCGGGGCAAGGGGCACGCGGTGGTGCACCGGTACCACCACTGGCCACCAACGGAGACTCAGAGTTCCGGGCCGTCCCCCGGCCCCTCCTGGTAGGAGTAGCGCTGTTCCTTCCAGGGATCGCCGAGGTTGTGGTAGCCGCGCTCCTCCCAGAAGCCGCGGCGGTCGGCGGTCATGTACTCGATGCCGCGGACCCACTTGGGGCCCTTCCAGGCGTACAGATGGGGGACGACGAGACGCACCGGGAAGCCGTGCTCGGCGGTGAGGAGCTCGCCGTCCTTGTGGGTGGCGAAGATCGTGCGCTCGGCGGCGAAGTCCGTGAGACGCAGGTTCGAGCTGAAGCCGTACTCCGCCCAGACCATCACATGGGTGACGTCGGGGGCGGGGGGAGCGAGCTCCAGGACGGTCCGCGCCGGGATCCCGCCCCACTCCGCGCCCAGCATGCTGAACTTCGTCACGCAGTGCAGATCGGCGACCACGGTGGTGTACGGCAGGGCCGTGAACTGCTCGTGGTTCCAGGTGTGCGCGCCCGCGTCGGCGGTGGCGCCGAAGACCCTGAACTCCCAGCGCTCGGGACGGAACTTGGGCACCGGACCGTAGTGGGTGACCGGCCAGCCGCGCTGGAGTCGCTGTCCCGGCGGAAGCTCGGACCCTGCAGCTTCTCTGGACGCGCGCTCCACCGGATGACCCATGCTTTCCATCCTGACAGACCGCGGGTGGTGCGCCGGACCAGGCAAACCCTCCGAAGATCGCCAAAACGAACAACCGGCATCAAGCGTGCCCTTCCCTACTAAGTCCTCACTTACTGGACGATCTTCTATGCCGGTGCAATCATGCGCCGCAAACATCCCCGTCCGTCCCGTACGGAACCCGACGGCACCCATGCGGAAGGAGCCTCTGCGATGCAGGGCGACCCCGAGGTCATCGAATTCCTCAACGAGCAGCTCACCGGTGAGCTCACCGCGATCAACCAGTACTTCCTGCACGCGAAGATGCAGGAGAACTTCGGCTGGTACAAGCTCGCGAAGTACACCCGGCACGAGTCGTTCGACGAGATGAAGCACGCCGAGGTGCTCACCGACCGGATTCTGTTCCTGGAGGGGCTGCCCAACTACCAGCGGCTCTTCCATGTGCGGGTGGGTCAGACCGTCAAGGAGATGTTCGAGGCGGACAAACAGGTCGAGGTGGAGGCCATCGACCGCCTCAAGCGCGGGATCAAGGTGATGCGCGAGAAGGGCGACATCACGTCCGCGAACATCTTCGAGACCATCCTGGAGGACGAGGAGCACCACATCGACTACCTCGACACCCAGCTGGACCTGGTGGAGAAGCTCGGCGAGGCGCTCTACATCTCGCAGATCATCAACCAGCCCGAGAGCAGCTGAACCGGGCAGCCTGGTCCAGGGCTGCGGATCAAGTCGCAGGACATCAGCGGTGACTCATCGACGCTGGTGAGCGGGGTGTGGTGCGTGCGGTTGCAAGGCGGAGGAGGCGTGGACATCAGCCGCCGTCGCGACGGGCGGCGCGGTGGGGGCACCCCTCTGGGGGAGCGCGTGCCACACCCGGCGTCTGCGGCATGATCCGCCGGACAGGCCCCTAGGCCGCCTCGTCCAGTGCGGAGAGGACCGGGCGGCCCTGGTCGGCCAGCTCTCGGCGGGGGCAGTTGCCGCGGCCGAGGATCGCCTGGATACGGCGGACACACGACCCGCAGTCCGTCCCCGCCTTGCAGGCGGACGCTATCTGGCGAGGGGTGCAGGCCCCGTCCTCCGCGTGCTGCTTGACCTGCGCTTCGGTCACACCGAAACAGCTGCAGACGTACACGCGGATTCACCTCCCGCCCGATCGATCAGTGGTGCCGTCCCGATTGATCGGTGAGGCAAACCTAACCTTACCCATCCCACGCAGGTCGCAAAAGTGGAGGAGGCGTGGATCGTCTGTGATCCACGCCCCACTTCACGTCGCCGTAACAGCCGGACCCGTCACTGGTCCCGGTACATCTCCGCGACCAGGAACGCCAGGTCGAGGGACTGGCTGCGGTTCAGACGCGGGTCACAGGCCGTCTCGTAGCGCTGGTGCAGGTCGTCGACGAAGATCTCGTCGCCGCCGCCCACACACTCGGTGACATCGTCACCGGTGAGCTCGACATGGATGCCGCCCGGGTGGGTGCCGAGGGTCTTGTGGACCTCGAAGAAGCCCTTGACCTCGTCGAGCACGTCGTCGAAGCGGCGGGTCTTGTGGCCCGAGGCCGCCTCGAAGGTGTTGCCGTGCATCGGGTCGGTCACCCAGGCCACGGTGGCGCCCGAGGCGGTGACCTTCTCGACCAGCTCGGGGAGCTTGTCGCGGACCTTGTCGGCGCCCATCCGGACGACGAAGGTCAGCCGGCCCGGCTCGCGGTCCGGGTCGAGGCGGTCGACGTACCTCAGCGCCTCCTCGGCCGTGGTCGTCGGGCCGAGCTTGAGGCCGATCGGGTTGCGGATCTTCGAGGCGAACTCGATGTGCGCCCCGTCCAGCTGCCGGGTGCGCTCACCGATCCACACCATGTGCGCCGAGACGTCGTACAGCTTGCCGGTGCGGGAGTCGACCCTGGTCAGGGCGGACTCGTAGTCCAGCAGCAGCGCCTCGTGCGAGGAGAAGAACTCGACCGTCTTGAACTCCTCGGGCTCGGCGCCGCAGGCCCGCATGAAGTTCAGCGCGTTGTCGATCTCGCGGGCGAGCTGCTCGTAGCGCTGGCCCGACGGGGAGGACTTCACGAAGTCCTGGTTCCAGGCGTGCACCTGGCGCAGGTCCGCGTAGCCGCCGGTGGTGAAGGCGCGCACCAGGTTGAGCGTGGAGGCGGACGCGTTGTACATCCGCTTCAGCCGCTCGGGGTCCGGGACGCGGGAGGCCTCGTCGAACGCGAAGCCGTTGACGGAGTCGCCCCGGTAGGTCGGCAGCGTCAACCCGTCGCGGGTCTCGGTCGGCTTGGAGCGCGGCTTGGAGTACTGGCCGGCGATCCGGCCCACCTTCACCACGGGCACCGACGCCGCGTAGGTCAGCACGGCGCCCATCTGGAGGAGGGTCTTGAGCTTGTTGCGGATCTGGTCGGCCGACACCGCGTCGAAGGCCTCGGCACAGTCGCCGCCCTGGAGGAGGAACGCCTCTCCCTTGGCGACCGCCGCCATCCGGGCGCGCAGCTGGTCGCACTCGCCCGCGAAGACGAGCGGCGGATACGACTCGAGGTCCGCGATCACTGCGCGCAGAGCCTCGGGGTCGGGGTACTCGGGCTGCTGCGCCGCGGGCAGGTCTCGCCAGGTGTTGCCGGCGCTCGGGCCGGTCTTAGCGTTCACCGTCACCTCGTAAACATTACGGGGTCGTGTCCACGGTTTTTTCCCCTGGCTCGACTGGTGAGACGGAGAGATTGTCCTGTGGACGGAGAGTGGGGTGCGGTAGGGTTTCCGCATGTTCGCGCTTTCGAACCAGAACTGGTGGTGGACCGCTTCCCAGGCGGCCCACTGACTGCGCGTACGCAAGACTTCGCGAAGGCCGCCCGAGGGGCGGCCTTCGGCGTTTCCGGGGTCGTTCCTCCTTCATCAGGCAGAGGAACCATGGACCTGACCCAGCTGCTCCACGACGACCGCCCGTTCGCCCTGCTCCGCCGCCGTACCCCCGGCCACGACGAGAGCACGGTGGAGGTGCTGCTCGGCCCGGTCACCGCGTGTGACCGGCTCGCCGGCCTGCCCGAGGTGGGGCTCGCCCTGGTTCCCTTCCGGCAGATCCGCGAGCGCGGCTTCGACGTCCGTGACGACGGGACGCCCCTGCTGGTCCTCAGCCCCGAGGAGGCCCACACCCTGCCCCTGGCGGACGCCCTGGCCCAGCTGCCCGCGCACCCGGTGCGGGTCCAGGACGGCGGCTTCGACGTCGACGACGAGGAGTACGCCGAGATCGTCGGCCGGGTGCTGCGCGAGGAGATCGGCCGGGGCGAGGGCGCCAACTTCGTGATCCGGCGGACGTACCAGGGCCGGATCCCGGGCTTCGGCCGGGCCGACGCGCTCGCGCTGTTCAGGCGGCTCCTGGAGGGCGAGCGGGGCGCCTACTGGACGTTCGTGGTGCACACCGGGGACCGGACCCTGGTCGGCGCCAGTCCGGAGGTGCACGTCAGGATGGCCGGCGGCACGGTGGTCATGAACCCGATCAGCGGGACGTACCGCTACCCGGCCGAGGGGCCCACCCCGGAGCATCTGCTCGGCTTCCTCGCCGACGGCAAGGAGATCGAGGAGCTGTCGATGGTCGTCGACGAGGAGCTCAAGATGATGTGCACGGTCGGCGACATGGGGGGCGTGGTGGTGGGGCCCCGGCTCAAGGAGATGGCCCACCTCGCGCACACCGAGTACGAGCTGCGTGGCCGGTCCTCGCTGGATGTGCGGGAGGTCCTCAAGGAGACCATGTTCGCGGCGACCGTCACGGGCTCGCCGGTGCAGAACGCCTGCCGGGTGATCGAGCGCCACGAGGTCGGTGGGCGCGGCTACTACGCCGGTGCGCTGGCCCTGCTCGGCCGGGACTCCGGTGGCGCCCAGTCCCTGGACTCGCCCATCCTGATCCGCACCGCGGACATCGACGCGGACGGGCGGCTGCGGGTGCCTGTCGGCGCCACGCTGGTGCGCGGCTCGGACCCGGTGAGCGAGGTCGCGGAGACACATGCGAAGGCGGCGGGGGTACTCGCGGCCCTCGGGGTACGGCCGTCACGGCCGCGTGCGGAGGGGACGCGGCCCCGGCTTGCCGACGACCCCCGGGTGCGGGCCGCGCTGGACGGGCGCCGGGCCGCGCTGGCGCCGTTCTGGCTGCGGATGCAGGAGCGGACCGGGGAGCTGGCCGGGCACGCGCTGGTGGTGGACGGCGAGGACAGGTTCACGGCGATGCTCGCGCATGTGCTGCGGGCGGCCGGGCTCGACGTGACCGTCCGGCGCTACGACCAGCCGGGGCTGCGGGCGGCGGTGCTCGCGCACGAGGGGCCGGTCGTGCTGGGCCCGGGGCCCGGTGACCCGTCCGACCTGGACGATCCGAAGATGCGGTTCCTGCGCCGGCTGACGGCGACCGTGATCCGGGAACACCGGCACGGAGTACTGGGGGTCTGCCTCGGGCACGAGCTGATCGCGGCCGAACTGGGCCTGGACATCGTACGGAAGGAGGTGCCGTACCAGGGGGCGCAGACGACCGTGGACCTGTTCGGGCGTCCGGAGACCGTCGGCTTCTACAACAGCTTCGTGGCCCGCTGCGACGAGGACGCGGCACGGGAGCTGGCGGCGCGCGGCGTGGAGGTGTGCCGGGCGGCGAACGACGAGGTGCACGCCGTACGGGGGCAAGGGTTCGCCGGGGTGCAGTTCCACCCCGAGTCGGTCCTCACGCTGAACGGTGCCGCCGTGGTGCGCGAGCTGATCGGTCAGCTGCGCGGCACCAGCACGTTCCCCGAGCGGCGGCCGGCCCGGTAGTCCAGGACGTTGCGCACCGTGGCGTCGACGATCTGTCCGACGGCGTCCTCGGTGTAGTACGCCTGGTGGGAGCTGACCAGGACGTTCGGGAAGGTGACCAGGCGGGCCAGGATGTCGTCCTCGATGGCCTCCAGCGACTTGTCGAGGAAGAACAGGCCCGCCTCCGACTCGTACACGTCCAGACCGACACCGGTGAACCGGCCGGCGCGGAGTTCGTCGACGAGGGCCGCGGTGTCGATCAGGCCGCCGCGGCTGGAGTTGACCAGGATGGCGTCGTCCTTCATCGCCTTCAGCGCGCCGGCGTCGATCAGGCGCTGGGTCTCGGGCGTCAGCGGGACGTGCAGGCTGACCAGGTCGGACTCGGCGAGCAGCTGCTCCTTGGCGACGTACTTCATGCCCAGCTCGACGCAGGCCGGGTTCTCGGCGATGTCCCAGCCGAGCAGCTTCATGCCGAAGCCGTGGGCGATCCGGGTGAAGGCCTCGCCGATCTTTCCGGTGCCGAGGACGCCGACGGTACGGCCGTGCAGGTCGCGGCCCATCAGGCCGTCCAGGCGGAAGTCGAAGTCCCGGGTGCGGGTGGCCGCGCGCACCACCCGGCGGTTCACCGCCATGGCCAGGGTCCAGGCGAACTCGGCGACGGAGTACGGGGAGTAGGCCGAGACGCGGGCGACGGTGAGGCCGAGGCGTTCGGCGGCCGTGAGGTCGATGTTGTTGTAGCCGGTGCTGCGCTGGGCGATCATCCGCGTGCCGCCGGCCGCGAGGGCCTCCAGGACGGGGGCGGCGAGGTCGGCGTTGACGCTGGTGGAGACGGCTTCGTAACCGGTGGCGATGGGGGCGGTGTCCTGGTTCAGGAAGACGTCGAGGCACCGGATGCCGTGTGGGGTGGGGCGGAAGGCGCGTTCGAAGAGGGGCTTCTCGTCGGACTGGACGCCGAAGGCCAGAAGGTCCATAGGGGGACTATAGGGTTGAATTGCCCGCAGACGCCGCGCGCCGTCACGGTGACCGTGACGGCGCGCGGACGGCCTTACAACCGGCTGTGCAACTGCCCGCGCGGGGGACGGGATCCGGCGGTCAGCCGAAGAACACCCCGACCTCCTCGTACAGCTTGGGGTCGACGGTCTTCAGCTTGGCCGTGGCCTCCGCGATCGGCACCCGGACGATGTCGGTGCCGCGCAGCGCGACCATCTTGCCGAAGTCCCCGTCGCGGACGGCGTCGATGGCGTGCAGGCCGAATCGGGTGGCCAGCCAGCGGTCGAAGGCGCTGGGTGTGCCGCCGCGCTGGATGTGCCCGAGCACGGTGGTCCTGGCCTCCTTGCCGGTGCGCCTCTCCAGCTCCTTGGCCAGCCACTCGCCGACCCCGGAGAGCCGGACGTGCCCGAAGGAGTCCCGCGACTCGTCCTTGAGCACCATGTCGCCGTCCTTCGGCATGGCGCCCTCGGCGACGACCACGATCGGGGCGTACGACGCCTTGAAGCGGGAGGTGACCCAGGCGCACACCTGGTCGACGTCGAAGCGCTGCTCGGGGATGAGGATGACGTTGGCGCCGCCGGCGAGCCCGGAGTGCAGGGCGATCCAGCCGGTGTGCCGGCCCATCACCTCGCAGACCAGGATCCGCATGTGCGACTCGGCGGTGGTGTGCAGCCGGTCGATCGCCTCGGTGGCGATCCCGACCGCGGTGTCGAAGCCGAAGGTGTAGTCGGTGGCGGACAGGTCGTTGTCGATGGTCTTCGGTACACCGACGACGGGCACGCCGTACTCGTCGGTGAGGCGCGCGGCCACCCCCAGGGTGTCCTCGCCGCCGATCGCGATGAGGGCCTCGACCTCCTGCTTGGCGAGGTTGTCCTTGATCCGGCGGATGCCGTCCTCCTGCTTCAGCGGGTTGGTCCGCGAGGAGCCGAGGATGGTGCCGCCGCGGGGCAGGATGCCGCGCACGGCGGGGATGTCGAGGCGGACGGTGTCGCCCTCGAGGGGTCCGCGCCAGCCGTCCCGGAAGCCGACGAAGTCATAGCCGTACTCCTGCACGCCCTTGCGGACGATGCCCCGGATGACGGCGTTGAGCCCGGGGCAGTCGCCGCCTCCGGTCAGTACTCCGACCCGCATGGAAATGTCCCTTCGCCGCGGTTGCCTGGTGGGGCTCACGCTAGTGGTGATCCAGGTCACACAGGGATGGGCGCGGAAGGGCAATTCCGGTGAATTGTCGGGCGGTTGGTTTACGCGCCGCCCTGAAGATCACATCACTCGTCGTCCAGGCCGCGCTCTATCGCGTATCGGACCAGCTCCACCCGGTTGTGCAGCTGGAGCTTGCCGAGGGTGTTCTGGACGTGGTTCTGGACCGTGCGGTGGGAGATGACCAGGCGCTCGGCGATCTGCTTGTAGCTCAGGCCCTTGGCGACCAGTCGCAGCACCTCCGTCTCACGGTCGGTGAGCCGGGGCGCGTCGGGCCCGCCGGCGTCCGCGGCCGGCGCCGGATCGGAGGCCAGCCGGCGGTACTCGCCGAGCACCAGACCGGCGAGGCCGGGCGTGAACACCGGGTCGCCGACGGCGGTACGGCGGACCGCGTCCAGGAGTTCCTCGGTCGAGGCCGACTTCAGAAGGTAACCGGTCGCGCCGGACTTCACCGCCTCCAGGACGTCGGCGTGCTCCCCGCTCGCCGAGAGCACCAGCACGCGCAACGCCGGGTTGTGGCCCACGAGTTCCTTGCAGACCTGGACGCCGGGCCTGGCGGGCAGGTTGAGGTCCAGGACGAGGACGTCCGGCGCGGCGGCCTTGGCGCGGCGCACCGCCTGCTCGCCGTCCCCGGCGGTGGCGACCACCTCGAAACCGGCCTCGGTCAGGTCCCGGGCGACCGCGTCGCGCCACATGGGGTGGTCGTCGACCACCATGACCCTGATGCTCATCGCCGCTCCGCCTTCTCCAGGGAGACCTTCGGTACCTTCAGCTCTACTTCCGTGCCCTGCCCGGGAGTCGAGAACAGCTCGGCGCTGCCGCCGAGGTCGCGCAGCCGCCCCCGGATCGACTGGGCCACCCCGAGCCGCCCCTCCCCCTCGGCCTGGGCGAGCCGGCCCTCCGGGATGCCGGGGCCGTCGTCCCGTACGGTCACCACGATCTCGTCGGGCTCGTCCTCGACCAGGATCCAGGCCCGCGCCCCGGCCCCCGCGTGGCTGCGCACATTGTCCAGGGCGGCACCGACGGCGGCGGCGAGCTCACGTGCGGCAGCCGGCGGCAGCTCCACCGGCGCCCCGGGCTCGGCCAGGCTCACCCGCGCTCCGGCGTACGGCGCGAGCAGCGTGCGCAGGTCGACGGGACCGGAGTCGTCCGGCTCCTCGACCAGGCGTACGACCGCGCCCTCGGCCGCGTCCTCTGAGGCCCGGGAGGGCGGCACCAGGCCGCCGGAGACCAGGGTGCGCAGCGCCACCTGCTGCTCCCCCGCCAGCCGGCCCAGTTCGGCCGCCTCGCCGCCGAGGACCGCGCCGCGCCGCTGCACCATCGCCAGCACCTGGAGCACGCTGTCGTGGATGTCCCGGGCCAGCCGCTCCCGCTCCCGGGTCGCCGCCTCGATCTCCAGGGCGCGGGCGAGGGTGCGCTCTGAGGCGCGGGCCACCTCGACGACGTACCCGATGGCGATGGAGGCGACCCAGACCAGGATCACGTTGTGGACGGTGTCACGGGCCGGGTGGCCGCGCTCCACCAGGTTGGCGGCGGCGACCGGCGTGGAGGCGAACGCGGCCCAGCGCCAGCCGCCCTTGAGGGCGTAGGCGAGGACCGAGCCGGCGGTCCATATCGACGGCAGGGTCGGGCCGCCGCGGTCGATGTGGCCCTGGGTGACCACCCAGGGGGTCAGCACGATGCCGGTGAGCGCGACCGCGAGGTCGACGGCGAGGAAACGCTTGGTACAGGCCGCCGCGTTGTGGACGCGGGGCAGGGTCGCCAGGGTCCAGACGGTCAGGACGGCGTAGTAGGCGATAGCGACGCCCGAGCGGTCGTAGTCGTCGTAGGCGGAGGCGAACAGGCCGATCGCGTAGAGCAGGGTCAGTACACGGTAGCCGCTCAGCGCACGCCACAGGGGCTGCTCGACCGACATCCGTACGACGCGTTCCCGCTTGGTCATGTCCCCCCAGTCCCCCAGTCCCCCTTGCCGGTCTAGGACTCGACGGCCTTCTTCTCGGCCTTCGCCGCCTCCTTCTCGGCCTTGGCGGCCTCCGCGATCTGCCGCTTGGCGGCGGTCGCGTAGATGTCGACGTACTCCTGGCCGGAGAGCTTCATGATCTCGTACATGACCTCGTCGGTCACCGCGCGCAGCACGAACCGGTCGTGCTCCATGCCCTGGTAGCGGCTGAAGTCCAGCGGCTTGCCGATCCGGATGCCCGGGCGCATCAGCTTGGGCATCACCTGCCCCGGCGGCTGGATCTTCTCCGTGTCGATCATGGCGACCGGCACGACCGGGGCGCCGGTGGCGAGCGCCACGCGGGCGAGACCGCCGGGCTTGCCCCGGTAGAGGCGCCCGTCGGGGGAGCGGGTGCCCTCCGGGTAGATGCCGAACAACTCACCACGCTCCAGCACCTCTATGCCGCTCTGCACCGCCGCCTCGCCGGCGCCACGCGCACCGGAGCGGTCCACCGGCAACTGGCCGACGCCCTTGAAGAAGGCGGCCGTGAGGCGGCCCTTCACACCGGGGGTGGTGAAGTACTCGGCCTTCGCGATGAAGGTGACCTTGCGGTCCAGCACCGCGGGCAGGAAAAACGAGTCCGAGAAGGACAGGTGGTTACTCGCCAGGATGGCCGGGCCCTCGGCCGGGACGTTCTCCAGGCCCTCCACCCAAGGCCTGAAGGCGACCTTCAACGGTCCCCCGATGGCGACCTTCATCGCGCCGTACAACAACCGAGTGCCTCCTGTTTCCGTCGATGAGACCTTAACCCGGAGCGCCGGGAATGGCCCCGACGACCCTGGTCGGTGTCAGTGCCGTCGCGTACGGTGAAGCACATCCGAAGTCGTCGTTTCCGAAGTCGTCGTTTCTGAAGTCGTCGTTCGTGCCTCTCTCAGTTCCTGCCCCCTCTCATGAATTGGAGACCGAAGGTGCCGGTTCTCCCCGGAGCCGAGCCGTACCGCCATGACGGCGGGGAGGCCGGTGTCCTGCTCTGCCACGGTTTCACCGGCTCGCCCCAGTCGCTGCGCCCCTGGGCGGAGCACCACGCGGCACACGGCCTGACCGTTTCCGTGCCCCTGCTGCCCGGGCACGGCACCCGCTGGGAGAACATGCAGGTCACCGGCTGGCAGGACTGGTACGCGGAGGTGGACCGCGAACTGCGTCTGCTGCGCGAGCGCTGCGCACAGGTGTTCGTGGCGGGTCTGTCCATGGGCGGCACCCTGGCGTTGCGGCTGGCCGCCAAGAACGGGACGGGTGTGGACGGCGTGGTGATCGTCAACCCGGCGAACAGGGTGCACGGTCTGTCGGCGTACGCCCTTCCGGTGGCCCGGCACCTGGTGCGCACGACCAGGGGAATCGCCAGCGACATCGCCAAGCCGGGCGCGGCGGAGGTGGGGTACGACCGGGTGCCGCTTCATGCCGCGCACTCGCTGCGGAACTTCTTCCGCCGGGTGGACGGCGAGCTTCCGCAGGTGACCCAGCCGCTGCTGCTTCTGCGCAGCACCCAGGACCATGTGGTTCCGGCGGTCGATTCGGCCCGGATCCTGAGCCGGGTGTCGTCCACGGACGTAACGGAGGTAGTGCTGGAACAGAGTTACCACGTGGCGACGTTGGACCACGATGCGGACCGGATCTTCGAGGAGAGCCTCGCCTTCATCGGCCGGCTCGCACCCAGTGTCGGCAAGGAAGGGACGGCCGCAGTTGGCTGAGCACGACTCCGACCGCGAGGACCGCGAGCCGGACGAGAAGGGGGTGCCCTTCGACGAGGCCGCCGCCTGGGCGGCGATCGTCGCGGGGTACGGCGACGAGCCGCTGGACCCGCCGGGCGCGAAGCCCTACAAGCCGGTGGAGGACCTGGCGCTGCCGGCCATGGAAGAGGACACCGCCGCCGACGCGGGGGCGACCGAGGAGAAGCGGCCCGTGCAGCCCCTGGGCAGCTCCATCTCCTTCGCGCCCGGGGTGGGCCCACGGGACTACACGGCGCCGGAGCCGTCCGAGGACGACTTCGACGATGACGACGAGGGGCACTTCGTGCCGCCTGAGCCGCCGCCGCTGGGGGACGCCGACACCACGTCGAAGTTCGCCTGGCTGGGGGTGGTGGGCGGTCCGATCCTGCTGCTGCTCGCGGTGCTGCTCGGCTGGGACATGACCTGGTGGCTGGCGACGCTGGGGATCGGCGGGTTCCTCGGCGGGTTCGTCACGCTGGTGACACGGATGAAGACGGACGACGACGAGGACGACCCGGGGCGCGGTGCCGTGGTCTGAAGCCCTGCTAGGACGCCGGGATTCTGAGGGCGGCCAGGACCGGAAGGTGATCCGTGGCCGCCCTCACGTCTGCGCCGGTGACGCCGGGCTGGTCCTCCGGGACGCCGCAGCCGAGCACCTCGATGCCCTTCGTCGCGAAGATCGCGTCGATGCGCTGATGGGGGTCGGTGGACCAGGAGGTGAACTCGCCGCCCCAGGGCGAGGTGGTACGGCAGTCCTGGAGGGCGTCGGCCAGGCGGCGGAAGGTGCGGCCGTCGGGGCGGTCGTTGAGGTCGCCGCCGGCGATGGCGTGCTCCACGCCCATGCCGGCGAGCCGGTCGAGCAGCATGCCGCCCTGCTCGTAGCGCTCGTCCTGCTGGAGGCTGAGGTGGAAGCTGGTGACGCCGAGGCGGGCGCCGCCGAAGCGGACGACGGCGGTCGCGAAGCCGCGGCGGTGGAGGCCGGGCGTGAGGGGCAGGAGGACGTCCTCGGTGCGCTCCACGGTGGCCCGGAGGTCGCAGAGGATGGCCGGGCCGGCGGCGGTCGCTCCCCCGGTGAGGATCACCAGGTCTGAGGCGGCGGCCAGGCGGGCCAGCTTCTTGCGCCAGCGGAAGAACCGGGGCGCCTCCTGGATCAGGACCAGGTCGGGGGCGCAGGCCTTGATGACACGGGCCAGGGCCCGGGTGTCGTCCCGCATCGAGCGGATGTTGTAGCTGAGGACGCGGATGACGGCGGAACCGTCGGGCTCCGTGTGGGAGTTGGGGAGCGGCGCCATGTGGATCAATCTACGCCCACTGGGTGGGGGCGCGCGGCGGGTGGGCGACTGCCGGGTCGTCATGGCTGGTCGCGCCCGCGCGGCGGTAGCCGCATATCGACTACCGCCTCGCGCCCTGACAGCAGGTGGGACCGGTGAGAGGCGCTTACATGATCGGGTCGGGCTCTCGCGCCAGGTCCGCCGCGCCCACCAGGCCGGCCTCGTTGCCCAGCTGGGCCGCGATGACGTCTGCCACCGGGCGCCAGTTGCCGCCCACCAGCCAGCGCTTGTAGGACTTGCGGATCGGGTCGAGGACCAGTTCGCCCTCGTCCGAGAGGCCGCCCCCGACGATGAAGGCGGAGGGGTCGAAGAGGGAGGCCAGATCGGCGAGGCCCGCGCCGGCCCAGCGGGCGAGCTCGCGGTAGGAGTCGACGGCGACCGGGTCGCCCTGGCGGGCGGCCATGGAGATGTGCTTGCCCTCGATGCCGTCGGGGCTGCCGTCGCCGAGGCCGAGCAGGATCTCCGCGTTCTCCGGGGTGGCGTTGGCGCGCTGCTTGGCGTAGCGGACCAGGGCGCGGCCGGAGGCGTACTGCTCCCAGCAGCCCTGCGAGCCGCAGCCGCACAGCAGCCCGTCCGGGACCATGCGGATGTGACCGAACTCGGCGGCGACGCCGAAGTGCCCGCGGCGCAGCTTGTTGCCGATGATGATGCCGCCACCGAGGCCGGTGCCGAGCGTGATGCAGATGACGTTGCGGTGGCCCTTGCCGGCGCCGAACCTGTACTCGCCCCAGGCTGCGGCGTTGGCGTCGTTCTCCACGACCACGGGGAGGCCGACGCGGGCCTCGACCTTCTCCTTCAACGGCTCCTGGCGCCAGTCGATGTTGGGCGCGAAGTAGACCGTGGAGCGCTGCCGGTTCACATAGCCGGCGGCACCGATGCCCACGCCGACGATCTCGTGCCCGGCGCGCGCACCCTCTACGGCGGAAGCAATGGCGTCCACGATGCCCTCGGGCGTGCCCGGGGTCGGCACCTTGTGGGTCGAGAGGATGTTGCCTTCCTCATCGACCACGCCGGCCGCGATCTTGGTGCCGCCGATGTCGACGCCGATGGTGAGTCCCATGAATCCCTCAGTTTCGGTCGAGCCCCGCTACGGCCAACCGTACCCGAGGCCCTGCCCTCGGGTTCCCGTCGTCCGCCTGCAGGGACGGGCCCGGCGGCGTCTGGGACGACAACGCGGGGGCGCCGGGCAGGGGGCTGTCAGTCGAGATCGATGCGTTCGCCGGGGCCGGGGTCCTCGCCCTTGTCGTGGCCGCCTGAGGTCCAGCGGGTCTCCTGGGCCTGGACCGCGGAGCGGTAGGCGGCGAGGAGTTCGCTGCCGGCCGCGGCCAGGTGGTCGAAGACGTCCGGGTTGCGCTCTATGACGGGCTCGACGGCGTTCTTCGCCTGCTGTACGACCTGCCGGACCACCTGCTGGGCGGCGGGCCCGGCGACCGCCCCGAGGAGCGGGGTCTGGATGCCGGAGAGCTTGTTGGCGACGGCGTCGACGAGCTTGCGCAGTTCCTCGGCGGCCGACCCCGGGGGCTGGCCGTACTGGGCGCGGCGGCGGGCCTTCTCCGCCTCCAGGTCCTCGGCACAGGCCGTGGCCCAGGCGTCGGCGTCCGTCGCCCGTACCTCGTCCGGTGCCTCAAAGGCGTCAGCTGTGGGGCGCTCTTCGCTCATGACCGACTCCTGACTACGGTTCGCTCTTACGACGTTACCCGAACGGGCGTGCCGGATTCACCGTCAGCGCGGCCACAGATCCGGGTCCGGCGCGAAGCGCAGCCGCAGCTCGCCGTCGCGCAGCGCGGCCCCGGCGACGGTGCAGCGGCGCAGCGCCGACGGCAGTGCGACGATCCGGCGGAAGCCGCCGACGGTGATCACCACTTCGTCGCCGCGCCGGACGAGGTCGAGGCCGTCCCGTATCGCGCCGGGCAGCGGGATGTGCCAGACGAGGACGCCGTCCTCCTCGATCCGGTCGACGACGGGCCACTCGACCGGTGCGGGCGCGGTGTTGACGCCGGGCACGGCGAGCGCGGCGAGGTCCTCGGTGCCGCGCGGGTCGTGCCCGAGGTGGGGGACGGCGGTGACGTCGAACGTCTCCGCCCAGTCGGCGAGGGCCTTGCGCTGCTGGGCGACGAGACCGTGCAGGGGCGTGGCCTCGGGCAGCGCCTGGTTGGCGACCAGGGCCTCGGTGCCCAGGCCGCGCAGAGCGAGGCCGAGGCGAGTGCTACGGACGGCGTCCGCACCGGCCGGGCCGGGTTCGGCGACCAGGCGTACGGAGGTGTGGCGGTCGGCGAATACGGCCTCCACGGCGGCCAGCTCGACGTCCCAGCGGGCGGCCGTCTCGTAGAGCCAGTCCGCGGGCATGGGGACGCCGGCGAGCCGGCCGAGGACGGGGCGCAGGGCGCGGGCCGCCTGCCGCTCGGGCGGGAGGAGGCGGCGCAGATAGCGGCGCAGCTTCTCGGGGAGGGCCAGCAGGTCCAGGGCCTGCGGGGCGGGCGGGAGGTCCACGACGAGCAGCTCGTAGCGCTCGGAGAGGGCGGCGTCGCGCAGGGCGCGCAGACAGGACAGCTCCTCGGCGCCGGGGAGGGGGGTGAGTTCCTCGGCGTCCAGGCGGGAGGCGCCCAGGAGGTCGAGGACGTTCGCGGCGCGGGTCTGGAAGGCGGTGAGGTCCTCGCGGAACCGGGCGGCCGCGTCGGGGCGCCAGGCGGTGAGGGTGGGGATGACGCGGGTCGGCGCCGGTCCTGTCGCCGTGCCCAGGGCCGCGCCGAGGGTGTCCGTGCGGTCGGCGCTGAGCACGAGGGTCGGGGTGCCCTCGCCTGCGGCGCGCAGAGCGGTGGCCGCGGCGACGGTCGTACGGCCGCTGCCGCCGGGTCCGGTGATCAGGATGGTGCGCATGGGGGTGAACCGTAACCGAAGCGGGTCTCGCCTGACGGTGCCCGGCGCTGGGGCCGGCCGCGGGGGCGTCGCTTACCGGCGTTTGGCAGGGTGCCGCTGCGCCCACCCGTGCCGCGCCAGCGGCACGCCGGCCCGCTGCTGCGAGCCCCCTTCGAGAAGGCGAACGGGCGGGTGGGTGGGCGGGCGAACTAGTGGTCCGACTCCACCCGCTTCTTCAGCCCAGCCAGTGCCCGGTCGATGATGACCTTCTCCGCCTTGCGCTTGATCATCCCGAGCATCGGGATCTTCACGTCCACCGTCAGTGAGTAGGTGACCTCGGTCGCCCCGGCCCCCGCCGGCTTCAGCAGGTACGAGCCGTCCAGCGACCGCAGCATCTGCGACTTCACCAGCGTCCAGGACACCTCGTTGTCAGCGGTCCAGGTGTAGCCGAGGGTCTGGTCGTCCTTGATCGCACCGGCGTCCATCACCAGACGGACCTGCTCGGCCCGGCCTCGCGCGTCGGTCTTCAGCACCTCCGCCTCCTTCACCTCACCGGTCCAGTCCGGATAGCGGGCGAAGTCGGCGATCACCGCCATGACGTCGGCCGGGGCCGCCTCGATCGTGATGCTCGAGCTGGTGTGTTCCGCCATCGCCGTGGCTCCTCCAGATGCGGGCCGGTGAGACCGGTACAAGGGGTCGCCGTGCGCGAGCGTGCGCACGCGTGTGCAGCGTGAAGGCTACCGCGCGTCCGACCAGCCGACCTCACCCCCGTCCGGGGCCGTCGTCACCATTCCAGCGCCCAGGGCCGGCCGGTACCGGCGAAGTGCCCGACGTTCACGCACTCGGTGGCCCCGATCCGCATCCGCTTCACCAGCGGCTGGTGGACATGTCCGAAGAGCGAATAACGCGGCCTGGTGCGCCGGATGGCGTCGAGGAGTGCCAGGCTGCCCCGTTCGAAACGGCGCGCCACCGTGTCGTACACCAACTCCGGCACCTCCGGCGGGATGTGCGTGCACAGCACGTCGACCTCGCCGAGCGCCTCGATCTTCGCCGCGTACTCCTCGTCGGAGATCTCGTAGGGCGTGCGCATCGCGGTCCGCAGGCCGCCGCCCACGAAGCCGAAGACCCGGCCCCCGATCTCCACCCGCTCCCCGTCGAGGATCGTGGTGCCCGGTCCCGCGTACTCCGGCCAGAGCGGCGGCATGTCGACATTGCCGTAGGTCGCGTACGTCGGTGCCGGGAACGCCGCGAACATCTCGGCGTACTGCTTGCGCACCGCCTTCTCGATGGCGGTCGCCCGGTCCATGCCGATCCCGCCCCACAGCCGGGCCCCCAGCTCCCGCGCCTCCTCGAAGCGGCGGGCGGTGCGGAGTTCTACGAGACGGTCGGCGTTCTCGACGCCGAACAGGTCGGGGAAGATGCCGCGGGAGTGGTCGGCGTAGTCGAGGAAGAGGACCAGGTCGCCGAGGCAGATCAGGGCGTCGGCGCCGTCGCCGGCCCTGGCCAGGTCACGGACGTTGCCGTGCACGTCGCTGACCACGTGGACGCGGGTCCTTCGGTTGCCGGAGGGTGTGGCTGCCATGGTGATCAAGCGTAGGCCTGTGCGGCAAACGTGAACAGGCGATGGCCGGGCCTGCGGTTACTGGTCAGTCACTAAAGGCGTGGACTACCGTACGCGAAGGAACACCAACCTGTGTGACGCACCGAACATCTCGCCGGGACCCCCTGTCGAAGAAGCCATACCGGCGGGTAACGTCCGGGCAGTCCAGTCGTGCTCAGGAATTCAACCAACGGATCATGTGGCCCGTGGCGAAGCCCTGAGTACCTGCCCGAGCCTTGGACCGCACCGTCGCATCGCACAACGTCGTGGCGCCGGCGCCCTATGAGGAGCAGCAGTCTTGCGCGAGTTCAGCCTTCCGGCTTTGTACGAGGTCCCCGCGGACGGCAATCTGACCGACATCGTCCGCAGAAACGCCGCGCAGCATCCGGATGTCGCCGTCATGGCCCGCAAGGTCGGCGGTGCCTGGCAGGACGTGACCGCCACCGCCTTCCTGACCGAGGTGCACGCGGCTGCCAAGGGTCTCATCGCCTCCGGCATCCAGCCGGGCGACCGGGTCGGCCTGATGTCCCGCACCCGCTACGAGTGGACGCTCCTCGACTTCGCGATCTGGTGCGCCGGCGCGGTCACCGTGCCGGTGTACGAGACCAGCTCGCCGGAGCAGGTGCAGTGGATCCTCAGCGACTCCGGCGCGACCGCCTGCATCGTCGAACTCGACAACCACGTGGCCGCCGTCGAGTCGGTGCGCGAGACGCTGCCGGCCCTCAAGCAGGTCTGGCAGATCGAGGCCGGCGGCCTGGAGGAACTGGGCCGGCTCGGCCAGGGCGTCACGGACGCGACCGTCGAGGAGCGCAGCTCGCAGGCGAAGGCGGACGACCCGGCGACCATCGTCTACACCTCGGGCACGACGGGCCGTCCCAAGGGGTGCGTGCTCACCCACCGCAACTTCTTCGCCGAGTGCGGCAACATCGTGGAGCGCCTGCGCCCGCTGTTCCGCACCGGCGAGTGCAGTGTGCTGCTCTTCCTCCCGCTCGCGCACGTCTTCGGCCGCCTCGTCCAGATCGCCCCGATGATGGCGCCGATCAAGCTGGGCTGCGTCCCGGACATCAAGAACCTCACCGACGAACTGGCCGCGTTCCGGCCGACGCTGGTCCTCGGCGTCCCGCGGGTCTTCGAGAAGGTCTACAACTCGGCGCGGGCCAAGGCGCAGGCGGACGGCAAGGGCAGGATCTTCGACAAGGCCGCGGACACCGCGATCACGTACAGCAAGGCGCTGGACACGCCGTCGGGAGCATCCCTCGGCCTGAAGATCAAACACAGGACGTTCGACAAACTCGTCTACAGCAAGCTGCGCGCGGTGCTCGGTGGCAAGGGCGAGTACGCCATTTCCGGCGGCGCCCCGCTTGGCGAGCGCCTGGGTCACTTCTTCCGCGGCATCGGCTTCACGGTCCTGGAGGGCTACGGCCTCACCGAGTCCTGTGCGGCGACCGCGTTCAACCCCTGGGACCGGCAGAAGATCGGCACGGTCGGTCAGCCGCTGCCCGGCTCGGTGATCCGTATCGCGGACGACGGCGAGGTGCTGCTGCACGGCGAGCACCTGTTCAAGGGCTACTGGAACAACGAGGCCGCGACCGCCGAGGCGCTGGCCGACGGCTGGTTCCACACCGGCGACATCGGCACCCTGGACGAGGACGGCTACCTCAGGATCACCGGCCGCAAGAAGGAGATCATCGTCACCGCGGGTGGCAAGAACGTCGCCCCGGCCGTGATCGAGGACCGTATCCGCGCGCACGCCCTGGTCGCGGAGTGCATGGTGGTGGGCGACGGGCGGCCGTTCGTGGGTGCGCTGGTCACCATCGACGAGGAGTTCCTGGGCCGCTGGGCGGCCGACCAGGGCAAGCCGGCGGGTGCCACCGCGGCGTCGCTGCGTGACGACCCGGATCTGATCGCGGCGATCCAGGCCGCTGTCGACGACGGCAACGCCGCGGTGTCGAAGGCGGAATCGGTGCGGAAGTTCCGCATTCTGTCCTCCCAGTTCTCGGAGGAGTCGGGCCACCTGACGCCGTCACTGAAGCTCAAGCGCAATGTGGTGGCGAAGGACTACTCGGACGAGATCGAGGCCATCTACCAGAAGTAGAGCGGCACTTGACTCACATGTCCGCTCACATGTGCCCTCACATGTCCTCGGCGAGAACCCGTTCCATCGTCCGCTCGGCGAGCGCGGTGATGGTCACGAACGGGTTCACGCCGATGTTCCCGGGCACGAGCGAGCCGTCCGTGACGTACAGCTTCGAATAGCCCTTGACCCGCCCGAAGTCGTCGGTCGCCTTGCCCAGCACACAGCCGCCCAGCGGGTGGTAGCAGAAGTCGTCCGCGAACACCTTGCCGGCCGAGCCGAACAGGTCGTACCGGTAGATCGTGGCGTTGGCCAGGTTGATCCGGTCGAACAGTTTCTTGGCCATGGCGACCGAGACCGCGCTCTGGGCGGCGGTCCAGCCCAGCTTCACCCCGTCGCTCGCGGAGTCGTAGGTGAAGGACGCCCGTTGCGGGTTCCTGGTGATCGCCAGGTACAGGCTGACCCAGGTCTCGAACCCGATGGGCAGCGGGGCGATCTCCGCGAAGACCGGGTTGTCGGTGTTGGCCCAGTCGTCGATGCCCATCACCGGCATGGTCGCCTGGTTGGCGCCGGTGGTGTCCCAGATGTGGTTGGCGCGCCCGAGCATGGTGTTGCCGTTGGTGCTCCACCCGGCGCCGACACTGGAGTTGAGCGCGGGCAGCGCCCCGGTGTCCCGCGCCCGCACGAGCAGTTCGCTGGTCCCGAGGCTCCCGCCACCGAGGAACAGGTAGGTACAGCTGTACTGCTTGCTCTCGACGACGGCCCCGGTCACGTCGATCCGGTCGACGCCGAGCAGCCAGCTCCCGTCGCTCGCCCGGCTGACGGACCTCACCTTCTCCATGGTGTGGATGGTGAGGTTGCCGGTGCCGAGGGCGGCGGCGAGATAGGTCTTGTCGAGGCTCTTCTTGCCGTAGTTGTTGCCGTAGATGACCTCCTGGGCGAGCGCGGACCTGGTGGCGGTGCCGGCGGCTTCCTTCTGCATGTACCCGAAGTCGTAGACGTTGGGTACGAAGGTGGTCCTGAGGCCGGTGTTGGCGGCGGCCTTTCTGGAGGTCCGGGTGAACTGGTACCACTCGGTCGACTCGAACCAGGTGGCGTCGACGGTGTTGACCCCGAGCATGGAACGGGCGCGCGGGTAGTACGTGTCGTACATCGCGCTCGCGTCCACGGTCGGGAACTGCTCGGCGAAGTACGACTGGACCGGGGTCACCGCCATCCCCCCGTTGACCAGCGATCCTCCACCCACACCACGGCCGACGTACACGGACATGTTGTCGTAGTGCACCCGGTCCAGGACGCCGGGATAGGGGGTGATGTCCTTGTTGACGACGTCCAGCCAGAGGAAGCTGGCGAGCGGCGCCTCCGTGCGGGACCTGAACCACATGGACCTCTTGTCCGGAGCCGCGGTGGAGCAGAAGACCCTGCCGTCGGAGCCGGCCGTGTTCCACAGCTGCCCCATCTCGATCATCAGGGTCCGCACCCCGGCCTGCCCGAGCCGGAGCGCGGCCACGGCCCCGCCGTACCCGGAACCGACCACGATCGCGGGCGCGTTGTCGACGGCGGCCGCCTCCTCGGCGGCCTGCGCCGACTGGAGCCCGACACGGGTGAGACCGGCCGCTGCGGCGGTCTGGAGGGCGATCATGCCCAGGATGTGACGTCTCGTCAGCTGATGCTGCATCAGTTTTGCTGTCATGCGCGAAGCATGTGCGGATTTTCCGGTTCCGCCTAGAGCCGCGGCAGAGTCGACCCGGTCCCTTGAAGCAGACTTTTCCCCGGGTGGCGGCTCACAACAACGTCTTGAGCTTCTCCGCAAGCAGGTCCCATCGCCACCGCTCCTCGACCCACAGCCGCCCCCGCTCCCCCATCCGCCGCCGCAGCCCCGCATCCCCCAGCAGCACGACGATCCGCTCGGCGGCCTCCTCCACCGACCCACCCCGCACCACCCACCCGGTCTCCCCGTCGAGCACCGCGTCCGGCGCCCCGCCGGAGTCCCCCGCCACCACCGGCAGCCCGGTGGCCGAGGCCTCCAGGTACACGATCCCCAGCCCCTCCACATCCAGCCCGCCCCGCCGTGTCCGGCAGGGCATCGCGAACACGTCACCCGCGCCGAAGTGGGCCGGCAGCTCGGCCCACGGCACAGCCCCCGTGAACCGCACCGACGCCTCGACCCCCGTCTCCCGCGCCAGCCGCCGCAGCTCCTTCTCGTACGGCCCGCCGCCCACGATCAGCAGCACCGCGTCCGGCTGGGCGGCCAGGATCAGCGGCATCGCGAGGATCAGCGTGTCCTGCCCCTTCCGTGGCACCAGCCGCGACACGCACACGACCACCGGCCGGTCGCTCAGCCCCAGCCGCGCCCGCACCTCGGCACCCCCGGACCCGGGGTGGAACGTCTTCTCGTCCACCCCCGGAGGCAGCTGCACCATCCGCCCGGCCGCGGCCGGACCGAGCGCCGTCGCGATCCGCGAGCGCGTGTACTCGCCGAGGTAGGTGAGCGTGTCGGTCGCCTCGCCGATCCGGCCGAGCAGCTGCCGGGCGGCGGGCAGCTGGGCCCAGCCGGCCTCGTGCCCGTGGGTGGTGGCGACCAGCCGCTCCGCCCCGGCCCTGCGCAGCGCGGGTGCCATCAGCCCGAGCGGCGCCGCCGCCCCGAACCACACGGACGTGCACCCGTGCTCCCGGAGCAGCCCGACCGCCGTCCGGGTCGCCCCGGGCGTGGGCAGCAGCATCGTCGTACGATCGCGTACGACGGTGAAGGGCTGCTCCGCGTCGAAAGCGGCGGTGGCCTCGACACCCTCCCGGCTCCGCTTCCACGTGGACGCGTAGACGACGAGCCGCTCCGGGTCCAGCCGCACGGCCATGTTGTGCAGAAAGGCCTGGATGCCGCCCGGCCGGGGCGGGAAGTCATTCGTCACGATGAGGGTCTTGTGCATCGCGGCCGACCTTACCCGCACGATGTGTTCGGCCGTGCTTCATGGCCCCCGCACAGGCCGGCGGGAGATCATGTGGCGCACTCCAAGGCAGGGCGAAGGACAGGGGCTCAGGTGGACAGGACGGGCGAGAGGCGTGCCCTGGTGTTGTTGCTGGTCGTCTGGGGTGCCACCCGGCTGTTGCTGCTGCTGTCCGTGCTGAAGGTGTTCGTGTTCCCGGGCGCGGACGTCACGACCGACGTGTCCGTGATCTACCAGGGGTGGTACGAGGTCCTCCGGCACGGAACGTTTCCCCTGGACGACGTCACCTGGCAGTACCCGCCCGCGGCCGCCCTGGCGATCCTCGCCCCCGGCCTCCTGCCCTTCCTGGACTACCCGACCGCCTTCTTCGTGCTGGCCTTCCTGGCCGACCTGGTGGTGCTGTCCCTCCTCCTCTACACGGGCCTGCGCCCCGGCCGCACCCTGCGCGGCGCCTGGGCCTGGGTACTCGGCGTCCCGCTCCTCGGCCCGACCGTCTACTCCCGCTACGACCTGATGGTCACCGCGGTCGCCGTCGCCGCGCTGCTCGCCGGGGCCCGGCACCCCCGGCTGATGGGCGCGCTGGCCGGCTTCGGCGCGATGGTCAAGGTATGGCCGGCGCTGCTGCTGGTGGGTGCCGTACGGCGACGGGCCTGGGCGTCGGCGGCGGTCACGGCGGGCGTGGTCGGGGCGCTGTTCGCGGTGGCCATGCCCGGCGCGTTCGCCTTCCTGACCTTCCAGCGGGACCGGGGCACCGAGGTGGAGTCCCTTGGCGCACTGGTCCTCCATGTCGCCCGGCACTACGGCTGGCAGGGCGAGGTGCTGCTGAACTACGGCTCGATCGAGTTCCTGGGCCCGCAGGTGAAGGCGGTCAGCGCGGCGGCCCTGGGGCTGACCGCCTGCGCCTTCGGCTGGCTGCTGCTGTGGCGGCTGTGCGCGGCCCGCTTCCGGTCCCACACGCTCGCGGACGCCGCCTTCACCGCCGTCCTGATGTTCACGGTCACCAGCCGGGTGATCAGCCCGCAGTACATGGTGTGGCTGGTGGGCCTGGCCGCCGTCTGTCTCTGTTTCCGGGCCGGCCGGATGACTCTGCCGGCGGTGCTGGTCCTGCTGGCGACCTTCGTGACGGTCCTGGAGTTCCCGGTCGGTTTCTCGCACGTCGTGGTGAGCGACTGGTACGGCATCACCCTGCTGGCCCTGCGCAACGTCCTGCTGGTCGCGGCGACGGTCACGGCGGCCCGGCAGCTGTGGCGCTCCACGGTGACCAAGGCCCCGACCGCTCCCCTGCCCTTTCGGGCCGCCCGCGCGAAGGAGACCTCGGTCCCCTCCTGAGCCCGGGCCGGCAACAGCCAGGTCCGTTTCAACACCGTTCTGGCCTTTCTGCGTCATCTCGGCGACCCGACGGCACAGGCGGCCGTACTGCGCCGCAGGCTGGACTTCCTGGAGACCCCGTCGAGCTTCTTCCACCGGGACGGCGAGCCAGTGCGGGCCGAGGAGAGCGGGGATCTCTTCCAGGAAGGCATGCTGCGGGTGGCGCGGGCGACGGGGAAGGCCGAGCGGGCCTGGCTGAAGGAGGCGATCGAGCGGCCGGCTCAGTCGCCGAGCTGAGCCGTCAGATAGTCCCGCCAGCGCGCGGTGAAGTCCGGCAGGGTCGTGCCGAGTTCCTTCCGCAGCGCGTCCTCGACCGCGCCCGTACGGCCCTGGTGGGCGCCGACGGCCCGGTAGAAGGCGCCGAGCCTCTCCTCGCCCCAGTGGGCGGCGATCATCCGGCAGGCCAGCCAGCCGCCCTCGTAGGCCTCGGCCAGCTTGGTGGGATCGTCGGTGAAGCCGAAGTCCTTGTCCACCGGGAGGTCCTCGGGAATGTCGCCGGCCTGGACGGCGCGGGCCAGTTCCGGTGCGGCCTCGGTGGGCGTACGGCCGGTGTCGAGATAGCCGATCCAGTCGGCGTACCCCTCGGAGAGCCAGAGCGGGGTGGCGGCCGAGGTGTGGGTGCGGGTGGCGACATGGGTCGTCTCGTGGGTGAGGACCACCTTTTTGCCGACCGGGCCGAGCTCGGCGTACGCCTCCGGGTTGAGGATGACCCGGTCCGCCGGCGCCTGACCGGCGCCGCCCACCTCGCCGGTGGTGACGGCGGCGATGCCCCGGTAGTTGGAGGCCGGGGCACCCAGCAGGGCCGCCATGCCGTTCAGCGACCTGGGTACGAGCAGGACCACCCGCCGGGTCCAGTCCGTGCCCCAGGCCTTCGAGACCTCCGGGACGGCGGTGTCGGCGAGGCCGGCGTAGTCCCGCAGGGTGTCTTTGGGCCGGCCGACCCCGAGAACCAGGCTGTGTGCGCCCTTGACGGCCGTCACCGTGCCCTGGTCCCAGAGCTGCTGCCCGGCCTTCTTCGCGGGTTGGTCGGCGGCGACGTACCAGTGGCCGTCGGCGGTGCGGCTGAGGGTCAGGGTGCGGTCGGTGGTGACCGGGGCCCTGTCGTAGCCCTGGATGCGGTAGCGGAGCTGGGCGTCGGCGGTGGCCTCGGCGCCGTCGGGGTGCAGGGCGGTCAGCCGGTAGCTCCAGTCCGCGAGGGGTACGGCCCGCAGGTTCGTGTACGAGTTCCGGGTGCCGGTCTCGGCGTAGGCGCCCTCGTCATGGCCGAGGACGGCGGCCGCCCGCCGGTCCAGGACCTGCTGCACCTCGGCCATCGCCGAGCCGGTCGGCGCCTGTCCGCCGCCGCAGCCCGTCAGCGGCAGGAGCAGCAGACACAGCCCCACCGCTCCCGAGCGCCACGCCCGTCTGCCACCAGCCACTTTCAGATCGTACGGGTCGGGGCCCGAAAGTCAGGGCCGGGTGACGGAGGAGATGGGCATCATCCCGACCGGGTCGTAGCGGACCGGGGCGCCCGGGTAGGGGGCGTGGATGACCTGTCCGTTGCCGACGTACATCCCCACATGGCTGGCGTCGGAGCGGTAGACGACCAGGTCACCGGGGCGCGCCTGGGAGAGTGGGACCTGGTGGCCGGCGTAGCGCTGCTCCTGCGAGGTGCGCGGCAGATGGATCCCGGCGTGCGCGTACGACCACTGCATCAGGCCCGAGCAGTCGAAGCCGGTGGGGCCGCTGGCGCCCCACACGTACGGCTTGCCGAGGGCGGCGCGGGCGGCGGCCACCGCGGCGGCGGCGCGGCCGTCGGGGGCGGCGACGCCGGAGATGTCGGGCAGGTCGGCGCGGTCGTCGCCCCGGGAGGCGTGCTCGAAGGCGGCGCGGTCGGCGGCAGGCATCGCGTTGAGCAGTCGCCGGGCCCTGGCGAGCTTCTCTTCCACGGTGGCCTTGTGGGAGGCGACCGCCTTGCGGCTGCGCTCCAGCTCGGCGAGGTCGCCGGCGGCCTCGGCGCGCTCCTGGGCGAGTTCACGCATCGCCGCCTGGAGATCCTTGAGCTGCCCGGCCTGGCGGACGTCGATGCGGTCGAGGAGGGACGCCCGGTCGAGGTAGTCCTCGGGGTCGTCGGAGAACAGCAGGGCGACGGTGGGGTCGATACCGCCGGAGCGGTACTGGGCGCCTGCGAGCGATCCGAGCGCCTCCCGCATGACGTTGATGCGCTGCTGCTGGCGGGCGATGCGGTCCTGGGAGTCGTTGACCGCGCGGCGCAGCGCACCGGCCCGCTCGTCGGCCTTGTTGTAGGCCTCGGTCGCCTCCTCGGCCTGCCGGTACAGCCGGTCCACCTCGGCGCGGGTGTTCCCCTGCGGGGCCGCGCTCGCGGGTACGGCGCCGAGCCCGGCTGCCGCGGCCGACAGCACACAGAGGGCGGCACCGGCGCCCCGGTTGAACCCGGACGATGCGAGACGGCGATGAGACCCCACAGGAAACCGCGCTCCTTCCGTTTGTCGGACGCCGACGGTCTCCCCGGGTACACGGGAAAACGCGCCGGACTTTGACGCCCTCCCCCGCCCGAGGGCAGGGGATTCCGGTCCGCACCGCACAGCGCGGCGCCACCACGGGTTCCTGTTTCAAGGCCGCCGCCAACCCGTGTGGGCTGGTCCTACGCGGCCTCCGCAGGCGTGACTTCCCGCCCGTCCGGCGGTAGGTCCGACAACTCTGTCGCCGAACGCGGCGATGCTAGCCATACGACCGGTCCACGGCCAAAGACCTCTGCGGGCCCACAACACGACGCCCCGCCGCTGACGCAGGTCACCGGCGGGGCGTGGAGTCATCTTCGGTTGTCGTGATTCGCCCGTTCGGGCGTCACCTTGTGTTGATCTTGGGCCGTACGGGTGTCGTCGTAACCCGGTGGGGTCAGATCCGGACGCCGAACTCGAACGTCATGTTGCCGATCGACTCGTAGCGCACCACAGCACCGGTGTGCGGGGCGTGCAGCACCTGGCCGTTGCCCGCGTAGAGGCCGACGTGGTGGTAGTCGCCGTAGAAGATGACCAGGTCGCCGACCTTGAGGTCGCTCTCGCTGTAGATGCGGGTGCCGGCGTTGGCCTGCGCCTCGGAGGTGCGCGGGATGGTGACGCCGGCCTGGGCGTAGGCCCAGGAGGTCAGGCCCGAGCAGTCGAAGGAGGACGGTCCGGAGGCGCCGTATACGTACGGCGAGCCGATCACGGACTGGGCGGCGGAGAAGGCGGCGGCGGCCCGGCCGGAGGCGGAGCCGGTGTTGCCGAGGTTCACGCGGGAGGAGGCGCGGCTGGCGGCCTGGGCCTGCTCCGCGTCCAGGGCGGCCTTCTCCTTGGCCGTCAGGGTGTTGAGGAGCTTCTGCGCGTCGGCGAGCTTGGACTGGACGGCGCTCTTCTGCTTGGCCAGCTCGGTGCGGGTGGCGGAGAGGTTCTTGAGCTTGTCCGCGGCCTCTGCCCGCTCCTGGGCCAGTTCGCGCTGTTTGTCCTGAATCTTCTTCAGGGCCTCGACCTGCTGGCTGCTCAACTGGTCGAGCGTGGACGCCTTGTCGAGGTAGTCGTCCGGGTTGGACGAGAGGAAGAGCTGGACGGAGGGGTCTATGCCGCCGGAGCGGTACTGCGCGGTGGCCAGCGAACCGAGGCTGTCGCGCAGCTTGTTGAGGTCCTCCTGACCACGGGCCACATTGTCCTGGATCGTGGAGATTTCCTTCTGCAGCTTCTGCTGCTTCTCCTTGGCGCCGTCCAGCTTCTCGGTGGCCTGCTCGGCCTCCTGGTAGAGCTTGTCGACCTTTGCCTTGACCTCGTCCTTGCTCAGCTTCTCGCTGGGCGCCGCGTTGGCGGCGTTGGCGCTGAGGACGACAGCAGCGGCGGCTGCGGTGGTCAGCACGGTCACGCGCGCGCGACTCGGCTGCTTGGGTCGACGATGGGACGCCACGGAGACGGGCTCCTTCGTTTGAGTGATCACCCGTATGGAGGTTCGAGGCCTGACCCTAGTGACCTCCCTGTGATCAGTTCAAACCCAACAGCGAAAAAACTGGTCACGCAACGCACTCTTTGCACATAACTCACGTGCCGTGATGCTCGATTGACGCTACGTTGCGTGACGGTTCGGTCAATTCGGGCATTACATATGTCCGTTGAACCTTCAGGACAGTCGCTTCAGAAGCATCGCAGAAGCCACCGGACGGGCACCCGCCTTCGCGACCCCGTCGGCGACCTCACGGTCGGTCGAGGCGACGATCACCGGACGGCCCGGCGGCTCGGCACGCACCAGCTGGCGGATCAGCTCGTCCGCGGTGACACCGGGCTTGGAGAAGAGGACCCTGACCCCGCGCGGCGGGGCCAGCAGCACCGGCGCGGCCAGTTCGGCGCCGTCGAAGACACAGGTGACCTCGGCGCCGGTCTGCGCGGCGAGCTGGGAGAGCTGGCCGAGCAGCCGCAGCCGCTGCTTCTCCAGCGGCATCTGCGGATAGCCGGTCTTGGTCACGTTGTAGCCGTCGACGACCAAGTGCGCCTGAGGCAGGGCGAGTAGCTGATTGAGAATGGCCGGATCGTTCTCGGAAAGTGCTCGGGCCGCGATGTCCTTCGGGGTCATTCGTCCCGGTTCGACCGCATCCACGGTCTCGGCGGGCCGCACCGACACCGGCGGCAAAGCCAGTTCACGGCGCAGTCCCTGGGTCGCGTCCAGGACGGTGTCGAGCAGCAGCCGTACCCGCATGTCCTCGACACTGCGTCCCTCGCGGGCGGCGCGGCGGCTGGCCTCCAGGGCGGCCTCGACCTCGCCGAGCCGGGCCTTGAGCCGCCGGCCCTCGCTCTCGGCGGCGGACACCTGGACCTGCCCCTCGGTGCGCACCGCCTCCATCTCGCCCTGCAGCTTGCGCAGCGCGGCCTCGCCGCGCTTGACGTCACTGAGGGCGGCGCGCAGCTTGCGGTGCAGCGACTCCGCTTCCTTCTTCGCCGCGTCCAGCTCGACGCGCAGCCGCTCCGTCTCGGACCGGGTCAGCTCCCGGGCCCGGTCCAGCTCCTCGCGCAGCCGCTCCAGCTCGGCCCGGCTCTCCTCGTCGGCGCGCTCGGCATCGGCCCGCTGGGCCTCCTCACCGGCCGCCGTCACCAGCTTCACCCAGCCCGCGGGGCGCAGTACATAGGCCGCGGCCGCCACATCGAGCGGGTCCGCGGCCGGGGGCGGAGCGCCGGAGTCGAGCGCGCCGGCGAGTTGCGGCTGGGCCTCTCTGAGTTTCTCCCCGATCCGCTGCCGGAAGAGGGTGTCCGTCTCCAGCGCGGTCGCCATGGCGTTGCCGGCGAACTTGGCCCGCCGATTCGGGGCGAAACGAGCGTACTGTCTCAGCTGGGCGGGCAGTTCGGCGACGGTCAGCCCGCCGAAGCCGTCCGACACGATCTGTACGACACGCCGTCGCACGCCGTCGGGCAGCGGACGGTCAAGCACCTCAGCGGTGCCGTCGACCGGCCCCCCGCCTGTGGTCTCCACCATCCGTCACACCCCATCACCTGTGCGGGGCCGCCTCCCGGTCTCAGGAGTCGGCGCCCGGCCTGTCCACGAGTTCCACCTGGTCCACCGCGTTGCACCAGCGGCAGCGCACCGACTCGATGGTCTCACTGACCACCTCGCGCTCCTCGACCTTGGGCTCACCGGCCAGGTCGAGATGCACGTACTCCACGACCTTCGACGAGCGGGTCACGTCGAAGCGCGTGAGGTTGCCGCAGAGGGTGCAGCGCCACCGCGTCGTGGTGGTCGGCAGGGGAACCGTCATAGTGACTGTTCGCTTCCTTCTAGTGTCCGTGACGCGCCGTCCCGACGCGTGTGGCTCGTTACCCTACGGCCTGGCGAGTACTCGACGCCGCCCCCTCGGCGGCGGCGAGGCGATCTGCACCAGTGCATCCCGTTACGCCATGCTCTATGTCCATGATCGGCAACCGGAACACGACGGCCGCCCGGACCCTGCGGAGCCTGAGGGGCACGTCGGCGCCCATGACGTACACCCTGATCGCCGTCTGCTGCCTGATCTTCGTGCTCGGCCCGGCGTCCGGCTTCACCCCTTCCTACGGCACCGGGGACGCCCTGGCGGCCGCGCAGCGCGCGTACTTCCGGCGCTGGGGGGTCGTCCCCGCCGACCTGTTCGACGGTCCGGCCCGGGAGGCGCTCACCCCGGCCACGGCGCTGTTCATCCACGGCAGCTGGGTGCACCTGCTCGGCAACATGCTGTTCCTCTTCGTCTTCGGGGCGATGACCGAGGAGCGGATGGGCCGCCTGGAGTTCACTCTCTTCTACGTCGGCTGCGGCTATCTCGCACTGCTCGGCTACGCGGCCGCCAACGCCACGTCCCAGCAGTCGCTGGTGGGGGCGTCCGGGGCGATCTCGGCGGTCCTCGGGGCGTTCCTGTACCTGTTCCCCAGCGCCCGCGTGACCAGTCTTCTGCCTTTCCTCTTCTTCCTTCCGCTCCGGTTCCCGGCCTGGGTGGTGCTCCCCTTCTGGGCGGCCCTGCAGTGGCTGGCCCTGAAGCAGGCCCCCTCCGGCCCCGGCGTGGCCTACCTCGCCCACCTGGTCGGCTTCGGGCTCGGCCTCGGCTACGCGTGGGTGCGGTACGGCCGTGGGACTAAAGTGAAACCCGCCCCAGCTCCGGCACCCGAGGGAGAGAACCAGCCGTGATCACCGCGATCGTCCTCATCAAGACCAGCGTGGACCGGATCCCCGAGATCGCGGAACAGATCGCCGCGCTGGACAGCGTCAGCGAGGTCTTCTCCGTCACCGGTACGTATGACTTGATCGCCATGGTCCGGGTGCGGGAGCACGAGGACCTGGCCGAGGTGATCCCGGGGCGGATCAGCAAGATCCAGGGCGTGGAGGGGACGGACACGCACGTAGCGTTCCGTACCTATTCGCAGCACGACCTCGAGGCCGCGTTCGCGATCGGCCTGGACAGCTGAGAAACGTCGGCTGAGGTGCCCCGTAAGGGGCGCGGGGAACTGCGCGCTCGGCCGGGACGGACCCGCAGTGGACCACGACGCTTCGTGCCCGGCTGCGGGCCGGTGGGGGCCGATCGCGCCCACGCGGCGGTAGGCGCAAACTGACACAGCCCCGCGCCCCCTGGGACGTTGCCCCTGAGGTCGGTCCGAATCACACCGCCGGGACGCAGCGGCCTTCCTCCGTGCGGTACGTCCACTTGGCACCGTCGGCGACCAGTTCCTTCACGGCGCTGACGAACCGCTCCACGTGCTCGTCCGGCGTGCCCGCGCCGAAGCTCACCCGGATAGCGTTCAGGGACTTCTCGCCCGGTGCCGCCTCCGGCGCCCCGCACTCGCCCTGGGTCTGGGCGTCGGAGCCCAGCAGGGTCCTGACCAGGGGGTGGGCGCAGAAGAGGCCGTCGCGGACGCCGATGCCGTACTCGGCGGAGAGGGCCGCGGCGAAGTGGGAGCTGTTCCAGCCCTCCACGACGAAGGAGATCACACCGACGCGCGGGGCGTCGTCGCCGAAGAGGGAGAGGACACGGACCTCGGGCACCTCGGCCAGACCCGTCCGCACCTTCTCGATCAGGTGCCGCTCGCGGGCCACCAGCGTGTCGAAGCCGGCCTCGGTCAGCGCCTTGCAGGCGGCGGCGATCGAGTAGGCACCGATCACGTTGGGCGACCCGGCCTCATGGCGGGCGGCGCTCTCGTGCCACTCCACGGCCACTCCCCCGTCCTCGCGCCGGGTGACCTTGCGGCTGGCGCCGCCGCCCGCGAGGTACGGCTCGGCCGCCCGGAGCCAGTCGGCGCGGCCGGCGAGGACGCCGGAGCCGAAGGGGGCGTACAGCTTGTGGCCCGAGAAGGCGATCCAGTCGACGTCCAGGTCGCGGACGCTCACCGGGTGGTGCGGGGCCAGCTGGGCCGCGTCCAGGACGATCCGGGCGCCGTGCGCGTGGGCCGCCGCGGCCAGCTCCCGTACCGGCCACAGTTCGCCGGTGACGTTCGAGGCGCCGGTGACACAGACCAGGGCCGGCCCGTGGGGGTCACGGTCGGCGAGGGCCGTCTCCAGGGTCTCGACGGCCTGGCGCGGGGTGCGCGGGGCATCGAGGTAGGTGACCCGGGTGTCCTGCCAGGGCAGCAGGCTCGCGTGGTGCTCGGTCTCGAAGACGAAGACCTGGCAGTCGGCGGGGAGGGAGCGGGCCAGCAGGTTCAGGGAGTCCGTGGTCGAGCGGGTGAAGATCAGCTGGTCGTCAGGGCGGCAGTCGAGGAACTCGGCGACCGTCCTGCGGGCGTTCTCGAAGAGGTCCGTGGAGAGCTGGGAGAGGTAGCCGGCGCCTCGGTGGACGCTGCCGTAGTAGGGCGCGTAGGCGGCCACGTCGTCCCAGACCCGCTGGAGGGCGGGGGCGCTGGCCGCGTAGTCGAGGGCGGCGTAGGTGACCTCGCCGCCGGTGACGAGGGGGACGGTGACATCCCGGCCCAGAACGGGCAGCGGGGCACAAATGGACTGGGTGGAGACGGCGGTGGAGACGGACATGGCGGAACTCCCGTGAGAGGAAGGAAGAAAGAGAAGGTGGGTGTGCGGAGGCGGGGCTCGACGCCCTAGCGCATTCGCTTGCTCACGGGAGACTCCCTCGACGACCAGGATCCCTGGGGTCCGAGGGATCCGCGCTTGCCGTAGACCTCGCTGCCTACGGCCTGGTCTTCACCCGGGGCACCCCGCCACGGACGGAGGGTTGCCGGACAGTCGGCCGGGGCCTCATGACTGTCACTCATGACCTGGCAAAAAACCTAGATGAAGTGATCGCCGACGCGCAACTTCTGTCCGGATGACGGGACGAAGGCGCGCGTCGGCGCCGCTTTTTCCTTCCGTTCGGCCTCTACTGGCCGCCCGGCGCCCACTTACTTGTTCGTCGCCGCCGCCCAGCGCTCCAGCACCCGCTTGGCCGCGCCCGAGTCGATCGACTCCGCCGCCTTGTCCATGCCGGCGCGGATCTGCTCGGCCAGCGTGGTGGTGCCCGGGTCCAGGGCCACCAGCGCCGCCGCCGAGTTCAGCAGGACCGCGTCACGGACGGGGCCCGTCTCGCCGCCCAGGAGCCGGCGGGCGACCTCCGCGTTGTACGACGGGTCACCGCCGCGCAGCGCCTCCACCGGGACCAGCTCGATGCCGACGTCCCTCGGGTCGAAGCTCTCCTCGGTGACCTTGCCGTCCCGGACGATCCAGACGTGGGACGTGGAGGTGGTGGTCAGTTCGTCGAGGCCGTCGTCGCCGCGGAAGACCAGGGAGGAGTTGCCGCGTTCGGCGAAGACGCCCGCGACGACCGGTGCCATACGGGGGTCCGCGACACCGACCGCCTGCGCCCGCACCCGCGCGGGGTTGGTCAGCGGGCCGAGGATGTTGAACACCGTGCGGATGCCCAGCTGGCCGCGGGCCGCGCCCGCATGGCGCAGTGCCGGGTGGAACTTGACGGCGAAGCAGAAGGTGATGCCGGCCTCCTCGGCGACCTCGGCGACCCGCTGCGGGGTCAGGTCGAGGTTGACGCCGAGCTTCTCCAGCACGTCCGAGGCACCGGACGCGGAGGACGCGGCCCGGTTGCCGTGCTTGACGACCTTCGCCCCGGTGCCGGCCACCACCAGCGCGGACATCGTGGAGATGTTCACCGTCCTGGCGCCGTCGCCGCCGGTGCCGACGATGTCGACCGTGCGGCCGGGCACCTCGATGACGTTGGCGTGCTGGTACATCGTGCGGACGAGGCCGTTGATCTCGTCGACCGTCTCGCCCTTCGCCCGCAGCGCCACGACGAACCCGGCGATCTGGGCGTCGGTGGCCTGGCCGCGCATGATCTGGTCCATCGCCCAGGCCGTCGCGTCGGCGCTCTGGTCCTGGCCGTACAGCAGCGCGTTCAGTACCCCGGGCCAGGAACGGCCCGCCGCGGTGTCGCCTCCAGCGGGGGTCACAGCGCTCATAGGGCCGCTCCTGATCGTCGTACCGGCAAAAAGCAATGTCATGGCTACCCTATCCAGCCGCAGGCACGGCGAAGGGCCCCCGTCCGTACACCGGACGGGGGCCCTTCGGCCGTGGCGTGGCGACGCGGTCGATCAGTGGTGGCCGTGGCCGCTCGTGATCTCCTTGTACTCCTCGACGGTGGGCTTCGGGATCTGGTTGTCGTCGCCGTAGTAGGCGCTGCTCAGCTTGGCGCGGACCTTCTCGGTCCCCTTGATCTTGCGCTCGACACCGTTCTCGTCCACCGCCGCGCCGACCTGGGCCGGCTCGTACTGGTGGTGGGCCGTGAGGGTGTGCAGCTGCTCCTGGCTGAGCGGCTCGTGCACCTCGATGAACTCACCGTGCGGCAGCCGCTTGATGATGCCGGTCTCGCGACCGTGCAGCACCTTCTCGCGGTCCCGGCGCTGCAGGCCGAGGCAGATGCGCTTGGTGACGATGAACGCGATCACCGGTCCGGCGAAGAAGAAGATCCGGACGAACCAGGTCACGTCGTTGATCGACAGATGGAAGTGGGTGGCGATGAGGTCGTTGCCACCACCGACCAGGCCGATCATGTACACGGTCACCCAGGCGACACCGATCCCGGTGCGGGTCGGGGCGTTGCGCGGGCGGTCCAGGATGTGGTGCTCGCTCTTGTCACCGGTGACCCATGACTCGATGAACGGGTAGACCGCGATCGCGGTCAGGACCAGACCGAACAGGACCAGCGGGATGAAGACGCCCAGGACCAGGGTGTGGCCCCAGAAGTTGATCTCCCAGCCCGGCATGTAGCGGATCAGGCCTTCGGCGAAGCCCATGTACCAGTCGGGCTGGGCGCCGGTGGACACCTGGTCCGGACGGTAGGGGCCCATGGCCCAGATCGGGTTGATCTGGGTGGTCGCCGCGATGACCGCGACGACACCGAAGACCAGGAAGAAGAAGCCTCCGGCCTTGGCCATGTAGACCGGCAGCAGCGGCATGCCGACGACGTTCTTCTCGGACTTTCCGGGACCCGCGAACTGCGTGTGCTTGTGGTAGAAGACCAGGATCAGGTGGCCGACCACCAGGCCGAGCATGATGCCCGGCAGCAGCAGGATGTGGATCGAGTAGAACCGGGACACGAAGTCGTGGCCGGGGAACTCGCCGCCGAAGAGGAACATCGAGATGTACGTGCCGACGATCGGCATCGACAGGATCGCGCCCTCGGTGAAGCGGACACCGGTGCCGGAGAGCAGGTCGTCCGGGAGCGAGTAACCGGTGAAGCCGGTGAACATGCCCAGGACGAACAGCAGGAAGCCGAACAGCCAGTTGATCTCACGCGGCTTGCGGAACGCGCCGGTGAAGAACACGCGCATCATGTGCACGAACATGCCGGCGAGGAAGATCAGCGCGGCCCAGTGGTGGATCTGCCGGACGAGCAGACCACCGCGCACGTCGAAGGAGATGTGCAGGGTCGAGCTGAACGCCTCGGACATCAGCTGTCCCTGGAGCGGGACATAACTGCCGTGGTACTGCACCTCGTTCATCGACGGGTGGAAGAACAGCGTCAGATAGACACCCGTCAGGATGATGATGATGAAGCTGTACAGGCAGACTTCGCCCAACATGAACGACCAGTGGTCGGGGAAGATCTTGCGCATGTTGGACTTGGCCAGGGAGTAGATCCCGAGCCGTCCGTCGGCCCAGTCGGCGACACGCTCGCCGGCCGGTGCCTTCCCGCGCGCGCGGGACTCTGTGTTCTCTGTAGTGCTCATCCGCGCTCCCAGAAAGCAGGACCGACGGGCTCCTCGAAGTCGCCGAGCGCCTGGAGGTAGCCCTCCTCGCTCACACCGATGCGCAGCTGCGGCAGGGCGTGACCGGCCGGGCCGAAGATCACTCGGGCACCGTCGGAGAGGTCGAAGGTGGACTGGTGGCACGGGCAGAGCACATGGTGGGTCTGCTGCTCGTACAGGGAGATCGGGCAACCGACGTGGGTGCAGATCTTCGAGTAGGCCACGATGCCCTCGTGCGACCACTCGAGCTCGCGCTTGTCCTTGATGTTGTCCGGCTGCAGCCGGACGATCATCAGGGCCGCCTTGGCCATCTGGTTCTGGAACTCCTCGTCGGTCTCCTCCAGGCCCTCGGGCTTGGCGAAGGTCAGCGAGCCGACGGCGATGTCGGAGGGACGCAGCGGCTGGTTGGTGTTCATGTTGACGAGCAGCTTGCCCTTCGACCACAGCGTGTGGCGCAGCGAGGTGCCGGGCAGCGGGCCGAGGTCGCGCAGCAGCACGACGCCGGAGAGCGGGACCAGGGTCAGCGCGCCGAACATCGTGTTGCGGATCAGCTTGCGCCGGCCGAGCGCCGACTCCTTGGCGCCCTGCTTGAAGTCCGCGTGGACCTTGGCACGGACCTCGGGAGGGGCCTCGATCGGGTGCCGCTCGTCGGCGACCTCCACGTCGGACATCAGGGTGCGGGCCCAGTGGACCGCGCCCGCGCCGATGCAGAACAGCGCCACACCGAGGGTCAGGCCCAGCGCGAAGTTCAGCGCGCTGATGCGACCGAGCGGGAAGACGAAGATCGACTTGTCGTGCGGGATCGTCACGTACGAGGCGATGAAGCCGACGGTGGCCAGCATCGAGATCGTGAACAGCAGGGCCACGACGCGCTCGGACCGCTTGGCGGCCCGCTCGTCGATGTCCTGGATCCGGTGCTCGTGAGGCGGCAGTCCGGGGTCCGCGAACGGGTCCTTCTCGTCCGCGACGCTCACCGCGCCGTGCGCGTGGTCCTGCTCAGCGGGCAGGTTCTCTTCTGGAATCTCTTGGCTACTCATGACTTCTTGGCCTTTGCGGTCCGAGCGGCGACCCAGACGGCGACCGCGATCATGGCACCGAGACCGAAGATCCACGCGAACAGACCCTCGCTGACCGGCCCGATGCCGCCCAGGTTCAGACCGCCGGGGTTCTCCGTCTTGGGGCTGTTGACCGCGTCGAGGTACGCGATGATGTCCTTCTTGTTCTTCTCGGACAGCGTGGTGTCGGGGAAGGACGGCATGTTCTGCGGGCCCGTCTGCATGGCCTCGTAGATGTGCTTCGGGTCGACGCCTTCCAGGCTCGGCGCGAACTTGCCCTTGGTCAGCGCGCCACCCGCACCCACGAAGTTGTGGCACTGCGCGCAGTTGGTGCGGAAGAGCTCACCGCCCGCGGCGATGTCGGCACCGCCCGGGCCGTACTGCTCCTTGGTGGGCACCTCGGGACCGGCGCCCAGCGAGGCGATGTACGCCGCGAGCTGGTCGATCTGGGCCTGGCTGTAGATGTTCTTCTTCTTGAGGACCTGCGGACCGTCCGAGGTGGCGGCCGGCATACGGCCGGTGCCGACCTGGAAGTCGACCGCGGCGGCGCCCACGCCGACCAGGCTGGGACCGTCGGACGAGCCCTGACCGCCGGTGCCGTGGCAGCTGGCACAGCCGACCGAGTAGAGCTTCTTGCCCTCCTCAATGGTCAGGGACTGGGAGGCTACGTCGGCCTGCGCCTGGCCCGCGGGCGCGAGCGCGGCATACAGCCCCCCAGTGGCCGCCAGCGCAAAGAGTAGGACGACGACCGCCGCCAGCGGATGGCGTCGTCGTGCGGAGAGCTTTTTCACGGATTACCCCGGTGTCAGGATCTTCTGCGTCGATGCTTCTGGGTTGTGCGCTTCTGCAGCGCGTGGAGCCGGCCCGGCTACTTGATCAGGTAGATCGTGGCGAAGAGGCCGATCCAGACGACATCGACGAAGTGCCAGTAGTAGGACACGACGATGGCCGCGGTCGCCTGCTCGTGCGTGAACCGCTTCGCCGCGTAGGTGCGGCCGAGGACGAACAGGAAGGCGATGAGGCCGCCCGTCACGTGCATCCCGTGGAAGCCGGTGGTCAGGTAGAACACCGAGCCGTACGGGTCGGAGGAGAGGGAGATCCCGTCGTCCTTCACCAGGCTGGTGTACTCGTAGATCTGACCGCCGATGAAGATCGCGCCCATCACGAAGGTGACGATGAACCAGCCCCGGAGCTTCTTCACGTCCCCGCGCTCGGCGGCGAACACGCCGAGCTGGCAGGTGAGGGAGGAGAGCACCAGGATCGTGGTGTTGGTCGCGGAGAACGGAATGTTGAGATGGCTCGCCATCTCCTTCCAGTGATCCGGACCGGTCACCGATCGCAGGGTGAAGTACATCGCGAAGAGGGCCGCGAAGAACATCAGCTCGGAACTCAGCCAGATGATGGTTCCGACGCTGGTGAGGTTCGGCCGATTGACCGACGGGTGCGCGTGCCCGGTTTCTACTGTCGTTGCTGTCGCCACGACCGACATTATGTCGGTCGCTTATCTCGCGCTCACTCCGGGGGGTGCCGTTCGGGGTGTCCGCACCGTGTGTACTGCCCGGATGGCTCATCGAAGCGGTGTTCCAACAGGTGTTGACGAGGTGTCCGGGGGAGTAGCATCCGGCGCATCGGTCCTGTCCGTACGACGACTTCCGTCCCCGCGTATCGGAGGAACAATGCAGCCGACCGCCACGGTGCTGGTCTACAGCGACGACTCCAACACCCGCGAGCAGGTACGGCTGGCCGCCGGCCGGCGCCCGGCTCCCGATGTGCCGTTCGTCGAGTTCGTGGAGTGCGCGACGCCCCAGGCGGTCGTCACCGAACTCGACAAGGGCGGGATCGACGTCTGCGTGCTGGACGGCGAGGCCGTGCCGCTGGGGGGCATGGGGCTGTGCCGGCAGATCAAGGACGAGGTGTTCAACTGCCCTCCGGTCCTGTTGCTGATCGGGCGGCCGCAGGATGCCTGGCTCGCCACGTGGAGCCGCGCGGACGCGGCTGTGACGCTTCCGGTGGATCCGGTGGAGTTCGCCTCGGCACTGGCGTCTTTGTTGCGGCAGAGGAGGCTGCAGAGCGCCTGAGAGGGTGGGGCGCCGGGTGAGCGCGCGACTGAAGGCCGTGTGTGGCTGGTCGCGCAGTTCCCCGCGCCCCTGGTTTCTCACAGTGCGGCCGGCTGCACTCTCACCGCGTCCTGTGGCTTCGGGCCGTCCGGGGTGCCGTTGATCAGGGCGCTGCCGTTGCGCCAGTCCTTCCAGGCGATGTTCCAGTCGCCGAAGCCGTTGCCGAAGTGCTCCATCTCCTCGCCGTTGGAGTTGACGACCTTCACCAGGTCGCCCGGGTGGAAGGTGTCGAAGAACCACTCGGCGTTCGAGGTGTTCATGCCGGTGCAGCCGTGGCTGACGTTCTCGTACCCCTGGGAGCCCACCGACCAGGGGGCGGCGTGGACGTACTCGCCCGACCAGGTCACCCGGGTGGCGTAGTAGACCGGGAGGTCGTACGAGTCCGAGGTGCCCTCGGCGATGCCGACCGTGGCGCCGCGCATGCGTACGAAGTACTGCTTCTCCAGTACGACCTTGACACCGTTGCGGGTCTCGTAGCCGGACTTGCCCGTGGTGACGGGGATCTGGTTGATCTCCTTGTCGTTCCGGTACACCGTCAGCTGGTGGGCGGCGGCGTCCGTGACGGCGAGGAGCTTGTCGCCGGTGGTGAGCTTCAGGGGCTTGGCCGCGCCGCCCCACAGACGGTCACTGATCTTTACGCCCTCCAGGTTGCTGTGCACCTGGACGGTGGCGTGGGCGGGCCAGTAGTCCTTGGGCCGGTAGTGGAGTTCCTTGCCGCTCACCCAGTACCAGGACCCCTCGACGGCGGGGACGGAGTCGACCCTGAGGGCGCGCTCCACGATGGCGCGCTGGGCCTTGTCCTTGACCTCGTGGTCGAGCTGGGCGGTGACGGGCTGGCCCACGCCGTACTCACCCGCCTGGGGGCCGAAGGTGACCTTCAGCCGCTGCTGGGTGGTGGGCATGCTGGTGTCGAAGGTGAGGACCTTGCGGCCGGGCGCGCCGTCCCCGTCCTCGGTACTGACCTGGACCGTGTAGTGGGCGTTGGCGGCCAGCGGGGAGGTGCTGTGCCAGCGACGGCCGTCGGCGTCGAGTTCGCCCGCCACATGACGACCGGTGGCGTCCTGGGCGGTGACGTCCGTGATCCGGTCCTCGTCGCTCTTGGCGACGACCTCCAGCGGCTTGTCGGGGTCGGCCCGCTTCCCCGCGTCGGTAGGGGTGTTGAAGGAGACCTGGTCCGCCGCGTCGTACGGCTTGTCCGACAGCGGGTTGCCGTCCGATCCGCAGGCGGTGACGCCCGCGCCGAGGGCGGTCACCAGCAGGGTGCAGCTGACGACGGTGCGGGCGCACGGAGAGTGACTCATACGGTCACGCTATGAGGTGTTTTCCATACCGGCACGCCAGGTACTCCAGATGGGGGACCGGCACTGCACCGAAGGTGGGACGGCCGTAAAAGCGGGGGCCCGGACCCTCCTGACGGAGGGTCCGGGCTCCCGGTGCGCTCGCGTGTGCTTACTGGGTGCGGTTCTCACCGTGGTAGTACTCGAACACCCAGCCGAAGAGGCCGATCATGATGATGGGCACCGAGAAGTACAGCAGCCACCAGCCGACGGCGACACCGAGGAAGGCCAGCGCGCCACCGACGCCGAGGGCGAGCGGCTGCCAGCTGTGCGGGCTGAAGAAGCCCAGCTCGCCCGCCTCGTCCGCGACATCGGCCTCCTTGTTGTCCTGGGCACCGGCGTCCACCCGCGAGGCCGTGAAGCCCAGGTAGAAGCCGATCATGATGCACAGGCCGAAGGCCATGAAGAGCGCCGTGGTACCGGCCGCCTCCTTCGACCACACGCCATAGACGATCGCCATGGCGAGGACGAAGACGCTCAGCCACACGAACATGCGGCCCTGGATCTTCACTTGCCGGCCTCCTTGCTGCCCGCGACAGCGGCGACGGCCTGGCCGTGCTCCAGCTGCTCCAGGGCGGCGATCTCAGGGTGGTGCAGGTCGAACGCCGGGGATTCACTGCGGATCCGCGGCAGGGTGAGGAAGTTGTGCCGCGGCGGCGGGCAGGAGGTCGCCCACTCCAGCGAACGGCCGTAGCCCCACGGGTCGTCGACGCCGACCGGCTTGCCGTACTTGGCCGTCTTCCACACGTTGTAGAGGAACGGCAGGATCGACAGGCCGAGCAGGAAGGAGCTGATCGACGAGATCGTGTTCAGCGTGGTGAAGCCGTCGGCCGCCAGGTAGTCGGCGTAACGACGCGGCATGCCCTCGGCGCCCAGCCAGTGCTGGACCAGGAAGGTGCCGTGGAAGCCGACGAACAGCGTCCAGAAGGTGATCTTGCCGAGGCGCTCGTCGAGCATCTTGCCCGTCATCTTCGGCCACCAGAAGTGGAAGCCGGAGAACATCGCGAAGACGACCGTCCCGAAGACCACGTAGTGGAAGTGGGCCACCACGAAGTACGAGTCGGAGACGTGGAAGTCCATCGGGGGCGAGGCCAGGATGACACCGGTCAGACCACCGAAGGTGAAGGTGATCAGGAAGCCGGTGGCCCAGAGCATCGGGGTCTCGAAACTCAGTGACCCCTTCCACATCGTTCCGATCCAGTTGAAGAACTTCACGCCTGTCGGTACGGCGATGAGGAACGTCATGAAGGAGAAGAACGGCAGCAGCACACCGCCGGTGACGTACATGTGGTGCGCCCACACCGTCACGGACAGACCGGCGATCGCGATGGTCGCCGCGATCAGACCCATGTAGCCGAACATCGGCTTGCGGGAGAAGACCGGGATGACCTCGGAGATGATGCCGAAGAACGGCAGGGCGATGATGTACACCTCTGGATGGCCGAAGAACCAGAAGAGGTGTTGCCAGAGCAGGGCTCCGCCGTTCGCCGCGTCGAAGACATGTGCCCCGAATTTCCGATCCGCCTCCAGCGCGAACAGCGCGGCGGCGAGGACGGGGAAGGCGAGCAGGACCAGGACTGCGGTCAGCAGCACGTTCCACACGAAGATCGGCATGCGGAACATGGTCATGCCGGGGGCACGCATGCAGATGATCGTGGTGATGAAGTTGACCGCGCCGAGGATGGTGCCGAAGCCGGAGAAGGCCAGACCCATGATCCACATGTCGGCGCCGATGCCCGGCGAGCGGACCGCGTCGGACAGCGGGGAGTAGGCGAACCAGCCGAAGTCGGCCGCACCCTGCGGGGTGAGGAACCCGCCGACCGCGATGGTCGAACCGAACAGGTAGAGCCAGTAGGCGAACATGTTCAGCCGCGGGAAGGCGACGTCCGGCGCACCGATCTGGAGCGGCATGATCCAGTTGGTGAAGCCGGCGAACAGCGGCGTCGCGAACATCAGCAGCATGATCGTGCCGTGCATCGTGAACGCCTGGTTGAACTGCTCGTTCGACATGATCTGCAGACCGGGGCGAGCGAGTTCGGCGCGCATGAGCAGCGCCATCACGCCGCCGATCAGGAAGAACGCGAACGACGTGATCAGATACATCGTTCCGATGGTCTTGTGGTCGGTGGTCGTCAGCCACTTCACCACGACATTGCCGGGCTGCTTGCGCCTGACCGGCAGCTCGTCAGCGTACGAGCCTTCAGCCGCGGCACCCTGGGGTTCGTTGATGATGCTCACAGGACGTTCGTCTCCCGGTTCTTCTCGTGGCTCGTCTGCGCGATGCCGGCGGGAATGTAACCGGTCTGCCCCTTCTTGACGAGGTCCTTGAGGTGCTGCTGGTAGCGCTCAGGCGAGACGACCTTCACGTTGAACAGCATCCGGGAGTGGTCGACGCCGCAGAGCTCGGCGCACTTGCCGCGGAAGGTGCCCTCCTGGTTGGGAGTCACCTGGAACGCGTTGGTGCGACCCGGGATGACGTCCATCTTCATCAGGAACGGCAGCACCCAGAAGGAGTGGATGACATCACGCGAGGTGAGGACGAAGCGGACGGTCTCGCCCTTGGGGAGCCAGAGCGTCGGACCGGGGTTGCCGGTCTGGGGGTTCCTGGTGCCCGGCGTGCCGACGTCGTAGACGCCGCCGGCGGCGGCCGGGAACTCCTTCTTGAACCGGTCCGGAATGGCGTCCAGGTTCGCGTCGGTCTTCGCGTCGCCGGTGACACCGGAGACGGGCGTGATGTAGTTGAAGCCCCAGCTCCACTGGAAGCCGACCACGTTCACCGTGACGTCGGGCTTCTTGTCGGTGAGGCTGAGGATCTTCGTCTCGTCACGCGCGGTGAAGTAGAACAACACCGAGACGATGATGAGCGGAACCACCGTGTACAGCGCCTCGATCGGCATATTGTACCGGGTCTGGGCCGGAACCTCGATCTTGGTGCGGCTGCGCCGGTGGAAGATGGCGCTCCAGATGATCAGACCCCACACCAGCACGCCCACGGCGAGCGCGGCGGCCCAGGAGCCCTGCCACAGGGAGAGGATCCGCGGAGCCTCTTCCGTGGTCGGGGTGGGCATACCAAGGCGGGGGAAGTCCTTGTATGTGCAACCGGTAGCGGTCGCAAGGACCAGGCCCGCGGTCATTGCCTGCAGCAGCTTCCGCCGCATCGGGCGCCGCGGCGAGCGGTCGGAGCCGTTGGGACTCACGTAGCGCCTTCCCGAGAGTCTCGCCCGCGCGGTTGGCTGCGGCCTGCCTTCTCGCTGGTCGGTCGCCGCCCTGCGTCGGGCAGGGGTTTGGATGTTTATGCGGACCAAACCCTAGCCGACGCCCTCCGGGGGTTCGCGGGGAGGGGGGCATACGCGCCGCGGGTCACTCCGTCGGGGTGGGAAAGGGCGCCCAATAGCTCGGGTTGTCGCGGTTTGCGGTGCGGGTGCGGGTGCCTTGTGGCTTGTCATGCGGTTCCTCGCGCCCCCGGGTTCGTTGCACTTGAGGACGCCTTACCGTTGCTGTGTGCCCTACTTCGACGCCGCTTCCACCGCCCCTCTCCATCCCGTCGCCAGGCAGGCTCTGTTGGCCGCCCTCGAGGACGGGTGGGCGGATCCCGCGCGTCTGTACAAGGAAGGGCGCAGGGCCCGGATGCTGCTGGACGCCGCCCGGGAGGCGGCTGCCGAAGCCGTCGGGTGCCGGGCGGACGAACTGGTTTTCACCCCGTCCGGAACTCGCTCCGTCCACACGGGCATCGCCGGGGCGTTGGCCGGTCGCCGCCGGACGGGACATCACCTGATCGTGTCATCCGTCGAACACTCCTCGGTGCTCCGTTCGGCCGAGGTGTTCGAGGCGGACGGTGGCGAGGTGACCCGGGTCCCGGTGGACCGCACGGGCGAGGTGGACGTGTCGTCGTACGCGACGGCTCTGCGGCCGGACACCGCGCTCGCCTGCCTTCAGTCCGCCAACCACGAGGTGGGCACCGTGCAGCCGGTGGCGGCGGTGGCCGAGGTCTGCCGGGCGGCCGGGGTGCCGTTGCTGGTGGACGCGGCGCAGTCGCTGGGGTGGGAGCGCGTCGAGGGCGACTGGTCGCTGCTGACGGCGAGCGCGCACAAATGGGGCGGCCCGAGCGGGGTCGGGCTGCTGGTCGTGCGCAAGGGGGTGCGGTTCGCCGTCCAAGGGGCTTCGGACGAGCGGGAGTCGGGCCGTTCGCCCGGTTTCGAGAACCTCCCGGCGATCGTCGCGGCCGCCGCATCGCTGCGGGCCGTACGGGCGGAGGCCGAGCAGGAGGCCGTACGACTGCGGGGGCTGACGGCGCGGATCCGGGCGCGGGTGCCGGAGTTGGTGCCGGACGTGGAGGTGGTGGGCGCCCCGGAACGGCGGCTGCCGGGGATCGTCACCTTCTCCTGTCTCTATGTCGACGGAGAGACCCTGCTCCACGAACTCGACCGCGAGGGCTTCGCCGTGTCGTCCGGATCCTCCTGTACGAGCAGCACGCTGACGCCCAGCCATGTGCTGAAGGCGATGGGCGTACTCAGCGAGGGGAACGTGCGGGTGTCGCTGCCGGCGGGCGCGGCGGAGACGGACGTGGAACGGTTCCTGGGGGTGCTGCCGGGGGTGGTGGCCGGGGTGCGGGAGAAGCTGGGTGCACCGATGCCGGCGGCGACGGTCCAGGCGGCGGACGTGGTCGTCGACTCGCTCGGCAAACGGTGCCCGATCCCGGTCATCGAACTGGCGAAGGTGATCGGGAGCGTGCCGGTGGGCGGCACGGTCCGGGTCCTGTCGGACGACGAGGCGGCACGACTCGACATCCCCGCGTGGTGCGAGATGCGGGGACAGGAGTACGTCGGTGAGGAGAAGGCGGAGCGGGGAACGGCCTATCTGGTCCGCCGGGTGAGCTGAGCGCACCTTGGGGGCGCGGGGCTGTGCCGATGTGCGGCGACCGCCGCGTGGGCGCGCTCAGCCCCCACGCCCCGCACCCGACGGCGTCAGACCAGGTACCCCCGGACCTCCTCGGCGGCCTCGTCCCCGTACGCCTTGGTGAACCGCTCCATGAAGTGCCCCCGGCGCAGCTGGTACTCCTGCGTCCCCACCGTCTCGATGACGAGAGTCGCCAGCATGCAGCCCACCTGAGCCGCCCGCTCCAACGAGACGCCCCATGCGAGCCCGGACAGGAACCCGGCGCGGAACGCGTCGCCGACGCCCGTCGGGTCGGCCTTGCGCTCCTCGTCGGGGCAGCCGACCTCGATGGCGTCCTCGCCGGCCTTCTCGATCCGCACCCCGCGGGCGCCCAGCGTGGTGACCCGGTGGCCGACCTTCGCGAGGATCTCCTCGTCGCTCAAGCCGGTCTTGGTCTCGATCAGCCCCTTCTCGTACTCGTTGGAGAAGAGGTACGTCGCGCCGTCCAGCAGTATCCGGATCTCGTCGCCGTTCATCCGGGCGATCTGCTGGGAGAAGTCGGCGGCGAAGGGGATGGAACGGGTGCGGCACTCCTCCGTGTGGCGGAGCATGCCCTCGGGGTCGTCCGCGCCGATCAGGACCAGGTCGAGGCCGCCCACCCGGTCGGCGACGGTCTTCAGCTCGATCAGGCGGGCCTCGCTCATCGCGCCCGTGTAGAAGGAGCCGATCTGGTTGTGGTCGGAGTCGGTCGTGCACACGAAACGCGCGGTGTGCAGGGTCTCCGAGATACGGACGGAGTCGGTGTCGACGCCGTGCCGGTCGAGCCAGGCCCGGTAGTCGTCGAAGTCGAAGCCCGCTGCGCCGACCAGGATCGGCCGGGTGCCGAGCTGTCCCATGCCGAACGCGATGTTCGCGCCGACACCGCCCCGGCGCACGTCCAGGTTGTCGACCAGGAAGGACAGCGAGACCGTGTGCAACTGGTCCGCGACGAACTGGTCGGCGAAGCGGCCGGGGAAGGTCATGAGGTGGTCGGTGGCGATGGAGCCGGTGACTGCGATGCGCACGGCTTGGACTCTCCTGAGGGGGAGGCGTGATTGACAGTTAACGCTACCGGGTCCGGGTGGGCGCCCTGAAGGTGCCAAAACTACCCGATAGTAGATCTTTCTTCGCGGCGCCGGACGTGCATACCGTTCGGTCATGACGAATCTCAAGGTCCACGCCCCCGCTCCGGCAGACCTGGACGGCGACCTGGCGTCGCTGCGCGGTTACTGCGCGCGGATGGCCCCGCACTGGGCGGTTCCCGATCACAGCGATGCCCGGCCGGTGCCGCCGTCACTCATCCACGGGGTGACCGTGCCGAAGAAGTCGGCCAAGCTGCTGGACGCGATGTCCGACTACGGCGACTAGGCCTGTCCGGCGCGTTTCCAGGGAACCGCGCGCTCCCCTCCCGCGTCCCATCGCCGTCCCCCGTGAAGGGGAGGCGGGATACGACACGCGGCAAGGAGCGATGCGGTGAAGAGCGAGCGACCCGAGAACGGCGACGAGGCGCCCCCCGAGGCCCAGCAGACAACGGAGTCGCCGAACGCTGCCGAGCCCGACCCCCGGCCCACCGCGGGGCCCACCGAGAGCGCCGAACGCAAGACCCCGGAACGGGAGACGACCGCGGCCGAGCCGAACGCGGCCCACGAGCCGCCGGCGCCCTCTGCCGCAAAGGCGATCCCCGCGTCGGCTGCCGCCGAGGCTGAGGCCGAAGGACCCGAGCCGGATACGGCGGCCCCAGCCCCGGAACAGACCCGCGAGCCGACAGCGTCCCCCGCCGCAAAGGTCGCCCCAGAACCCGCAGAAAGCCCCCAGCAGGCCGGGACTTCCGCGGACAGGGCTCCCGCACCGGAAGCGACCCCGAACTCGGCGACAGCCACGGACCCGGAAGAGACCCCCGACCCGGCAGCGCCACGTGCCGCGGAGGCGGCCCCCGCGCCGGCTGCGGCTGACGCCCCCGACCCGCACGCGGCCCCAGAGCCTGAAGAGACCCCCGCCGCAAAGGCCGTCCCCGAACCCACACAAAGCCCCCAGCCCGCTGAGGTCCGCGCCGCCGACACGGCTTCCGGGCCCGAGGTGGCCTCGCTCTCCGGTGTTGCCGGGGGTTCCGAGTCCGGCGGCGGCCGGCCCGCCCGCCGCCGCTCCCCCGGCGCCGTCATCGCCTCCGTGGCCGCCGCTGTGCTCCTGATCGGTGGCGGTGGGGCCTATCTCGCCGCCGGCGGCGGCTCTGGCGGCGGTACCGGGACCGGGGCCTCCGGCGGCTCCACTCCTCCGCCGCTCGCCCTGGACGGTTACTCCGCCGGAGGCAACGGCATGGCCCCGGGCGAGCCCAACCCCTACGGCGTGACCTTCAAGGCGGACGGAAGGCTCCCCGACGGCCCCGGCTCGGCCGCGGTGTACCAGCCGGCCGGTGAGGTCTCCAAGGACCGTGTGGCCGCGTTGGCGAAGGCGCTCGGGGTCGACGGAACACCGGTCGCCGAGGGCCAGGTGTGGAAGGTCGGCACCGACAACGGCGGCTCCGGCGGGAGTCTCCAGGTGAACAGGGCCGCCCCGGGCCTCTGGACGTACAGCCGCTACGCCCCCGGCACCGACAACTGCGGGACCGGCCCGGTGTGCACGCAGGATCCGGCGGCGCCGGCCGGGGATCCGGTGAGCGTCTCCGTCGCGGAGAAGGCGGCGGCGCCCGTTCTCAAGGCCCTCGGCCAGGACGGCGCGAAAGTCGACGCGAGCCAGGTCATGGGCGCGCAGCGGGCGGTGAACGCCAATCCGGTGATCGGCGGGCTGCCGACGTACGGCTGGACGACCGGGCTGACCGTCAGCAGGCAGGGCGAGGTCGTCGGCGGCAACGGGATGCTGGCGACGCCGGCCAAGGGCGACACGTACCCGGTGCTGAGCGCAGCGAAGACGCTGGACCTGATGAACGCGGCGCCCCGCTCCGACCACCGGATGGGCATCGGCGGCTGCGCCAGTTCCGTACCGCTGAAGGACCGGCTGGAGCAGCCGTGCGCCGCGTCGACGCCGTCCGCTTCCTCCGCCGTCGTTCACAGCGCGGTGTTCGGGCTTGCCGCACAGTCCGTCTCCGGCCGGCAGGCGCTGGTGCCGTCCTGGCTGTTCCAGGTGCGCGGCGCGGCGGACTCGTACACCGTCACCCATCCGGCGGTGGACCCGGAGTACCTGGCCTCCGCCTCCTCGTCGACGGCGCCGACGGCGCCGACACCGAGTTCCTCCCCGAGGGCCCCGAAGGACGTGAAGGTGGACGGTTACACGGCCGACGACAGTGGTCTGACCGTCGCCTTCACCGGCGGGGTGTGCGCCGACTACAAGGCCTCCGTGGACGAGGGCTCGGAGCAGGTGGTGGTCAAGGTGACCGAGACGCCCTGGCCGGACAAGATCTGCATCATGATCGCCAAGCAGTACCACCAGACGGTGCACCTGGACGCACCGCTGGACGGCCGGAAGGTGGTCGGCACGGACGGCAAGGCGGTCCCGAAGGAGAAGGCGGTCACCCTCGACCCGCAGGTGCGCTGAGACACACGAAGGCGGCGGCCCCTCCAAGAGGGGCCGCCGCCTTCGTTCTGCTCTGCCGTACCGACTTAGCTGAAGGAGTCGCCGCAGGCGCAGGAGCCGGTCGCGTTCGGGTTGTCGATCGTGAAGCCCTGCTTCTCGATGGTGTCGACGAAGTCGATCGACGCGCCGCCCAGGTAGGGAGCGCTCATACGGTCGGTGACGACCTTGACCCCGCCGAAGTCCTTGACGACGTCACCGTCGAGGGAACGCTCGTCGAAGAAGAGCTGGTAGCGCAGGCCGGAGCAGCCACCGGGCTGGACGGCCACACGGAGGGCGAGGTCGTCGCGGCCTTCCTGGTCGAGCAGGGCCTTGACCTTGGCCGCGGCGGCGTCGCTCAGGATGATGCCGTCGGTGGCGGTGCTGGTCTCGTCCGATACGGACATCTACATCTCTCCCGGGTTGTACGGAGACTGCTTGCCGACGAGTGCAACCGGCGGGTCCGCTGTTTCATTCCGGGCCGGCGTTCGTCTTCTCGCGTTTTCGCTTGTTCTCTACCTCTTCATGCTCGCACATACCCGCGACCGGGATTCACGTCACATGGACGCAATGGGCATCGTCAAAGTGACGTGAAGCAGTTATGATAGATAACGTCAGAACGACGAAAAGTAGAAAGGGTGCGTGTCGTGACCACCGCCCAGACCACCGAGCTCGACGTACAGCCGACTCCGCTCGCCCTGCTGCTGCTCGGCCGTGAGGCCGACCCGAAGAGCGAGCGGGGCGTCGAGTGTCCCGGCGACCTGCCCTCGCCGTCCGACCCGGACCTGGTCGCGCGCGCCCGCGCGGCCAAGGAGAAGCTCGGCGACAAGGTCTTCGTGCTCGGCCACCACTACCAGCGTGACGAGGTCATCCAGTTCGCCGATGTCACGGGCGACTCCTTCAAGCTGGCCCGGGACGCGGCCGCCCGCCCGGAGGCCGAGTACATCGTCTTCTGCGGTGTGCACTTCATGGCCGAGTCCGCCGACATCTTGACCTCGGACGACCAGAAGGTGGTCCTCCCCGACCTGGCGGCCGGCTGCTCCATGGCCGACATGGCGACGGCCGAACAGGTCGCCGAGTGCTGGGACGTGCTGACGGAGGCCGGGATAGCCGAGCAGGTCGTCCCCGTCTCGTACATGAACTCGTCCGCGGACATCAAGGCGTTCACGGGCAAGCACGGCGGCACCATCTGCACCTCGTCCAACGCGAAGCGGGCCCTGGAGTGGGCCTTCCAGCAGGGCGAGCCCTCGGCGACGAAGGTGCTGTTCCTGCCGGACCAGCACCTTGGCCGCAACACCGCCGTCCGTGACCTGGGCATGTCCCTGGACGACTGCGTGGTCTACAACCCGCACAAGCCGAACGGCGGGCTCACGGCCGACGAGCTGCGGGCCGCGAAGATGATCCTGTGGCGCGGCCACTGCTCGGTCCACGGCCGTTTCAGCCTGGAGTCCGTGGCGGACGTACGCTCCCGTATCCCCGGGGTGAACGTCCTGGTCCACCCCGAGTGCAAACACGAGGTCGTGGCGGCGGCGGACTACGTCGGTTCGACCGAGTACATCATCAAGGCCCTGGAAGCGGCCCCGGCCGGCTCCAAGTGGGCGATCGGCACGGAGCTGAACCTGGTCCGCCGGCTGGCGAACCGTTTCGCCCCTGAGGGCAAGGAGATCGTCTTCCTCGACAAGACCGTCTGCTTCTGCTCCACCATGAACCGCATCGACCTCCCCCACCTGGTCTGGACCCTTGAGTCGCTGGCCGAGGGCAACCTGGTCAACCGCATCGAGGTCGACAAGGAGACGGAGGCGTTCGCCAAGCTGGCGCTGGAGCGGATGCTGGCGCTGCCGTAGCCGTACGACCGCGTGTCACCCCGGGTCGACGGGTTTCCGCCCGGGGTGCGCCGGGTCGACGGTGAAGATCGTGCCGTCGGAGGTCGAGAGGACCAGGGCGCCCCGGTTGAACCACACGGTCGGCAGCAGCCCGCTGTTGCCCAGGACCTCGGCGCGTGCGGAGGACTCCCACAGCCGGGTGCCCTTGGCCGCGTCGAGCGCGACCACCCGCCCGCTCGCGCCGGCCAGGTACACCGTGCGTCCGCTCGCGTCCACCGAGGCCTGGCCAGGCGACTCCAGGGTCGTGTGGCTGCTCCACAGCCGGACCCCGGTGGTGGGCGAGAAAGCGGTGACCAGGCCGCTGGAGGTGGCGAGGTAGAGGGTGCCGTGGGCCAGGGCGGGCACCCCGCCCCGGTAATGCTCGGGCAGGGAGGTCAGGGTGCGTTTGCCCGTGTCGGGGTCGACGCGCACGATGCGGGTGTAGATCAGGTCGGGGCCGTTGTCGACCTCCTTGTCGTCCGTCTCCAGGAAGACCAGCCGGCCGGAGAGCACGCCCACGAAGCCGGCCCGCTGGGCGGGGGACGTCAGGGTGCGGACCGGCCCGTCGGGGTCGACGACATAGAACTTCGTGGCGTGTGAGCCGTCCTCCTGGTCGGCGCACTCCACGTAGGGAAGGTCGTCGGCGGCCATCGCCGAGCAGAGGTAACCGGTGGGCACGGGGATCGTACGGCGCACTGTGCCGTCCTTCGCCGAGCGCACGGTCACCGTGCTGCCGTCGCCTTCCTCAGTGAGGGTCACCCCGTCGGCGTAGGCCGAGCCCAGGCTGTCGGTGCGTACCGCGTGGGACCAGAGCCTGGTGCCGCTCCCGGTGTCGAGCGCGAGGACGGACTGGGCCTGTCCCAGGCCGCCGCCGTCGGTGACGGTCAGCTCCACCAGCACCCGGCCCTCGTCCACGCCGAGGACGGTGGTGATGTAGCGGTCGGCCGGCACGCCCGCGGGTGCGATGCCGGCGCGCCAGAGGGTCCGGCCGGTGGTGGCGTCGACCCGGGTCGGGAGCAGGGCGGTGCCGCCGCAGTAGACGGAGCCGCCGTCGGACACACAGGTGGGCGAGGTGTCGCCTTCGTAGCCCGGTGCCTTCTTCACCCCGTCCTCGGCGGCCGCGGACACGGTGGTCTGCCAGGGCTGCCAGCCGGTGGGGAGGCTGCCCCAGCGGGAGGCCGAGGACCCGGCGGCACCGGTGTGGGCCTCGCCGTCGCCGTTCCACGGGCCCAGCAGGAGGAGGCCGGTCAGGGCGGCGGCCAGGACGCCGGGGACCACGAGCAGTGCGGGCCGGCGTGGGCGGCCGCCGGTGTCCTGGGCCGTGTCGGCGCCGAGGGCCGGAACTTCGGGCGCCACCGCGGAGGGCAGGCGCAGGGTCAGCGTCTCCGGTTCGCCGGGCCCCGGCTCCGGCAGGACCCGCTCGAACTCCGCCGCCAGTTCGTCGAGTCCGGGCCGGTCGGCGGGTGCCTTGGCCAGGCAGCGCTCCAGGACCGCGCGCAGCGGCCCGGTCACCCCGTCCAGGAAGGGCTCGTGGTGAACCACGCGATAGCCGGTCAGATAGGGGCTGTCGGCGTCGAAGGGACCGCGTCCGGTGACGCAGTACACCAGCAGCGCGCCGAGCGAGAAGACGTCCGAGGCGGGGCCGACCGTACGGGCGTCGGTGAACTGCTCCGGGGACATGAACGGCGGGGTGCCGACCATCTGCCCGGTCTCGGTGAGGGTGTTGTGGTTCTCGGCGGCCCGGGAGATGCCGAAGTCGATGACGCGGGGGCCGTCCTCGGCGATCAGGACGTTGGCCGGTTTCAGGTCGCGGTGCACGACCCCGGCCCTGTGGATGTCCCGCAGTGCCTCCACCAGCCCCAGCGCCAGGGGCCGCAGTTCGGTGACGCGCAGGGCGCCCCGGTGGCGGATGCGGGCGGCGAGCGACTGCCCGGGCACGTACTGGGTGGCCATCCAGGGCGGTTCGGCCTCCGGGTCGGCGTCCACCACGGCCGCGGTGAAGGCGCCGCTCACCCGCCGCGCGGCCTCGACCTCCTGCCGGAACCGGGCCCGGAAGACCGGGTCCTGGGCGTACTGGGCGTGCACCACCTTGACGGCGACCTCGCGCCCGGAGCGGGCCCTGCCCCGGTAGACGACGCCCATGCCGCCGGCTCCGAGCCGGTCGACGAGCCGGTGGCCGCCGATCGTCCTCGGGTCGTCCTTGTGCAGCGGCACCCCGAAACTCCCCTTCGCCGCATGGCAGTTCGATCCGACAGCATACGGAACCCACAACGCACCGACGGCCGGTTCCCGGGTGGGACCCGGGAACCGGCCGACGTTCAACAGGCCGTCACACGGCCGCGGGACTGTTCAGAACGGCCGTGGGACCGTCATACGGGCGCGGGCTCCGGTTCCTCGGCGGTCTTCGCCGGTTCGCCAGGGTCTCTTTTCGGTCCTGGGTGCCGTCCTTTTATCCGGCTCCTACTCCGGCCGCGGTACGCCCGGGTGGAGTTCACTCCGTCCTCGGACGGACCAGCCCCGACTCGTACGCGATCACCACGAGCTGTGCCCGGTCCCGGGCGCCCAGCTTGGCCATGGCCCGGTTGACGTGCGTCTTCACGGTCAGCGGGCTGACCTCCAGGCGCTCGGCGATCTCGTCGTTGGAGTGCCCGCCGGCGACCTGGACCAGGACCTCGCGCTCGCGTGAGGTGAGCGCGTCGAGCCGTTCGGCGCGGGCCGGGTCGCGGCCGTCGCCGCCGGCGTCGCCCTGGGCGAGGAAGCGGGCGATCAGCCCCTTGGTGGCGGTCGGGGAGAGCAGGGCCTCGCCGCCGGCGGCGACCCGGATGGCGCTCAGGAGTTCCTCGGGTTCGCTGCCCTTGCCGAGAAAGCCGGAGGCGCCCGCGCGCAGCGCCTGTACGACGTAGTCGTCGACCTCGAAGGTGGTCAGGATGACGACCCGGACCTGGGCGAGGGAAGGGTCCTCGCTGATGAGCCGGGTGGCTGCCAGCCCGTCCGTGCCGGGCATCCGGATGTCCATCAGGACGACGTCGGCCCGGGTCTCCCTGGTCAGCCGTACCGCGTCGGCGCCGTCGGAGGCCTCGCCGACCACCTCCATGTCGGGCTCGGAGTCGACGAGCACGCGGAACGCGCTGCGCAGCAGGGCCTGGTCGTCGGCGAGCAGGACACGGATCGTCATATGGAATCCCCCAGGGCGGCCGTGCGGTGGTTCGTACGGTCGTCGGTGTCGGTCTTGACCGGCAGGATGGCATGGACGCGGAAGCCGCCGCCGTAGCGGGGGCCGGTGGTGAGGGTGCCGCGCAGGGCGGTGACGCGCTCGCGCATGCCGAGCAGGCCGTGGCCGCCGCCTTCCTCGGGGACGGTGTCCTCGCCGGAGCCGTTGTCGAGGACGGTGACCTCGATGTGCGGTCCGACGCGTACGACGCTGACCTCGGCCTTGGCCTCGGGGCCTGCGTGCTTCTGCACGTTGGTCAGGGCCTCCTGGATGATCCGGTAGGCGGCGAGGTCCACGGCGGCGGGCAGGGTGGTGCCCTGGTCGGCGCGGGCCACCTCGACCTGGAGGCCGGCGTTGCGGAAGGTGTCGGCGAGCTCTTCGAGGAGGTGCAGGCCGGGGGCGGGTTCGGTGGGGGCCTCGGGGTCGCCGGACTGGCGGAGCAGACCGACGGTGGCGCGCAGTTCGTTGAGCGCGGAGCGGCTGGCCTCGCGGACGTGGGCGAGGGCCTCCTTGGCCTGGTCGGGCCGCTTGTCCATGACATGCGCGGCCACGCCCGCCTGCACATTGACCAGGGCGATGTGGTGGGCGACGACGTCGTGCAGATCGCGGGCGATGCGCAGCCGCTCCTCGGCGACCCGGCGGCGGGCCTCCTCCTCACGGGTGCGTTCGGCGCGCTCGGCGCGTTCGCGGATGGCCTGGACGACGGCCCGTCGGCTGCGGACCGCGTCCCCGGCGGTGGCGCCGATGCCGGTCCAGGCGAAGATCGCGAGGTTCTCCTGGGCGTACCACGGCAGGGGGCCCGCGGCCATCGCGGCGGTGGTCAGGACGGTCATGGTGAGCAGGCCGGCCCGCAGGGTGGTGCGGCGGTCGGTGGCGGCGGCGACGGTGAAGAGGGCGACGACGGCCGCCATCGCGACGGGGGCACGGGGGTCGCCGGTGACGCACTCGACGACGGAGGCCGCGCCGGTGACGGCCAGGACCGTCTTCGGGGCGTGCCGGCGGAAGACCAGGGCGACGGCGGCGAGCGTCATCAGGAGCAGGCTGAGGGTGTCCGGGGTGCGGATGCCCCAGGCGACGCCGTGCGCGCCGTGCGGGACGGCGAAAGAGCTGACGACCATGCACACGAGGGCGCCCGCGGCGATGACCGCGTCCACGGCGAGTGGATGGGCGCCGACTCTGCAGCGGGCTCTTTCGAAGGGGCTCACGTGTGAACAGTACGGGGGCTGCGTGCGGGCCGGAACCGAAGCGACCGCCGTACCGCCCACCGGGGGCACCGCCCCTGAAGGCTGCCGCCCCCGGCCCCCGCGTCGGCCTGAACGGCCTCGCCCTCGAACGCCGGACGGGCCGGACAGTGGGGGGTACCGCCCAGCCGGCGCTCGCGGACGCCGCACGGGCCGGAGCAAGCGCCGCCCGCCCTTCGAGCGCGGACTTCCGACAGCCGGGTGGGCGTGGGAATCGGCTGGGAGGGCGCGTGGACGGGGGTTCCGCGGGCTCAGCCCGGGATGAGGCCGTCGTCCCTCAGGAAGGCCCGGACCTCCTCCAGGGTGGCGTCCGGGGAGGGGAGGATCAGGTCCGAGGGTTCCAGGGCGTCGTCCGGGAGCGGGGTGCCCAGTTCGCGGACCTTGTCCAGGAGGGCGCCCAGGGTGCGGCGGAAGGCTGTCTCGTCGCCGGACTCCGTCTCCGCCAGGAGGTCGTCGTCCAGCTTGTTCAGTTCGGTGAGGTGGCTGTCGGCCAGCCTCACCTGGCCCTCCCCCATGATCCTTACGACCATGTCGGCCATGTCGCCCTCCAGGCGTCGGCTACTGCTTGTCGAAGCGCGGGGTGTCCTGCGGCTGCGGCGTCTGCCGGCCCTGGCCGGTGCCGCCCTCGATCGCCTGCTGCGGCTGGCCGCCGGCCAGCTCGGCCTTCATCCGCTGGAGTTCCAGCTCTACATCCGTACCACCGGAGAGGCGGTCCAGCTCGGCGGCGATGTCGTCCTTGGCCATACCGGACGGGTCGTCGAGGGCGCCGGAGGCGAGCAGTTCGTCGATGGCGCCGGCGCGGGCCTGGAGCTGCTGCGTCTTGTCCTCGGCGCGCTGGATGGCGAGGCCGACGTCGCCCATCTCCTCGGAGATGCCGGAGAAGGCCTCGCCGATGCGGGTCTGGGCCTGGGCGGCGGTGTAGGTGGCCTTGATGGTCTCCTTCTTCGTGCGGAAGGCGTCCACCTTGGCCTGGAGGCGCTGGGCCGCGAGGGTGAGCTTCTCCTCCTCGCCCTGGAGGGTGGAGTGCTGGGTCTCCAGGTCGGTCACCTGCTGCTGGAGGGCGGCGCGGCGGGACAGCGCCTCGCGGGCGAGGTCCTCACGGCCGAGCGCGAGCGCCTTGCGGCCCTGGTCCTCCAGCTTGGTGGACTGCTGCTGGAGCTGGTTCAGCTGGAGTTCGAGCCGCTTGCGGGAGGTGGCCACGTCGGCCACCCCGCGGCGCACCTTCTGGAGCAGCTCGAGCTGCTTCTGGTACGAGTAATCGAGGGTCTCGCGCGGGTCCTCGGCCCTGTCCAGGGCCTTGTTCGCCTTCGCGCGGAAGATCATCCCCATACGCTTCATGACACCGCTCATGGGCTTCGCGCGCCCCCTTCTGACGGACTCCAGCTCACAGATCCTGCGACAGAACCCACAGTACGGGCCCTGCCTCCATTACCGCACTGTTCGGGGACCGATGCGCTCATCCCCAAGGACGACTGCGGTCGCCTCCGCTCCGGCACAGGTAGTAGGTGGCCCCCCAGTTCTCCCGGGCGGCCCCCCGGTGAACCCGCGCGCAACCGCCGTACAACCCTCGTACAACGCCATACCAACGGCGTACGGCCCGAGCGAACCGTCTGCAACGTCCCCTCTGTCCCCTAATGGAGACGACTGACGTTGCGGGATCGTTCCCCGCCGGACTAGGGCCCACACCCCGCCACCCCGTACCCTTGTGTTTTGTGTTCCGTAGCCGTGCCAAGGATGAGAAGGCCCCCGCCGACAAGGCGGTCGTGACCGACTCCAAGCAGACCCGTGACCCGCAGGCGCCCAAGGGCAGGCCCACGCCCAAGCGCAGTGAGGCCCAGACCCAGCGCCGCAGCGTGGCCAACACGCCGACGAACCGCAAGGACGCCGCCAAGCGTCAGCGCGAGGACCGGCGCGCCGCCATGGAGCGCCAGCGCCAGGCGCTGGCCACCGGCGACGAGCGGTACCTGCCGGCCCGTGACAAGGGCCCGGTCCGCAAGCTCGCCCGCGACTGGGTCGACTCACGCTTCAACGTGGCGGAGTTCTTCCTGCCGCTGGCCGTGATCATCCTGGTCATGAGCGTGGTCAACAACGCGGCGATCAAGAACATCGCGCTGCTGCTGTGGCTGGTCGTCATCGTGCTGATCGTGCTCGACGCGGCCGTCAGCGGCTTCCGCCTGAAGAAGCGGCTGGCCGAGCGCTTCCCGGACCAGAACAGGAAGGGCGCCGTCGCCTACGGTCTGATGCGCTCCCTGCAGATGCGCCGGCTCCGGCTGCCCAAGCCGCAGGTCAAGCGCGGAGAGCGGCCCTGAGCACAGAGCCTTTCTCCGGGGGTGCGGCGAGGGCCTGGCAAACCGGGCTGGGCGGGCTGCGTGATGTCGTACGACAGGAGCTGGTGGCCCGGCAGCTCGACGAGCAGATAGCCGGGCGGTTCCCGGTCGGGCAGCGGCTGCGCGTGCTCGACGTGGGGATGGGCCAGGGCACGCAGGCGCTGCGGCTGGCCCGGACCGGGCACCAGGTGACCGGTGTCGAGCGGGAACCGACGATGATCGAGGCCGCGCGGGAGGCCCTGGCCGGTGAGCCGGAGGGGATCCGCGAGCGGGTGCGGATCGTCCAGGGGGACGGGCGGGACACGGGTGTCCACTTTCTGCCGGGCAGCTTCGACGTGGTGCTCTGCCACGGTGTGCTGATGTACGTCGAGGAGCCGGACGCGCTGCTGGCCGGGCTGGCCCGGATGCTGGCCCCGGGCGGGCTGCTGTCGCTGCTGGTGCGCAACGCCGACGCGCTGGCCATGCGGCCGGGGCTGAGCGGGGACTGGGCGGGGGCACTGGGCGCTTTCGACACCGTCTCCTATCGCAACCGGCTGGGCCTGGAGGTGCGGGCCGACCGGCTGAGCACCCTCACCGCCGCACTCGCCGGCATCGGTGCGCCGCTGCACTCCTGGTACGGGGTACGGGTGTTCACGGACACGGCCGTGGACGGCGCCCAGGTACCGGCCGACGTGGAGACGCTGCTCGCGGTGGAGGAGCGGGCCGGGCGGACGGATCCGTACCGGGCGGTCGCGGCGCTGCTGCATCTGTGCGGGGTCCGCGGCTGACAGCGTCGTGTGCTGCTCGTTCGGGTCAGCAGCACGAGCCGGACCGGCACCCTACGACAAGACTCGGGGCATGGACGTTTCCCGTACCCACCGGTCCTTCCGTACGGCCGCCCTGCTCGGCTCCTGCTGCCTCGCCCTCGTCTGCTGCCTCGCCCTCGTCTCCGGCTGTTCCGCCTTCGACAGCGACACGGCCGGGGACAGCACGACCGCACAAGCCGCCCAGGTGGCGGCCGTTCCCATGGCGGCGGCCGATCTGCAGAACCAGTACCAGAAGGTGATCAAGCAGGTCCTGCCGTCGGTCGTGCAGATCCAGGCCAGCAGGGACCTGGGCTCGGGCGTGGTCTACGACGGCAACGGGCACATCGTCACCAACGCGCACGTCGTCCAGGGCGAGAAGAAGTTCCGGGTGACGACCGCCAACAACGAGGAGCCGCTCACCGCGACGCTCGTCTACTCCTACCCCGAGCAGGACCTGGCGGTCATCAGGCTCGACAAGCTCCCGGACGGGCTGAGGGCGGCCACCTTCGGGGACAGCGAGAAGGTCGAGGTCGGGCAGATCACGCTCGCCATGGGCTCGCCGCTCGGGCTGTCGTCCAGCGTCACCGAGGGCATCGTGTCGGCGACCGGACGGACCGTCAGCGAGAACGCCGAGGGCGGCGGTACGGGCGCCACCATCCCCAACATGGTGCAGACCTCGGCCGCCATCAACCCCGGAAACAGCGGCGGAGCCCTGGTCAACCTGGACGGCCAGATCATCGGCATCCCGACGCTCGCCGCGAGCGACCCCGACCTCGGGGGCAGTGCGGCGCCCGGGATCGGGTTCGCCATCCCGGCGTCGATGGTGAAGACGGTCGCCGACCAGATCATCAAGCAGGGCAAGGTGGTCGACTCGGGGCGGGCCGCGCTCGGCATCAGCGGGCGCACGGTCGTCGACGTGAACTACCAGCCGGCCGGGGTCGCCGTCGTGACCGTGAAGAAGGGCGACGCGGCCGACAAGGCGGGCATCAGGCCCGGGGACATCATCACCAAGGTGGGTGGCGACGACATCACCACCATCACCTCACTGGCCGAGTCGCTCGCCGTGGACCGGCCGGGGCAGAAGACGACGGTGACGTACAGCCGGAACGGCGTCGAACGGACGGTGGATGTGACCCTGGGCGAGCAGTGACGGCGGGGCGGCCCGTGCGGGGCCGCCCCTGACCGGCACCTCTCAGGACCCGTCCGCGTGCAGGCTCATCGGGCCGTAGATCTCGGTGGTGTCCTCGTAGAGCCACACCTGGTCGGCGCCGCCGGCCAGCAGGGCCTTCCACTGCTCGCCGATCCAGGACTCGGCGTCGCCCTGGGTGGTGAACTCCTCGGGTTCCACCGCGGGCTGGACCTCCGTCCCGTCGGCCTTCTCGAACCGCCACGTCCATGCCGTCATGTAGGCCTCCTTTGATCCAACTGGTGCATCGTATGTGGTCAGTGCAGGGTGCAGGACCCCTTCGGGACTACCCCTGAGGGCAGGACTCGTCGCGTCGGGTGAAAATCAGGGCGTGGAAGTGACTTTGCTCGGTACCGGTGCTCCCGCGGGTCTGCCCCGCCCGGACTGTCCCTGCGCGGCCTGTGCCTGCGCCGTCGGGGAGGACGTCCGGGCCGCCACGGCGGTGCTCGTCGACGGAACGCTGCTGCTCGATCTGACGCCGGGCGCGGCGTTCGCGGCGGCGCGGGCCGGGCGGACGCTCGGGGGTGTCCGGCAGGTGCTGCTGTCGCATCCGCACGACGGGCCCGCCGTCGAGGTGCCGGCCGGGCTGCCGCAGCCGGGGCGGGTGCCGGACGGGCGGGAGCTGTCGCTGCTGACCGGGCACCGGGTGCGGGCGCTGGCGATGGACGCGGGCGGCACCGGGTACGCGGTGACCGGACCCGCCGGGCTGCGGCTGCTGTACCTGCCGCCGGGCAGCGCCCCGGCCGGGCTGGAGAACGGGAGCGCGGAGTCCTACGACATGGCACTCCTGGACGTCGTGGGGCGCCCGGACGCGCTGGCGCGGCTGCGGGCGGTCGGCTCGGTGGGACCGACGACGGACATCATCGCCGTCCATCTCGACCACGACGTGCCGCCCGGACCGGAGTTGCGCCGGCGGCTGGCCGCGGCCGGGGCGCGGGCCGTGCCGGACGGTACGACGCTGACGGTGGGGGTGTACGAGGAAGTGCCCGACGTTCCGCGCCGGACGCTGGTGCTGGGCGGCGCGCGGTCCGGCAAGTCCGTGGAGGCCGAGCGGCGGCTGGAGTCCTTCCCCGACGTGCTGTACGTCGCCACGGGCGGGACGCGCGGCGGGGACACCGAGTGGTCGGCGCGGGTGGCCGCGCACCGGGAGCGGCGGCCGGGGTCGTGGCGTACGACGGAGACGTGCGACCTGGTGCCGTTGCTGGCGCAGGACGGGCCGCCGCTGCTGGTGGACTGTCTGTCGCTGTGGCTGACGGACGCGATGGACTCCGTCGGGGCCTGGGACGACACGGATTGGGCGTCGGGCGGGGAGAAGGCGCTGCGGGAGCGGGTGCGGGAGCTGACGGAGGCGGTGCGCTCGACCCGGCGGACGGTGGTCGCGGTGTCCAACGAGGTGGGGTCGGGGATCGTGCCGGCCACGGCGTCGGGGCGGCGGTACCGGGATGAACTGGGCCGGCTGAACGCGGCGTTCGCGGACGAGTGCGAGCAGGTGGTGCTGGTGGTGGCCGGGCAGGCGGTGGTGTTGCGGTAGTGGAGCGCCCCTTGGGGGCGCGGGGAACTGCGCGACCAGTCCGCACCAACCAGCAGCCGCGCAACGGCCCGTCACCGCCCCTTTCTCGCGATGATCCGGTACCCGTTGGAGAAGGGTGTGCGGCGCAGCAAGGGGGCCAAGGCCTGGTCGACGGCTGCCGCCACGGCCACCAGCGGGGCCGTCGCCCCCAGCCACCGCTTCGGCAGCACCCGGCCCAGCGCCAGGGTGAGCGCCGCCGAGATGTCGTACGGGATGTGGGGCGCTTTCCGGTCGGCTTTCAGGATCTCGCAGCCCTGGGACTCCAGTTCCGCCCGCAGGTTGGCCGGCGGCACCAGGTGCAGATGGCGGGGCTGGCCGTACGGGAGCCACCACTTGCCGAGAAGCGCGCCGAAGGCGCTGCGCGGGTTCGCGACGTCGATCAGGAGGTGGCCGCCGGGCCGCAGCGCCGCGAGGGCCGCGCGGAGTTCGGCGCGTGGGTCGGGGGCGTGTTCCAGGTGCCGGAACATGCTGACGACGTCGTAGCGGGCGCGCAGCCGGGCGAGAACATCCGGTGCGGTCAGGTGGCCGCAGTGGGCCTCCTCGATGTGCCCCTCGGCCTGGGCCCACACCACCCGGAGGGTCGAGTCCAGGCCGTCGAAGGACGTGTACGTGAAGAGTTCCTTCGCCGTACGGGGGAAGTGGGCGTGGCCCGTCCCGACGTCCAGCCAGCTCTCCGGCTCCGTCAGGGCCAGCATGGCGTGGGCGGCGGCGCGGTGCCGGCGGCGGCCGCCGCGGGTCGCAAGAAGGCGGTCGGTGTAGTCCTCCAGACGGCCCTCGTAGTAGTCCCGGTGGTAGAGGGTGAAGCCCACTGCGGTCAGCCGGGGGTTCTGGAAGGCGTGGGCGCAGTCGCGGCACTCGTCGACGACGAACCTGCCGGGCCGCTGATGGAGGAGGTCGGGCGTGCGCAGACGGGTGCGCAGGCGTCTGGAGCCGCACCAGGGGCAGTCCTCGCGGCGCGGCTCGTGGAACCCGTCGGTGCCCGGGAGGAGTTCGGGTCTTGGCGACATGGGCGGCTCCCTGTGCTCCCTTGTACGCAATCCACTGCAAACCGGAACGTATGGGATACCGATCTTGCCTGCCAAGACGCCGTGCGGGTGTGGTGGCGATCTGGCACCGAACCGTTCGTTCGGTGCCGGTACTGTTCGGCGAATGAGCTCGCTTAATCTCGACGACTTCACCGATCTGATCGAGCGCCCCGACGGCGGTGTGCGCCGTGACGCAGAGGCGCGCCGGGAGCGGCTGATCGTGCCGCCCGGATCGCTGGGCCGCCTCGACGACCTGGGTGAGTGGCTGGCCGCCGCACAGGGTTCCGTGCCGGTACGGCCGGTCGAACGGCCGCGGGTCCTTCTCTTCGCCGGTGACCACGGCGTCGCCGAACTCGGCGTGTCCGCGCGGCCGGCGGGCAGCGCCGGGCTGCTGGTGCGGGCGATCCTTGAGGGGGCCAGCCCGGTGGCGGTGCTGGCCCGGCGGCTCGGGGTGCCCCTGCGGATCGTCGACATGGCGCTGGACTGCGACCCGGACACGCTGCCCGCGGAGGTGGTACGACACCGGGTGCGGCGGGGCAGCGGCCGTATCGACTTCGAGGACGCGCTGACCCTGGAGGAGGCCGAGGCGGCCTTCCGGACGGGCGTGGCGCTGGCCGACGGGGAGGCCGACTCCGGGACCGATCTGGTGGTGCTCGGCGATGTGAGCGTCGGGGGGACCACGGCGGCCTGCGTGCTGGTCGCGGCGCTGTGCGGGACCGACGCGTCCGTGGTGACCGGGCGGGGCGGGGTCGCCATCGACGACCTCGCGTGGATGCGGAAGTGTGCGGCGATCCGGGACGCGTTGCGGCGGGCGCGGCCGGTGCTCGGGGACCAGTTGCAGTTGCTGGCGACGGTCGGCGGGGCCGACCTGGCGGCGATGACCGGGTTCCTGTTGCAGGCGGCGGTACGGAAGCTGCCGGTGGTGCTGGACGGGGTCGTGGCGGCCGCGTGTGCGCTGGTCGCCCAGCGGATCGCGTTCCGGGCGCCGGACTGGTGGCTGGCCGGCCATGACAGCGGGGAGCCGGGCCAGGCCAAGGCGCTGGACCGGATGGCCCTGGAGCCGCTGCTTGAACAGGGCGTGACGGTGGGCGAGGGAGCGGGAGCACTGCTCGCCCTTCCGCTGGTCCAGTCCGCGGCGGCGCTGGCGGCGGAACTCCCGGAGAAGCCGCAGAATCCGGAGTCGGAGGAGAAGCCGGAGGAGTAGGGAGAGGTCCCTGCGTGTGGCGCGGTTCGTCGCGGGAGCACCCATATGATCCATCTCCATGGGAGATGCCCGAATTGCCGTTGAGTGGTGTGCTGGACGTGAGGCGGGGCGGCGGTCCGTCGGGGTTTCCCAGCGGGCCGCCGCCTTTGCTGTGTGGTATTTGCGGTCCGTCGCCTTCGTCAACTTCCTCAGCGCGGTGTGGGTGTCGTTGGGGCAGGACGTGCGGCGGCACAACCAGGAGGACTTCTTCACGCCGTACCTGCTGACCGCAGGCTTCGCCTCCGGCGTGTTCACCGCGTTCCTCGCCATCACCATGCGGCGGCGCAAGCGGGCCGCCTGGATCCTGAACCTCGTACTGAGCGGGCTGTTCCTCGCGCTGTTCGCGTTCGCGATGGTGTTTCCGGAGATCCGGCGGTACGCGCAGAACTGGGTCTCGATCGCGTTGACCGCCGCCTTCGTGGGCGCGCTGCTCGTCGGCCGCCGGGAGTTCTACGCGAAGGGCGACCGCTCCAATCCGCGGCTCGCCGCGACCGTGGCCGTCGGCGGCGGGCTCCTCGCCTCGCTGCTCGCCGCACTCCTCGTGACCGTCACCAACCAGGCCCCGCACGCCGCCCGTTCGACGTTCCCGGAGCGCTGGCACTACGGCACCCTGCGCCTGGTGTCGGTCGACGCCGACCCCTCCCGGTTCCCGTACATCGCGCCGCCGAACTGGGTGAACGTCTCCATCAACGTCCTGAGCACGCTCCTCGTCCTCGCCGTCCTCTACGCCGCCTTCCGCTCCCGCCGCGCCGTCGACCCGATCACCGAGGACGACGAGAAGCGGCTGCGGGCGCTGCTGGAGCGGCACGGCGAGCGGGACTCGCTCGGGTACTTCGCGCTGCGCCGGGAGAAGAGCGTGGTGTGGTCGCCGACCGGGAAGGCGGCGGTGGCCTACCGGGTGGTGGGCGGGGTGAGCCTTGCCTCCGGGGATCCCATCGGGGATCCGGAGGCATGGCCGGGGGCGATCGTGCCGTGGCTGAGCGAGGCGCGGGCGCACGGGTGGATTCCGGCGGTGATGGGGGCGAGCGAGGAGGCCGGGACCGTGTACGCCCGGCACGGTCTTGACGCGCTGGAGCTCGGGGACGAGGCGATCGTCGAGGTCGCCGAGTTCACGCTGGAGGGGCGGGCCATGCGGACCGTCCGGCAGGCCTGCAACCGGGTCGGTCGGGCGGGCTACTCGGTGCGGATCCGCCGGCACGAGGACATCCCGGCCGACGAGATGTCGTACCTCGTCCGGCGCGCCGACGACTGGCGGGACGGCGCCACCGAGCGCGGGTTCAGCATGGCGCTGGGTCGGCTCGGGGACGCCCGGGACGGCCGGTGCGTGATGCTGGAGTGCACGGACGGGGAGGGACGGCTGCGGGCGCTGCTCTCCTTCGTGCCGTGGGGGCCCGGCGGGCTCTCCCTCGACCTGATGCGGCGGGACCGGGCCTGCGACAACGGGCTGATGGAGTTCATGGTCATCGAGCTGCTGCGGCGCGCCGGAGAGATCCGGATCACCCAGGTATCGCTGAATTTCGCCATGTTCCGGTCGGTCTTCGAACGTGGCGCGCGTCTCGGCGCGGGGCCGGTGCTGCGGCTGTGGAGGTCCTTGCTGAGCTTCTTCTCCCGGTGGTGGCAGATCGAGTCCCTGTACCGGGCCAACGCCAAGTACCGGCCCATCTGGGAACCCCGGTTCCTGCTCTTCGAGAAGAGCGCGGACCTGCCACGCATCGGCCTCTCCGCGGCCCGTGCCGAGGGGTTCCTGGAGGCGCCGGTGCTGCCGAAGTGGCTGCACCGACGGCATCTGGACACGGACCGGGACTCGCACGGATGAGGACCACCGCATGAAGCCGCGCGCCCGCTGGGCCCGCGCCGAGTGGGGGCTGCTGTACGCCACCGTGCGGGGCCCGTTGGTGAAGCGGCGGCTGTGGGCGGCGCCGATGACGGTCGCGGCGGTGTGCCTGACGGCGCTGCTGCAGTTCGTCCAGAACCAGTCGTGGGGTTGCCGGTTCGTGCAGGACATCGGTGGCGTGCGGGCCGAGGACCCGCTCGGGCTGGCTCTGCTGCGCACTCCCCTGTCGCTGTTCGTGCCGGCGCTGGACCTGCCGGTGTGGGGCGCGCTGGCGCAGATCCTGGTCGTCTTCGGCATCGCCGAGGTGTGCCTGGGCTGGTGGCGGACGCTGACCGTCGCGTACGTCGCGACCCTCGCCGGCACGCTGTACGCCCGCGCCGGCGTCGCGCTGGGTCCGCACAGCCCCCTGGGCCTGGCCGCCCCGGACGCCCGGATGGTGGACACCGGCCCGTCGGCCGCGGTCGTCGGGCTCGCGGTCTGCCTGGGCTGGCGGTACGGCGCGTATGTCACCGCGGGCGCGGTGTCGGCGGCGATGGTGGTCGAGGCGGTACTGAAGGACAACCTGGCCGGCAAGGAGCATCTGGCGGCCATCGCGGGCGTGGTCGTGCTGTACGCGGCGGTGGCGGTGGGGCGGCGGCTGCGGTCCCGGTGGCGTCAGCGGCGGCCGGGCAACCGGGCCGGTTCGGGGCGGTCGGGCTTGCCGCCGATCCAGTCCTGAAGGGTCCTGCTGAGCCGGGCCCAGCGGCGGTCGTGGTGGTAGGACCGCAGCCTGGCCCTGGCCCGGGCGCGCGGGCGGTTGCCGTAGAAGCGAAGGGCCCAGGCCGAGCCGGGGCGGGCCAGGCGGACCGCGCCGACGAGACCGACCAGCGGGACGATCACCCCGAAGATCGCGGTACGGGCCTTGCCCTTGCTCAGGGCGACGAGGGAGAAGAGGAAGTTCGCCACGACGTTGGCGATGACGGTGCCCCGGTCCTGGAGTTCGCCGGCCGAGATGTCGTTGACGCCGAACGGCGAGAAGCCGGCGAGCAGCAGCCCGACCATCGCGGCGGTGATGACGACCACCTCGACGCTCTGGCGGCCCTCCTCGGTCCAGTAGACGTCGTCGAGATGCAGGATCAGCGCGAACTCGTCGAGGACGAGCCCCGCGCCGATACCGAAGACGATCGCGGCGAGGGCCGCGCCGAAACCCTGGCGGCCGCCGGCGACCGCGCCGAAACCGCCGACGACGACGAGGACGACCCCGGGGACCACGTGGTGGATGTGCAGCCCGCCCGCCTTCACATTCCCGAACGGGCCCTTTCCGGCGCGGATCAGCCGGGTGATGACCCGTGTGATCACAAAGGTCAGGACGAAGGCCGTCAGGGCGAGCAACAGGGGGAGTTTGCCCGGCTCGATGATGTTCCGTTCCAGCCAATGTCCCATGTGCGCACTTTATCCCTGGCCATGGCATGGACCCTTCTGACCACCGGATAACCTGCGCCGGTGGCTGCGACCTCTGCGACTCCCTGGCGTGACGGCCTCCGTTTCGCCTTCGGCACACTCACCGTGTTTCCCGTGAGGGTGACCCGCTGGGACCGCGAGGCAGCCCGCGGCGGCATGCTGCTCGCGCCGCTGGCCGGCCTCGCCGTCGGGCTCTGCGCGGGAGCGGTCGGTGCGCTGCTGGTGCTGGCCGGGGCGAGTGCCTTGCTGGCCGCGGTCGCCGCGGTCGCGGTACCGGCCGTGCTCACCCGGGGGCTGCACCTGGACGGCCTCGCCGACACCGCCGACGGGCTGGGCAGCGGCAAGCCCGCCGAGGAAGCGCTGCGGATCATGAAGCAGTCGGACATCGGGCCGTTCGGGGTGATCACGCTCGTCCTCGTGCTGCTCGGTCAGGTGGCCGCGCTGGCACAGGCCTACGGCGGCTCGTGGCAGCGGGGAATCCTGGCCGCGGTCGTCTCGGCGACGGTGGCCCGGCTGGCGATGAGCCTGGCCGCGGTGCAGGGGGTGCCCGCGGCCCGGCCCGAGGGGCTGGGGGCGGCGGTGGCCGGGGTGGTGCCCAGGGTGGGGGCGTCGGTGGCCACGATCGCGGTGATGGTGGTGGCGGCGGGGGCCGGGGCGCTGGTGGGGTCGGCCGACAGTCTCCGGGCGTTGCTCGCGGTGGTGGTGGCGGAGGCGGCGACGGACGTGCTGCTGCGGCTCTGCAGGCGGCGGTTCGGCGGGGTGACGGGGGATGTGTTCGGGTGCCTCGCCGAGACCGCGGCGACCACAGCGCTTGTGGTGTTCTCGCTGGGTGGCTGAGGAGTCCCTGAAGGGGCGCTTCAGCAGGCCTTTCTCCACACCCCCAGCTCGTACTTCTTCTCCAGTGAGCTCAACTTCAGCTTCCGCGACTGTGCGCAGAACCTGCTCGTCGGCAGTTCGTACTCCACGTGGAAGACGGCCTTGTCCGCCTTGACGAACGGCTTCAGGTCGCGGCACTCGCCGTACTGGGCGCACTGCTCGTTCACCGCGAAGTCGAAGTCGTCGACCAGCTGCGGTATCTGGTCCAGGTCGTTCTTCAGGCCCACCGACATTCCCCGGTCGTGGGCCAGCCGGGCGATGAGCCGGTTGTAGCGGAGCTGGTCGGCGGCCTTGAGGGGGAAGCCCGTGCGGTTCTTGTAGCCGTCCATGTTGTCGGGTTCCACCGCGTCGAAGCCCTTGTCCTTGCACATGTCGAAGCGGGCCGCCATCAACGGCTCCAGTACGTCCGTACGGCGGATGTCGAGCCAGCGCTCGCCCTCCCAGCCGTTGCCGCGCCCCAGCACCGACTTGGGGAACTTCTTCGCGTCGGGGCGCCAGTCCTCGAAGGCGCCGGTGGACAGGTAGCAGATGACCTTGCGGCCCTTGCCGTGCAGCGTGCCGACCGCCGCCTTGGACTGGTCGAAGCCGTCGATGTCGTACACCGACGCCCACACGGACGTGTCCACCCGGCCGCTCAGTTGCCACTGCCAGGTGACTCCGGGTTTCGGCTGCCAGCGTCCGGCGTCGTCCGCGGACCGGGTGCAGCCGGCGAGCAGGGCCAGCGGGACGAGCAGGGGTGCGGTGGTGCGGTGTTTCACCGGGCGGGCTCCTAGGCGTGCGGCAGGGTACCCCATCGATGATCTCCCACGCCGGGTAGCGCGCGGTACACCAAAGCCCCGTGCGGGGGCCTCGGTTGAGAAGGTGAGAGAGGCGGGAAGTGGCCACGGCGCCACCCCCGGGTGAACACCCGCAGGAATGAGCGAACGCATACACACGCGTAGGCTCGTCCCGGGTGTTCGCCGACAGGGTGAAGGCCCCGGTGGCAAAACGCCCCCAGGCCACTGCCTAGGGTCGCTTCCCGGGCCCGGTCGACCCACCCACTCGGCCACAGCAACTCAACATCGGAAGCGAGATCCCACCACCGTGACTGCTCTCACTCTCAGCACCTCAGCGGCGCCCGGCCTCCGGGCCGACGCGATCGTGATCGGTGTCGCCAAGGGCGCCAAGGGCCCGGTCGTCGCCCCGGGCGCCGAGGCCGTGGACAAGGCCTACGACGGCAAGCTCGCCGACGTCCTGGAGACCCTCGGTTCCTCGGGTGCCGAGGGCGAACTGACGAAGCTGCCCGCCCCGGCAGGCTTCAAGTCCCCGCTCGTCATCGCGGCCGGCCTGGGCGCCCAGCCCGACGCCGGCGCCGGCTACGACGCCGAGGCGCTGCGCCGGGCGGCCGGTGTCGCGGCCCGCACGCTGAACGGGGCGAAGAAGGCGGCCTTCGCGCTGCCTGTCGAGGACGCGGCCGCCGTCGGCGCGATCGCCGAAGGCGTGCTGCTGGGCGCGTACTCCTTCGACGTCTACAAGGACAACGGCGGCAACGGGAAGGCGAAGAACGGCAAGGCGCCGCTCGCCGAAGGCGTGCTGCTCGGCGGCAAGCCGCGGGACGCGGCCCACAAGGCGGCCCTCGCCCGCGCCACCGCGGTCTCCGAGGAGCTCAACCGCGCCCGCGACCTGGTCAACACCCCGCCGAACGACCTCACCCCGGCCACGTTCGCCGCCATCGCGCAGGGCGCGGCCAAGGAGCACGGCCTCAAGATCCAGATCCTGGACGACAAGGCACTCGCCAAGGACGGCTACGGCGGCATCCTCGGCGTCGGCGGCGGCTCCGCGGCGCCGCCGCGGCTGGTGAAGCTGTCGTACACGAGCCCCAAGGCGGACAAGCACCTCGCCTTCGTCGGCAAGGGCATCACCTACGACTCGGGCGGTATCTCGCTCAAGCCGGCCGGCCACAACGAGACGATGAAGTGCGACATGAGCGGGGCGGCGGCGGTCTTCGCGGCCGTCGTCTCGGCGGCACGGCTCGGCCTCAAGGTCAATGTGACCGGGTGGCTGGCGCTCGCCGAGAACATGCCGTCCGGCTCCGCCGTGCGCCCGGGTGACGTGCTGCGCATGTACAGCGGCAAGACGGTCGAGGTCCTCAACACGGACGCGGAGGGCCGGCTGGTCCTTGCCGACGCGCTGTGGGCGGCGTCGGCGGAGAAGCCGGACGCGATCGTCGACGTGGCGACGCTGACCGGGGCGATGATGCTGGCGCTGGGCAGCCGGACGTTCGGGATCATGGCCAACGACGACGCGTTCCGTACGTCCATCCACGAAGCGGCCGAGGAGGTCGGCGAGCCGGCCTGGCCGATGCCGCTGCCGGAGCACCTGCGCAAGGGGATGGACTCGCCCACGGCGGACATCGCGAACATGGGCGAGCGGATGGGCGGCGGACTGGTCGCCGGGCTCTTCCTGCGCGAGTTCGTGGGCGAGGGCATCACCTGGGCGCACCTGGACATCGCGGGGCCGGCGTTCAACGAGGGCGGCCCGTTCGGATACACGCCGAAGGGCGGGACGGGGTCCGCGGTACGGACGCTGGTGCGGCTTGCGGAACTGACTGCCGAGGGTGACCTGGGCTGACGGTGTCGACGGGACCTCGTGTGCGGGTAGCGCGGGGTCCCGTCGCCTGACAGGCCGGGGCGCTGCGTGTGGTGTCTCACACCCCGGCCCGGCGTCTCGTTCACCTCCGACAAGTGCGAAGATGGGGCTCGGCAGGACAGGGCCCCACCACAGGGCCGAAGAAGAGCGGCCGGACACCAGCCGCCGCCCGGTCACCGTTGACCGGCGTACGGCGCACATGCATGGAGGACGTGACGTGGCGAACGACGCCAGCACCGTTTTCGACCTAGTGATCCTCGGCGGTGGCAGTGGCGGTTACGCCGCGGCCCTGCGCGGGGCGCAGCTGGGCCTGGACGTCGCCCTGATCGAGAAGGACAAGGTCGGCGGTACCTGCCTGCACCGGGGTTGCATCCCCACCAAGGCCCTGCTGCACGCGGGCGAGATCGCCGACCAGGCCCGCGAGAGCGAGCAGTTCGGTGTCAAGGCCACCTTCGAGGGCATCGACGTGCCGGCCGTCCACAAGTACAAGGACGGTGTCATCGCCGGCCTGTACAAGGGCCTGCAGGGTCTGATCGCCTCCCGCAAGGTGACGTACATCGAGGGCACGGGGCGTCTCTCCTCCCCGACCTCCGTCGACGTGAACGGCCAGCGCGTCCAGGGCCGGCACGTGCTCCTCGCGACCGGCTCCGTGCCGAAGTCGCTGCCCGGCCTGGAGATCGACGGCAACCGCATCATCTCCTCCGACCACGCCCTCGTCCTGGACCGCGTGCCCAAGTCCGCGATCATCCTGGGCGGCGGGGTCATCGGCGTAGAGTTCGCCTCCGCCTGGAAGTCCTTCGGTGCAGACGTCACCGTCATCGAGGGCCTCAAGCACCTCGTCCCGGTCGAGGACGAGAACTCCTCCAAGCTTCTTGAGCGCGCGTTCCGCAAGCGCGGCATCAAGTTCAACCTGGGCACCTTCTTCTCGAAGGCCGAGTACACCGCCGACGGCGTCAAGGTCACCCTCGCCGACGGCAAGGAGTTCGAGGCCGAGGTCCTGCTCGTCGCCGTCGGCCGCGGCCCGGTCTCCGCCGGCCTCGGCTACGAGGAGCAGGGCGTCGCCATGGACCGCGGTTACGTCCTGGTCGACGAGTACATGCGGACGAACGTCCCGACCATCTCCGCCGTCGGCGACCTGGTCCCGACGCTCCAGCTCGCGCACGTCGGCTTCGCCGAGGGCATCCTGGTGGCGGAGCGCCTGGCCGGTCTGAAGACCGTTCCGATCGACTACGACGGTGTCCCCCGGGTCACGTACTGCCACCCGGAGGTCGCCTCCGTGGGTATCACCGAGGCCAAGGCCAAGGAGATCTACGGTGCGGACAAGGTCGTCGCCCTGAAGTACAACCTGGCGGGCAACGGCAAGAGCAAGATCCTCAACACCGCGGGCGAGATCAAGCTCGTCCAGGTGAAGGACGGTGCCGTGGTCGGCGTCCACATGGTCGGCGACCGCATGGGCGAGCAGGTCGGCGAGGCCCAGCTGATCTACAACTGGGAGGCGCTGCCCGCCGAGGTCGCCCAGCTCATCCACGCCCACCCGACGCAGAACGAGGCGATGGGCGAGGCCCACCTGGCCCTGGCCGGCAAGCCGCTTCACTCGCACGACTGACCCTCGGTCGGCACACGCGACGACTCAGACTTCCGCAATTCGTAAGGAGCAACCGAAACCATGGCGGTTTCCGTAACCCTTCCGGCGCTCGGCGAGAGCGTCACCGAGGGCACCGTCACCCGCTGGCTGAAGGCCGAGGGTGAGCGCGTCGAGGCCGATGAGCCGCTGCTCGAGGTGTCGACCGACAAGGTCGACACCGAGATCCCGGCCCCCGCCTCGGGCGTGCTGGCCTCGATCAAGGTCGCCGAGGACGAGACCGTCGAGGTGGGCGCCGAGCTGGCGATCATCGACGACGGCACCGGCGCGCCCGCCCCGGCCGCCCCGGCCCCGGCCGCCGAGCCGGCTCCGGCCGCTGCACCCGCCCCGGCCCCGGCCCCGGTGGCCGAGGCCCCCGCCGCCCCCGCCCCGGCTCCCGCCGCCGAGGCCCCCGCCGCTCCGGCCGGTGGCGCCTCCGGCACGGACGTGGTCCTGCCCGCGCTCGGTGAGTCCGTCACCGAGGGCACCGTCACCCGCTGGCTGAAGTCGGTCGGCGAGGAGGTCGCGGAGGACGAGCCGCTGCTCGAGGTCTCCACCGACAAGGTCGACACCGAGATCCCCGCGCCGGTCGCCGGTGTGCTTCTTGAGATCGTGGTCGGCGAGGACGAGACCGCCGAGGTCGGCGCCAAGCTCGCCGTCATCGGCGCCCCGGGGGCCGCCCCGGCTCCGGCCGCGCCCGCTCCGGCTCCCGCCGCCGCTGCCCCGGCCCCCGCTGCTCCGGCTCCGGCTCCCGCCCCGGCTGCTCCGGCTCCCGCGCCGACGGCTCCGGCCCCGGTCACCCCGGCCGCCGCTCCCGCCCCGGCCGCCGCCGCTCCCGCCCCGGCCGCCCCGGCCCCCGCGCCGACGGCTCCGGCCCCGGTCACCCCGGCCGCGGCTCCGGCTCCGGCCGCTCCGGTCGACGAGGGCGCCTACGTCACCCCGCTGGTGCGCAAGCTCGCCGCCGGGAACGGTGTCGACCTGGCCTCCGTCAAGGGCACCGGCGTCGGCGGTCGTATCCGCAAGCAGGATGTCGTCGCCGCCGCCGAGGCCGCGAAGGCCGCCGCCGCTGCCCCGGCCCCCGCGGCCGCCGCCGCTCCGGCCGCCGGTGCGAAGAAGGCCCCGAAGCTCGAGGTCTCCCCGCTCCGTGGCCAGACCGTCAAGATGCCCCGCATCCGCAAGGTCATCGGCGACAACATGGTCAAGGCGCTGCACGAGCAGGCCCAGCTGTCCTCGGTCGTCGAGGTCGACGTGACCCGCCTGATGCGCCTGCGCGCCCAGGCCAAGGACGCGTTCGCGGCCCGCGAGGGCGTCAAGCTCTCCCCGATGCCGTTCTTCGTCAAGGCCGCCGCCCAGGCGCTGAAGGCCCACCCGGTCATCAACGCCCGGATCAACGAGGCCGAGGGCACCATCACCTACTTCGACACCGAGAACATCGGTATCGCGGTGGACTCCGAGAAGGGCCTGATGACCCCGGTCATCAAGGGCGCCGGTGACCTCAACATCGCCGGTATCTCCAAGGCCACGGCCGACCTGGCCGGCAAGGTCCGCGCCAACAGGATCACCCCGGACGAGCTGTCCGGCGCGACCTTCACCATCTCCAACACCGGTTCGCGCGGCGCGCTGTTCGACACGATCATCGTGCCGCCGAACCAGGTCGCGATCCTCGGCATCGGTGCCACGGTCAAGCGTCCGGCCGTCATCGAGACGGAGGAGGGCACGGTCATCGGCGTCCGCGACATGACGTACCTGACCCTGTCCTACGACCACCGCCTGGTGGACGGCGCCGACGCGGCCCGCTACCTGACGGCCGTCAAGGCGATCCTGGAGGCGGGCGAGTTCGAGGTCGAGCTCGGCCTCTGATCCCCTGAGGGTTCTACGGTGCCCCGTCCGGAGCTGCTCCGGACGGGGCACCGTCGTCTCACCCGGGTCCACACGGCCGGGAAGCGTGTAAGTCTCGTCTCACCTGCATGAAAGCGCCCCCGTGCGCCCTTCCTGAAAGGCAGTCCGGGCTTATTGTCTAAGCGTCAAACGCCCTTAAGGAGCTCCCATGACCGCGCCCGTCGTCCACTCGCTGCGCGAACAGATCCGCGAGCACATCGTGGAGGGAATCGTCAGCGGGCGCTGGAAGCCGGGCGAGCGGATCGTGGAGCGGCGGATCGCCACCGAGCTGCAGGTCAGCCAGACGCCGGTGCGGGAGGCGTTGCGGGAGCTGGAGTCGCTGCGGCTGATCGAGTCGGCGCCGAACAAGGGCGTGCGGGTACGGAACCTGACGGCGGCCGACCTTGAGGAGAGCTACCCGGTGCGGGCCGGCCTGGAGGCGATCGCGGCGGAGCTGGCGGCGGAGAGGCTGGCGGGTGACTGCTCGGCGCTCGAACCGCATGTCGCCGCGCTCTACGAGGCCGACCGGAACACCGACGGCACGGCGCAGGTCCGCCACACGGTCGGCTTCCACCGCGAGCTGGTCCGGGCGGCCGGCAACTCGGTGCTGCTGCACACCTGGGAGGGCCTGGGCATCGAGGTCTTCACGGCGCTGTCGATCCGCTGGCTGGGGACGGTCCAGCAGTCGTATGCCGAGGAGCACCAGGAACTGGTGGCCGCGTTCCAGCGCCGCGACCCGAGGATCGCGGACATCGTGAAGGCCCATGTGCTGGGGTGCGCGCCGAGGCCGTGAGCTGTCGGGAGATTGCGGCGAGCACTGCCTCCGGCCCCCTCCCCCGCACAAGAGCGCACCTGCGCTCAAACACCGCCTCACCTGCGCAAACGCCGGTCAACTCACGTCACCCGGTGCCACCGCCGGAGGCACCGCGTGCCGACTTTCTCGGAATCGAGAAGTTTTGCCCCTCAACCCTTTGATCGATCATCGATCAGAGAGTTACAGTCACCGACGGACTTCCACCGAAGTCCGCTGCCCTGTCCTGCCAAAGACCAAGGGCACCCCCGAACCCTTACCGATGAGGGAACCCCCTTCGACTGAGGAAGGCGGCGACATGACCGACCCCAACGCCATCCAGCCGAGCGCGCTCGACCAGCTCCCGGACCGGGATCCGGAGGAGACCGCCGAATGGCAGGCCTCGGTGGACGCCGTGGCCAGGGAGGCCGGGCCGCACCGCGCCGCATACCTGATGCGCCGCACGCTGGAGCGCGCCGAGGCGGGCGGCATCGCGCTGCCGAAGCTTCTCGAGACGGACTACGTCAACACCATCCCCACCGCCGCCGAGACGGCCGTCCCCGGCGACGAGGAGATGGAGCGGAGAATCACCGCGTGGAACCGCTGGAACGCGGCCGCGATGGTCACCCGGGGCAGCAAACACGGCGTAGGCGGCCACATCGCCACCTTCGCCTCCGCGGCCTGGCTCTACGAGACCGGCTTCAACCACTTCTTCAAGGGCAAGGAGGCGGACGGGTCGGGTGACCAGCTGTACATCCAGGGCCACGCCTCCCCCGGCATCTACGCCCGCGCCTTCCTCGACGGCCGGCTGACCGAGGCGCACCTCGACAACTTCCGCCAGGAGGCCGGCGGCAACGGCCTCCCGTCGTACCCGCACCCCCGCCGCCTCCCCTGGCTGTGGGAGTTCCCGACGGTGAGCATGGGCCTCGGCCCCCTGTCGGCGATCTACCAGGCCCGTTTCAACCGCTATCTGACGGCGCGCGGCATCAAGGACGTCTCGTCCTCGCATGTCTGGGCGTTCCTCGGTGACGGCGAGATGGACGAGCCGGAGTCGACGGCCGCCCTCGCACTGGCCTCACGTGAGGGTCTGGACAACCTCACCTTCGTCATCAACTGCAACCTGCAGCGCCTCGACGGCCCGGTGCGCGCCAACTTCAAGATCGTGCAGGAGCTGGAGGCCCAGTTCCGCGGCGCCGGCTGGAACGTCGTCAAGTCGCTGTGGGGCACGGCGTGGGACGAGCTGTTCGCGCTCGACACCACCGGTGCGCTGGTACGGCGGCTGCGTGAGGTACCGGACGCGCAGGTGCAGACGTACCAGACCCGCGACGCCGCCTACATCCGCGCCGACTTCTTCGGCAAGGACCCGGCGCTCGCCGAGATGGCGAAGCTGATCGGCGACGACAAGATCATCGAGTGCTTCCACCTCTCGCGCGGTGGTCACGAGGCCCGCAAGGTCTACGCGGCCTACAAGGCGGCCCTGGACCACAAGGGCGCGCCGACCGTGATCCTCGCCCAGACCGTCAAGGGCCACACCCTCGGCGACGGCTTCGCGTCGAAGAACGCCAACCACCAGATGAAGAAGCTGACGGTGGACGAGTTCAAGACGATGCGTGATCTGCTCGAACTGCCCATCAAGGACAGCGACTTCGTCGACGGGAAGGTGCCCTACGGCCACCCCGGCGCCGACTCCCCCGAGGTGCGCTACCTCCAGGAGCGCCGGGCGGCCCTCGGCGGCCCGGCCCCGGCCCGCCGTACGCACGCCCTGGCCCCGCTGCCGGCCCCCGCCGACAAGGCGTTCGCCTCCTTCGACAAGGGCTCCGGTTCGCAGAACGTGGCGACGACGATGGCCTTCGTCCGGCTCGTCAAGGACCTGGTCCGCGACAAGGAGACGGGTAAGCGCTGGGTGCCGATCGTCCCGGACGAGGCGCGCACCTTCGGTATGGAGAGCCTCTTCCCCTCGCTGGGCATCTACTCGCCCAAGGGGCAGACGTACGAGCCGGTCGACCGCGACCAGCTGATGTACTACAAGGAGGCCGAGAACGGCCAGATCCTCAACGAGGGGATCACCGAGGCCGGTTCGATGGCCGACTTCATCGCCGCGTCGACCGCGTACGCGACGCACGGCGAGGCGATGATCCCGTTCTACATCTTCTACTCCATGTTCGGCTGGCAGCGCACGGCCGACCAGATGTGGCAGCTCGGCGACCAGCTCGGCCGCGGCTTCCTGGTCGGCGCGACCGCCGGCCGTACGACCCTGACGGGCGAGGGCCTCCAGCACGCCGACGGCCACTCCCCGGTGATCGCCGCGACCAACCCGGCCGCCCTGTCGTACGACCCGGCCTTCGCCTACGAGATCGCGACGATCGTCAAGGACGGTCTGCGCCGTATGTACGGCGAGCCGGCCCCGGGCGAGGACCCGAACGTCTTCTACTACCTGACCGTCTACAACGAGCCGCTCCCGCAGCCCGCGAAGCCGGCCGGTCTCGGCATCGACGAGGGCATCGTCAAGGGCCTGTACCGCTTCAACACGGCGGAGTCGGCCGGGCTCTCGGTGGTGGCGAACGCCCCGCGCATCCAGCTGCTCGGCTCCGGTACGGCGATCCACTGGGCGCTGAAGGCGCAGCGGTTGCTCGCCGAGGAGTGGGGTGTGGCGGCCGACGTCTGGTCCGCCACCTCCTGGACGGAGCTGCGCCGTGACGCCATGGAGGCGGACGCCGCGCTCCTGCGTGGCGAGGAGCGGGTGCCGTACGTCCGTCAGGCGCTGCAGGGTGCCGAGGGCCCCGTGCTGGCCGTCTCCGACTACATGCGTCAGGTCCCGGACCAGATCGCGCAGTGGGTCGAGCAGGACTACTCCTCCCTGGGCGCCGACGGCTTCGGCCTCTCCGACACCCGGGACGCGGCCCGCCGCCACTTCGGTGTCGACGCGGAGTCGGTCGTCGTCGCGGCCCTGGCCCAGCTGGCCAGGCGCGGCGAGGTGAAGGCGACGTCGGTGAAGGAAGCCCGGGAGAAGTACGGGCTGTAGGCACCGAGGTCCGGTGAGGTTGAAGGGGTACGGCGGCCGCCGTACCCCTTCCCTGTCGGTGGGCCCCGGCATCATGAAGGCATGCGCGCCGCCCGTCTGATCAGAATGGTGCTTCTGCTCCAGTCCCGGTCCGCCATGACCGCCGGTGAACTGGCCGCCGAGCTGGAGGTGTCCGAGCGGACCGTGATGCGGGACGCGCAGGCCCTGTCGGAGGCGGGGGTGCCGGTGTACGCGGACCGGGGGCGCGGGGGCGGGTACCGGCTGGTCGGGGGGTATCGGACGGCGCTGACGGGGCTGGGGCGGAGTGAGGCCGAGGCGCTGTTTCTGAGCGGGGTGCCGGTGGCGTTGCGGGAGATGGGACTGGAGGACGCCGCCAGTGCCGCCCGGCTGAAGGTGTCCGCCGCGTTGATGCCCTCGCTGCGTGACGCGTCCCGGACCGCGGCCCAGCGGTTCCATCTGGACGCGCCCAACTGGTTCGCCGAGCCCGGGACGCCCGCGCTGCTGCCGGCCGTCGCCGACGCGGTGTGGGACGACCGGCGGGTCGTCGCGTACTACCGGGGCCGGGAGTCGGAGGTACGGCGGGAGCTGGAGCCGTACGGGCTCGTGTTGAAGGCCGGCGTCTGGTATCTGTGCGCGCGGGTCGCGGAGACCGACTCCTACCGGGTGTACCGGATCGACCGGTTCCTCTCGGTCGAGGCCGGCGACGAGCGGTTCCATCGGGACGAGGAGTTCGACCTGCCGGGGTTCTGGGACCGGCGGGCGGAGCAGTTCGCGCGGTCGATCCTGCACGCCGAGGTGGTGGTGCGGCTGTCGGCGGTCGGCGTGCGCAGGCTGTCGTACGCCGTCGATCCGGTGGCCGCGCGGCAGGCGCTCGCGGGCGCCGGTACCCCGGACGCGCGGGGGTGGGTGACGGTGACTCTGCCGGTGGAGAGCGAGGAGGTCGCGCACGGTCAGCTGACCGCGCTCGGGCCGGAGGCCGAGGTGCTCGCGCCGCCGGGGCTGAGGGCGCGCTTCGCGGCGGACGCACGGCGCCTGGCGGGGCTGTACCCACCGGCGGGTGACGGTGGATAACAATCCGCACCACTCCGCGTGCGCCCCCGGCGCCCAGGCACGATGCTTGACCCGTGATGGACGAGACGGAGTTCTGGGAGCTGATCGACGCCACCCGCGAGGCCGCCGAGGGCGACCCCGAGGACCAGGCGGATCTGCTCGTGGAACGGCTGCTCCAGCTGGACCCGGACATGGTGCTGGACTTCGCCCGTCACTTCGAGGCCCGCTACAACCGCGCCTACCGCTGGGACCTGTGGGGTGCCGCGTGGGTGCTGCTCGACGGGGCCAGCGACGACGCGTTCGACTTCTTCCGGTGCTGGCTGATCGGCCAGGGCCGGGAGGTCTTCGAGGGCGCCCTGCACGACCCGGACGGACTGGCTGAGTCGCTGGGCGACTTCGACGAGGAGATCGACGGCGACGGCGAGGAGCTCGGGTACGCGGCGGACGAGGCGTACGAGCAGCTCACCGGGACCGTGGCCCCGGACCTGGGCATCGCCCCCGCGCCCTCCGAACCGGAGGGCACCCCGGTCGACTTCGAGGACGAGCGGGCGCTCGCGGAGCGGTTCCCCAGACTCTGGGAGCGCTTCAAGGAGTGAGTGCTAGGCGGTGCGGCGCCGGGTCACGTCCGACGGGATGTACGCCTGGGTCTGCTCGGCCTTGACCGCGTGGTGCATGGGCGCCGCGTTGGCCTGGTCGAGGGCGGACGCGGTGACCGCGGCCGGCCCGAGGACGACCGTCGCGACCGCGCAGACCACGGCCCAGGGGCCGCGTGCGGACCTGGCCCAACCGTCCTTCTCCGTGGTCCCCTTGGTGTCCTCGCGGGCTTCGGTACGACTGCTGTTCATGATCCCCGCCTCCAGTCGGCTTGTGTTGTCCACGACGTTAGGACGCGGGGATCTGAGCTGCCTGCGTGCCACCTATGGCGTTCCTGTGGACGCCTTCACGGGCGTCCTCAGGGGTGTTTCCACCGGTGTTCTCAGGGGCGTTCGCACCGGGGTCGCCGCGGGTGTGCTCGCCGGGGTCACCGTGGGCGGTCCCGTCGGGGTCGCGGTGGCCGCTCCCGCCGGCACCCTGCCCTGCAGCCGGGCCGCCGCCTCCCTGATCTCGGGGAGGCGGGCGGTGAGGGCGGCGCCGGGGCAGTTGGTCCGGTAGCCGTCCTGGTGGCCGGCCACGGCGGGCAGGGTGACGACGGTGCCTTCCCGGAAGCGGCTGAGCCCGTTGCTGGAGACCAGGCGCGTCCTGGCGCGTGGGTCGACGTCGGCCAGGCCGAGCTTCCAGGCGGCGAGGGCGGCGATCGAGTCGGTCATGGCGCGCGGCACATGGACCCCGGCGGTGAAGGTGCCGAGGGCGGCGATACCGGCGGTGCGGTGGTTGAAGCCCTGGGTGTGGGCGCCGGTGACCGCCCGTTCGGCGCCGCCCGCGCGGCCCTCGTAGATGGTGCCGCAGCGGTCGACGAGGAAGTTGTAGCCGATGTCGTCCCACGCACGGTCGCCGGTCTGGCCGGTGTAGAGGCGGCGGATGATCTCGGGCACCGCGGCGCAGTCGTAGCCGTTGGGCGAATCGGTGTGGTGCACGAAGACGGCGACGACCTTGTCGTCGTAACGCGGCGGCGGCTGGGTGCGGCGGACGGTGGCGTCCAGCCAGACCGAGCGCGGCACGATACGCGGCCGGGGCGCCCGGTAGCGGGTGGCGGGGCTGGCGGGCGCGGGCGCGGCGAGGTGGATCGCGACGGGGCGGTCGGCGCCCTGGACGCACAGCACCAGCGCGAGGACGGCGGCGAAGCCGGGCAGGCAGCCGAGCAGCGTCAGGACGGTGATTCCGGTGCGCCGCCCTGCTCTGGGGAAGACACGCATGGCACCCACTCTCGGGTTGATCCACTCCGCCCGCGATGTGTGCTGTGCCACCTGGTGGAACCAAGGTCCCGGTCCGAGGCGTTTCAGGGGGTACACACACGCGTGGCGGGTTCCCGGGGTTCTCGCGCGCGTCGACTGATCACCGGACCTGTCCGGACCGTATTAAGGGCACCGAGAGAAAGGCGGCTTCGTGGACCTGCTCGACCTGGTGCTCGTACTGGTGGTCCTCGTCTACGCGGCGTCCGGTTACCGGCGCGGGCTGGTGGCCGGCTGTGTCTCGCTGGCCGGGTTCGTGGGCGGCGCGGTCATCGGCGTGTGGGTGCTGCCGTGGGTGATGGAACTGGTCACGCGCGGCACGGCGACGGCGACGGTGGTCGCGGTGCTGGCGGTGCTGGTGCCCGCGGTGCTCGGGCACGAGCTGGCGGGGCGGCTGGCGCTTCGGCTGCGCCGTGAGCTGGACCAGGGGCCGCTCCGGGTGGCGGACGGGGTCGGCGGGGCGGCGGCCAACTCGGTGGCGGTGCTGATCGTGGCCTGGGTGGCGGCGAGCGTGCTCGGCGCGTCCTCGTCGCCCGCGGTGACGACGGCGATACGGGACTCGAAGCTGCTCGGCGCGGTCCAGGACACCATGCCGGACACCACTCCGACCTGGTTCTCGCGGGCCACCTCGGCGCTCACGGAGGCCGGTTTCCCGCAGGTCTTCAACCCGTTCGAGAACGAGTCGACGGCGCAGGTCGCCAGGCCGACCGGCGACAGCGTCACGGCGGCCGCCACGAACGCGGCCAAGCGCAGCACGGTCAAGATCGAGGGTGTCTCGGGCTCCCAGGGCCGCGAGGGCAGCGGGTTCGTGTACGCGCCGGAGCATGTGATGACCAACGCCCACGTGGTGGCCGGCATCACCGACCCGAGCGTGCGGATCGGCGGGGTCGGGACGTCGTACGAGGCGCGGGTGGTGCTCTTCGACCCGGACCGGGACGTGGCGGTGCTGTATGTGCCGCAGCTGCGGGCGCCGGTGCTGAGGTTCGACACCGGTGCGTCGCGCGGCGACTCGGCGGTGGTGGCCGGCTATCCCCAGGACGGCGACCTGAACCTGCAGGCGGCCACGGTGGCGAACAAGGTGCCGGCCACCGGCCAGAACATCTACAACGACGCCACCGTGACCCGGGAGATCTACTCGATCCGCTCGACTGTCCGCCCCGGCAACTCCGGCGGCCCGCTGCTGACCACCGGCGGCGAGGTGTACGGCGTGGTGTTCGCCCGGTCCACGTCGGACAACGAGACGGGGTACGTCCTGACGGCCGACGAGGTGGCCTCGGACGCCACGCGCGGGGCGAGCGCCACGTCGTCGGTCGACACCGGCGAGCTGATCACGTCCTGACGGTCACAGCGCCCGGCCCATGATGACGTCGTCGACGTACTGGCCGTCCAGGAGGAACTCCCCCGGCAGCACGCCCTCGACGGCGAAGCCCTCCGACTCGTAGAGCCTGCGCGCCGGGGCGTTGTGCGCGAGGACGCCCAGCCGGATCCGGCGGGCGCCACGACGGCGGGCCTCCTCCATCACCGCCCGCAGCAGCGCGCGGGCGACCCCGTGGCCGCGGGCCTCCTCGGCGACCGCGAGGCCCTGGATCTGCCGGACGTGCGCGTTGGAGGCGATCTTGTGGCCGAAGCCGAGACGGATGTAGCCGACGATGCGCCGGTCCAGCTCGGCGACCAGGGTGTCCTCGGGGGCGTGGCGCTCACTGAAGAAGGGGTCGTACGGCGGCTGCGGCTCGGGCAGCACGGCGTGCAGATACGACCAGGTGGCGCGGTCGAGGGCGCAGAGCTCCTCGTCGTCGTCGGGCAGGGCGGTGCGTATGTACGGTTCCGGCATGGGGTCACCCTAAGTCGGGCGACACCCGGGGCCGACGGGTTTTCGGGTGCCGGGCCCGGCATGCTGGGAACCATGGAACGCTCTCGTATCGCGGTGGCCGGCGCGTCCGGTCTGATCGGCAACGCCCTGGTGCGCTCCCTGCGGGCGGACGGGCACGAGGTGGTGCGCCTGGTGCGGCGCGCGGCCCACGGCACCGACGAGGTCTGCTGGGACCCAGGCGGGCAGTACGTCGACACGGCCGGGCTGGCCGGGTGCGACGCGGTGGTGAACCTCGCCGGGGCCGGGATCGGCGACCGGCGCTGGACGGCCGCCTACAAGCGGGAGATCCGGGACAGCCGGGTCCTCGGCACGGCCGCGCTCGCGAAGGCCGTGGCCGCCCTGGAGGAGCCGCCGCGGGTGTTCGTGAGCGGCAGCGCGATTGGCTTCTACGGCGACACGGGCGACCGGGTCGTCGACGAGGACGCGCCGCCCGGGGACGGCTTCCTGCCGTCGCTGTGCGTGGAGTGGGAGGAGGCGGCGGCTCCGGCGCGGGAGGCGGGTGTACGGACGGTGTTCGTCCGCACAGGCCTGGTGGTCGCCCGCGGGGGCGGGGCCTGGGCCCGGCTGTTCCCGCTCTTCAAGGCGGGCCTGGGTGGCCCGCTGGGCGACGGGCACCAATACTGGTCGTACATCGCGCTGCACGACGAGGTGGCCGCGATCAGGTTCCTGATGGACGCCGAAGGTCTGGCGGGCCCCTTCAACCTCACCGCGCCCCACCCCCTGACGAACCGTGAGATCACCGCGGCGATGGCCCGGGTGCTGCGCCGTCCGGCTCTCTTCCCGGTCCCCTCCGCGGCGCTGCGGCTGGCGCTCGGCGAGATGGCCGGGGACGTGCTGGGCAGTCAACGCGTGGTGCCGAAGCGGCTGCTGGAGTCGGGGTTCACCTTCGCGTTCCCGGGCATCGAGGACGCGATTCGCGCGGCCTGACAACACATGTGACCGTATGCGACCGGTGTGCGACCGTGCTCTGTCCATGCGCGACTGCCCTTGACCGGTCACCGCCCTAACCTCGACCCGAACTCGGGTATCCCCGGAGCTGGTTGGGGGCATCACGTCTCCACCGGACGCGCAATCGAGGAGGGGCCTCGTGCATGAGCCCGCGTACCAGGCGGACGTCGTCATCGTGGGAGCCGGTATCGCCGGACTCTCCGCGGCTCATCGGCTGAACAGCGCAGGAGTAACGACCGCGGTCCTGGAGGCCGCCCCTTACGCCGGCGGGCGTATGTCGACCGAGAAGGTCGACGGCTTCCGGCTGGACCGGATAGGACAGCTCCTGTCCACGTCCTACCCGGAGCTACGGCTGGCACCGGGACTGGACGCCCTGGTTCTGCGCCGGTTCGCGCCCGGCGTACTGCTGCATCGCGACGGGCGCAGGCACCGGGCGGGCGCTCCGGCGGGCGGCGGGAGCGCGAGGGGCGCACTGCATGCGGTGCGCGCCCTGGCAAGCGCCCCCAGGGGCGGCTCGGCCGTGTCACCGGCACGGGCGACCGCGCCGATGGGCGGCGCGGTCGACCAGGCGCGGCTCGGCGCGGCGCTGGGCCGGATCGCCACCACACCGGTGGAACGCATCCTCGCCCGCCCCGAACTCCCGGCCGCGGACGCCCTCGCGGAGCGCGGGGTGCCCGCCCGGACGATCGACGGCTTCCTGCGCCCGCTGCTCGCGGCCCTGCTCTGCGACCCGGAGCTGACGACGTCCAGCCGCTGCGCGGACCTCGCCCTGCGCTCCTTCGCGAGCGGCCGGCTGTGCGTGCCGGAGGGAGGCGCCGAGGTCCTCCCGGAACTCCTCGCCCGCGCCCTCCCGCCCGGCACGGTACACACGGGCGTACGGGTCACCTCGGTCTCGACGACGTCGGTGACGACGGCCGAACACGGCGAGATCCACTGCCGGGCGGTGCTGCTGGCGACGGACGCGCGGGCCGCCGCCGAGCTGCTGCCCGGCCTGCGCGTCCCGGACTTCCACCAGGTGACGGTGGTCCACCACACGACGGACGAACCGGCGGCGCTCACCACGGGCACGTCGCTCCTCCTCGACGCCGACCGGGGCGGCCCCGTCTCCCACACCTCGGTCGTCAGCAACATCGACCCGAGCCGGGCCCCGCAGGGCCGTGCGCTGATCTCCTCGACGGTCCTCGGCGCCCCGCCCTCCGACATCGACACGGCGGTCCGTATGCACCTGGCCCGGCTCTACGGCACGTCGACGCACCGCTGGGAGACCCTGGCCGTCCACCACACCCCGGAGGCGATCCCGGCGATGCGCCCCCCGCACGACCTCCGCCGCCCGGTCCGCCTCCTGGCAGGCCTCTACGTCTGCGGCGACCACCGGGACACCAGCACGGTCCAGGGAGCGCTGCACTCGGCCCACCGGGCAACGGCGGCGATCCTGACGGACCTGGGCGTATCAGGATCGATGCACAGCGCGGAGACCATGCAACGCCGGGCAGCGTAAAGACGCCCCCCGGGGCGCGGGGCCGTATTCGACATGCGGCTCCGCCGCGCGGGCGCGACCAGCCACGACGGCCGCACCCGGCGGCAAACCGGAACCGGCCACGGCGAGTAGCACCGGCCGCCCCGGCACCGCCGGACAACGCCGTCGTGGCCGATCACCGCCGCGGCCGACAAGAGCCCCAGGGACCGGCAGACCGGTGCCAGGCCGGCCCCGACCCGACCGGTCCTCAGAGGCGCGGTGGTCAGCTCAGCGCGGCGACCTTGTCGCGGTAGCTCCTCACCGGTGCCGCGTCCTTGTACGGCTCCAGTCGGCGTTCGAAGTCCCTGACGTACTCGATCGCCCGTACCGAGCGCATCTCCGCGGCGGCGCCCGCCGCCTCCGCCCCGAGCGCGCACGCCTGGTCGAGTTCGCCGAGGCCCAGGCGGGCCGTGGCGAGGACGACGCGGCAGAAGAGGCGGCTGCGCGCATAGGAGGGCGCACGGAGTTGCAGCGAGCGCTCCGCGTGCTGCGCGGACGCCCGGAACTGCTGGAGATCCCGGTGGCAGTGGCCGAGCTCGTCGGCGAGCTGCGCCTCGTCGAAGAAGCGTGCCCAGTGCGGGACCTCGTCGCCGGGCCGGGCCGCCTCCAGGGCGCGTTCGGCCCGGACCAGCGCGCCGGTGCACGCCCGCACCTCGCCGAGGACGCCGTGGGCGCGGGCCTCGGCCGCGTGCAGGAGTGCCTGGACGATCGGCGGGGCGCTGGTGCCCACGCCCTGCTGGGCCACGCGGGCCAGCTGTACGGCCTCCCGGCCGTGGCCGAGGTAGACGGCCTGGCGGCTCATGGTGACGAGGACGTAGGAGCCGTACGAGCGGTCCCCGGCCGCCTGGGCGAGGCGGAGGGACTGGACGAAGTAGCGCTGGGCGAGACCGTGCGCGGCGATGTCGTACGACGTCCAGCCCGCGAGCCGGGTCAGGTCCGCGGCCGCGCCGAACAGCTTGCGGCCGGTCTGCTCGCCGTACGTGCCGCGCAGCATCGGCTCGCACTCGTGCTCCAGATAGCGCACCAGGGCCTGCCGGGCGTGCCCGCCGCCGTACTGGTCGTCGAGGGAGCGGAACAGCTCGCCGACCGAGCGGAGGGCGGCGATGTCCCCGCCGGTGACCCGCTGGCCGGGCCCGCGTTCGGCCTGCCCGCGCGAGCGTCCCGGGAGGGCCGGCGGCTTGGGTGCGGCGGGCCGGATCTGCGCCGGCACCCGGACCGCCGGCGTTGCCGTCTCACCGCGGGCCACCCTGTCGTCGGCGCGGCCGATCAGCCAGTCCCGGCTGGGCACCACGAGCCCGGCCGGGGTGAACGCGATCTTGCGGAGTTCGGCGTGGCTGCCGGAGTCCTTGCGCCACAGCCCGCTGACGATGTCGACCGCCTCCTCGGGGGTGGCCGCGAACTCCAGCCCGGCGTACACCGGGGCGCAGGCGTCCAGGCCCAGGTCCTGGGCGGTGAGCCGGCGGCCGAGGCGCCGGGTGAAGACCTCGGCGATCAGGGCGGGGGTGGTGCCCCGGGGCTGCTGGCCGCGCAGCCACCGGGTGACCGAGGTCTTGTCGTATCTGAGATCCAGCCCGTGTTCGAGACCGAGTTGGTCGACGCGACGGGCCAGACCCGCGTTGGAGAACCCCGCTTCTGCGATGAGCGCGGCGAGCTGGCGGTTGGGGGTGCGCTGCGCGGGTCGGTCCGTCATCTGCGGTGCGGTCTCCTGCCTTCGGGCTCAGCTCGGCGCTTGTGCCCGGATTGCCGGTGAGCTGCCCTTTTGGCACTCATGGACGGCGCGAATGTAGCGGAGAGTGAGCAGGTGATCGCACTCTTCGCCGCTCATTCATCCGATCGTGTGAGGATTGACCCCAGAGCTGACGCGCGACGGGCCGACGTACAGTGGCTTGGGCGCGTTATGTGCCTGACACACCCATCGCCTGAGGGAGGCGCTTGCCGTGAGTGAGTTGCGGTTCGTCCGCGTGGGGTTCGGCGCGGACGCCGTCGAGTACCAGGAGGCGTGGGACGAGCAGCGCCGGGTGCACGCGGCGCGGTTCGCGGACGAGGTGCCCGACACGGTGCTGCTGCTCGAACACCCCCCGGTGTACACGGCGGGCCGCCGCACCGCGGACAACGAGCGGCCGCTGGACGGCACCCCGGTCATCGACGTGGACCGCGGCGGCAAGATCACCTGGCACGGCCCGGGTCAGCTGGTGGGCTACCCGATCCAGAAGCTCCCGCGTCCGGTGGACGTGGTCGCGCACGTACGGCGCCTGGAGGAGGCGCTGATCCGGGTCTGCGCCGAGTTCGGCCTGGAGACCACCCGGGTCGAGGGGCGCAGCGGGGTGTGGGTGCTCGGTGACCCGGTCGAGCAGCGGCCGGCGTTGGGCGGGCTTTCCCTGGACTTCGACCCCCGGCTGCAGGACGAGGAGTTCGACCCGCGGCTGAACGGCCCGGAGTACGCGCCCTCCAACGCCGGGCAGCGCCGCGAGGACCGGAAGATCGCCGCGATCGGCATCCGGGTGGCCAAGGGCGTCACCATGCACGGCTTCGCGCTCAACGTGAACCCCGACAACAAGTGGTTCGACCGGATCATCCCGTGCGGCATCCGGGACGCGGGTGTCGCCTCCCTCGCCGGCGAGCTCGGCAGGGACGTGACGATCGAGGAGGTGCTGCCGGTGGTCGAGCGGCACCTGACGGACGTCCTGGAGAACGCGGAGCTCAGGCCGCGGGAGATCGAGAAGGCCTCCGCCTGACCGAAGGAATGCGGCCTGCGGCTGAGGGGTTGGCCTCTCAGGAAAGGCCCAGCAATCACGGGCGTACCCTGGTGTACGCCGAGGAATCGAAGTTACAGGGAGCCGACGTGTCCGCAGTCTCACCCGACGGACGCAAGATGCTGCGCCTGGAGGTCCGGAACGCCCAGACCCCCATCGAGCGCAAGCCCGAGTGGATCAAGACCCGGGCGAAAATGGGCCCCGAGTACACGAAGATGCAGAACCTCGTGAAGAGCGAGGGCCTGCACACGGTCTGCCAGGAAGCCGGCTGCCCGAACATCTACGAGTGCTGGGAGGACCGCGAGGCGACCTTCCTCATCGGCGGCGACCAGTGCACCCGGCGCTGTGACTTCTGCCAGATCGACACCGGCAAGCCCGAGGCGCTGGACCGCGACGAGCCGCGCCGCGTGGGTGAGTCCGTGGTCACCATGGACCTGAACTACGCCACCATCACCGGCGTCGCACGCGACGACCTGGAGGACGGCGGCGCCTGGCTGTACGCCGAGACCGTGCGCCAGATCCACGCGCAGACGGCGGAGCGCGAGGCCGGCCGTACCAAGGTCGAGCTGCTCGCCCCGGACTTCAACGCCGTCCCGGAGCTGCTGCGCGAGGTCTTCGAGTCCCGCCCCGAGGTGTTCGCGCACAACGTCGAGACGGTGCCCCGGATCTTCAAGCGGATCCGTCCCGGCTTCCGCTACGAGCGCTCGCTGAAGGTCATCACCGAGGCCCGTGACTTCGGCCTGGTCACCAAGTCCAACCTCATCCTCGGCATGGGCGAGACCCGCGAGGAGGTCGGCGACGCGCTGCGCCAGCTGCACGAGGCGGGCTGCGAGCTGGTCACCATCACGCAGTACCTGCGCCCGAGCGTGCGGCACCACCCCGTGGAGCGCTGGGTCAAGCCGCACGAGTTCGTGGAGCTGAAGGAGGAGGCCGAGCAGATCGGCTTCTCCGGTGTGATGTCCGGGCCACTGGTCCGCTCCTCCTACCGGGCCGGGCGGCTGTACCGGATGGCCATCGAGAAGCGGGGTGCGTTCGTCGCCGCACAGGCGGTCTGACTCCCCGTCCGCTCCCCCACGGCTCCGAGCGTGTGAATTCGCGCACAAGCTGCTACCGGTCAGTAATGACCGAATGGACGCGGTCCTGACCGTCCTCGCTGATGAGGACACCCGTCAGGACCGCGTCAGCGTGCGGAGCCCGCGTATCAAGGTTTCATTGGTGTTTGACCGGTCGGTCACGCCCTGGTAACACCAATCAGTGACCCTGGTATCACAGCATGTACACCCACTTCGAGGGGGACCTCCACCATGCAGGCCGCGCCCGTTCGCGCCACCGCGATCCCGTCCTTCACCGACGCGCTGCGCGCCGTCGAGTCCCTCCTGATGAGCGGCGGCCAGCGCACCGCCCGCCAGAACGCCTGGACCTCCGTGCTGGAAGACCGCCGTCGCGCCAAGGACCGGGTCGAGGCGCAGCGGTTCCTCGAGCAGGCCGCCGGCCGCTCCTGACGGTCCCCTGCGGCCCTTCTCCGGGCACTGCCGTCGTCGGCACTCCCGGGGCCACGTAGACTTCGGGGCATGGCGAGGAAGGAACCCGCAGCGGACGCTGCGAATGCCGGGCGACTGAAGCAGATCGTCCTGACGTACAAGATGACCCGCAAGGCCGACAAGACGATCGGCCTTGTACTCGCGGGTGTCGGTCTCGGCACCCTTGCTGTCTTCCTCGTGATCGGCTTCCTGATCGGGCATCCGGTCTATGCGGGCATCCTGGGCCTGCTGCTCGCCTTCCTCGCGACGGCGATCGTCTTCGGCCGGCGGGCCGAGCGGGCGGCCTTCGGCCAGATGGAGGGCCAGCCGGGCGCCGCGGCCGCCGTCCTGGACAACGTCGGGCGGGGCTGGACGACGACACCGGCGGTGGCGATGAACCGCAGCCAGGACGTGGTGCACCGGGCCGTCGGCAAGGCCGGCATCGTCCTGGTCGCCGAGGGCAACCCGAACCGGGCGAAGACCCTGCTGGCCGCCGAGAAGAGGAAGATGGCCCGGATCGTGGCCGACGTGCCGGTGCACGATGTGATCGTGGGCACGGGTGAGGGCCAGGTCGAGCTGAAGAAGCTGCGCACCACGATGCTGAAGTTCCCGCGCGTGCTGACCGGTCCGCAGGTGACGACCACCAACGACCGGCTTCGGGCGATGGGTGACCTGATGTCCAACATGCCGCTGCCGAAGGGGCCCATGCCGAAGGGCATGCGGATGCCCAAGGGCGGTCGGGGGCGGTAGAGGCCCAGGGATTCGGGGCGCGGGGGGGGGGGGGTTTGGGGGCGCGCCTCTGCCTTTTTTTCGCTCGTTGCTTTTCTTGTTCCCTTTTTCCCAC